>NZ_FCNT01000055.1 GCF_900021155.1 Alistipes sp. CHKCI003
TTCTTTCGTACGCCTTCAATGAAAACCGAGGAACTTTTATGGATTTGTGCTTTATGAGCTACAGCGGGCCTTTGCCTTCGGGGAAATCCATTCTGCCCAAACGCACGCGGACCTCGCAGTACAGCTATACGATCGGCAATCCGGCGCTGAAGCCTTACAGATCATGGCGTATCGACCTGAGCTATACGTTGCGCGGAAAGTTGTATGCCGGCTATTCGTTTTCGAAAATAACGGGAATCCTGTCCGATTTCACTTTTTACAATCCGGACGATCCGACCGTGGTCTTTACGATGCCCATGAATGGTTCGGAAGGCTATTACCATAGCCTGCAGCTCGATTACAATGCGAATATTACGAGGTGGCTGCGACTGGGCGTAGGGCTTGTCGGAAAACACAACAAGAAATATTATACGAAAGACAACAAGGAGTACTCTGCGGCATTCAATTATGCGGATTTCAATTGCACGCTGCTTGTCGAGCCGATCCGCACGTTGCAGATAGATATATATTACGGAATCGGCTCCCGCCAGCAGTTTTCACTCGAAAAGTGGCTCAACGGGGAGCAGGCACTCGTGGCCTCGGTTCAAAAATCGTTCTTTAAGAACCGGTTGCTACTCCGATTCACCTATGCGGGCATTCTCTACACGACCGCGTGTTTCACGACCGAGATGTCCGACGGCTCCTATTACGCCACTGAACGGGAGCTCGCGCCGTCGCGAAGATCGTGGCGCTTCGGTCTTACGTGGAGATTCAACCACAATGCCTCGAAGAACGTAAAAACCGTATCTTCGGGCCTGAATGCGAGCAGCATGTTATAAGGTAACCGGGGGAAATGCCGAAAACCCGACGAAAGAGTAGGCGCTCGAAAACACCGAAACTATGCAAGCGAAGAAATTCATGACCTTCCGGGAGAAGGTGCAGC
>NZ_FCNT01000091.1 GCF_900021155.1 Alistipes sp. CHKCI003
GGGGGGAAGTGGGCGCGTCAGACGCAATCCGACCCGACGCAACAAAACATTACAAACCAAGTATACGATTTGCCGACCATCACCATCTATACGGACGGATCGGCCCTCGGCAACCCGGGGCCGGGCGGCTACGGCTGCGTGCTGATCTCGGGCCGCTTCCGCAAGGAGCTGTCGCAGGGCTACCGCCTCACGACCAACAACCGCATGGAGCTCACGGCCGTATGCGCCGCGCTCGAACTGCTCAAATTCGACGGATCGGACGTTACGATCTATTCCGATTCGCGCTACGTCGTGGACGCCGTAACGAAAGGCTGGGTCTTCGGCTGGGAGAAAAAGGGATTCGCCGGCAAGAAAAATCCCGATCTCTGGCGGCGTTTCCTGCGCGTCTACCGGCGCCACCGCGTCCGATTCGTCTGGGTAAAGGGCCACGCCGAAACGGTGGAAAACAACCGCTGCGACCAACTCGCCGTGGCCGCCGCAGGCGACTGCGCGCACCACATCGAGGACACGGGCTACGACGCTTCGGACGACGGGGCGTAAAAACCGGAAGCCGGCGCAAAAACCCGAAAGCCCCGTCTTCCGCAATGCCTGCTATCCGCCTCGCGGATCTTTCAAGCCTCCGGTCTCGCGTCTTTTTTCGCCTTGCGAAAGGTTTTCCGCACCTTTCGCAAGGCGAAAAGTACGAAAACCCGATATTCCAGCACTTTCTATTTCGGGAAAAAACCGCAAATTCCTGCTTCTCGCACCTTTTGCCCGCACCCGTGCGAGGCAGCGGCCCGTGCAGACAATCGCGTTATTTTCCCTTCCGATGCGTCATTTTCCGCGGGTTTTCCTATCTTTGCCGAGATATTAACCCCAAACAACCCCGCGAACACCCTATGTTCAAGACCTACATACGACTGCTCGGCTTCGCCAGCCCGATTTCGAAATACGCCGTACCCTACTTTTTCTACGCCGTTTTCTACGCGCTCTTCAACACGATCAACTTCGTGCTCATCATTCCGATCCTGAGCACCCTGTTCGACCCCGCCTACCGCTTCGAACCCGTCTACGAACTGCCGTCGACCTATGCCGTCAATCAGGAGACCTTCTCGCAACTCATCGGCTACCTCTACACCCACCTCTTCGGCACCGAATTCAGCATCTTCAAAACCCTCGTCCTGCTGGCCGCCACGGTGATGACCACCAGCCTGCTGAGCAACACGTTCCGCTACCTCAGCTCGTGGACCGTGGAGAACCTCCGCACGCGGTCGCTCCAGCGGATGCGCAACCAGATGTTCGACAAGGTGATCGGCATGAACGTGGGCTACCTCAACGAACAGCGCAAAGGCGACATCGTATCGCGCATCACGCAGGACGTGATGGTCGTGCAGTTCTGCATCACCAACACGTTGCAGGTAGCCTTCCGCGAGCCGCTGCTCATCATCGGCTATCTGGCGGCGATGTTCATGATCTCGTGGGAGCTGTCGATCTTCTCGATCGTCTTTCTGCCGCTGGTGGCCCTCCTGATCGGCTCGATCGTCAAGCGGCTCCGCCATCCGGCCCGCACCAGTCAGGAGCGCATGGGCGACATGGTCAGCACACTCGACGAAGCGCTCTCGGGCATCAAGGTCATCAAGAGCTACAACGCCACCGAATACGTCAAACGGAAATTCCACGCCATCAACGCCGAATTCTCGCGTCTGCAGCTCTCGATGGTCCGCCGCCAGCAGCTCGCCTCGCCCATGAGCGAATTTCTCGGCATCTCGGCCGCGGGCGTGATCCTCGTCTTCGGCGGCATGCTCGTCATCCGGGGCTCGCTCGACGCCGGCGGTTTCGTGGCCTTTCTGGCCATGTTCTCGCAGATCACGCGCCCCGTGCGGTCGTTCATCGACCAGTTCGCCACGATCAATCAGGGCATCGCCGCCGGCGAACGCATCTTCGAGGTGCTCGATTCGCAGCCCGAAATCCAAGACCGCCCCGACGCCCGCACGCTCGACAGCCTCCGCGAGGGAATCGAGTTCCGCAACGTACATTTCACCTACGACGGCAGCCGCGAGGTGATCGACGGCATCTCGTTCCGCATCCGCCGCGGCGAGACCGTGGCGCTGGTCGGCCCCTCGGGCGGCGGCAAGTCGACCCTCAGCGAGCTCATTCCCCGCTTCTACGACGCAACCTCGGGCGACATCCTGATCGACGGGATCCCGATCCGCGACTACACGCAGGAGAGCCTGCGCGCCCACATGAGCGTCGTGGCGCAGAATACCGTGCTCTTCAACGACACCATCGAAAGCAACATCGCCATGGGCAAACCCTCGGCCACGCACGACGAGATCGTCGCGGCGGCCAAGGTGGCCAACGCCCACGACTTCATCATGGAGACCCCCGAAGGCTACCGCACCAACATCGGCGACTGCGGATCGAAGCTCTCGGGCGGCCAGCGACAGCGTCTCTCGATCGCCCGCGCCGTGCTGAAGAACCCCGAAATCCTGATCCTCGACGAAGCCACCTCGGCCCTCGACACCGAAAGCGAAAAGCTGGTGCAGGACGCTCTGAACGCCCTGCTCGAAGGCCGCACGTCGGTGGTGATCGCCCACCGCCTCTCGACGATCCACAACGCCGACCGGATCATCGTCGTGGACCACGGCCGTATCGCCGAGCAGGGTACCCACGCCGAACTGATGGCCCGCAACGGTATCTACGCCAAACTGATCGAAATGCAGTCTTTCGACTGAAACCGAACGAAAAAAATGACCGAAAAAGAGAAAATGATCGCCGGCGAGTGGTTCGACCCGCAAGACGCCGAACTCACGGCCGACCGCACCCGCGCCACACGGCTCCGGCACCGGCTGAACGTCGTGCTCTGCGACCACGACGAGGAGTACCGCCGCGTCATGCGCGAACTGTGTCCCGCCATGGAGGGGTTCATCCGCGCTCCGTTCCAGTGCGACTACGGCTACAACGTCTCGGCCGGCGCAGGGACCTTCATCAACTTCGGCTGCGTATGCATCGACCTCGCACCGATCCGCATCGGCCGCCGCACGCTCATCGGGCCTAACGTGCAGCTGCTCACCGCCCACCATCCGTTCGACGCGGCGGAACGGGCCACGCAGCGCGAATGCGGCCGTCCGATCACGATCGGCGACGACTGCTGGCTCGGAGGCGGAGCGATCGTCTGCCCGGGCGTTACGATCGGCGACGGCTGCATCGTCGGTGCCGGCGCGGTCGTAACGAAGGATCTGCCGGCCCGTTCGCTCGCCGTGGGCAACCCTGCACGGATCGTGCGGACCCTCTGACCCCGAACCTCCGCCCGCCCTCCGCGGCCGACAAGGCCTTGAGAGAACCGCTTCGAACAGACGGATTTCCCCGCCTCGGAGCGGCGGGCGGTGCGCACGGTCCGATGTCCGAAGTGCCATGCCGCGCACGGACCGCAGAGACGCACCTGTCGCCGGACGGCCGCACCCGAAGTCTTTTCGTCGATCGACGTGTCCGGCGAATGCCCGCAGACGGTCTCCCTCTCCGTTCGGCAGCGGCGGAAAAAGTCGATCTTCGTGCGGTCGTTTCCCGCCCCGGCATGGCCCGAACGAGTTCGGCCCTGCACTCGGCTCAATGAAACGGTTGAATGTATTTCTTCCATTTTCCGCCCCGGCATGGTCCGAACGAGTTCGGCTCTGCACTCGGCTCAATGAAACGGTTGAATGTATTTCTTCCATTTTCCGCCCCGGCATGGTCCGAACGAGTTCGGCTCTGCGCTCGGCTCAATGAAACGGTTCGTCCGCGATGAAACGACACCCGGCCGTACCGAACGATGTCCGGCAGACAGCTCTGTGCGTCAAGGACGACGAAGAGCCGGAAGCCGCCCGTCCGGCACGGGCATCGGACTGCCGGAAGAGAGCGGGCCGAAGAGACAATCGGGTTTGCGAAAGCACCGGATTTTCCGGAGATTTTACTATCTTTGCGAGTTGTTACGAAATCAGCAATCACACGATATGAAATTCAAAGAGTACAAGGGTCTCGATCTGGCGGCGACAGCCGCCGACGTGCTGAAAGAGTGGGACGAGAACGACACGTTCCACAAGAGCATTTCCACCCGCGAAGGACATCCGGCGTTCGTCTTCTACGAAGGGCCTCCCTCGGCCAACGGACTGCCGGGCATCCATCATGTGATGGCCCGCACGATCAAGGACGTATTCTGCCGCTACAAGACCCAGCGAGGCTATCTGGTCCACCGCAAAGCGGGTTGGGACACGCACGGCCTGCCCGTGGAACTGGGCGTCGAGAAAAAACTCGGCATCACGAAGGAGGACATCGGCCGCAAGATCTCCATCGAGGAGTACAACCGCACGTGCCGCGAAGCCGTCATGGAGTTCACGGGCGTCTGGGAGGACCTCACGCGCAAGATGGGCTACTGGGTCAACATGGACGATCCCTACATCACCTACGACAACAAATACATCGAGACGCTGTGGTGGCTGCTGAAACAGCTTTTCGACAAGGGGCTGCTCTACAAAGGCTACACCATCCAGCCCTATTCGCCCGCAGCGGGCACGGGTCTCTCGACCCACGAACTGAACCAGCCGGGCTGCTACCGCGACGTGAAGGACACGACCTGCACGGCGCAGTTCGAGGTGGTGCGCGACGCACGGAGCCAGCGGCTCTTCGAAGGCACGGAGGGCGCGCTCTGTCTCCTCGCATGGACCACGACGCCGTGGACCCTGCCGTCGAACACGGCGCTCGCCGTAGGTCCCGAAATCGAATACGTGCGCATCAAGTGCCGCAATCCCTATACGGACACCCCGCAAACGGTGATTCTCGCCCGCGATCTCGTGGGCTCCTACTTCCCCAAGAAGGCCGAGGGCACCTACGAGATCATGGAAGGCTCGCTCCGAGGCCCCGAGCTGGAAGGCGTGCGCTACCGGCAGCTCATGCCGTGGGTGCGTCCCGACGGGGATGCGTTCCGCGTCATTCTGGGCGACTACGTAACCACGTCGGACGGTACGGGCATCGTGCACATCGCGCCCACGTTCGGCGCGGACGACGCCCGCGTGGCCCGCGCAGCCGGCATCGCCCCCCTGTTTCTGGTCGACAAGGCGGGCAAGAATCAGCCGATGGTGGATCGCAAAGGACGTTTCTTCCCCCTCGAAGAGCTCGATGCCGAATTCGTCCGCACGCACGTCGACGTGCGCAAATACGGCGAGTATGCCGGCCGCTACGTGAAGAACGCCTACGACGACTCGCTGCCGGCCGATGCGCCGACGCTCGACGTCGATCTCTCGGTGATGCTCAAGGGCGAAGGCCGCGCCTTCAAGATCGAGAAGCACACCCACTCCTACCCCCACTGCTGGCGGACGGACAAACCCGTGCTCTACTACCCGCTCGATTCGTGGTTCATCCGCACCACGGCCCTGCGCGACCGCATGATCGAACTGAACCGCACGATCCGCTGGCGGCCCGAATCGACCGGCACGGGCCGCTTCGGCAAGTGGCTCGAAGGGCTCGTCGACTGGAACCTCTCGCGCTCGCGCTTCTGGGGCACGCCGCTGCCCGTCTGGGCTACGGAGGACTACTCCGAGCTCAAGTGCATCGGTTCGGTCGAGGAGCTCGTCGCGGAGATCGAGAAGTCGGTGGCCGCGGGACTGATGCCGGAGAACCCCTACAAGGATTTCAAGGTGGGCGACTACTCGCGGGAGAACTACTCCGCGGAGCGCATCGACCTGCACCGCCCTTATGTGGATTCGATCGTGCTCGTCTCGTCCAAGGGCGAGCCGATGCGGCGCGAGCCGGATCTCATCGACGTGTGGTTCGACTCGGGCGCCATGCCCTATGCGCAGCTGCACTACCCGTTCGAACACAAGGAGGACTTCCGCACGGTCTTCCCCGCCGACTTCATCGCCGAAGGGGTGGACCAGACGCGCGGCTGGTTCTTCACGCTGCACGCCCTCGCCTCGATGCTCTTCGATTCGGCGGCCTTCCGCAACATCATCTCGAACGGGCTGGTGCTCGACAAAAACGGCAACAAAATGTCGAAACGGCTGGGCAACGCCGTCGATCCGTTCGACGTGCTCGCCACCTACGGGGCCGACGCAACCCGCTGGTACATGATCTCCAACTCGCAGCCGTGGGACAACCTCAAGTTCGACCGCGACGGCGTGGACGAGGTGCGCCGCAAGTTCTTCGGCACGCTCTACAACACCTACTCCTTCTTCGCCCTCTACGCCAATGTGGACGGCTTCACGGGCCGCGAGCCCGAAATCCCCGTAGCGAAACGCCCCGAGATCGACCGCTGGATCGTCTCGCTGCTCAATACGCTGGTGAAGACCGTAACGGAGGCGCTCGAAAACTACGATCCCACGCCGGCCGCACGGGCCATTCAGGAATTCGTGTGCGAGAACCTCTCGAACTGGTACGTGCGCCTCAACCGCAAGCGGTTCTGGGGCGGCGGCATGACGGACGACAAACTTGCGGCCTATCAGACGCTCTACACCTGTCTGGAGACCGTCTCGATGCTGGCGGCGCCCTTCGCGCCCTTCATCACGGACCGCATCTTCCGCGACCTGAACGCCGTGAGCGGCCGCCACGCCGACGAATCGGTGCATCTCGCGCTCTTCCCTGCGGCCGACGCCGCACGGATCGACCCCGAGCTGGAGCAGACGATGTCGCTCGCGCAGCGCATCTCGTCGATGGTGCTGGCCCTGCGCCGCAAGGTGAACATCAAGGTACGCCAGCCGCTCACGAAGATTCTCGTTCCGGTGCTCGACGCCGAAACCAAACGGCGCATCGAAGCCGTGAAAGGACTGGTGATGGGCGAAGTGAACGTCAAGGAGGTGGAACTGATCGAACAGACCGCGGGGCTCATCACCAAGCGGATCAAACCCAACTTCAAGACCCTCGGCCCGAAATACGGCAAATACATGAAGCAGATCGCCGCGATGACGGCCCAGTTCACGCAGGAGCAGATCGTCCGGATCGAATCCGCCGCGGAGACCGAGCTCGACCTCGGCGCCGAACGCATCACCCTGACGGCCGCCGACTTCGAGATCACCTCGGAGGACATGCCCGGCTGGCTGGTCGCCTCGGAGGGAAAGCTCACCGTGGCGCTCGACATCACTCTGACGGACGAACTGCGAGCCGAAGGCGTGGCACGCGAGTTGATAAACCGCATCCAGAATATCCGCAAGGAGTCGGGATTCGAAGTTACCGACCGCATCCGCGTCGGCATCGAACTGACGCCTCTGACGCGCGACGCGCTCGCACGCTACGCCGGCTACATCGCTGCGCAGACCCTCGCCGACGAGGTGGCGGGCAGCGCAACGCCCGAAGGCGCCGCAGTGGTCGACACGGAAGTGGACGACGAACGTGTGCGCATCGCCGTAACACGCCTCTGAGCGAATTTAACGGGTAAAATTTGGTACTTACGGAAAAAGTGCTTAATTTTACATAAATCACAAACAACAGAGATTATGGCAGACGAGAGAACACGTTACAGCGACGCCGAACTCGAAGAGTTCAAACAGCTGATTCTGAAAAAGCTGGAAAATGCGCGCGCGGACTACGAACTGCTGCGCGCCACGATCACCCATACGGCCGACAACGATACCGAGGATACATCGCCCACGTTCAAAGTGCTCGAAGAGGGCGCCACCACGCTCTCGAAAGAGGAGAGCGGACGGCTGGCCGCTCACCAGATGAAATTCATCCGCAACCTCGAAATGGCGCTCGTTCGCATCGAGAACAAGACCTACGGCATCTGCAAAACCACCGGCAAGCTGATTCCGAAGGAACGGCTGATGAAGGTGCCGCACGCCACCGAGTGCATCGAAGCCAAGGAGAGCCGCAAATAAGACCGCAGCCGGAAGCGGTTTTCAGTTCGGACGGCCGGCAGCCGAACGGGTTCCGGCAAACGCAACAGGCACACTCCGCCGTCGAGGAGCGCCTACCTGCGGGACGACGGCATATTTGCGGACACTCGACGCAAAGGGAGGGAGACCGCCGAAAGGCACTCCCTCCTTTCTCATGTGTGCATCGACCGGCCGCGACGATGCATGCCCCCCGGCTGCAAACCGCACGACAAACCGAACAGTCCCGCGACCGAAAACCGTGTTTGCGGACCGCCGCGCCCCCGCGAGAGCGAAGAAGACCGAACGATAATCGCAGCCGGATGCGGCATCGGTCCCGTATGTACTCTCCCCTACCCTCCCGCAGCCGCCCGGCGAAGGGCCCTCCGACCGCACGATGAAACCTCCGCCCCGTTCCTCGGCACAAAAACACGACGAACCGAGCCGGCCGAGTTCCGATGCGTCCACCGCACATACGCCCTGCAGCCCAAGGCGCCCCAACCTTCCGCAATCGCACTCCGACGCAGAAAACGGGGCCGCAAGCCTGCGGCGAACATCCGGATTTCCGAGGGAGGGAGAAGGGCCCCGACCTCGCCGCGCCAGCGGCATCGTCCGACCGCCGGTCCGCTCGCGCACACGCCCCGCAGCAACATACGCCCTGCCTCAAGTCGCCTGCCTTCGAAAACCGCCTGATAGGGTTCCCGAAAGCAACCGTTTCATCAGGCCGGGAGCAGAGCCGAACCCGTTCGGGCTGTGCCGGGGCGGAAAACGGACGAAAAAAAATTCGAGTTATCCTCTTCGCATGCAGCACGACCGGGAAATCCGAACGCGAGGAAGCATCGGATGATGTACACATTTTGCGAAAAAAATACCTATCTTTGGACGAATGCCGTTCCGCTTTTCCATACTCGCACTGTCGTTCCTGCTCGCCGCAAACGTCGCTTTCTCGCGAGAGGAAAGCCGAACGACGCCCCGCGGTTCCGCGACTTCGGCCCCGGCGCTCCCCGTTCCGGTCCCTTCCGTTGCTGCCGCCGAAAGCGGCGGCAGCGCACCGGCCGGGGAGACACTCCGAGGAACCGCCGCATACGCCCTTCATGCCCCGGCACGCCCCGGCACGCCCCGGCAC
>NZ_FCNT01000056.1 GCF_900021155.1 Alistipes sp. CHKCI003
GCCGGGAAAAGGGCCGGACGAGAGGTGCGCGATCCGAACGGACGGCGGCCCTCGATCGTATTTCGGCAGTCCGGAGGAAACGCAGCGGGAGCGGCGGTCGATTGCGAGGGGCGTCGGGACGGGAGCTGGGCAGGCCGGCGCCGGACGGATTTTGCTCCGGCTTGCGGACTGCGGCCGAAGCGGAGGATGCGGCAGACCGTTCCGGTCTGCGCAGTCCCGCCGAAAGCTGCTGTAAGAGAGCGTATATCCGGTAAACCGGGTTTGCTGCCCGGCGAAGGGCCGGGACGGAGGCTTTGTTGCGGCGCGGACAAGGCGTCGAAGACGGCAGGGAGTGCTCTGCGACACGGGGCGGTGAACGGCGAGGGGCCGCAGGAGTGCGGTCGCGGAAATGAAAACCATTGTTAGAAACGATATTGCTATGAAAATAAAACAGATAACCGATGTAATCGAGCGGTTCGCACCGCTCGCCCTGCAAGAGTCGTACGACAATGCGGGGCTTGTCGTGGGGCGGCCGGATTCGGAGGTGAGCCGCGCTCTGCTGGCGGTCGACGTAACCGAAGCCGTGCTCGACGAGGCCGAGCGGGAAGGCTGCGGACTTGTCATCACACACCATCCGATCGTGTTCCATCCCCTCAAACGGTTCAACTCGGCGGACTGCGTGCAGCGATGCGTGGAACGAGCCATCCGCTCCGGCATCGCGCTTTATGCCTGCCATACCAACCTCGACAGCACTCCGCACGGCATGAGCTGGCGTCTGGCGTCGCTCGTGGGCGTCGGGGAGCTCCGCGTGCTGGAGCCGTCGCCTTCGGGAGTGCCCGACGCGGGGTTCGGCGTAGTCGGCGAACTGTGCGAAGCGATGCCGGCCGAGGCGTTTCTGCGCCGTGTCATGGAGCGGACGGGGGCCCGGGTCGTGCGCCACAGCGCTCTGGGGGATCGGCCCGTGAGGCGGGTGGCCGTCTGCACGGGGGCCGGTGCGTCGCTCATCGGCGCGGCACGCTGCGCGGGCGCGGACCTTTACGTTACGTCCGACCTCAAGTACAACGACTTCATGACCCCCGACGGAGCATTCGTCGTGGCCGACATCGGACATTTCGAAAGCGAATATTGCGCAATCGAACTTTTATTTGACGTTTTGTCGAAAAATTTACGTACCTTTGCGGTTCGCAGGAGCGAAGCCTCCCGCAATCCGGTACACTATATGGTTTAAGTCTAAACATTCAAGACAATATATGGCGACACAGAAAAAGACAGCCGAAGTTGACTATTCGATGCAAGAGAAGATTCTGGCGCTCTACGATCTGCAGAAGATCGACAGCAAAATCGACGAGATCAACAAGGTAAAAGGTGAACTGCCGCTTGAGGTGCAGGACCTCGAAGACGAACTGACCGGTTTGAAGACCCGTATCGACAACATCAATGCCGAGATCGAGGAGCTCAACACCCTCACCAAACAGCGCAAGCGTGAAGTCGATCAGGCGAAGATCATGATTGCGAACTATAAGGAGCAGCAGAACAACGTCCGCAACAACCGCGAGTTCGATGCCATCAACAAGGAGATCGAGTATCAGGAGCTGGAGATCGAACTGGCCGAGAAACGTCTTAAGGAGTATGCCGCGGCGGTCAAGGGCAAGAAAGCCCAATACGAGGAGGCCGACAGCGCGATGAAGGAGCGTGCGATCGACTTGTCCGCCAAGAAAGCCGAACTCGAAGGCATCGAAGCGGAGACCGCGCCTCAGGTCGAGGAGTATACCGCTCAGGCCGAACGCGCCAAATCGAAAATCGACGACCGTCTGCTGGCGGCCTACGATCGCATCCGCCGCAACGTGCGCAACGGACTGGCCGTCGTTACGGTGAAACGCGATGCTTGCGGTGGGTGTTTCAACCGCATCCCGCCCCAGCGTCAGGTGGATATTCGTCAGGGCAAGAAGGTGATTATCTGCGAATACTGCGGACGCATCCTCGTGGCCGATCCCGATTCGGCCGAGGAGTAGCATTCCCATAGCCACGATGCCCCGAAGACCGCTTCAAAACGGTCTTCGGGGCGTTTTTGTCGTATGAGCCGGCCGTCGGTCCGCCGGACGGATCGTTTCGGAGAGGGGCTTGCGACAGGGCCGGAACGGAAGTACCGCCGGGCGCGGCGGATCGTGTCCGCCTGCATGGTCTGTCGTCCGTAGCGGTCCTGCCGACCTGTTTTCCGCACGATTCGCCTGCAGCTCTTTCGTTTTGCGCTTCCGGCTCTCAGTTGCCTGCGGCAGCGCCGCGACATGTGCAGTCCGTCGCCTGCGGCGGAGCGGCGGACTGCCTGCCGCCGTTTTGTGCCATGAAAGCGTGCGGATTCATCTCCGTGGACGGCCCATGTCCGCTGCCGCCTGTGCCGTGTGTGGCTTGCGGCTTGACGGGATCGTGATGCCGGCCGCCGTCCCGTGCCGGGGACGGATTTCGGTTTGTCGATGACCGGATGCGAGGTCCGGTCGCACACCCTTTTCGGAAGAGTCATCCGGAGGGGGCTCCGGCCCCTCGTTCCGCACGGGTTCCCGCAGTCGGAAAAGGCAAAATTACCCCTTTCTTCACGCTGATAATTGCGATTTTATTGTTATATTTGCGAAATCATATATTCGGAGTCTTAATTCACGATAGATGAAGATAGCAATTGCTCAGTTAAACTACACGGTCGGCGACATCGACGGCAATACCTCGAAGATCATCGGTGCCGTCCAGAAAGCCAAGGCGCGACATGCCGACCTCGTGATTTTCGCAGAACAGGCCGTCAGCGGTACCCCCGCATTCGACCTGCTGCGCAAAACGACCTTCCTCGAACTGTGCGAAGACGCCCTTGTGGAAATCGCCTCCTGCTGCGACGGCATCGCTGCCATCGTCGGCCTCCCGCTCCTCACATCCGACGGTACGGTCAGCGCCGCGGCGCTGATCGAGGACCGGAAGGTGCTCCGTTACGTCGGAAAGAAATACATCACCGCCCGCCGCGAGATGGGTTTTCTCGTACCGTCGAAAGGCTATGAATACGCCACGATCAAGGGCCATAAGTGCGCGATCGTCGTGGGCGACGACCTGAGCCGCGTGCACGACTGCGACCGGTCGGTGGAGACCATCGTTTCGATCAATGCCCGCCGCTACGGCCGGGGGATGATGACCTACCGCTACGAAATGATGCGCCGCATCGCGTTCGTCGAGGGCAAGAACCTCGTGCTGGTGAACCATGTGGGCGGTTCGACCGAGATCGTTTACGACGGCACGTCGGGCGCCTTCGACCGCAGAGGCGATTTGTGTCTGATGATGAAGAATTTCGAAGAGGATTTTCAGATTTTCGATACCGAAGCCGCCGTGCAGGCGGTTCCCATTCCGACCGCCGGCGACCGGACGCGCCTCGTCTACGAGGCGGCCGTGTGCGGTCTGCGCGATTTCTACCTCAAGAACGACTACCGCAAGGCCTCCATCGGTCTTTCGGGCGGCATCGACTCGGCGGTAGTCGCCTGTCTCGCGGTGGCTGCGCTGGGGCGCGAAAACGTCCGTGCCCTGCTCATGCCGTCGCACTTTTCGCCGGACCGTTCGGTCGAGGACGCCAAGACGCTGGCCGAAAATCTCGGAATCGAATTCAACGTCATCCCCATCAACGAAATCTATACGAGCGTAACCGATACGCTCAAACCCGTGATCGGCGGCACGGATTTCGATGCCACGGAGGAGAACATCCAGACACGTATCCGGACCATCCTGCTCATGGCTCTGCAGAACAAGACGGGCTACGTGCTGCTCAACTCGTCGAACAAAAGCGAGAATGCGCTCGGCCTCTGCACGCTTTACGGCGACACGGCCGGGGCGTTCAGCCCGACGGGCGATCTCTACAAAACCGAAATGTACGATCTGGCGCGCTACATCAACCGCACCCGCGGCAATGTGATCCCGGACAGCATTCTCGACAAGGAGCCTTCGTCGGAACTGCATCCGGACCAGAAGGACAGCGACATCCTGCCGCCCTACGAGGTGGTGGACGCCATCCTGTTCCGGATGATCGAGGAGGGACAGCACCGCGAGGAGATCGTCAACGCCGGTTTCGATTCGGAGGTCGTGGAGAAGATCCATGCGATGATTATGCGCAACGAGAAGAAACGCTATCAGTTTCCGCCCGTGCTGCGCCTCTCGACCTGCGCCTTCGGACACGAGCGGCTGATGCCCCTCACGAATAAATACGGCGATTAGAGAAGTGTGGCGAAACTCGTCGAACATAGCGGGGTCGTGGTGCGGACGGCGGCCGACCGCGTATACGTGAGGATCGCCGCTGCGGGTGCCTGCGGTACGTGTCGTGCACGCGAGGCATGCGGGATGGGCGAAGCCCGGGAAAAGATCGTCGAAGTGCAGACGCCGGATGCGGCCCGTTATGCTGCCGGAGACGAGGTGGCGGTCGGCGTGCGGCGCGGCATCGGAGCCCGAGCGGTGATGCTGGCTTACGTGGGGGCTCTGGCCGTGCTGGCGCTTCTGTTGGTCCTTACGCTGCGCGTGCTGGGTTGGAGCGAGGGGCTCGGCGCCCTTGTTTCGCTGTTCGGAGTGGGGCTTTACTACTTCGCGCTGTGGCTCTTCAGACATCGGATCGAACACACGATACATTTTACAATAACGAGACGATAATGGAAGTATTGCTATTTACGGTTCTGACGCTCTGCGCGTTGGGTATCCTTTCGGCAGTCGTGCTCTACTTCGTGGCCCGGAAATTCAAGGTCGACGAAGACCCGCGCATCGACGAGGTGGAGAAGATGCTGCCCGGCGCCAACTGCGGCGGCTGCGGTTTCGCCGGCTGCCGCGGCATGGCCGACGCACTGGTGAAGCGGGACGACATTTCGGCCCTCTACTGTCCTGTGGGAGGTGCGGCCTGCATGCGTGCGGTCGCCGACTATCTGGGCAAGGCCGCTCCCGAGAAGGAAGCGCAGGTGGCGACGGTGCGGTGCGGCGGCAGTTGCACCAAGCGGCCCCGTACGAACGTATACGACGGAGCACGCTCGTGCGCCGTGGCGGCAACGCTCTATGTCGGCCAGACGGGTTGTTCGTTCGGGTGTCTGGGCTACGGAGACTGCGTGGAGGTCTGCGCGTTCGGCGCCATCCGCATCGACCCAGCGACCGGACTTCCCGCGGTCGATCCGGATCGCTGTACGGCCTGCGGGGCCTGCGTGAAGGCTTGTCCGAAGAAAATCATCGAATTGCGAAAAAAATGGCCCAAGAACAGGGCGGTGTATGTCGCGTGCGTTTCGCACGACAAGGGCGCCGTGGTGATGAAGGCTTGCAAAGCGGGTTGCATCGGCTGCGGCAAATGTGTGAAAGTCTGCCCGTTCGGGGCCATCACCCTCGAAAACAACCTCGCTTATATCGACCCTCAGAAGTGCAAGCTTTGCCGCAAATGCGTGAACGAATGTCCCACGGGAGCGATCGTGCTCGAAAACATGGAGCCGCTGTCGCGGGAACCGAAACCCGCCTCTGCGGGCCGATCGGCGGCTTCCTCTGCGGTTCCCGCACCTCCAGCGGCATCTGCAGAATCCGGATCGCCGGCTGCTTTTGCCGCACGTGCGACCGAAACTTCGGCGCCTGCCTCCGCGCCGGGCGTCTTTGGACCTGCGGCACGTCCCTCCGCACCGGCCGCCTCCCCGCTTCCCCCGGAACCGGCCGAATCTGCGGCAGCCCCGGCTTCCGGCGCGGTATCTGCGTCGGGAGCACATGGGGCGAATGTCGATCGTCCGGCCGCCGTTGCCGATGAGACGGTCGTCTCTTCCGCTTCCGTCCCGGATGCGAAATCGTAAACCTTAAATCAGGAAAAAAGCTATGAAGACATTCCCGAAAGGCGGCATCCATCCGTCGGATTGCAAGCTGAGCCGCGGCCGTGCCATCGAGGCGCTGCCGCTTCCCGAGGTGGTTACGATCCCGCTTGCACAGCACATCGGCGCACCGGCCAAGGCCAAGGTCGCCAAAGGCGACAAGGTGCTGGCAGGCCAGCTCATCGCCGAAGCTGCGGGTTTCATGTCGGCCGACATACACGCCTCCGTTTCAGGTACCGTTACGGCCGTGGACATGGCCGTCAACGGGCAGGGATTGCGTCAGGCGGCGATCACGATCCGCCGCGAGGGCGACGAGTGGGCCGCGGGCATCGACCTCGCGGATACGGTCGTGAAAGAGTGTACGCTCGCGCCGCAGGAGATCGTCGCTAAGATCAAGGCGGCGGGTGTCGTCGGCATGGGGGGCGCCACGTTCCCCACGCATGTGAAACTCGCGGTGCCTCCGAGCCGAAAGGCCGAGCGGCTCGTCGTCAACGGCGTCGAATGCGAACCCTATCTCACGTCGGATCACCGCGTGATGCTCGAACGGAGCGAGGAGCTGCTCGTGGGCGTTACGATCCTGATGCGGGCCCTCGGAGTGCGGAATGCTTCGATCGGCATCGAAAACAACAAACCCGACGCCATCGCCCGTCTCGCGCGTTTGGCCGCGGAATACGACGGGGTGGAGGTCGTGCCGCTGAAGGTGAAGTACCCGCAGGGGGGCGAGAAACAGCTCATCGCAGCCCTGACGGGCCGTGAGGTGCCCCCTCCGCCGGCGCTTCCGATCGACGTGGGGGTTGTCGTGTGCAACGCTTCGACCGCGGTGGCGGTGTACGAGGCCGTGCAGAAGAACAAACCGCTCGTCGAACGTGTCGTAACGATCACCGGCAAAGGTCTGAAAGAACCTAAGAATCTGCTTGTACGCTTGGGGACGCCCGTATCGGCGTTGATCGAGGCCGCCGGCGGCCTGCCCGATGGCGACTGCAAGATCGTGAACGGCGGTCCGATGATGGGGCGTGCGATGTCCAATCCCGAGGCTCCCGTAACGAAGGGGTGTTCGGGCATCACGATCCTCGGCGGTGCGGATGCCGAACGCCGCACTTCGTCGAATTGCATCAAGTGCGCCCGGTGCGTGGCGGCCTGCCCGATGGGGCTCGAACCCTACCTGTTGTCGAAGATGGCGCAGAAGCGGGGGTGGGAGGCGCTCGAAGCGGGCGACATCGCCTCGTGCATCGAGTGCGGCTGCTGCTCGGCGTCGTGTCCGGCCTATCTGCCGCTGCTCGACTGGATCCGTCTGGGCAAGCAGACCGTGATGGGCATTCTCCGTGCCCGTGCGGCGGCCAACACTCCCAAAAAGTAAACGTAAACCGACTTATGATATGGCAAACAAACTGATTGTCGCTCCCGCGCCCCATGTGCAGTCGTCGCAGTCCACGCAGTCGATCATGCGCGACGTGCTGGCGGCGCTGCTGCCTGCACTGGCGGTCTCGACATGGGTGTTCGGCTGGAGCGTGCTGCTGCTCACCCTGCTGTCGGTGGCGTGCTGCGTGCTCTTCGAGTTCCTGATCCAGCGGTTTCTGGTCAAAGGTCCCTGTACCGTGGGCAATCTTTCGGCGGCCGTAACGGGCGTTCTGCTGGCTTTCAACCTGCCCGTCTCGATTCCGTGGTGGATCGTCGCGGTCGGGGCGTTCGTTGCGATCGCCGTAGCGAAGATGACCTTCGGCGGTCTGGGCAAGAATCCCTTCAATCCCGCGCTCGTGGGCCGCGTCTTTCTTCTGGTGGCCTATCCCGTGCAGATGACCTCGTTCGCTACGGATGCCTTCACGGGCGCCACGCCGCTGGCGGCGATGAAATACAGTCCCCTGTTCGCAGGCGCGAATCTTCCGGACCTCTTCATCGGCAACGTCGCGGGTTCGATGGGCGAGGTGGCGGCCGCGGCGCTTCTGCTGGGTTTCCTCTACCTCCTCTGGCGCCGGGTCATCACGTGGCATATTCCGGTCGTGATCTTCGTTTCGATGGCCCTTTTCGCCTTCTTCGCAGCGCTCGGACGCGGTTGGACGGGGGCGGCACTGTGGGAATTCCCGCTCTTTCACCTGCTGGCGGGCGGAGCGATGCTCGGCGCGATCTTCATGGCGACGGACTATTCGACTTCGCCGATGACGGTTCGCGGAGGGGTGATCTATGCCGCGGGCATCGGTGCGCTCACGATGTGCATCCGCCTTTGGGGGGCCTATCCCGAGGGCATGTCCTTTGCGATCCTCATCATGAACGCCGCGGTTCCTCTGATTAACAAATATGTCAAACCCCGCCGCTTCGGCGTAAGACAAAGGAGGGCGCAAGGATGAAAAGTACGCTTTTTAATATGGTGGCGGTGCTCTTTACGATCACGCTCATCACCTCGGCCGGCGTCGGTGTCGTGAACCGGATCACCGAGGAGCCGATCGCCCGTGCGAAAGCCGCCGCAGTGGTCGAGGCGCTCAACAAGGTGCTGCCGCCCTTCGAGACGACCGTAACCGATTCGCTGACGATCGACGGCCTGCCTATCACGGTCTATACGGCGACGGATGCGGCGGGCGACGTCGCGGGTTATGCCGTGCAGACGGCGACCAAGAACGGCTTCAGCGGCATGATCCGCATGATGGTCGGTTTTGCGCCCGACGGCGAGGTCGTGAATATCGACGTGTTGGAGCAGAACGAAACGCCGGGCCTCGGCACCAAGATGGCCGACGAGGACAATCCGCTGCTCGGAAGCATACGGGGCAAGCGGCTCGAAACGATGCGGCTCGTCGACGGTCGGCTCGCCGTGGTCAAGGACGGCGGCGACGTGGATGCGCTGACGGCGGCGACGATCTCGTCGCGGGCCTATTGCGATGCGGTCAACCGTGCGTGGATGGCCTACCGGAGCGTAGCGACCGGAACGGTACCCACGGACGTGGCTTCGGGTGCAACGGACGCCGCTTCGGGCGCCACGGCTGCGTCCGGCGAAAATGCGGATCATGCGGACGAAGCATCGGGCGCTGCGAACCGGACGCCGGACAGCGTGGCGGACCGCAGAGGCCGTGTCGGCGACCGTACGGATATCCGGGACCGGGAGGCGGGGAGCCGTATCGTGAACAGAAACGCTCGTGAGGCGGACGGCTTCGCGGCGGACAAGGAGCCCGGGGCTCGGAAAGGAGACGGTAATGAGTAAATTTCAATTGATTCTGAGCGGCATCGTCCGCAACAATCCGACATTCGTGCTGGTGCTGGGCATGTGCCCGACGCTCGGTACGACCACTTCGGCCGTGAACGGCATGGGCATGGGGCTGGCGACGATGGCCGTGCTGATCCTGTCGAACATCGTGATTTCGCTCATCAAGAACCTGATTCCCGACAAGGTGCGCATTCCGGCCTTCATCGTCGTGATCGCTTCGTTCGTTACGATCATCCAGATGCTCATGCAGGCTTTCGTGCCGGTGCTCTATGCCGCGCTGGGCGTCTTCATTCCGCTGATCGTGGTCAACTGCATCATCCTCGGCCGTGCCGAGGCGTTCGCGTCGAAGCACGGAGCCTTCGACGCGGCGCTCGACGGATTGGGCATCGGCCTCGGATTCACGCTCTCGCTGACGGTGATCGGTGCTGTGCGCGAGGTGCTCGGCAGCGGCGCCATCTTCGGTTATCCGCTGCACCTGACCTATCTGGATGCCGCGGGCAACGAACTGAGCTACATGCCGCTGACGTTCGTACTGGCCCCGGGCGCCTTCATCGTGCTGGGGTATCTGATGGTGCTTTTCAACAAATTAGCCAAGAAATAGATATGGAGCTTTCGTATTTCGCGATCATCATAGGCGCCATCTTCGTCAACAATGTCGTGCTGGCGCAGTTCCTCGGCATCTGTCCCTTCCTCGGCGTCTCGTCGAAGGTCGAAACGTCGCTCGGCATGGGAGCCGCCGTAACGTTCGTCATGGCCATCGCCTCGGTGGTGGCGTGGCTGATCCAGACGTATGTGCTCGTGCCGCTGCACATCGAATACATGCAGACGATCGTTTTCATCCTCGTCATCGCGGCGCTCGTGCAGATGGTGGAGATCATCCTCAAGAAAGTTTCTCCTTCGCTCTACCAAGCGCTCGGCATCTTTCTGCCGCTCATCACGACCAACTGTGCCGTGCTGGGCGTAGCGATTCTCATGATTCAGAAGGAGTTCGATCTGTTGCAGAGCGTAACCTATTCGGTGGCTACGGCCCTCGGGTTCGGGCTGGCGCTGGTGTTGTTCGCCGGTATCCGCGAACGGCTCGAATTCGAGGATGTGCCGGAGGCGTTCCGCGGTGTGCCGGTCGCGCTCATCACGGCGGGTATCCTCGCCATGGCTTTCATGGGCTTCTCCGGGCTCGTTTAGCGGGGGATCGGAGGAACCGGTTGCGCGGCCGGTTTCGTTTTTGCGATTTCGCCCTGCCGGAAAATTGTTTCGACAGGGCGTTCGCGTCATCGGAGAGTTGTGGAGAAGGGGCGTCTCTTTTTTGGGACACGGACGACGGATCGGGGGCGCTGCGCCGGATATTCGGAGGCGGAAGTTCGGGAGGCCGGCGTGCCGGGAGAGGACCATCCCTCCATCCTTCAATCCGTTCTGTCGTCCTTTCATCCTGCCGTTATGCCGATACGGCGGCCGGGTGGCAAAGGGGCGTCCCGATGCGTGCGGTGCGTCGTCGGATCGGGGAGTGCCGGCGTGCCCTTTCCGGCGATGCCACGGTGCGCACGAGGCTGCGACGACGGACGAAACAGCGGATCGGAGCGAATAAATTTGTGCGGAACATGCGTTTCTTGCGCGCAATTCGTTATTTTTGCACCAATAACCAAAACCGAACCGAATATGATGAAGAATGTCATTCGACTCCACGACAAGACGTTTCGGGTGATGATTCCCGCTGCGCAGATCGACAGTGCCGTGGCGGCCGTCGCGGAGCGGATCAATGCCGATTACAGGGACAAACAGCTGCCGCTTTTCATCGGAGTGCTCAACGGTTCGTTCATGTTCATGAGCGACCTGATGAAAAAGATCGAGTTCGACTGCGAACTTTCGTTCGTGAAGCTGGCCTCGTACTGCGGTACGTGCACGACAGGCGACGTGCGCAGCCTGATCGGTCTGAATAACAGCATCGAAGGCCGTCATGTAATCATCGTCGAGGATATCGTCGACACGGGCGAGAGCATCGAGCATATGGTCCGCGACCTCGAATCGCGCAAGCCTGCGAGCATCTCCGTCTGTACGCTCTTCTTCAAACCGGCCTCCTATTCGAAGACGGTGCCGGTGGAGTACCGTGCGATGGAGATCGGCAACGAATTCATCGTCGGCTACGGTCTCGACTACGATCAGCTGGGCCGCAACCTGAAGGACGTGTATGTGGTAACGGACTAACCGTCGGACACCGATGCGCATCGACATTCATAGCGAACTGCTCGACGGAGGACGGCTGCTGCCTCTGGTCGAAGATTTCTACACCATACAGGGCGAGGGGTTCCACGCCGGCAAACCGGCCTACTTCATCCGTCTCGGCGGCTGCGACGTAGGGTGCAGCTGGTGCGATGCAAAATATACGTGGAATCCGAAACTCTATCCGCCAGTCCGGATCGAAACGATCGTGGAGCGGGTGGCCTCCTGCGCGGCGCAGGCCGTCGTCATCACCGGCGGCGAACCGCTGCTCTACCCGCTGGGAGCGCTCACGGAGGCTCTGCATGCGAACGGGTTGCGGATTTTTCTCGAAACATCGGGTTCGCACCCCTTCAGCGGGTCGTTCGATTGGGTGTGTCTCTCGCCCAAACGCCGCCGGCCGCCCCTTGCGGAGGTCTGTGCGCGGGCGCACGAACTGAAGGTGATCGTGGAGAGCGAAGCGGACTTCGAATGGGCCGAGCAGCATGCCGCCCGAACCGCGCCGGAGTGCCTGCTCTACCTCCAGCCCGAGTGGAGCGTCGCGGAGCGGATGATGCCGCTCATCGTGGAGTACGCCAAGGCTGCGCCCCGCTGGAACGTCTCGATCCAGACGCACAAGTACATGCACATTCCTTAGCACGTTCCGGCATGGCATTCAGGATAGGCAGGCGTTTCTGGATCGTAACGACGGCGATCATTCTCGTATTCACGGTGTTGCTCGTGGGGCGCAATCTGCTGCACACGGTCCGTATCCGCCGTCAGATCGCCGTGCTGGAGCGTGAGAAAGCGCTCTACGAGGAGCGTATCGCACGGGACAGCGCCCTTCTCGAACGGCTCCGTTACGACGATTACCTCGAAGAGTATGCCCGCGAACGCTACCGCATGCAGCGGCGCGGCGAACATGTCTATCTGTTGGAGTAACGGCCGTCGGAAACCTCCCGCTCTCGCTTCCTCACGAAGGCCGTTCAATCTATGTATTTGATGTGTAGCAGGTAGCGATCGTTCGAACTGCCCGGTTCGTCGTATGCCTGCATGATTTTCACGACGCCCCATGCACCTGCGCGCGCGGATGTGTCGCCGGCTGCGACGCTGTCGGCGCCGAGAGGCGCTTCGCGCCCGATGAGGATGATGTCGTCAGCGGTCAGATCGTCCACATAATCGGTGCGGACCGAGGCGTCGTAGACGGCGCGCAGCGAACGGTCGGTCGCAGCGGCGAAATCGAAGCGGTTGACCTTGGCGAAGCGTATGTCGGTGCGGGTGCGCCATTGCCGGGGCAGCGCGTCCTCGGGTGCCTCGGGGTCGGCATAAAGATAGAAGTCCACCTCCCCGGGAGCTGCCGTGGCGGTGCGGACCGGCTGACGGGTCGTGAGCGAGAAGCCGTCGGGATTGCCGGAAGCGGGCGCATAGAGGGTGATGCCGCTCAATTCGCGGAGCGGCGCGGCACTCCCGCGAACGAGAAACGCAATGTGCCGTTCGCGGCTCTGTCCGGCGGGATCGGTGGCTCGGAACGTCAGCTCCACGTCGAGCGAATCGCGCGCAGTGGCGGGAACGGACCAGTAGAGGCGGTGCGTGTAGCGCTCCGTTCGGGGACGGTCGGAGAAGAGGGGGAGCGGTCCGTTCTCCTTGTCGTAGGTGCGGACGCTCACCGTGTCGATCCGGCTGTCGAGACTGCGGGCCTCGATGTCGAAGTAGACGATCTCTCCGGCGGCGGCCGACGTGTCCGACGCCGTTACGAAGAGCAGCAGTTCCGTGGCGTCTTTTTCGGAGGTGCAGGCGCCCGAGAAAACGCAGAGCGCGAGAATCGGAAGTAGGTGTTTCATGTGTTTGCGGATGATGGACGGAGAGAGGATTTCCGCCGTATCCCGCTTCCGGGATACGGCGGAAACCGTTTATTTGAAGGAGTAGGCCTTGACCACGGCCTTGTCCGTGATTTCGGCTCCGAGGAAGAGCCGGTTTTTGTGGCGGATCTGTTTCACGACGACGAAGTAGTCGGCGTCGGGAAACTCTTCGAGCAGTTTGACGGCCGCGCGCCGGAGTTTTCCCCGCAGCTGCGGATGCGTTCCGTCGCCGCCGACCCGGGCGATGAGCTGTTCGCGTCCGTCGTAGGGCGTTCCGTTGAGCGCGTCGGTTACGCGGATGAATCCGAGGTAGGTGCGGAAATCGACGCTGATTTCGGTCTGTCCGATGTAGTTCAGGTCACTCATCTGCAGATCGAGTTTGGTCGAGGCGGGTGCGTAGGTGCGCGTGCGGGTTACGCTGCATGCCGCGCAGCAGAGGGCCAGCAGCCCGCACAACAGGAATTTGGGAGTTCTCATGAGTGGCGCGGGTTTTATTTGAAGTAATAGGTCAGCGTGAGGCGGAACTGACTGCCGATTTCGCCCTTGCGGGCCTTGAGTTTGTCGTACTGTTCGTCTCCGGGATCGAGGTTCGGAAAGCTGGTGATGTCGGTCGAATAGAGCGTCTGCGTGCCGTCCTCGTCGGTCATCTCGGATTTGTATTTCAGTCCGGTGTCGAAACGCGACGAAATGCCGTATTCGACGCCTATGGCCAGCGGCAGATTGGCGATGTAGGCTTGCAGACCGATGAATGCGCCCAGACCGATGACGAATGAGTTTTTCGAGGTCTTCTGTTTCCAGTCGTCTCCCTCCTCGATGTTGCGAGTGCTGTCCCATCCGATAGGCAGTTCGGCCCCGACATATACGTCGAGCAGATTCCGTTTCGAGAAGTGATAGGCGATACCCGGATAGAACAGCGCCGACGAATTGGCGAACTTGCTGTCGCCGAAGACCGGCGCCGCGTTCTCTTCGAAGGAGTGCAGGTCGCCCTTGATACGCTCGGAGGTCTTGTAGAGTTCGATGCCGAGGCGTGTTTCGAACTGGTCGGAAACCATGTATTTGAGGTTGATGAGCGGCAGACAGTTGATCTTGACGTCGCTGTCGAAGAGATCTTTGAACATGTTGCTCGTGGCGCCGACATAGAGGCCGAAATCGCCGGCTTGGGCGCGGTTGCCCGTGCGGATGACTTTGGCGGAGGGTTTGCCCGTGGTCAGCTGTGCGAACGAATCGACGGTGCCGAGACCGAGCAGTGCGAGCAGAAGCAGTGTAAATCTTGTTTTCATGGATTGAGCGTGTTTGGGTTGCCTGTCCCGTGGGCGTTTTGTTTGAAACGGGTGATTCGGGGTGCGCGGAACGCGGGACATGGACGTCGCCGGCCGGGAGCGTGCGCTGCTCGGCGCATGCGTGCGGACCGGCAGGGGTCCGTTCCGGTTTCCCCCGTGCCGGCAGCTGCGTCGTGCCGGCACTCGGTGCATTTCGGTGGACGGTAAGGGGTCAGTGTTTCATAGGCAGCGCTTTGTTTTTCGGGTTCGACTTCGCGGAGCGGGACGGTTTCGTCTGGCCGGAGGCAATCCGGGCTTCGTCCGGAAATCGCCGGGGTGGGTAGAGAGGCGAAGAGAAGTCGGGGTTCCGACGATCCGGATGCCGGGCCGCACTCGTCCGGACTATGCCGGGCGGGAAACGGAAGAAAACGATTCGACGTTTTTCGACGCCGGGCGGCTCCCGAACGGAGGGGCCGGAATTCCCTTCGACGCGATAAGCGTCCCGATTCCGGGGGCAAAATTAGGGAATTCCCCCCCCCACCAAATTTTTGGTCGAAAAAGTGCGGATGAAGCTGAAAATAGGAAGAATAGATGAAAAAATGCGGTAAAAAGCACATCGAAAACCGCTCCGGAATCGCATGTTGCGGAGCGGATTATCCGTTCGGACCGTCCGGATCTTTTCGTGATATTGTGTCGGTGCCGGAGCTTCGGCCTACGTGTCGAACGTCCGGGAAGCGTCTCGCCGTATCCCAATGCGCTGTGCTGCCCGCGTGTCGTCCGGCCGTTTGCCGATTCGCCGTGGGGTGCCTTTTGCTGCCGTTCTTGCGCGCCGAACGTCCGGGAAGCGTCCCTCCGTATCCCCATGCGCTGTGCTGTCCGCATGTCGTCCGGCGGTTTGCCGATTCGCCGTGGGGTGCCTTTTGCTGCCGTTCTTGTGCGCCGAACGTCCGGGAAGCGTCCCTCCGTATCCCATGCGCTGTGCTGTCCGCATGTCGTCCGGCCGTTTGCCGATTCGCCGTGGGGTGCCTTTTGCTGTCGTTCTTGCGCGCCGAACGTCCGGGAAGCGTCCCTCCGTATCCCCATGCGCTGTGCTGCCCGCATGTCGTTTGCGGGATGTTCCTCCCTACGCTGCCCCGTCTTTCGGGTCAGTGCTGGGGGCCGTTCTTTCGCGGACGGCGGTGAATCAGAAATGTTCGAAGCCCTCGAAACGGAGGCGCTGCCGCTCGCCGCGAAGCAGCCAGACGGGGCCGGACTGCCCCTCTTGCGAAGGGGTGATGCGCCCCACGGGGTAGAGCGGCGTGCCGAAATGTGCGAGGAAGTCGGCGCAGAGAGTTTCGGCGCCGTGCGGCGCCGCCGTGAGCAGCAGTTTGTAGTCTTCGCCGCCGCAGAGCGCTGTGCGCAGGTCGGCCCCGTCGTCCGTCGGTATCCGTTCGAGGTCGATCTCTGCGCCCGTGTGCGACTGTTCCATGATGCGGCATATGTCCGAGGCGAGTCCGTCGGAGAGGTCCATCATCGCGTGGACTTCCGGCCGTGTGCCGAGCCATGCCCCTTCGGCCGTCTGCGGCACGGGGTTGCGGTGGATTGCGGCGAGAGGCGTGTCGAGACGGCCGGCGAGCAGGTCGCGCAGGCCGGCGGCCGAAGCACCCAGCCGGCCGGCCGTGAGGATCACGTCGCCTGCGCAGGCGGCGCTGCGGCGCTTGATGTGTGCGTCGGCCGCACGTCCGATGGCCGTAACGCTGACGGTGATGCCCGAGGCCGAAGCCGTGGTGTCGCCGCCGACGAGGGCCGTGCCCCAGCGGGCCGAAGCGTCGCAATATCCCGCGGCGAATTCCTCGGCCCAAGGGCCCGTAGCGTCCGGGGGCAGCGAGAGCGAAAGGAGCGTGGCGACGGGCGTCGCACCCATCGAGGCGACGTCGCTGAGGTTGACGGCGAGGGCTTTGCCGCCCAGTTCGCGGGCGGTGGTCGCATGTCTGAGGAAATGAACCCCTTCGCACAGCAGGTCGGTCGTGAATACGAGCGATTCGCCGCCGCCGACGGGCAGTACGGCGCAGTCGTCTCCGATTCCTTCGAAGTCGCCCGGGGGCTGAAGGCCGCAGAGCCGGCGGATGTGTTCGATCAGTCCGAATTCGGTCATGTTCTCTTTTCCGGCTTTGCGGCCGGTGCATAACGGTTGAACGGTTTGGACGGGGCGGTTCTCCGAAACGTCCCGCGCCGGAGCGGTATTTGCTCCGGTCCGGTTTCGTCCGGTCGGCGGATTGCGGCCCGCCGTGCGGCCGAACGGGGAGGGCCGTGTCCCGACGGCCGCCCAATGCCGCTTCGCTCGGGACCGTGCTCCTTCCCTTTTCCGAAGGGGTGCGGGCGGACCCCGCGCATCGGGTGAAAGGAACCCGTCCTCGGGATCGTTTTATCGGCCGGCGCGGGCAAATATATCGAAAATATGTGGAATTATCACTATATTTGCGCGGCAAATCCCGACGGCCGCGAGCCGTTGCAACGTTCACGTTATGAAGAAAATTTTGATTCTCAACGGCCCGAACCTCAATTTGCAGGGGCGGCGCGATCCCGAGATCTACGGCCGCGAGCCGTTCGGCTCGCTTATGGAGCGGCTGCGTGCGTCCCGTCCCGATGCGGAGTTCGGCTATTTCCAGTCCAATGCGGAGGGCGAACTGATCGACGCACTGCACGGGGCCGAAGGGGTCTGGGACGGGGTGGTGCTGAACGCCGGGGGCTACACCCACACCTCCGTGGCGCTGCGCGATGCCGTGGAGGCGGTCGCGGTGCCCGTCGTGGAGGTCCACATCTCGTCGATCCTCGCCCGCGAGGAGTTCCGCCGCGTGTCGCTGCTGGCCCCCGTGTGCGCGGGGTCGATCATGGGTTTCGGACTTCTGTCTTACGAATTGGGCGTCGAAGCGCTCCTCAGAATGGATCAGGTTAATTAGGACAAGATATGTACAGAATGAAAAAAACGAAGATCGTGGCCACGATGTCCGACTTCCGCTGCACGGAGGAGTTCGTGCGGCAGCTTTTCGACGCGGGGATGGACGTCGTGCGCATCAATACGGCTCATGTAACGGAAGAGGGTGCCGCACGGATCGTCGAGACGGTTCATAAGGTCAACGACGCGATCCCCATCATGATCGACACGAAAGGACCCGAAATCCGCGTAACGACCATCGCCGACGAATACGGCAACGGCATCCGCTTCGCGGCCGGCGACCGGATCGCCGTGCGCGGTTCGAAGGGCGAAGACCTCACCACGCGCAAGGTGGTCTATATGAATGTCGAGACCATCGTGGAGGACATTCCCGTGGGTGCGCGCATGCTTATCGCCGACGGGGAAATGGAGATCCGCGTGGTGGAGAAGAGCGAGACGGAGCTCGTTTGCGAGTTCACGACGGGGGGCCTCATGCGCTCGCGCAAGAGCGTGAACGTCCCGGGCGTGTCGATCGGCTTACCCTCCGTAACCGAGAAGGACCGCCGTTTCATCGAGTGGGCCGTGGCGCACGACGTGGATTTCATCGCCCATTCTTTCGTGCGCAACGCCCGCGACATTCAGGCCGTGCAGGATATTCTCGATGCCCACGGCAGCCCCATCAAGATCATCTCGAAGATCGAGAATCAGGAGGGGCTGGACAACATCGACGAGATCATCGAAAAGTCCTACGGCATCATGGTCGCGCGCGGAGACCTCGGCGTGGAGCTTCCGGCCGAAGCCATCCCCAATGCCCAGCGCCGCATCGTCGAGAAGTGCATAGCGGCCAAACGCCCCGTCATCATCGCCACGCAGATGCTCTATTCGATGGTCCACTCGCCGCGTCCCACACGTGCCGAGGTGAGCGACGTGGCCAGCGCGATCTACGAACGTGTGGATGCCGTGATGCTCAGCGACGAGACCGCCATGGGCGATTACCCGAAGGAAGCGGTCGAGACCATGGCGCGCATCGCCCGCGAGATCGAACGCGACGAGACCCATTTCGCGCCGATGATCGACATGAACATGGTCTCCGTGAACCACGAGATCACGGCGCAGCTGGCCCGTTCGGCCGTCCGGGCCTGCACCAATCTGCCGGTGAAATACGTCGTGCTCGATACCAAGACGGGTCGCACGGGCCGTTACCTCGCGGCTTTCCGCGGTCGCAAGACGGTGATGGCCGTCTGCTACCGGCTCCATGCCCAGCGCATTCTCGCACTCTCCTACGGCGTGGTCCCCATCCTGCGCCGTCAGGAATTGACGGATAAATATCATTTCCTCGTAGATGCGCTCGAATTCATCGACCAGTACCGCAAACTCGAACCCGCCGACCTGCTGGCCATCGTGGGCGGCAGCTTCGGACCCGACGGAGGCGCTTCCTACGTGGAGCTTTCGACGGTCGAAAACATCCGCAAGCGCATGCGGGAGATCGAAAACGCGACATGTAACTGACGCATCGTATGAGGGCGCAGCCGGATCGGGGCGGGCCTGAAAACCCGCTGAAGGGACCGAAAGGGGAGCTCAAGAGCCGGATCGCGCGCGGAGTAGCGTGGGGCATTGCCGAAAAGGCGGGGTCGGCGCTTCTGCAAATGGGTGTCAGCCTCGTCGTGCTGCGTCATCTGGTGCCCGACGAAACCGGCGCGTGGGGCATCCTCACGGCCGTGGTGGCCGTGGCGTTGATCCTCGTGGACAGCGGTTTTTCGCAGGCGCTGATCCGCAAGCCCGATCCTACGGCGGCGGATTACAAGTCGGTCTTCGTGCTCAACTTCGCCGTCGCTGTCGTGCTCTATGTATTGCTGGCCGCGGCCGCACCGCTCGTGGCGCGGTTCTATGCCATGCCGCTGGTGGCGAACGTGGGGCCCGTGCTGTTTCTGCTGCTGCCCGTCAGTGCGCTGTGCACCATCCAGAATACGATCTTCGCCCGGCAGATGCGTTTTGCGCTGATGTCCAAGGTCGTCTTCGCCGCTTCGGCGGCCGGCGGCGCCGCAGCCGTGGGGCTGGCCGTGTCGGGCTTCGGCTTGTGGAGCTTCGTCGGCCAGCGCATAACGGCCATGGCCGTGCGCACGGGACTGCTGTGGTGGCTGAGCGACTGGCGCCCGCGCGGGCGTTTCGACCGTAGCGCACTCCGGCGGATGGCCCCTTTCAGCCTGAGCCTGATGACGACCGATCTGATCTCGGCCGTCTACACCAAGATTCCCCAATTCTTCATCGGGCGGCTCTATCCCGCCTCTGTGCTGGGCTTTTTCGATCAGGCCGTGAAGATCAAGGATTTGCCGCTCACCTCGGCGATGCAGTCGGTGCAGGGTGTAACCTATCCCGCACTGTCGAAGATCGGCGGCGACGCGATCCGGTTCGCCGAGGGGTATCGCCAGCTGGCGATGATAACGGCGTTCGCCCTTTTCCCGGCGATGGCGGGGCTGATCGCCGTCGCCGACGAACTGTTTCCGGTTTTGATCGGCGAACAATGGCTGCCGACGGTCCCCTATTTCAAGGCGGTGTGCCTCACCGGATTCTTCTATCCGATCGCTATTCTGGCCTACAATGTGCTGAAAGTCGAAAGCGACGGACGGATCATCGTGCGGCTCGAAGCGGTCAAGAAGACGGTGATGACGGCGATCTTCGCCCTTACGATTTTCCACAGCGTAACGGCGGTCGTGTGGGGGCTCGTGGCGATGTCGGCGATCGAGATGGGGCTCAATGTCGGGGCGGCCCGGAGGTTTACGACGCTCACCGTGGGGAGGCTTCTGCTGACCCTGCTCCCGATCGTGCTCCTCACGGCGGCGATGTATGCTGCCGTCTGGTGGGTCGGCCGGCTGATCGAGGCGCCTTTGCTGCGTCTTTTCGCCGAAATGGCCGCCGGAGTAGCGGTCTATGTCGGTCTGGCCGCATCATTTCGCATGGAAGCTTTCCGCGAGGTATCCCGCATGATCCGCCGAGAGTTTCTGAGAAAAGAGCAGGGGGAGTGCTGACCGATTCCGGTATTTAGGGACGATGCGGACCGGAAATGCAGCGAAAGCCTGCCGTTTCCTCCTCCCGCCGCTCGGCGGGGCGCCGCCTGCGGGAGGGGGCGGAGCCGTGCGGGCGGCAGCCTCCGGCGGACAGTCCGTCCTTTTCGCGGGCGTGCTTCGCTGACGGCGTGTTCGCCTTCGTTCCCCGAAGAGAGTTGCGAAAACGATCTTTTTCCTGTGCTTCGGGAGGCCGGAAGCTATCCGCCCGGTGTTTTCGGCACGGACGATGAGGGCTCCGATCTCTCTCGGCCGCCCAGAAGAACCATCTGGGGGCCGTGCCGGCAACTCGTTCTCAGTGCGGGATGCTGCCCTGTCCGCCGTACGGGCCGACCGATCGGGTCTGCGGGCGGTCGCGGCAACGGGGCCGGATCCTGCGCGCTTTGTGCGGATCGCCGGGCCGCCCGCGGGTCGAACGATACGGGCTCTTCGCGCCGCTCCTTCCTCGCGTTTCCCACCCGCCTTCGCTCCGTCCCCACGCCACGCTTTTCACCGTGCACGATCTTTTGCCTCCGCACTGCGGATGATACATCTCTTTTCCCTCTTTCGGCGCCTCTCCGGCATGGCCTCGGCCATGCCTTCCGTTCGCCGCTTGCGGCGGACCGCACGCCGCTTCGCGGCCCGGGCCGCTCCTTCGACGACGCCGAAACGCAAAGCCCCCGACCGCGGCAAGGCGGGACAAAGCGGTCTATATCATTGTGCCGTATTTTGTCGCTCTCGCTCTCGGCTGTCTTAACTTTCCGCCGTTCCGCCCTGTCATTCCGTACAAAAGGGAAGGGGTTGTCCGACAAGTCTTTTCAACCCTCTGGGAATTGTCCGTTCGGGAAAACCGCCGAATGGCGGGACGAATAAAAAAGGGCTGTCCAACAAGTCTTGGACAGCCCCTTCTCCTTTCGTAGACAGTCGTGCGCCTTATGCGTAGACGCGGGGTGTGATGACGCCGCGCAGCACGACCAGCGCATTCAGATTCAGCGACTCCAGCTCGTTTTCGCCCGGGTAGATATAGATCGGGGCGATGAACGAAGCGTGTGCGCGGATCACCTCGTTCACCGGCTCGTTGTAAGCAACGCCGCCCGTGAGGACGATGCCGTCGACCTTGCCTTTCAGGACGGTGGCCATGGCGCCGATCTCCTTGGCGATATTGTACCCCAGTGCTTCGATCATGGCGCGGCACTTTTCGTCGCCTCGGTCGGCGTTGATGCACAGCTGTTGTACGGAGTTCAGGCCGAGGTGAGCCACCATGCCGCCTTTGCCGGCCAGTTTCTTCATCACCTCCTTCTTGGTGTATTTGCCCGAAAAGCAGATCTCCACCAACCCTTCGGCAGGCAGGGTGCCGGCACGCTCGGGCGCCAGCGGCCCGTCGCCGTTGAGCGCGTTGTTCGTGTCGATCACCCGGCCGCGGCAGTGGGCGCTGACCGAGATGCCGCCGCCCATGTGCGCGACGATGAGGTTCGAATCCTCATAACGGAGCCCCGTTTTTTCGCAGTGCAGACGCGCCGTGGCTTTCTGGTTGAGGGCATGGAAGATCGAGCGGCGGGGACATTCCGGCAGACCGCTGATGCGGGCCACGTCCTCCATTTCGTCCACCACGACGGGATCGGCGATGTAGGCCTTGACACCCGCCATGCGTGCGATTTCGTCGGCGATCAGACCGCCGAGGTTCGAAGCGTGCTCCATCTGAGCGTGGATGAGGTCGTGGCGCATGGCGTCGTTCACTTCGTAAACGCCTGCGGGGATGGGCTTGATCAGTCCGCCGCGGCCGATGACGGCCGACAGCTCGCGGATGTCGAATCCCTGTTCGGCGAGCGCTTTGAGGATGATCTCGCGGCGCCACGGCAGCTGGTCGGTGATGTTGGCGTAGGCTGCGATCTCCTCGGCCGTATGACGCAGCGTGAGGTCGAGCAACGGACGTTCGTCTTCGAAAAGTGCTACCTTCGTGGAGGTGGAACCCGGATTTATGGCTAAGATCTTGAAGCTCATAAAGTCATTGCAGAAGTTTAGGAGGTTGGTGTCTATTTCGCTGCGAGGCAGGCCAGTGCGATCGAGTAAAGTTTGGTTTTGCTGGTGTCGCCGCGCGAAGTGAGCACGCACGGAACCTTCGTGCCCATCACCATCGCCGCGATCTCGCCGTTGCAGAGGTGCGTAGCCGACTTGAAGAAGACGTTGCCCGATTCGAGATTGGGGAAGAGCAGACAGTCGGGGTCTCCGGCAACGCTCGAACCCTTCACCTTCTTGTGCTCGGCCACCTCCTTGTAGAGCGCCACGTCGATCGACAGCGGACCGTCTACGACGACGTTCCCGAGCTGTCCGCGGTCGCCCATCTTCGCCAGTATGGCTCCTTCGGTCGAGGAGATCACATTCGGCAACACCTGCTCCGACGGGGCGATGCAGGCGATCTTCGGGGTCGGAATGCCCAGCAGGCTGGCCGTCTTGGCGAGATAGCCGATCTGGATGGTCTTTTGCTTGAAGTCGGGCTGCGGAATCACCGCCACGTCCGAAATGGTGAGCAGTTTGTGATAGCAGGGCATTTCGATCACCGAGACGTGGCTCAGCACGCCTTTCGGGGGGAAGAGACCCGCATCCTTGTTGAGGATGCCGCGCATGTACTTGTCGGTCGAAACCAGCCCCTTCATCAGTACGTCTGCGTTGCCTGCGACGACGGCGGCCACGGCCAACTGCACGCACTTCACGTCGCTCTTCTCCTCGACGATGTTGAATGCCTTGATGTCGATATCGTTCTCGGCGCATACCTGCTCGATCACGGCGCGTTCGCCGTAGAGCGTGGGCTCCACGAGCCCCTCTTTGTATGCCTCATAAACGGCTTCGAGCGTGTGCGAATCCTGACCGTATGCGACGGCCAGACGTTTCTTGCCTTTTTTTCTCGCTTCTGTTACGATGTCTGTGAGATGCTGAATCATAATTCTTTTATTGTGTATTTATTGTGGTATTGTCGGATCTTTTCGCTCGTCTCTCCTGCCCGGTGTGCTCCGGACAGGGAGCGATGCGCATTCGGCCCTGCGGGAACGGGCGTTATTTCACGAGGTTGTACGTGTCCGTCGCGATCACCAGTTCCTCGTCCGTGGCGATCATGGCCACCTTGACGCGCGATGCGGGCTTCGACAGGAGCTTGTCCACGCCGCGCGCGCCCTTGTTGGCCTCAGCGTCGAACTCCACGCCCATGAATTCGAGACCCCGGCAGACGCCTTCGCGCATTTCGTCCGAGTTCTCGCCCACGCCGCCCGTGAAGACGATGAGGTCCAGACCGCCCATCTCGGCGGCATACTGGCCGATGAATTTGCGGATGCGGTTGTCGTACATGTCGCGGGCGAGGATCGCCTTCCCGTTGCCTTCGTGATAGGCTTTGTCGATGTCGCGCATGTCGCTCGACAGTCCCGTGAGCCCCTGCACGCCCGACTTTTTATTCATCATGGCGTTCAGTTCGCCGTAGTTCATGCCTTCCTTTTCGCCGATGAAGGTGATGGCGCTGGGGTCCACCTCGCCGCAGCGGGTACCCATCACCAGTCCGTCCACCGGCGAGAAGCCCATCGACGTGTCGAACGAACGGCCGTCGAGCACGGCCGTTACGGAGGCGCCGTTGCCGATGTGGCAGGTTACGATCTTCGAATGCGCGAGGTCGAGACCTGCGAGTGCGGCCCCCTTGGCGGCCACGAACTTGTGGCTGGTGCCGTGGAATCCGTATTTGCGTACGCGGTATTTCTCGTAGTATTCGTAGGGCAGCGCGTACATGTAGTTGATGGCCGGTATGGTCTGGTGGAACGAGGTGTCGAACACGGCCGCCTGCGGTACGCCCGGCAGTACCTTTTCGATCGAGAGGATGCCTTCGAGGTTGGCGGGATTGTGCAGCGGCGCGATTTCGAAAAGCGCGCGGATCTTCTCCTTCACTTCGTCGGTTACGACGCAGCTCGCGGGGAAGAACTCGCCGCCGTGTGCTACGCGGTGGCCGACGGCTTTCACCTCCGAGAGCGACGCGATCACGCCGTGCACGGGATTCGTGAGCGCCTCCAGCACGAGCCGGATGCCGGTCGTGTGATCCGGAATGGGGCGGTGGAGTTCGAAACGCTCCTTGCCGACGGGTTTGTGGGTGAGGTCGCCTTCGGGAAGACCGATGCGCTCGACCAGACCTTTGGCGAGCAGGGTGTTCGCGCCGGCTTCGATGTCGATCACCTGATATTTGATCGACGAGCTGCCGCAGTTGAGTACCAATATTACCATGTCGTGTGCTATATTATGTTCGTTAATTTCTCGTCAACTCTCCGAGCCACATCCCCAATGCCGCGCATGCCGTGCATACCCCGACGCTCAATCCGGCATAGAGGGCGGCGGGACCGTACTGGCCGTCGCGGAGCAGGCGCACCGTTTCGGCCGAAAAAGCCGAGAAGGTCGTGAATCCGCCGCAGAATCCCACCGCCAGCAGCCGCATCAGCCACGCCGAACTGCCCGCCGCACCGGCCAGCAGGCCGATGAGCAGCGATCCGAGTGCATTCACGGCGAAGGTGCCGGCCGGAAAACCGCACCACGTGCAACCTGCCATGAGATTGCCCGCGAGCAGATAACGGACGACGCTTCCCGCAGCGCCGCCGGCTCCGACGGTCAGAATTTCCCGAATCATCAATTAAAGGTAGGACTAATTTTACAATAGTGCAAATTTAAGCAAAAAATAGTTACGAATTATAATAATTCCTCCGCTTTTTTGGAAAGAAATTGTCGTGTAGCGGCGTATTTCGTGAATTGTTCGTTTCGCAAACTCTCCGGCAGCGCCGGATAGAGAGGTCCGACAGGCCGTGCGGTCCGGAGCGTTCGGGGACTGCCGGGACGGGGAAGCGACTGCGGGCCGCTGAATGTTTTCGAGGCTGTCGGATGCGGACCTTTTCGCTGTTCGTCGCCGGCGTCGGGGCCGTCGCGAGTTTCGTCCGAGTGCGCTCCGCCGCGGGGCGGCAGAGACGGCGAATAGCCGGCAAAGCCCCGGCGATGCCGGGGACGGGGCGGTGAATCCGTAATTTGCAATGGTTGCGGACGATGCCGGTTTTTCCTCGGTCGAACCGGGAAGGATAGATCGCGGATCCTCCCTGTTCTTCGTGCCTTCCGTCTCGCCGAAACGTGCCCGGGAAACGGCCGTGTCGGGGAGGCTGCCCCGGCCGACCGATGTTCGAGACGGTCGGTGCTGTGCAGATCGGCGGACAGGCGCCTTCTCAGGTGTGAGCGGTCGGGTTTCGCATGGATTGCCGGGACGCCGCAGTACGAGCGTCCCGGTGTTTTGCGGGCCGTGCACCGTCTCCGTTCTCTGTCGTTCCCGTTCCGTCCCTTTTCGAACGCCTTTGCCGATGTCCGGAAAACGCAGGTCATGCGATGCGGCGATGTTTTTTCCGGATGCCGCAAACCGTGCGGACCTGCGGCGGAATGCGCTCCGCAGCATCGGGGACCGAGACGCATTGCCGCTCGGTCTTCGGCAATGCGGAGGCTTTCGGGAATCGGACGGACAGGGGCGTTTCCGGTGTGTCGGATGCGGAGAGCGCATGTTTTATTTGCCGGGGCCGGGACTGTGGAGCGAAATTCAACTTTTTTTGCTATCTTTGTCAGTGCAATCTGTGAGGGTTGCAACATACGAACGATGATACATCGGCTTTTTCCCGACTCACGAAACTTCGACATTTTCGCAACACGGTAAGAGAGAAGCACGGTGTTCGCGCTGTTTCACAGCGTGGGCATACTTCTTCTTATGATTCTACTGTGTGGGTGGTCGAAGACCTCGTGGGTGAATGGGGAGTTTGTCCGCGCTTCTTTGTTCGTCTCCGCAAGCCCTCCCCTTCGTACCGGCCGCCGTTTCGTCGTTCGCACTTGTCCGCCGATCGCCCCTGTCCTCGGACAAGACTGCATATCATCGGTTCCGTGTTGTTTTAGTCAGCCTCTAATTCCATGCACGGAACGGCCTGCGCAACCATTGTGCAGGCTTTTTTGTTCCATGCGGCTGCGGTCGTCCGTTTCGCCCGTATGCGAGCCGAGGACGCTTGGGGGATCGGGAACCTCCGGCATTCTGAGGATCGAAGAATGCCCGCGCTTTCGGGATCGAGGACCTGCGGGCGGGAGATGCGGAGGTCCGAAAGCGCATGGCAGGAGTGCGGCAGTAAGATTCGGTGAGGCATCAGGTCGGAGAGAGGGATCCGGTCTCGGCACCCGATTCCAATTATTGGGGGAATGCCGGAATGGAACTTTGCTTTCGAGACTGGGAACGACTGCGATATGGATTCCGTTTATATTTACTGAATGCGGTTGTACGGTGTACTTTTTTTTACGTCTGGATTTCCCGCTGCGAAAGTTTAGAGCCGCGAAATCGCCGTAAGACGGACAAGCTCTCCTGCCGCTTACCTGTCGGCATCATCGTCCGACAGGATGTTTTTTTCGGTGCTTTTTCCTTAAAATCGCACATTTGAATCGGATGATAGAAGACCCTTTATAGGTTGTACGAACGGTTGGTAGGGACTGAATCGGACGATTTCCGCCCGGTCTCTTCGGAGCCGGAGAATTCCGGCACCTCGGGAGCGAGGAACTCGGGATCGGGGAATGCCTGTGCTTATGGGATTGGGGACGAGAATGTGTTCTGAGCAGGCAATCGTATTGTGATTAAAGATTCATATCGTTCTGCCGCTGCCGTTTTGTGCCAGCCGGTTCATTTCTATCGTCTCATCCTTGCCGGTTGCGTTTCTGGCGTTTCGTTCCCCGGTCTTCCGGTCCGTGTCGTTTTGTGCGTGCCGTTTCATTTTTGTCCTTGCGTTTCAGTTGTTCGGTTTTCGCCGTTTCGTCTCGGGAATTTTTATTCCTGCCGGGGCCTCCTCACTGTTTCGTCTTTGATCCTCCCGCTCCGATATTCCGGTCCGTGTCGTTTTGTGCGCGCCGTTCTTTTCGGGCCGTTCCTTCCCTGTTATTTCCGTCGCTTCGGTGGAGCGAAGCCGGGCTGCGGAGCATAAAAAAAACGGAGCGCCCTGTATCGGAACGCTCCGAATATCGAAAAAAGCAGGTAACCGAACTATTAGTGACGCCTCATTGTAGAATTGGATTCAGTTGACTATGAAGAATTGGGATAGAGAATCCAGTGGTTACCTGCTGATCGTGTGTCTTGTCCGTTTCGTTTTCAATTTTTGTTCAGCAGAGCCGGCGAGTAGAGGTAGCGCTTGATGCTCCGCTTGGGTGTTTTTTCGAATTCCGTAGGATAGATCGTGAAGTCCGCCACCTGTTCGTATCCGGCCACCAGCTTGTTCAGCTCGCGGATGTTGTTCTCCATGATCGCGGGCAGTTCGCTCTTGTCCACTCCCTCCTGCTCGGCTTGTTCGAAGTCCGGAACCACGAGAGCCTTGAGCCGGCCTTCGCTCTCCATGATGAGCGACTCGAGCACCAGATACATGTTGTTGAGTTTATCCTCGATCTCCTCGGGGTATATGTTCTGACCGCTTCCGCTGAGAATCATGGTCTTCGAGCGGCCGCGGATATAGAGCGTGCCGTCGGGGTCCATCGTCGCCATGTCTCCGGTGTGGAGCCAGCCGTCGGCATCGAGCACGCGCTCGGTGTCTTTGTCGTTCTTGTAGTATCCTTTCATCACGTGCTCGCCGCGGACGAGGATCTCTCCGGCTTTGTGCTGCGGATCGTCCGAGTCGATCCGCACGTCGATGAACTGGCTGAGGTAGCGTCCGCACGAACCCGCCTTGAACTCGTTGTCGGGCGTGAAGCTGATCAGCGGTGCGCATTCGGTCATACCGTAGCCGATCGTGATCGGGAACTTGATCGTCATCAGGAACGCTTCGGTCTCCTGATTCATCGGGGCGCCTCCCACGATGAAGATGTTGACGTTGCCGCCGAATGCATCCATCAGCTTTTTGCGGATGACCGAGTGGATCGCGCTATTGAGCAGCGGGATCTTCATGGCGATGCTCATCGGTCCCTTTTCGAGCAGCGGGAGGACCTGTTTGCGGTAGATCTTCTCCAGAATCATCGGCACGCAGCAGATGATCGTAGGCTTCACGACCGACATAGCCTCCAAGAGTATCTTGGGCGAAGGGATGCGGCCCAGCAGCGTGATATGCCCGCCCACGGCCAGCGGGGCGAGAAAGTCGAACGCGCAGCCATAGGCGTGGGCCAGCGGAAGGAACGAAAGCGTCCGCCCGCCCCGCTGGAAATACTGCGTCCCGGTCTGGGTGTTGACGGCTCCTTTGGCGAAAAGCACGTTGCCCGTGAGGTTGTTCACGGTGAGCATCACCCCCTTCGAATAACCTGTCGTGCCGGACGTGTAGTTGAGCAGCACCACCCGGTCGTTGGGAATTTCCGGATATTTGATGTCGTTGACGCTGAATCCGCGCGGGTATTTCGAACGGTAGTTTTTCAGAATTTCTTTCTGAAATTTGGTGAGCGACTTGCCGTTGCGTTCGTACACCGCATGGAAGTCCGTGAGCGAAAAGACCGCCTCGATCTGGCGGATCTGATCCTCCTCGATGATGTCCCAGAAGTTGTCGCCCAGAAACAGCAGCCGGCTCTCGGAGTGGTTGATGATGTGGATGACGTCGTTGGGATTGAAATCCTGCAGGATGGGGACGATGACCGCGCCGTAGGTGATCGTTGCGATGTAGGTGATGCACCAGCGGGGGTTGTTGCGGCCGATGAGCGCGATTTTGTCTCCCTGCCCGATGCCCGCCTTTTTGAAGAGCAGATGCAGCTTGGCGATCTCCTTGGCCATCTCGTAGTACGAAAAGTGCTCTTCCTTGAAATAATCGGTCAGCGCCGGCATTTCACGGTTTTCACGAAAACTCGCTTCGTAGAGTTTGATCAGGTTCTCCTTTAACATCGTTCGGGGCGCGCCCGGCTGCGGGCATTCGCTACAAAGGTAATTCAAAAAATGAAGTTTGCCAAAAACGCGGTATTCTTTTTAACGCCGGGCGCTCTTTTGCGTTACGAATCCTGCGTTTTCGAATATCTGCCGGGGCGGATTCCGCTACCCGCGTTTCTCCCTGCGTTCGTCCGGGTCGATTCTGATCTTGCGGGGTCGCCAGATGTAGGTTTTCGATTCGGTGCCGGCTCTCAAGCGCTGGATGTTTTTTCGATGGGTGAAGATCAGCAGAAAGGCGATTGCGAACGAGAAGATCACGAACGGCACCGACTCGTTGACCTTGGGCGAGAGCAGCGTGAAAACCGGGAAGCAGCAGCCCGCGACCATCGAAGCGAGCGAGACGTAGTGCGATGCCATCAGCACCACGAACCAGACTCCGAAGCAGAGCAGCACGACCGGCGGGTAGATGCCCGTGATAGCCCCGACGAGCGTGGCGACGCCCTTGCCGCCCCTGAATCCCGCGAAGATGGGGAAGATGTGCCCCAGCACGGCGGCGAACACCGCCACGATCTTCAGATTGATGAGCCACACCTCGCTCACGTGTTCGTCGTACTTGAGCATTTCGATGATCGTAACGGCGACGAATCCCTTGATGAAGTCGAGCGCGAAAACCGGAATCGCGGCCCGTTTGCCCAGTACGCGAAGCATGTTGGTCGTTCCGGCGTTCCGGCTGCCGTGCTCGCGGATGTCCACGCCGTAGTATTTCTTGCCGATCCACACCGCACTGGGGATCGACCCCAGCAGGTAGGCGATGATAATCATCGTGATAGCGCAATAATAGGTCAGTATCATAGTGCGTTTAATGGGGGTATAGATTATGCAAATATAATAAATTGTCTGAAAAACGAACCTAAACTCGAAAAATTCCGCGCCGGCTTCTGGGCTTTTTCACCGGAATCTATTATCTTTGCGAACGTTTTCGATAAGCCGAGTGCAATCCGAGTTTACTCGGGTATTGCCGAGGCGAGAAAACGAAGGAAAACCTCAACGTTTTCGATAAGCCGAGCGCAATCCGAGTTTACTCGGGCATTGCCGAGGCGGGAAAACGAAGGAAAACCCGACGTTTTCGATAAGCCGTGTAGTACGGAGCCGATTCATTCGGTCGCTGCCGCGGAGGGAAACGGCTGCGGAGGCAAAACGTTTTCGATAGACCGTGCGCAGAGCCGGATTGGTGCCGCGTCCCTGCGGGCGGTTTCCGACCGTCCGACCTGAAACCTGAAAATAATTAACCTTAAAACTGACCGTTATGTTCAAAACGAAAGCATTGCTCGAACCGATGGGCTCGTGGTCGTGGTGGCGCTCGTGGATTCTGATTTTCGTGGGGTGCTCGATCATGGGGGCGGGATTCGTCTTCTTCATCAATCCCTACAATTTCGTCCCGGGAGGCGTCTACGGCGCCGGTATCGTCCTCCACAACATCTTCCCCTCGATCCAAGTGGGTACTTTCGGCTATATGTTCGACGTGCCCCTGATGATTATCGCCGTGCTGGTTTTCGGCGGAAAATTCGGCGCCCGCACCGTGCTGGCGGCGCTCTATACCCCGGGCTTCATGAATATCCTGACCCGTCTGGTCTACCCCAACGAGGAGGCCGTGCATTCGCTCGATCCGGCGCTGCTGCTCGGCGGACGGCTCGATCTGTCGAACGATTTGCTGCTGACCTGCATCATGGGCGCCGTGGTCGTGGGGGTCGGACAGGGGCTCGTCGTGCGTCAGCAGGCGACCACCGGCGGTACGGATATTCTCGGCATGCTGTTGCAGAAGTTCGCGGGGATCAAGTTCTCGACGGGGATCTTCCTCGCCGACGGCGTCGTGGTGCTGTCGGGTCTGATCGTCATCGGCTTCGGACTCGGCACGGGCGAAGCTGCGCAGGGCGGCTGGATGCTGACGCTCTACTCGCTCATAACGATCTGGGCGGCTTCGCGCGTGGTGGCCTATATGCTCGACGGAGCCTCCTACGACAAGCTGCTGTTCATCATCAGCGACAACCACCGCCAACTGAAAGATTTCATCCTCAACGACCTCGACCGCAGCGCGACCTATCTCAAGGCGAAGGGCATGTACACCGAGGCCGACCGCGACGTGATCTTTCTGGTGGTGAGCCGCAAGGAGGTGCGTCTGGTGCAGCACAAGATCAAGGAGATCGACCCCAATGCATTCGTGGTCGTAACGGATGCTTACGATACGTACGGCGAAGGGTTCAAACCTTTCCCATCGGCGGACGAGATACAGGCCGAATAGCGCGGATTGCGCTTCGGACGACGGCTTTGCGCGGACGGGCGCTTCGTGCGCAGGGGCGTTTTTCCGGGATCGGATTTTCCGGGATCGGACCTGACCGCAGCGGATATACTTATATAGGTCGGTTTCGTGGGGCCTGCCGGGGACGGTGCGAACGGGGAAGCGCCTGCCGGGGACGGTGCGATCGGGGCCGCCTTGCCGGGAGGGACCCGAACGGCAAATCGGGCTTTCCGGAAGCGGAGTTGCTGAGAATAAGTCTGTTTCGGAGCCGGTTTGCCGGACAGGTTTGCCGGATACGGATAATTTTTATTGAGAGATAATTTTGAATTTCGAACCGAACAAATTGCGTCCGCTCGAAGGGGCGGGCCGAAAGCTCTTCATCGAGACCTACGGTTGCCAGATGAACGTCGGCGATTCGGAGATCGTCGTGTCGCTCATGCAGGCCGCGGGCTATGTCTACACGGATCGGATCGATCAGGCGGATGTGGTGCTCATCAACACCTGTTCGATCCGCGACAATGCCGAGCAGCGCATCTGGGGGCGTCTGGCCGAGATGCGGCGGCTGCGCCGTGCGAAACCCGCGCTCGTCGTGGGGGTGCTCGGCTGCATGGCCGAGCGGCTTCGGGAGCAGCTCACGGAGGGCGGCCACGGCGTCGACGTGGTCGCCGGGCCGGACGCTTACCGCGATCTGCCGCGTCTGGTGCGCGAGGCCGAGGCCGGCGGAAAGGGGGTGAACGTGATGCTCTCGGCCGAAGAGACCTATGCCGAGATCGCGCCCGTGCGGCTCGACCGCAACGGGGTGAGCGCTTTCATCGCCATCATGCGCGGGTGCAACAACTATTGTTCCTACTGCGTGGTGCCCTATACGCGGGGCGTGGAGCGCAGCCGCGATCCGGAGACGATCGTCGCCGAGGCGCGGAGCCTTTTCAAAAACGGCTACCGCGAGGTTACGCTGTTGGGGCAGAACGTCAACTCGTACCGCGCGGGCGAGGTGGACTTTCCGGAGCTGCTGCGCCGTGTGGCGGAGGTCTCTCCGCGGCTGAGGGTCCGTTTCGCTACGTCGCATCCCAAGGATATGAGCGACCGCCTGCTCGAAGCGATGGCTTCGATGCCCAACATCTGCCGTGCGATCCATCTGCCGGCCCAGTCGGGCGCGTCGTCGATGCTCCGGCGCATGAACCGCAAGTACGACCGCGAGTGGTATCTCGGCCGCATCGCCGCCATCCGTCGCTATATGCCCGACTGCGCCATCACGACCGACCTGATCGCCGGATTCTCCGGCGAAACGGAGGAGGAGCACGCTCAAACCCTCTCGCTGATGCGCGAGGTGGGCTACGATTCGGCTTTCATGTTCAAATATTCCGAACGGCCCGGAACCTTCGCGCAGCGTCATCTGCCCGACGACGTGCCGGAGGAGGTGAAGTCGCGGCGTCTGGCGGAGATCATCGCCCTGCAATCGGAGCTCTCGCTCGCCGGCAACCGCCGCGACGTGGGGCGGGAGTTCGAGGTGCTGGCCGAGTCGGTTTCGAAAAAACGCGACGACCAGCTCTCGGGCCGTACGTCGCAGAACAAAGTGGTCGTCTTCGACCGCGGCAACCATCGCATCGGCGAATACGTGCGGGTGCGGATCACGGATTGCACGCCCGTAACGCTGATCGGCGAAGCGATATGAGTTCGGGCAAGCCGGTCGCCGCCCGGGGTGCCGGTGCGGACGACGACGGCGGGAAAAGCAAATGTTTTGTTAAAGATATATTAGGTTATGAGATTCGACGAACTCGACCTCGAGGATGAGATTCTCGACGGTCTGTACGATATGCATTTCGAGGAGATGACCCCCGTGCAGGAGGCCGCCATTCCGATCATTCTGGAGGGGCGCGACATCATCGGCTGCGCCCAGACCGGCACGGGCAAGACGGCGGCCTATACGCTGCCGCTGCTGAACCGGCTGCTCATCGAGGGCAACGAGGACAATGTGGTGAAGTCGCTCATCATCGTACCCACGCGCGAGCTGGCGCAGCAGATCGACCAGCAGTTTCAGGGATTCGGCTACTACCTGCCGATTTCGACTACGGTGGTCTACGGCGGCGGCGACGGCAAGGGCTGGGACGCGCAGAAACGCGGCATGCTGATGGGATCGGACGTGGTGATCGCCACCCCGGGCCGCATGATCGCCCACCTGCAGAACAGCGGCATCGACCTTTCGCATGTGGAGTGTCTGATTCTCGACGAGGCCGACCGCATGCTCGACATGGGTTTCAGCGACGACATCATGAAGATCGTCTCCTACATGCCCCGCGAGCGGCAGACGATCATGTTCTCGGCGACGCTTCCTCCGAAGATCCGCGAGCTGGCCAAGACCATCCTGCGCGATCCGGCCGAGGTGAACATCGCCATCTCGAAACCCAACGAGGCGATCGACCAGTCGGCCTATGTCTGCTACGAACGGCAGAAGCTGGGCATCGTGCGCAGCATGTTCGCCGAGCCCCTGCCCTACAAGACGATCGTCTTCTCGTCGTCGAAGATGAAGGTCAAGGAGCTGGCCCATATCCTCAAACGGATGAAACTCAACGTGGCGGCCATGCACTCCGATCTGGAGCAGGCGCAGCGCGAGGAGGTGATGCTCGATTTCAAGAACGGCAAGGTCGACATCCTCGTGGCTACGGACATCGTGGCCCGAGGCATCGACATCGAAGATATCGGACTCGTTATCAACTACGATGTACCGCACGATCCGGAAGACTACATCCACCGCATCGGCCGCACGGCCCGCGCCGCGGCGACGGGTGCTGCCGTTACGTTCGTCAACGAGGAGGAGCAGGGCAAATTCCATCAGATCGAGAAGTTCATCGAGAAGGAGATCCGCAAACGCGAATTGCCTGAGGAGGTGGGCTCGGGGCCCGTCTATGATCCGGCGGTCAACAACGGCCGCGGATTTCGCGGACGGGGCGGCAGCGGAACCGGCCGCAACCGCGGCAGCGGCGGGCGCGGGGACGGCAAACGTGCAGACGGCGGACATAGCGGC
>NZ_FCNT01000057.1 GCF_900021155.1 Alistipes sp. CHKCI003
CCAGCCCCCCGCACCGTACAAAACAGGAAGGGGCCGCCAGCCCCCTCCTCGTCGTTCGTCATATATTGCGGATGCAAGCCCCCGGCTATTCGAAATCCGCCTCCACCTCCGTTTGCAGATCGCCGCTCTCGGTGCGGACCGTAACGGTGAAACGATAGCTCCCGGGCTCAGGCCGCTGCGTGAAACAGAGATAGAACTCCGGCCCGATCAACGTCAGATCGTCCGGCTCCAACTCCGTCAACTTCGCAAAGAGCGGCGCTGCCCCCGGACCGTCATAGAATCCCAGCCCATCGAACTCCTCGGGGAAATCCGCCCCCGCCGACGTGCGGTCGTAGCCTCCGGCGATGAAGTCGCGGAACGAAACCGCGCAAACCTTCGTCAGATCGCCGAGCGATGCTCCGGGCGCATGCGTCCCGTCGAACGCCCTGTCGCACACGACCTCGATCGCCGAGCATACGACGCCGAGCGCCTCGGTCGAATGTGGTACCATATAACCGTCGTAGGAGTCGTCGCCGTACTGGGCACCAAGCCGATCGTATTCCGACCGCACGGCGGCATCCGTCTCCGTATTGCGGAGCGTCCGGCCGTCGAATGCGAGACGCAAATATCCGTTCTGCATCGCTTCGCCCGAAAGGCGTTCCGGCACTACATAGGCCTGAATAAAATTTTCCGATAAATAAGCCGCCGTAAATACCGTTATTTTTTCATATACAGACCTATAGAACACACTTTTACAAATAAATTCGTCCCGCCGCCATACGATAAAATACCGACGGAGGAGACCGCCCCGAGGCCGGTCTCCTCCGTCGTGTGCCGCACGTCAGCCCTCGCCCATCGAAAGAACGGACGAGCGGATGCGCTGCGTTACTTCTTGCGTCGGGCTTTCTGCATCGCCTCCTGCTGCTGCATCATCTGCTCGTATTTGAGCTGGAACTTCGACTTCTTGCCGCCGTTGCCGCGTTTGGCCGCATTGGCCTTCATCACGGCGTGGATCTTCTCGTCGTCCACCAGCCGGCGGATCAGGAGCGTCTGCCCGATCGTGAGCACATTGGCGAGGAAGTAGTAGTAGCAAAGACCGCTCGAATAGCTGTTGAACCAGAAAAGCATCATCAGTGGCATGAGGTAGACCATCATGAACTTCATGCCGGCCATCTGGGGCTGGCTCGACGAGGTTTGCTGGTAGTTGATGTAGGAGAAGATGAACAGCGCGGCGGTCATCAGCAGGGCGAACAGGCTCACATGGTCGCCGTAGAACGGAATCTTGAACGGCAGTTGCAGGATGCTGTCGTACGACGACAGGTCGTCGGCCCACAGGAACGGCTGTTCGCGCAGCTCGATCGACGCGGGGAAGAAGCGGAACATGGCGATGATGATCGGCATCTGGATCAGCAGCGGAATGCAGCCTCCCATCGGGTTGATACCGGCCTTTTTATAGAGCTCCATCGTCGCCTGCTGGCGTTTCATGGCATCCTCCGGTTTGGGGTATTTCTTGGCCAGCTCGTCCACCTCGGGCTTGATGATACGCATCTTGGCCATCGAGACGTAGCTTTTGTAGGTGAGCGGCGAAATGATGACCTTCACCAGCACGGCCAGAATCAGGATGATGATGCCGAAGCTGCCGATGTAGTTGCGCAGAAAGTCGAACACGGGGATCACGAACCAGCGGTTGACCCATCCGAAGATGCCCCAGCCCAGCGGAATGAGCCGCTCGAGGTGCAACGCCTCGCCCGAAGGATCCGTTACTTTCCTGAGGATGGCGTATTTGTTGGGGCCGAAATAGAACGCGAAATCGTACGTGTCGTTCTGGATCGTATAGGGTACGGCCATCTGCGCCGAGAAATCTTTCATGTACTCCGATTCGGGCGCGGCGGTGTCGAACGCCATGTTCGCATAGGAGACGTTCTCGGGGGCGATGAAGACCGACGAGAAGAACTGCTGCTTGAAAGCCACCCAGTTCACGGCAGTCGAGACCTGCTTGTCTTTGGCGCCGTCGCTCATGCCGAGATCCTCCATCGAGCTTTCGCCCGGAAAGTGATATGCGAGCGTCGTGTACATGTTCTCGTTCTGGAAGCCCTTTTCGTTCTGATAGGAGGTGTTCGACCAGTCGATGCCGATCGACGTCTGGTTGGCCATCTGCGGAGCCATATTCTCCAGCGTAACGTCGAAGTCCACCAGATAGTCGCGCTCGGGCGCCTCGCTGTCGTAAACGAGGTATTCGTATTTCAGACGGGCATCGGCCGCCACGGGCAGATACATCACCACGGACTTCGCCGCACCGGCCTCGGTCTGCACCTCGCGCACGGGCTCGGCCGTGAAGAGGTAGTCCATCGTATTGACCTTAACGTTGTTGAGGCCGTTGCGCACGTAGAACGTCAGATCGAAACGGGCCGTCGCCGGATCGAACAGCTCGATGGGCTGCGTACGTTCGCCGCGGGGTGCATAGCGCGTGTAATCCTTGAGCGTAACGCCCTCGATCCGGCCGCCGCGGGTCGAAAACGCGATCTTCATCACATCGTTCTCCACGACGAACGTCTCGGGCTCACCCTCGCGTGCGGCGGCGAGGTATTCGCCGAGCTGCGCGGTCCGGAGCTGCCGCTCGGCCGCAGCAGCAGCCGCGGAATCGGCCCCGGCGAGCGAATCGGACGCAGGCACCCCGGTCAGCGGCACGACGGGGCGGCTGGCCGCCGCGACCGAATCCTGATAGGCCCGGTAGGCGGCCATCTCACGCTGATACTTCTCCTGTTCCTTGGAACTGAAATAGGCGAACCCTGCGAACAGAACGACGATGACGCCGATACCTATTAAAGATTTTTTATCCATGCTTCTCTATTTCGTTGCTTCTTTTTTAGTTTCGCTGTATTTCATCGCCGCCCCCACGAACGCCACGAACAGGGGTTGCGGACGGAGCACCGTGCTCTTGTATTCGGGGTGGTACTGCGTACCGACGAACCACGGATGGTCCGCGATCTCCACGACCTCCACCAGCCCCGTATCGGGATTGACGCCCGCGGCCTTCATGCCTGCGGCCTCGAACTGCGCCAGATAGTCGTTGTTGAACTCGTAGCGGTGGCGGTGGCGCTCCATCACCTGCGTCGTACCGTAGGCGGCGGCGGCCTTCGAGCCCTTTTTCAGCGTACAGGGATAGGCTCCCAGACGCATCGTCCCGCCCTTGGCGGTTACGCCCTTCTGCTCCTCCATGAGGTCGATCACCGGATGGGGCGTCTGCCCCATCTCGCTCGAATTGGCGTCGGTCATGCCGAGCACGTCGCGCGCGAATTCGATCACGGCGCACTGCATGCCCAGACAGATCCCCAGAAACGGGATTTTGTTTTCGCGGGCGAAACGCACGGCTTCGATCTTGCCCTCGATGCCGCGGTTGCCGAAGCCCGGGGCCACCAGAATACCCGACATGCGGCCCAAGATCTCCGCCACGTTGTCGCGGGCGATCTTTTCCGAGTTGACGTATCGCAGCCTCACCTTCACGTCGTTCACCGCACCGGCGTGCACGAACGACTCGCAGATCGACTTGTAGGCGTCCGGCAATTCGGTGTACTTGCCCACCAGCGCGATCTCGACCTCGTGTTCGGGGTGCTTCACCTTCTCGACGAACGCCTTCCACGCATCCATGTCGGGCTCCAGCTCCGACGGCAGGTCGAGCTTGGCGAGCACCACCTCGTCCAAATGCTGTTCGTGCATCTTGATCGGCACTTCGTAGATCGTCGGCACGTCGATGGACTCCATCACCGCATTGGCGTCCACGTTGCAGAAGAGGGCCACCTTGCGCTTGATCTCCTGCGACAGGGGACGTTCGGTCCGCAGCACCAGAATGTCGGGCTGCAAGCCGTTTTCGAGCAGCGCCTTCACGGAGTGCTGCGTGGGCTTGGTCTTCATCTCGCCCGAAGCGGCCATGTAGGGGATCAGCGTGAGGTGCACCAGCGCCGTGTTCTTCGGGCCGAGCTGATAGCGGAGCTGACGCACCGACTCGATGAAGGGCTGCGACTCGATGTCGCCCACCGTGCCGCCGATCTCGGTGATGATTATGTCGTACTCCTTGCGCTGGGCCAAAAGCTGGATGCGGCGTTTGATCTCGTCCGTAATGTGGGGGATCACCTGCACGGTCTTGCCCAGATACTCGCCCTTGCGCTCCTTCTCGATCACGCTCTTGTAGATCTTGCCCGTGGTTACGTTGTTGGCCTTCGACGTGGGCTGGTCCGTAAAACGCTCGTAATGCCCCAGATCGAGGTCGGTCTCGGCACCGTCTTCCGTTACGTAGCACTCGCCGTGCTCGTAGGGATTCAGCGTTCCGGGATCGACGTTGATGTAAGGGTCGAGCTTCTGGATCGTTACCGAATATCCGCGGGCCTGCAACAGCCGCGCGATCGACGCGGCGATGATGCCCTTGCCCAGCGACGAGGCGACGCCGCCCGTTACGAATATGTACTTTGGTTTCGCAAGTTTCATGGGTTCGTTCTGTTTCCTATTTGTTGTCGTTCTTGTTCTCCTCGGCGGCCTCGCGGTCGAGGAGCTTCACCTTTTCGATGGTCGCCTGCAACTCCTCCTTCTGACGCTCGATCTTGGCCTTCACGTCGGCCACGAGCGCATCGGCGTTCTTCGAACGGGCGAAGAAACCGATGTTGTTCTCCAGCAGCGCGATGTCCTGCTCCATCTGGCGGACCTTGTTGTAGAGGCGGTCGCGCTCGGTGCGCAGCCGCCCGCCGCCCGCCGCCCGCATCGACGACACCCGCTCGCGGAAACGGCCCATCGAACGCTCGCGCTCCGAGCCGCGCAGCGTGTCGAACATGGCATCCACAGCGGCCTTGTAGCGCTTCTGCACGCTCTCCTTCTGCTTGATGGGTACGAAGCCGATCTCGCCCCAGCGGCGTTGGAACTCCCTGATCGCGTCGAAACCGCCCGTCTTGATGTCGGCCGCGGCCATCTCGTCCAAAAGGGCGAGTTTGCGGCGCAGGTTCTCGCTCTGCTCGCTGTCCACGTCCGCGAAGTGCGCGGCCTTGCGCTCGAAGAAGGCGTCGCACGCCGCACGGAACCGTTTCCAGATCTGGTCCGAGTAGCGGCGCGGCACGGCGCCGATCTCCTTCCAACGCGCCTGCAGGGCGATCAGTTCGTCGGTGGTCTTCTTCCATTCCTCGCTGCCCGACAGCGATTCGGCCGCTTCGCACAGCTCGGTTTTCAGTTGCAGGTTGTGCTCCATCTCGCCTTTCACTCCGCTGTAAAAGTCGCGCTTGGCTTCGAAGAACCTGTCGCACGCCGCACGGAACCGTTCGTAGATGCGGTTGTTGTCCTTCTTAGGGGCGAAGCCTATGGTCTTCCACGTCTTCTGAATCTCCAGCAGGCGGTCGCTCGCACGGTTCCACTCCTTGCGGGATACGAGCGGACGCGAGATCAGCTCTTCGGCCGCCGCGCACAACCCGGTCTTGAGTTCGAGGTTGCGCGTCTGCTCGGCCTTCAGCCCCTCGAAATACTCCTGATGGGCTTTGTTGATGCGGCTCGAAGCCGTCTTGAAACGCTCCCACAGCGCCTCCTTGTATTCGTTGGGCACGGGGCCCGTCTCGCGCCACTCGTCGTGGAGCTTCTGCAACTTGCGGAACGCCTCGACCACCGAAGGTTCCAACACCAGCGCTTCGGCCTGCTCGCAGAGCGCGAGTTTCTGCTCGTAGTTCTTCTTCAGATCGAGATCGCGCAGCTCCTTGTTGATCTTGATGAAATTGTAGAAATTCTCGACGTGCAGGTTGTACGTCTCCCACAGATCCTTCACTCGCGCCTGCGGCACGAGCCCCGTCTCCTTCCAGCGGCTCTGGAGTTCGCGGAACTTGGTGAACGTATGGTTGAGCGTCTCGTCCGAATCGACCAGCTCTTTCAGCTCCTCGATGATCCGGAGCTTCACCTCGAGGTTGGCCTCTTTCTCGGCATCGAGATTGGCGATGTACTCGTCGCGGCGGCGGCGGTACTCTCTGAACAGGTCCTTGAGACGCAGTTCGGCCGTATCCGTCGCCGGCACGAAGTCGGCTTCGGCACCCCCGTTCTCGATGAAAGCGCGGCGCTCGGCATCGACGGCCGCACGGCGCTGCTTGTAGAAGGCGATCTTCAGCGCCTCGGCCTCGCGGCGCAGCGACTGCACCGGCTCCCGGTCGAGCATGCGGGCGAACAGGGCTACCAGCTCCTCGCCGCTGCGGCCGGCATAGGTGTCGCCTGCGGCCGCCGCCTGCTCCGCCTCTTCGGGCGTCTCCTCGCCCAGATCGAGTCCGTCGTTCTGCGCAGCGAGCGCCGCCGCATCGTCGGCGAAATCGACAGCCGCCGCATCGGACGTTCGCACCGACGTTTCCGCCTCCGCAACGGAGGAAGCCTCCGTTCGGGCCGGGTCCGCGGCCTGCGCGGCGGCGTCCACGGGTTCCGCCGCGAGGCGGGGACGTTTCACTCGGGGCTGCGGCTCTTCGGCAGCGGCAGGGGCGGTACTCAGCACATCATCGGCATTGCCGACTTGCTCCTCGGGAGCAGGGAGATTCGAATTTTCAGTAGCCATGTTGCTTTCCGGTTTTAATATTCCTATATTCAAAAAGGATATAAATCCCGCAAATATAACGATTTTTCCGCCTCCGCCGAAGGTTTCGGTCCGAAATTTCCTATCTTCGCCCCGCAAACGGGTATTTCCGCCGCAGGAAAAGCGACCGGTCCGACACGGTCCCCGCAACGATGCCCCGCCCCGCATTCGGCGGCGCGAGGCGCGCAGGCCGTATTCGCAGCATGCGCCCCGGCACATTGCCCCGCACGGCCGCATCGCAGCGGCGGACGGCCCCGCAACCGAAATCAGACGCACGTCATGAGCCATCGCATCCTCGTCGCAGACGACGAACCGGACATACTCGAATTCGTGAAGTACAACCTCCAGAGAGAGGGTTACGAAGTTTTCACGGCCCCCGACGGCGCCGCGGCGCTCGCCGCGGCCCGCGCGCACCGGCCCCATCTGATCCTGCTCGACCGACTGATGCCCGTGATGGACGGCTTGCAGACATGCCGCGCCATCCGCGAAGATCCGGTTCTGAGCGACACGATGGTGGTCTTTCTCTCGGCCCTCGGCGAAGAGGAGCAACAGATTGAAGGGTTCGGCGCCGGAGCGGACGACTACCTGACCAAACCCATCAAGATGAAGTTGTTGATGAGCCGCGTGCAGGCCATCCTCAAACGCATCGACGGCTCCTCCGACCGCGGGCTCGAACTCGATGCGGAACGCCATGCGGTGCGCTGCGGCGGGCGCGAACTGCTCCTGCCGCGCAAGGAGTTCGCGCTGCTGGCGCTGCTCCGCTCGGAGCCCGGACGGCTCTTCACGCGCGAGGAGATCTACCGCCGCGTCTGGGGCAGCAAGGTGGTGGTCGGCGACCGCACGATCGACGTACACATCCGCAAGCTGCGCCAGAAGATCGGCGAACAACGCATCACGACCCTCAAGGGCGTGGGGTACAGGTACGAAGAATAATCTTCCCGTCGCTCGCCGTTTACGCCGCTCTTCGGCCCGGACTGTCCTCGCCCGCGCGCTCCTTTTCCCGCTCCGTCCTGTGTCTTGATCTTCGTCGCGTCCCCGAATCTCCCCGTGTTTCGATCCCAGCCCCGCCCCTTCCCGCTTCTTCCTCCTGCACGCGCCCCGATTGCCTCCGCGATCCGATCTCCCTTGCGTTCCGATCATGCATCCGCCCCGTCTTCCCCGCGCATCATATCGTCTCTACGCGCCTCCCGATCCTGCCTCCGATCTCGCGGTCCGCTGCGAATCGCAACCCGCCGCCCGCGTTCCGGCGCGCGCTCGTTCCGACGTCCCCGCCGACGCCGATGCGTTAAGAACATCCGCCCCGAAAACACCCGAAGCCTGCGGCCGACGCCCGGCGCGTACGTTCCGGGCGGAATACAGGAATCGGGGCAAAGAGTACGAAACGGGACGCAATGAGCGAACCGGGGAGGCGGTACATGAATCGGGAGACGGGTGCGGGACACCGTCCGCTACACGGAGCGGCGGCGTACTGCCGTCATCGGTCGGCGTAGCCGCCGAAAAACCGAGAGCCGACGAACGGCCGATCCCGCGGGGCGGCTCACGCCCCGTCGTTCCGCCCGTCTGACGGCTTATCCGCCGTCCGTCTCTCCGCGTTGCGCCCCGCCGCTTCGGCCGCCGCATCGCAGGAGTCCATCCGAGCAACCCGGCAAAGGCCATTGCCTCGGTGCTGTTCGGGCGGTGCTCCGAGGGGTTCCGCCGCCCGTTCGCCCACACGACCGCGCTGCGAAAACGGGACTGCCCGAACGGAAAGCCGAGGAGCGTGCCGCCGCCCGACTTCGGACGAAAGACGGAAGGGGATCGATTCTCCGTCCGAAAACGCCGGAGGCGAGGGACCGATTCCGCGCTTTCCGGCTGCGGCTCCATCGCCCGAGAGTACGGATAAACGGCTCTTGCAATCTACCCGACCGAATCCGTGTCCGGACCGAAAGAATCGGATTGCTCCCGACACCGGGAAAGCCGTGGTAAAATACCGCGGACCGGGCAGGGAAAAGATGCGGCAAGAAGCACAGCGAAAAACGCGGTAAGAAGCGCAGCGAAAAACGCGGCTGGAGGCGCCCGAAAGCTAAGGGCCAGCCGCCGAATACGAAAAAGCCCGCACGCTTCGGCATGCGGGCAGCTCCGGAAATGGAATTAGAGGCTGACTAATGCGCTCCGGAGACTTTCTACGGTCGATTTAGGGTATCGTTTCGTTCGGTCGTAATTCGAAAAAGCGCAATTTCGGATTTTCACGTATCCGCACCCCGGCTCCGGGTTCGGCGCGGCTGCCGTCATCCGCGGCAAAACCGCCTCCGCAGCTTCCGCCTTTTCCCGAAGAGCAGCTCGGTTCCGCCTCGTCGCACAGCGAAACCGACGGAAACCGACGGAAACCGACACAGGCGAACCGCCGGTCGCACTGCATGGCCCCCCGCATCGCTCCTACGCGCGATCCCGGGCACTGCCATCGGGGCGGATCGTCTCGGCCCGCCCCTGCGTCCGTCGCACTGTTCCGCTCGCACTCCGCAACCGGGCCGAAACGGCCGTCCATACGACGGAATACGGTAACGCAACAAAAAACGTGGACAGTTTTCCTATCCGCAAGTGAGGTATTGGACGACCTTGATAGCAGGATTCCGAAAATGCCCACGCCGTAAAACAGCGCGAGCACCAACTTCTGTTCCTCGCTATCCGTGAAAGTGTCCAATTTCCACTTGCAAGAAAAAAGCCGATGCGCTTTTTTGGTAAATAACATGTCGGCGCCCTCACAGGCAGCCGGGACAAAGATACGAAAAGTAATCGTGAATTCCCAAACGGCAAGATGTTTTTTCGGCTTCAACCGCCCGGAGGGGGCAAGGATCGCTCCGGTCGGACCGCGCCGCACCCGCCGCTGCGGGCGACGCTCGACCGACCGCTACGGTCCATCGCCCGCCCTCCCACGGACAACAGGCAGCCCTCTCACGGACAAACGGCAGCCCGAGGAGCGCAAGGCCGCCGTCGCTATTTTCCGCATCGGCACCCGCGCTCCGCCCGCGCCCGTCGTCCTGCCGTGCAGGCTTTCGGCATCCGGTCATCCCTCCGCCCGGACACCCCGCACTCCGGACGCATCGGATCGGCCGCACGCCCCGCGGCCCGCAGCGGCCGGCACCGGAATGAACCCCGAGAAGGACGGCGCACGGAAGCCGGGCATGCTCCTTTACGCATCTGCGGCCGTGTTCGGAATGCTTTCGCACGGCAGAGTCGAATAAATTCGCTTTTGCACCCGGCTCATACCTATCTTCGAACGCACCGCACCGGCAAAACCGGATAAAATTCGTTTTTGCGCCCGACTTTTCGTACCTTTGCCTCATGCAGATCAACAGAAAACAGGCCATCAGCGAAAACCTGCTCTATTTCATGGTTTGGCTGGTCATCATCCTCGTGCCGGTGCTCAACTCGAAGATGATGTCGGAGCTGCACGTCTCGCTGGAGAACATCCTCATCGCATGGCGCAAGATCGCTCCCTACCTGATTATCTTTCTCGTCCACAACAGCATCATCGCACCGCGGTTCATGCTCACCCACCGCTACGGGCGGTACGTGCTGCTCGATCTGCTGCTCATCATCGGGGTATTCTGGATGGTGGACCTCTACGAAAAGCATCTGGTCGGGGTCTTGGTCTCCCCCTCCGGCACCGACTACCCGGCCGAGCCGCACAAAGCCTCGTTCACCGATCTGGAACTCTACTGGAACGCCATACTCGGGTTTTTCATGACGGGCGCCAACGCGGGCATCAAGCTGATGTACCAGTCGATCCGCGACGAACAGGAGATGGAGGCGCTCAAGCGACAAAACCTGCAGGCCGAGATGGACTATCTGAAATATCAGATCAACCCGCACTTCTTCATGAACACGCTCAACAACATACACGCCCTGATCGACATCGACGCGGAGTATGCCAAGAACGCCGTGATCGAACTCTCGAAGATGATGCGCTACGTGCTCTACGACTCGGGCCGCGAACGCATACCGCTCGAAAAGGACATCCAGTTTCTCGAAAACTACATCGAACTGATGCGCATCCGCTACACGGGAGCCATCGACATCCGCGTGCGCTATCCCGAGCCGCTGCCCGGAGGCGTTACGATCCCGCCGCTGCTGCTGATCGTCTTCGTCGAGAACGCCTTCAAGCACGGCGTGAGCTACAACCGGCCCTCGTTCATCCACATGGACATCGAATATGCGGACCATCAGCTCACGAGCACCTTCGCCAACAGCCGCCATGCGACGCACCGCAAATCCGACGCCGGCATCGGGCTCGTCAATGTCCGCAAACGGCTCGAACTCATCTACGGCCCGCGCGGCTACACGCTCCGCATCGACGACCGCGACCCGGCCGTCTACACCGTCAAACTCGTAATACCCACGTTCAATGCTTAAATGTTTAGCCATAGACGACGAACCTCTGGCGCTGCGTCAGCTCACCGCCTACATCGGCAAGATCCCCTACCTCGAACTGGCCGGATCGTGCAACAACGCCCTCGAAGCCCAGCAGTTCCTCACCACGCATCCCGTCGAACTGATCTTCGTGGACATCAACATGCCCGATCTCAACGGCGTGGACTTCGTGCGTTCGCTGGTCCAGCGCCCGATGGTGATCTTCACCACGGCCTACTCCGAATACGCCGTCGAAGGCTTCAAACTCGACGCCGTGGACTACCTGCTCAAACCCTTCAGCTTCGCCGACTTCAGCCGTTCGGCAGCCAAGGCCAACTCGCTCTACGAGCTGCGGCAGAATCAGCACCGCCCGGCGTCCGACGAGGCCGAACCGCCGGCCGAAGCCGCCGCCAAGGACAAGGAATATCTCTCGGTGAAAGCCGACTACAAGGTCTCGCTCGTCAAGATCAGCGACATCGTCTACCTCGAAAGCGAGGGGGAATACGTGCGGATGCACTTGGCCGACCACACGGCCATCACGACCCTTTTCCGGCTGAAAAACATGGAGACGGCGCTGCCGGCCGACACGTTCATGCGCGTACACCGCTCCTACATCGTCAATCTGAAATGTATCAAGAGCTACATCAAGGGTCGCATCTACCTCAGCGACACGGAGTATGTCCCGATCGGCGAAAACTACCGCGAGACGTTCCAGCGCTACATCGACCGAATGTTCAAAAATCTCCAATAGGCGAAGCGGCCGATCCGTTCGGGGCCGCCCCGCCGTCGGGCCCATGCGTTCGGCGCTCCGCATTCGGGCCCCTCGTCCCGGCCGCCGGAGACGGCGATCGAGACGCCGGCCTCGCAGCGCCCGGCTGCCGCGGCACATCCCTCTCCGCCGCTCTTCGGGCGGGACGGAAGCACCGGCCCGGACGACCGCTTACAACACGGGGAAAGCCGTCATCGGCCGATACGCCCCGTCGGCGAATTCGTAACACAGATGCCTCAATCCGTTGGTAACGATCACATAACGCGCACCGAGCACCGAGTTGTAACGCACGGCCTGCGCCACCGTCCGCCGCACGACGGCCCGCTGTCCCAGCTCCACCTCGGGCGCCTTGCACTCGGCCAGCAGCAGCGGACACCCCGCATCGTCCACCACCACCACGTCGGCGCGCTGGGGCTGCCCGTTGAGCGACACCGGATACTCCTGCACGATGCGGCGGGCCGGAGCCCCGCACGCCGACACGAGATAGGCGATCAGATGGCGCCGCACGCGCTCCTCGGGCGTCAGGACCAGCCACATGCCGCGCAATTCGTCCCACACCTCGACCGTCCCCGCACGCTCGCGGGCACGCAGTTTGATCTTCGGAAAGCGGAGTTCGTGCCGTTCGGTCATGGGATTTCGAAAAAATGATTAACTTTACACGTGCAAATATACGAAATTATGAAACGTTTTCTCACCCTCATAACCCTCTTTTCGCTCGCCGGCGCCGCAGCGCAACCCTACCGTCCCACCTCGGGCCGCGAGCCTCTGCGCGGAACGCTGGTCGCGGCTCCCACGGCCGCCGAAGCCGAATACGCCGCACCGCAGGCGAGCCGCTACCTCTCGCCGCTGGAGGAGTGGACGGCCGACGACAGCGTCCGCGAGAGCGACTTCACGGTCCCCTTCGCATGGGCCAACCGTCAGGTTTACATCCACATGGGTCCCGCCTCGACCGAATACGAACTCCTCGTCAACGGCCGGTCGGCCGGATACAACGCCGACCCCAACCACGCCGCCGATTTCAACGTTACGAAACTCGCCCGCGAAGGCCGGAACCGCCTCGCGGTCCGCTTCACCGAGCCGTCCGAACTGGCGGCGCTCGAAAGCTGGAAGCAGCAGTCCGCCCCCGCATTCGACGGCGCCTACGTCTTCAGCCAGCCCACGATGCACATCCGCGACGTGGCGGTGAACAGCCGGCTCGTCGAGGGCGAAACGAAGGCCGAAATCGGGATCGTGGTCCGCACGGCGGGTCTCAACCCCAAGACCTCGCGCATCCACTACGACCTGCGCACGCCCGACAGCACGCGCCTCGCGTCGGGCCATCGGGAGCTCACGCTCGGCATGCGGGGCGAAGACACGATCCGCTTCGTCGTCTCCATCCCCGATTCGCTGCGCTGGAACGCCGCGCATCCCGTGCTCTGCGATCTGCGCCTCAGGACGCAGTACGAGGGCCGCTTCGGCGAATACATCCGCCTGCGGCTCGGATTCCGCACCGTCGGGACGCACGAAGGGCAGCTGACCGTCAACGGTGGGCCCGTCGAACTCCGCATCCGCGAGGTCGCGCCGACCGCTGCCCCGCACGACCTCGCACGCCTCAAGAGCGAAGGGTACAACGCCCTGAAACTCCGTGCCGGAGCGGTACCCGAAGGATTCTACGCCGCGTGCGACACGCTGGGCATCTACGTCGTCGCTCAGGCCCCGATCGACACCCGCGCGAGCGGCACCGACATCCGCCGCGGCGGCAATCCGTCGAACGATCCCGCGTGGCTGCCCGCCTACCTCGAACGCACGGCCGATTCGTACCACGCGGCCAAGCGCCATCCGTCGGTGATCGCCTTCTCACTGGCCGAAAAGTCCGCGAACGGCATCAACCTCTACGAGAGTTATCTGCAAATGAAACGCACGGGCGACCCGCGGCCGTTCGTCTACCCCGATGCGGGCGGCGAATGGAACAGCGACGCACTGACCGTCGGCCCGGGCGAAGAGTAGCACACGTCCCTGCGCCGCACACGGCGGCCGAAAATCCAAAGAGCACACTCCCCCACCGACCATGAAAGGTTACGTCCACATCTACACGGGCAACGGCAAAGGCAAGACCACGGCGGCTTTCGGGCTGGCCGTGCGTGCGTTGTGCGCCGGCCGCAACGTCTATGTCGGACAGTTCGTCAAGTCGATGAAGTACAACGAGACGAAAATCGAAACGCTCTTCAACGGCTCCGTCCCCGGGTTCGGACGCATCCGCATCGAGCAACTGGGCCGCGGTTGCTTCATCGGCAAAGAGCCGGAGCCGGTCGACGTCTCGATCGCCGAGGAGGGCTTGCGGCGCTGCGCGGAACAGCTCGCCGGCGGACGATACGACGTGGTGATTCTCGACGAACTGACGATCGCCATGCACTTCGGGCTGCTCCGCACCTGCGACGTTCTGGAGGCATTGCAGCGGCGGCATCCCGCGACCGAAACGATCATCACCGGCCGTTATGCTCCGCAAGAATTGCTCGAAGCGGCCGACCTCATTACGGACATGCGCGAAGTGAAACACTATTACGCACGGGGCATCCCGTCGCGCGAGGGCATCGACAAATAACCCCCGTGCGAACGGAAAAAGCGGCCGCCGGAAACGGACGATGTGCGGGCGAAGCCGGAGGGAAGGTGAAAACGGAGAGCGAGGATGCGAGGACGGAAGACAGGGACGGACGCTGACGGGACACGACGAACTTCCATTCGGCTGCGGTTCCGCGAGCGGCCGGAGCGGGTGCCGCACTTCGAGCGGACGTCCTCCGCAAACGGGCGTGGAGCTTCCCGACGGCCCAGCCGCAGATCCTATCGTCGTTTTTGTCCGCTGTCCGCAGGCCGCTGTTCGCTGGCCGCTGGCCGCTGGCCATTATCCATTGTCCGCTGGCCGCCGCTGCCGGCGGATCGCAGCGCCTCGGCGACAAACCGGATCAAATCCGGCAGCGCCTCGGCACCGATTCGACTACGATTCGGCAGCAGCTCTGCCGCACCTCGGCTTCAATTCGGCAGCGGGTCGGCAGAGCAGCGGCAGACGCCGAACCCCGACGGCGGCAAGTCCTACATCCGGCACTTCAGACAACCCGCACCGTATTTCAGTTTATAGATCGCGGCGATGCGGGCCTTGACCGCAGAGACAATATAGGGCTGCTTGTCGTCGGTTACGACACACTTGCCGCGGTCGTGCTCCAGACGCTTCTGCGTACATATCCTGCAAATCGGGAATAGGCTGCACGCGAGGCATTCGGGATTGGAGAAACGGCTCTCCATACGCATCCGATAGCGTTCGTTGTATTCGACCGTGCCGTCGCTCAGCAGTTTTCCCTCGCAATTCGCCGCCGTGAATTCGCGTGCCGTACACTGGTACATGTCGCCGTTGTAATTGATGACGGTCGAATGTTTCTTGTCGGCATAGCAACGGCTCCGGTCCGTCGGCAAGGAGTAGTATGCGCCGCCCAGCGCTGCAATCCGGCTCTCGTATCCGCGGACGATCTCCTCCGTCTCCCTGCGCTCCTCGTCCTGCCAGATGCGGTGGAAGGAGAAGTGCATCCGGTCGAGATGCCGTTCGCAGAAAGGCTCCAGATCGTCGAGCAGCGAGGCGAACGAATGCACGGATTCGTTCGTATAATTGCATCGCACGGCGACATAGATCCCTTGCGACACGGCGTATTTCAGATTCGAAAGCGTCCTGTCGTAAGTACCCGCCCCCGAGTGGGTCTTCTTGATCGTGTCGTGCACCGCCCGTCCGCCGTCGAACGGTATCTGCATGTGCGCGGACAGTCCGGTCGACGCAAGGAAATCGACGATCTCCCGCGACAACAGCACGGCATTCGACGTAAATCCGAGCGTGAGCCTCACGTCATGCGCCTTGCAGAGCGAATCGGCATGTTCGATCAGGGGCTTCACGCAGCGGCGGAAGCCGAGCAGCGGCTCGCCGCCGAAAAAGCCGAGGTTGAACTCCCGGGTTTTGCCGTTCGAGATCACCCGTTCGATCAACCGTTCGACGGCCCGGCGGGTCTCGGACGTCATGTCGCTCCCCGCGAGATGTTCCTCGTAGCAATACCAGCAGGCGAGGTTGCAGTTCAGGGTGGGATTGACCGTAAGGGAGTAATAGGTTTCATCCTCGTCCTCCTGCAAGAAGCGTTCGAGCAATTTCTTCGTCTCGTCCAGATCGTCGGGCACGATAAACGACTTTTCCTTCAGATAGCGGTAGAGCGACGGATGCACCCGTTCGCAATCGTCCATACGGTCCCGATACCCTTCGAGCAGCGCCATGGTTTCGGGCGTACACAGCATCAGGCGGTCGTTCAGCGTGTTGTAAACGACATATCCGTCTTCGTTGTCGATCGTTATATTGTATTTGCTCGGTTTCATAACATGCGTTTCGAAACTTCGGGGAACGGCAGGGCTTCCGAAGACGCCCTGAGAA
>NZ_FCNT01000058.1 GCF_900021155.1 Alistipes sp. CHKCI003
CCCGAACGAACAGCTTATTGTTCCACCCCGCCGACTGTTTCAGCGTGCCTCGAACATGCTGTACGTCTTTAGGGTCTCTGTCCAAAGCAAAGTCGGAATAACCGAGGTCTTTATAGCTCTGTGCCACGGCCACCACTTCATGCATGACGTATGCCGGCCATATTACTTCCCATATCCCACCTCTCAAATCATCATAACCGTACAGCGCTTTTTCACGTGTGACATAGGGCTGAAACCACCGTAGTTCGTAGTATTCTTCTTGATTGCGAACTATCCGCCGCGTCATGGTCTTTCGCCCCTCGATGACCGCCTGCGTCAGCCCGTAGCGGTCGTTGAACATGATCTTTTTCATAGTCTCAATTTACACCCGTTGGATAAAAGCCACTCGGCCGCCCCGTACAGCAGGTCCATGACCTGTGTCGATTCCTGCTTAAAGAGGTATTCCCGCCCTGCGCCGCCACATAGTATCTCATCGCTTCCAGAGGCTATCCGGAAGTACGAGAGGCGCCAGATACCCCCCCCCATACATCTCTATCTCCATATTGATCCATGTTCCGTCGGGCATCCGGCAACAACCGGGTAACGCTCCCAGCAGATCATTGGCCGTAAAAGCCGGGATATGGCCCGCGTGCACCGCCTGCCGGTGCTTTGTCTCCGTATCCCATATTTTCAGTACCGGATGCGGCGCAGGGGACGTGATGTCCCACACCATGCTGGCCATCTCTGCCGGTGCGCCCAGCTCCAGCAGCCGCTTCGACTGCTCGATGCTTGTTACTTGATTCGTCATTTCTTTTCGTATTTATCGATCGTTTCGAATATCCGCAGCGCAACCTGCGGAACAATACCGCTGAATAACGATGCGTGTGTCATTCCGCGAATTTCCGTTCCACGAGGTCCGCAATGGCCAGATACTCCCCGGCCGGACCGTCCGTGCCGTGTGTTTCCCGAACTTTCTCCCGAAACTCGGACAGGGTACCCAAAAAGCACCCGCAGCGGACGTAAATACCCGGTTCGAGATTGAAGAAGTAGGTTTTGCTGCCCTTGCGTGATCCGGAACCTATCCACGCGGCGAAAGGATAACCCGATTTGGCAGGGCCGATTCCCTCAAAATTGCACCGCTCACCGAAATTGCAATACTCCCCAAAGCTGCCTTGTTCCCCGAAGCTGCACTGTTCTCCAAAATTGCACCGATCCCCAAAACTGCACTGTTCTCCAAAACTGCACTGTTCTCCAAAACTGCACCGCCCCCCCAAAATTGCACCGCTCACCGAAACTGCACCGTTCCCCGAAGCTGCACCACTTCCCAAAACTGCAACACTCCCCGAAGCTGCAACACTCCCCAAAGTCGCAACATTCCTCAAAGCTGCACCACTCCTCGAAACTGCAACATTCCCCGAAACAGCACCGGTCCCCGAAACTGCAACATTCCCCGAAATTGCACAGCACCCCGAAACTGCACCGCTCTCCGAAACTCTTGATCTGCGAATAGTCGCCCGTGGGGCAATATTTGATGCCTTTTTCATCGCGTTCGAACGCATCGAACTCTGCTTGTGTGTATCTTTTCATCTGCTACAAATTTTGTTTCGATATTATACTGTTTCTCAACTCGGTATCTGATCTTTCCGAATAAAATACGGTATGACGTCAATCTTCGGAAATTGTTTTTTTGCATACCGATAGTCTTGTGAGCTTTCGTTCCGTCCTTGTACTTGCGGGCTATGGCTTCCAGCTTGGGCAGCAATTCCCGCAATTCTCGACCGGAGATGGCTGCGAACCGTTTTCCCGCAATGCGCTTGTCGCGGCAGAAAAGATCGACAGCTGTCCAATCGGTCGTATCGACCCCCAGCCGCTGCATACGCCGCAAGACTGCCGATCGCAGCCGCCGCAGTTCTGATTCATACTCCGTGAAAGTCAGTCCGGGATGTTCGATTTCTGCTTCGAGCGTACGACACATGGCGTCATACTCCTCGGCGTGCATTTCGCGCAGCGACGATGTCCGCCCTTCGGTGAAGCGCTCGACGAGCGTCTCTTTGGCTATGTCCCGATCGCCTGCGAGACGTGCGAGCAATGCGTAGAATCGGGCGTAGGAGACAGGCTTTCGTTTCATACTCTGCGTTTTTGCGTGTTGTCGAATCGCGCATGCGCTTCGAAAGTCTCCGCCAGAAAGATGCGCATGCGCCGCTGGCGGGCAATCAGATATTCGAGAGTGGCGCCTTCGCTCTTCTGCCATTGCGGCAACATATAGATCGCTTCGCACCGCAACAGCAGGGTAATGTCGCGTCCCATGTGCTCGGCCCAGTCGGCCGCGGGTGCAAGTCCGTTCTGCATGGGACTGACGGGACGCAACCCGAAGCGGCGGATCTTCACTTCGGCGGCCCGAAACTCCCGTCGGGCTTCCTCCAAGGGACGACCCGATATTCTACCGCTGATATATACTTTCATGGTATGGATTGTAAGTTGTTTTATTTCGCTACTTTTTGCCCCAGTACTCTTCGGCCCGTTCGCGCCAAATGACATATTCGCCCACAGGACCGATGAAGCGTCCGTTGCTGACGGCCTTATAACCTTCGACCCATATTTTCAACCCCGCATCGTACATCACCGACTTCGCCGCCCGTCCTGCCGGCTGGCGTCCGTCGGCCTGCGATACGAAGATCAGCAGTTTGTCGGTATGCCGATTCTTGAAAGCGATGTACTGACGATAGGACATCTGCGTATATTGAAAGGAATCTATGACGATGAAATCCGGCGATTTGCGCTTTGCGAGCCGCTCGTCGAGCTCGTCCATCGTCTCCTCGGCTACGACCATGAACTTGCGTCCGCAGTCCTGCATGGCATGGCGGCGCAGCGCATTGCGGAATGATAGCGAGAGCCCTTCTTCGAGCGAGACGTAGAGCACGCGCCCGAATTGCGTAAGTGCCTTGCAGAAGGACAGCACGGCCGAGGTCTTCCCGTTTCCGGATTGTCCCCAGAAGAACACGACGCCCGTGCGGTCGATTTCGCCGACACAGTCGCCCCACGGGCCTTTGAGAGGGATCGTCGGCTGACTGATCGTCAGGGCCTGCTTGGCTGAGAGTGATCTTTTCATATCATATGCCCGATAGATGTTCGAAGGTCGTTTATCGGCCGTTCAAAGCCGCAAGCCGTTTTTGTTTGTGCACCTCGCGGCGGACCCTGCGCAGATCGTACCCGCATGCGGCCGCATCCTTCACCACGGCCCGAATCGTACGCTCGTCCGTAAGACCGTTCGTGCGTGCTACGGCCGCAACTTCATATTCCGACGTCGGAGTGAGTTCGACGAACTTGCGGCAGATGCGCGAGTGTATCTCGTCATATCCCTTTTTATTGTATGCCAACCCGATCTCCATGCGTCGTTTGATATAATGCGTCGAAAGGAAAATGATTCCGCAATGTCCCTCCAGCCGGTTGTAGATCGTAATAAAGTAGTAAAACACCGTATCGGGCAGTTTATCGCCTTCGTCGAAGACGAGCAACGGACGCTCCAGCGTAAGCAGATGCCGGACGATCCTTTCGAGCGATTCGCGGATGCTCAGATCCGAGACGTTCACGCCGGTCGCACGGGCCATCTCGCGGATAAAATCGTTGCGGCGCATGTCTTCCGAACAGCAGATCAGAAACGCATTGTCATGACCGGATGCGTACGTGTGCGCCGCTGTCGTCTTCCCCGATCCGGCGGCTGACACGACCCACGCGACATTGCCGAATTCCTGCGCGTCCGCAAGCAGCGTCGTCAGCTCCTCGTAGACGCTCGTCGGACAGAGCTGCCAGCCGTCATCCTGTCGTCCGGCGATCTGTGCGCGGAGCTTGAGAAACATCTCGTCGCTGATAAGATCGTACTTACCGTTGAGAATCGTCGACAGAGTACCTGCGGAGATGCCCTTCAAAGACACCGCCGCACGGTTCTGGCTCGGATAACGCGAAACATAGGCCTGAAGCAGTCCGCGTATTTCGTCTTTCTGTTCGTTCGTAAGTCTCATTTTGCTATAATTTATTATAAATTGTCCGTGCATCGAAGGTCATGTTGCTGATCTGTTTTTCGATCTGCCCGACCGAGAGCGGAAGCTCCTCCGCAGCCTCGGCTTCCGGATGCGGTACCGTCTGTCGTGCATACAGGTCGTATATGCGTTCCGTATCTCGTCGTGAGAGCCCCTGCAAACGCGGCGTACGCAGTCCGTGCTGCTCGGGTGCCACGCCGTGCTCGACTTCCAGCGCATAACCCTCTGCCTGCCGGCGCACCCGTGCCTGTTTGTTGGCTTCGATCGTCGCGCGCAGGAAAGCCTGTTCCTCGGATGTCTGCTCCTGCATGGCACGATGTACTTTGACATATGCCTGCGCTTCGGAAACGATCCTCAGCCCCAGCGCCGACTTCGTACAAAGCCACACCCGCGTCATATCCTCGGGATCGTATTTCACATAAAAGCGACGCCCCGTATGCTTGGCACGGAAGCCGAGATCGGGCATGCCTAACTCGTCGAGCACTTCGTAACGGTAACGCTTCCCGTCGACTTGAATCGCTATGCCGTACGACGTGAATTCGCTCGGCTGCTCCGTCTCCGTACAAAACAGATCGATCAGATCGGCCTGCGTAAATGCCGGAGCTTCGGCATTCACCGACTGTTCGTACATCTCCCGCCGGCTGATACCCGTTTCGGGATGCCGCATGTCGTTCCACACCTGACGATATTCCGCGTAAGCCTCGCAAAGTTCCTCGAAAGTGTAAAGCGAATCCTTATTGGCTTCGATAAACTCCAGATTCGGCCGCGAATCGTCGCTCTTGGCCGTTATGTTCTGCCCCGTGAACCGCCAGTTCGAATGCAGCACTTGCGATTGCAGACGCCCGAAAAGCGCCTCGATCGTCTTTGCCTGAGGCTGATGGGGCGCCGTGCGGCGGCTCACGCGGCAGATGCGACGCATGAATGCCTGAGCCGAAGAGGTCTTCTGCCCGCCTTGGTTGTCCGTTACGATTTCGTAGGGCTTGTGTCCCGAAGTCTCGACAGCCATCCGGAAGGCTTTACGCTGCGCATCGGCATTCTCCACAGGACAAATGCAATAGCCCAGCAGCATCTCGCTGTATGCGTCGATCACCTCATAGACCGCCGTCGTACGCAGCACCGGACGACCGTCCTTATCTCTGCCCTTGTAATACAGGTTGAGCTTCGTGCCGTCGCCGTACCACAGGGCGTCGCGCACTGCGGGCAGCACGGTCTGCTGCTTGCGGTCGAACTTCTGGCGGGCGGCAAGCTCGCCGTACACGGCGGCATACCACTTGGGCATTACCTCCGGACGCTCCAGATAGGCCTTCACGGCATTCACGGACTGCAACGGCTTCCATTTGGGATTGCCGGATTCGGCCACACGACGGTTATATTCCTCGAAGATCTGCTCGAACGTATAAACCGGCACACGCGAGCGGCGCAAGGCGATCAGCAGACGTCCGCCGCGCTCGGTGATTTTCGCAGTGTTCCGGTTGCAGAATTTTTTCGAAACAAGCACTTCGTAACCTTCGCGTTCATAGGCCCGCAGCTTATCCTTCAGACGTGCGATATTCGCAGGAAGCGTATGCCCGAATTCTTCGCGCATCCGCTCGGACGAGGCATAGATATTCTCCCAGATGATGCGCGTCTTGTTTTTCAGACGGTTGCGCCCGAGACGCTGCCGGCGCACCTCTTCGAGCAAAGCATCCAATACGGAGGCATTCTGCGTGTATTCGTCGATCTTCTCCTCCGGGAGACAATCGCCGTTCGGAAGACGATAGGCGTCCTTGTCGATACCGGAAAAATAACGCCGGGCTTCGGCATTGATCACCAAGGCCGGACGGTCGTCGCGCAAAAGTTCCTCCGGATCGCCGTATTTGGCTTCGAAGCGCAAACGGAAACGCTCGGGAAGAGACGAATATTCGACCAGCGCATAACGCCCCAGACCTTTGCCATCACGAAGCATATATACACGACGACGATTTACCAGTTTATCATAATTCGATACGCTCATTACCGCCGGACCGTCGTCGTTACGAGTCAGGTCTTCCTTCGTTACTCCTATCTTTTCGTTGTAGCGTTCCATAATTTCATTCCTATGCTCCCTGCACCGGTATCGCTCCGGACAATGCCTGCGCATTTGCAGGGAAATCGCTATATTCGTGTCGGCAAACAATAAATATCAGCGATTTTATGTACCTATGTTTTATCTGTCAAAGCGAGTGGACGATGTACGGCGTGCGCGATCGTCTGTCGGCTGTATTGCGCCGTCTGAAAGTGAAATACATAAGCGAACCGTTTTATCCTGCCTCCTGTCGTAAATTTTCAGTTCCCAAGTCGGAACCATCCGAATACGGCGTGGAGTTTCACATAAGGATCGATCCCGACGATCCGCGGCGGAGTGAAGTGCGGCAAGCCGCGCAGCATATTGCCGATGCTGCCGAAGAAGTGATTCGTCTCGATATTCGAATGTGATCGTACCGTCCGCGTCATGTTCGTCGGACATGGTCAGATTGTGTTGTCGGGCCGAGTGCAGTTCGTGAAAAAGTGCGCGCACGAGACGTTGAATGCGCTCCTGACGTGCGAACGACGCACGGCTTTGCTCGATGGTTCTGAATCTCTTGGTTGTCATATTATAGGATGAAAAAACGTTCGTTAAAAAAGCCGCCGGCGCCTGCCGCTCGCCCATGCCTGCGACATAGGGCCTCGGCGCCGGCTGCAACCCCGGCCGTGAGCCTCGCGGAGGACGGACGGGAACCGTAACCTAAACAAAAAAAGCACTTGCGGACCGTTTACAGGTGTCCGCGACCTGACAAGTCATCGGCCTCCGACCACAGCGCCCAGCTTACCAGAACGCAAACACACACCGTGAACAGATGGAACCACGCTCCGAGGCAGACGCCGTAAATGCCGCCGAGGGCAAGCAACCCGAAGATGAAGGCACCCAGACGGTCTTCCCGAATCTGCTGGAGATCATTCATGACACCGGCCTATTTCAGAAGGGTCAACACTTCATCCATCCGCTCCGGCGTGTACGCATCCTCCCAGCTGCTCTTGTTGGACAGTGCACGATCCTGAAGGACACGCATCACGTCGTTGTCCCGAACAACGCCACGCAATACACGGCTTACATGCCACTCGTCCTTGCGCATCTTCTTGGCTACCTTGTATACGTCTTCCGAAGTGATGTACTTCTGCAACTCTTCATGATAGGCCCGCTCGATCGCCCGGCGCTCGCGGTTCGATTTCTGTTGTGCCGGGGAGATGTAGAACCCGTACTTGCGGATCGACGGCAGAACCTCGGATGTTACCCACTTACGGAAGGCTTTGGCCTCCGGCTTGCGGCTCTGAAGGATCAAAGCGTACATCCCCGACTCGTTGACGACAGTCATAGCCTGCCTTCCGCCGGGGGTGTCATTTGAAATTACACCCTTCTCGTCGTCATCGAGAGCCGACGTTGCTTGTCGACTGTTCGTCAGTCCGAGAATGTCGCAGATGTCTTTGGCGACGAACCAGAGTTCACCCTTGCTCGTTACCTGCCGGATTTCACCGAAATCCGGGTGCTGAATAATACCAAATTGTTTCACGATTACAATTATTTGTTATAGGTGTTGTTCTTGACTACTCCCCCGCGATCGAGTGCCAGCTTGCGGATTTTTCGGGCCAAAGGGGTGTTCGTTTGACCGTTCAGGGCTTCGCTGACGGTTTTACGTGCAACCCCAAGCAACTGCGCCAGCTTGTTGATCTCCCCGTGCATTACAAAGACTTTTATATACACATTTTGAATTTTTACAAAACAATTTGGCTGCTTTCTGGCAAGGGTGATATGCTTAAAACATCACCAGTCAATAATAAGCCTTTAGACCAATTTCAATATACACCGACAATACCCGATTCGAAGAAAGTAGATACAACCACATCGGAATTGACACTATATATCAGAGAATTGGTATCAAAAATAGAATCCCTATCTCGTGAAAACGGCAAATTGCAAGCGCGTATTGATATGATAACTAATGACTTACGCGCAAGTGGAGGGGGGGGGATTTTACACAGTTCGAAAACGATCTCCCCATCCATGGACAGCGAAAAGCCAAGCTCACCAGCTGATAATCCCCAACGATAATCATATTATCTGTTTCGGCAGTCATCCGACATATTAAAAGCGCATGAACGACCGCTTCCGAATGCCGCACACACACTTTTCGGGGCATCCGACACTCCGAAGTAGGGGTAACCCATTGTACATGCGCGTATTATATATATGTATAGAATGCCGTGTCGTGGTCATAACCCCCTCCGAATCCGATGAAAACGACCCAAAAAGGGGGTATTCTGATCCGTACCCCTGCACGAATATCATCAGAACCGACCCGAAAATGAGAGTTTTAATGAGAGTTTAATGCAGCTTTTTCGTTTTTACGGGCTTGATGCAATGAGAGTTTTAATGAGAGTTTTAATGAGAGTTTACCCCCAGAAGCAAATCCCACCGACAAGAGGGGCGGCGGGGCTTTCGAAGATTGTTTTTGGGCGGCTTGAACACTCGTTTGAACGGTTGGACGATCACTCGTCGTGAGGAAGCTCGACGATACGACAAACCCCGCCGTAATCGCCGTTTTACTGGCGTGCGGCAGGGTTTCTGTCGTTCTGATAATAGGTATTTGTAGACGGATTGCAGGCAATTTTAGGGGTTCTTTCGGCCGATGTCGCATTTTCGGTTTGAACACCCCGTTCAAATAAGGTCCGATGTCCTATTGATGTTCGAATAAAGTCGCAAATCGTTTGAAAGCCTCAAATTAAGGGAATCTCCTGTAACTTATTGCAACATAATCTATTTGACTGTTTTTCTCTCTTCCTGCTTTTGACGCATATCGTTTTTACCCCCGTAGAGCCTTGCGGCAACGGAAAAACACGCCCCTCCCGCCTCAGCCGAAAACCACGACGCACCGAGCCTCGAAAAGCCCGATGCGTAAGCCGGCAAGCACCGGACGGCTTCACCCCATACTCCGTCCGACCTCTCGCCCCACAATCCGGACGATCCGCAACCGCCCGACCCAACCCCATCTCCGCCTCGCAACGACCCGGACACGCCCGTCGCTGCCGGGCTCCGCCGAACCGAAGCATGCGCTCCCGGTTCCGCCGCATCCTGCCACGTCCGCTGCGACCGCCGCAAGCGGCCGCGGGAAAGAGGCCGTAACGCAGCCGCGAGACCCGAACTGCGCTTTATAAATATAGGTATCGAAATATATTTGAAATTTTCAGTACTTTGTCATACATAGTATAATAATTTTTCATATATTTGTCAGTGCAAACAACCGTTTATCGGGGGGGGGGTAAAAATTTATCGAAAAACGATAAATTTCATTTGTTTTTACAATTTAATTGTTTATCTTTGTCTTACAACGGTCGCAGAGCCCGGGACAGGACGAGTGCAAAATACTAACAATCAGTTCCATAAACGTCAATTATCATGATCATACGACTCGAGGGACTCAACAAAACCTACAACAGCGGCTCGCCGCTTCACGTACTCAAAGGCATCGACCTTCAGATCGAAAAGGGCGAGCTGGTCTCGATCATGGGCGCCTCGGGTTCGGGCAAGTCCACCTTGCTGAACATCCTCGGCATCCTCGACGACTACGACAGCGGCAGCTACTACCTCGCGGGCCGTCTGATCAAGGGGCTCAACGAGACGCAGGCCGCAGCCGCCCGCAACCGGATGATCGGCTACATCTTCCAGTCGTTCAACCTGATAAGCTATAAAAACGCCGTGGAGAACGTGGCGCTTCCGCTCTACTATCAGGGCGTGTCGCGTCGCAAGCGCAATGCGCTGGCTCTCGAATACCTCGACCGGCTGGGGCTCAGGGAGTGGGCCGGGCACATGCCCAACGAGATGTCGGGCGGCCAGAAACAGCGTGTGGCGATCGCCCGCGCGCTGATCAACAAACCCGAAATCATCCTCGCGGACGAACCCACCGGAGCACTGGACAGCGCTACGTCGCAGGAGGTGATGAACCTCCTGCGCAGCGTGAACACCGACATGGGCATGACCATCATCTGCGTTACGCACGAACAGTCGATCGCCGACCAGACGGACAAAATCATCCGCCTGAAGGACGGCGTGATCGGAAGCATCACCCCCACCGCACTCGCCGCACGATGAGAGAGCTGCTCACAGAGATCTGGACCTCGGTGCGCCGCAACAAACTCCGCACCATCCTCACGGGATTCTCCGTCGCGTGGGGCATCTTCATGCTCGTCATCCTGCTCGGGTCGGGCAACGGTCTCAAGAACGGCGTGATGGCCAATTTCGGCGACTATGCGATCAACTCCATCGACCTCTACGGCGGCCGGACCTCCAAACCCTTCGCCGGCTACGAGAAAGGGCGCCGCATCCGCATGCGGAACAGCGATCTCGACATGCTGACCGGGGAGTTTCCCGAGATCCGGGAGATAGCGGCCAACATGTGGCTGTCGCAGAAGACGGCCTCCTACGGCAACCGCTTCATGAAAACGGGGCTGAGGGCCTGCCTGCCGAAAGTCGCCCGGATCGAAGGCATCAAGCTCGCATCGGGCCGCTTCATCAACGAAATGGACATCGAGCGGCGCCGCAAGGTGATCGTGATCGACGAAGCGATGCAGCGCGTGCTGTTCGACGGCCGGAATCCGCTCGGGAAAAAACTCCGGCTCGGCGACACGCTCGCCACGTCGGTCTTCACGGTCGTCGGCGTCGAAAAGGGCGATGCCGACCGCCCCACGGCCTACTGCTACATGCCGCTCACGACGGGGCAGCTCATCTACAAGCAAAACGATCCGGAAGTCAACAACGCCCTGTTCACGATCGAAGGCATCGACACCGACGCCGAGATGCAGGAGTTCGAAAAACGCATCCTCGCACGGCTGGCTCAGGAACACCGGTTCGATCCCACGGACGAAAGCGCCATCTGGCTGGAGAACAGCATGGAGATGTACAAGAACATGGCCGTGGTCTTCGGCGGCATCAACTTCTTCGTCTGGATCATCGGATTGGGTACGCTGCTGGCGGGCATCGTGGGCGTCAGCAACATCATGCTCGTTACGGTTACGGAGCGCACCGCCGAATTCGGCATCCGCAAGGCGCTGGGCGCCCGTCCTTCGTCGATCGTCCGCCTGATTCTCACCGAATCGGTCCTGATAACGGCCCTGTTCGGCTACATCGGCATGGTTCTGGGCGTCGCCGTGATGGAGGTCGTGAACTACATCATCCGGCAAATGCCGCCCGACGATTCGGGATACGGACAGACGACCATCTTCCTCGACCCCACGCTCGATCTGTCGGTGGCCGTGAGCGCCACGATCGTACTCGTCATCGCGGGACTCGTCGCCGGATACATACCGGCCCGGCGTGCCGCGCGCCTCAAAACCATCGACGCACTGCGTTACAACAAATAGGAAACCGCGATGAGCTTTTTCGACACAGACCGCTGGAGCGAGATATGGCAGACGATCGCCCGCAACAAGAAACGCAGCATCATGACGGCGCTGGGCATCTTCTGGGGCATCTTCATGCTCATCGTGATGCTGGGTGCCGGACAGGGCCTCGGCCGCATGTTCCGCACCGTGCTGGGCGACATGTCCAACAACACGATGTTCTTCCTGCCCGACCAGACCTCGCTGCCCTACAAGGGCATGCCCGCGGACCGCTGGTGGCGGATGGAGAACGAGGACGTGGCGGCCGTGCAGGCGCTCGACAAGGTGAAATACGCCGCGGGGGTCGTCTTCGGCAACACGTTGAACTGCTCGCGCGGCGACCGCAAGGGCGACTACGCACTGATGGGCTTCTCGCCCCAGATGCAGCGGATACAACCCCAGCCGATGATCTTCGGCCGCTACGTCAACGAGGTGGACATGCGCGAGAAGCGCAAGGTGTGCGTCATCGGGACACAGGTCTGGAAAGACCTCTTTCCGGGCGGGGAGGACCCCGCGGGACAGACGATCAAGGTCGGCAGCTTCTACTTCACGGTCGTGGGCGTCATCCTCAAAAAAGGCGAGGTGCAGTTCGGCAGCAGCGTCGAACGGACGATCATTCTGCCCGTAACGCTCGCCCAACAGCTATTCGGGCGCGGGCACACCGTCGACATGATCTCGGTGGCGGGCGACGACGCCACGCCGAGCAAGGAGGTCGAGCAGCTCTGCAAACAGACCGTCTTCGCACGGCACCTCATCTCGCCCGACGACCCGCGCGCCGCATGGGTCATCTCGACGAGCGAACTGTTCGGCAGCGTGATGAAGCTCTTCCGCGGCATCGCCCTGCTGACGTGGATCGTCGGGCTGGGGACCCTCTTCGCGGGCATCGTGGGCGTGAGCAACATCATGCTGGTGCTCGTCAAGGAGCGCACGCAGGAGATCGGCATCCGCCGCGCGCTGGGGGCCAAACCCTCGGTCATCATCTCTCAAATCCTGTCGGAGAGCTTCCTGCTGACCTTCATCGCCGGCATCGTAGGCCTCACGGCCGCCGTGGGCGTGCTGTCGGCCGCCGACACGATCTACTACCGCCTGCAAGTCGAGACGATGCAGGGCCCCGACGTCTCGTGGCAGATCTCGTTCTGGACGGGCATTCTCGCCCTCTCGATCCTCGTGGCCGGGAGCCTCGCGGCAGGCATCATACCCGCGAACCGCGCCCTGCGGATCAAAGCCGTGGACGCCATCCGCGAAGAATGAACCCGTTCGACGAACCGCAAACAAACAACGAAAATACAGCTCGCATATGAAAAAATTTCTGAAAATCTTTCTGGGCATCCTGCTCGCAGCCATCCTCGCGGGCACGTTCTGGTTCCTGTGGCGCAAGACCCGTCCGGCCAAGACGGTCTACACGGTGGTCATGCCCAAGATCGACACCATCAAACAGTCGGTAGTCGCCACAGGCAAGGTCGAGCCCCGCGACGAAGTGCTCATCAAACCCCAGATCTCGGGGATCATTTCCGAGCTGCACAAGGAGGCGGGCGAAATGATCCGCCAAGGCGAAGTGATCGCCACCGTGAAGGTCATCCCCGAAATGGGCTCGCTCAACAGCGCCGAATCCCGTGTCTCGGTGGCCGAGATCTCGCTCGCCCAAACCCGGCGGGAGCACCGGCGGACCGAAACGCTCTACGAAAAGGGCGTCGTCTCGAAGGAGGAGTACGAGCAGAGCCTCACCGCGCTCGAAAAGGCCGAGGAGGAGCTGCAGAACGCGCGCGACAACCTCGAAATCACGAAAAACGGCATTGCCAGCAGATACAAGGAGCTGAGCAACACGCAGATCCGTTCGACCATCGACGGCATGATCCTCGACGTGCCCGTGAAGGTCGGCAACTCCGTGATTCAGGCCAACACCTTCAACGACGGCACGACGATCGCCACGGTGGCCGACATGTCGAAGATGCTCTTCCGCGGCAATGTGGACGAAACCGACGTGGGCAAGCTCCGCAGCGGCATGCCCGTGCGGCTGACCGTCGGCGCCATGCAGGACGTCGCGCTCGACGCCGAACTGGAATACGTCTCGCCCAAGGCCACCGAGGAGAACGGCGTCATCATGTTCGAGGTGAAGGCCGCCGTGCGGATTCCGTCGGACGTGTTCGTCCGGTCGGGTTACAGCGCCAACGCCGACATCGAAATCCTCAACCGCGAGGGCGTGCTCACCATTCCGGAGAGCTGCCTCGAATTCGATGGCGACAAAACCTATGTCTACGTGCTCACGAGCGACGAACATGCCGATCCGCAGACTTTCGACAAACGCGAAGTGAAAACCGGACTCTCCGACGGCGTGAACATCGAGATCGCCGAAGGACTCGACGCCGAGACCGCGATCCGCGGCGCGAAAGCCGACCCCAAAGCGTCGAAATAAAATCCCAGAACGATGAAAACCAAGATTATCCTGACCATCGCGTTCGCTTGCGGGGTCCTCGGAATGCTCCGGGCACAGGAGGAAGGGCCGTGGAGTCTCGAAGCGTGCATCGACTATGCGCAGCGAAACAACATCGGCGTACAGCAGCGGGCCTTGCAGACCGAAGAGAGCCGCGTGCAGCTCTCCACGGCCCGCTTCAGCCGCCTGCCCGACCTGAACGCATCGCTCGGGGCGGACGCTTCGTTCGGCCTCTCGCCGTCGAGCAACAACGTCTACGTCAGCTCGAACCGCATCTCCGGCTCGATCGGCGCCTCGACCAGCGTCCCCGTCTTTCAGGGCATGCGGATCAACCGCCAGATCGCGGGTGCGAAACTCGACCTCGAAGCGGCCGTGCAGGACATGGAGCGTGCCAAGGAGGATGTGGCCGTGAACGTGATGGTGCTCTACTTGCAAGTGCTCTTCAACAAGGAACTGGTCGGCGTGGCCGAACGGCAGCTCGCACTGAGCACCCGGCAGACCGAGCGCAGCCGCGAGCTGGTCGCCGGCGGCAAGCAACCCGAATCGGCGCTCTACGAGAGCGAAGCGCTGAAAGCGAATGACGAGCTGAGCCTCACGCAAGCCCGCAACAACCTGATCCTCTCGCTGCTCGACCTCAGTCAGGCGCTCAACCGCCCCTCGGCCGACGGCTTCGACGTCGAAGCTCCCCGTCTGGACAGCCTCACGCTGGAGACGATGCGCGATCTGGGCGATCCGGAAGCCGTCTACGACTATGCCGACGCCAACCGTCCGGCAATCCGCGCCGAGCGGCTCCGGCTGCAAAGCAGCGAAAATTCCGTCCGGATCGCCCGGTCGGCCCTCTACCCCACCATTTCGCTGAACGCGGGGTACAGCACGGGCGTCTACGACAACACGGGCGAAGGTTTCTGGGATCAGTTCCGCCACAACAGCCGCGAATACGTCGGCCTCTCGGTGGGCATCCCGATCTTCAACCGCCGGGCCACGCGCAACAACATCCGCTCGGCCGCACTGTCGATGCGCAGCCAGCAGCTCGCACTGACCGAGGCGCAGCAAAACCTGCGAAAGGAGATCGAACAGGCCTACTACAACGCCGACGCCGCTTACGGCAAATACCGCGCATCGGAGAGCGCCCTCCGGTCGGCCCGCCTCGCCTTCGCCTACGAAGAACAGAAAGCGGATGCCGGACGTTCGACCGTCTTCGACTACAACGACGCCCGCACCCGCATGCAGAAAGCCGAATCGGATCTCATTCAGGCCAAATACGAGTTCGTCTTCCGCACGAAGATTCTCGATTTCTACCGCGGAATTCCCATCCGGCTCTGACCGGAACGGCGCACTCCGCCGTCCGCCGTTCGTCCGTGCAGCGGAGGCGGCCGGCGACGACCTCCGCCGCGACCGTTCCTCGGAGCGAAATCACGGGGCGAAATCACGGGGCGAAACTGCGGGAAAAGATAACCGGAGCCAAGCAAGCGGAGCGGCGTATGGCCGCCGAGGCACAATCCGGACGTCCCGCTTGCGCACAGACCGCCGTGCGGATGCGACCGGGCGCAGACGACCGAAAGACGCCGCCGGACACGCCTACCGCCCGATACCGCTGCGACCGGCAACCTATCCGACGCATGCCCCTCGGACGCGATTAGGAGCCGCAAAAGCCCCGGACGACACGAAGGACGCCGCCGGACACGACCGCGGCCGGCAGGCGGGGCACCGGGCTCGCCGCACACGCTTCATGGCGGCCGCCGCCATGAAGCAGCCAAGGGATGCCGCCCCGGAGAAGACGTATGGACACCGGTCGCGGCCGGCTTCGAAGAGCGGCACGGCCCCGAAGGAGCGGCACGGCCCGCTTTCTACGGGCCGCTCCGCACAACGCATGAAGGGGAGGTTCGCACCTCCCCTTCCGCCATCCGGTCCATCCGAATCCATGATCGCCGGACAGATGTTGTTCCTGCCCGAGCCGCCGGGAGGGCGTCAGCTCCCGAGGGCCTTCGACGGGCCGCGAACTTGCCGCATACCGGTTCGTTCTAAACCTCCCTCCGATATGCGGTACAAATATAAAATCGAAACTCCAATTCCGCATATCTCAGGGCGTTATCCATCACACTCAGGGCTCATTCGTATACCGCATACGGCCCGAATAACCCGTTCGGACCACGGAAATCCGAAAAAGAGCCGCCGCAACCATCGCAAACCCGAAAATTTACCCTACTTTTGCAGCCAGAACAAGGTCGGTCAGGAGGAATTCGCACATGGAATGGTTCGAGAGTTTATTCATCCGCCACTCGGCGCTGCAAGCCGTGGTGGTCGTGTCGCTGATCTCGGCGGCGGGCCTCATATTGGGGAAACTCCGCATCGGCGGCATCTCGCTGGGCACGGCGTTCATCTTCTTCGTGGGCATCGTGGCCGGCCACTTCGGGCTTTCGCTCGATCCGGCGATGCTCAACTACATCGAGAGCTTCGGCCTCGTGCTGTTCGTCTACGCCCTCGGGCTGCAGGTGGGTCCGGGCTTCTTCAGTTCGCTGCGTTCGGGCGGCATCCGGCTGGTGTCGCTGGCGACGGGCGTCGTGCTCCTCGGCACGGCGATGGCCGTCGCATGCAGCCTTGCGTTCGACGTTCCGCTCTCCGACATGTCGGGCATCCTCTGCGGCGCCACGACCAATACGCCGGCGCTGGGCGCAGCCCAACAGACCCTCAAACAGATGGGACTGGACGGCAACGGCGCGGCCCTGAGCTGCGCCCTGACCTACCCGCTGGGCGTCGTGGGCGTCATTCTCGCCATCGCCCTGCTGCGCAAATACTTCGTGCGCCCCTCCGACCTGCCGGCACCCGATCCCGAACATTCGAAAAACGTCTACATCGTCAGTTTCCGGCTGACCAATCCGGCCGTCTTCGGCAAGACGATCCACGAAATCGCCCAGCACAGCCACCACCGGTTCGTCATCTCGCGTCTGTGGCGCGACGGACAGGTCTCGCTGCCGACCTCCGACACGGCGCTCCGCGAAGGCGACGAACTGCTCGTCGTAACTTCGCCCGACGAAGTCGAAGCGCTCCACCTGATCTTCGGCGAGCAGGAGCAGAAGGACTGGAACACCGGCGACATCGACTGGAACGCGGTGGACCGCAACCTCGTCTCGCAGCGCATCCTCATCACGCGGCCCGAACTCAACGGCCGCAAGCTCAGCTCGCTCCGTCTGCGCAACCTCTACGGCATCAACATCAGCCGCGTCTACCGCTCGGGCGTGCAGCTGCTCGCCACACCCGATCTGACGCTCCAGCTCGGCGACCGGCTCACGGTCGTGGGCGAAGCCGCGACGATCCGCAACGTCGAGAAGATACTGGGCAACGCCGTGAAGAGCCTCAACGAACCCAACCTCGTGTCGGTCTTCATCGGGCTGATTCTCGGTCTGGTGGTCGGCAGCCTCCCGATGCAGCTTCCGGGCGTCTCGGTCCCCGTGCAGCTCGGACTGGCCGGCGGCCCGATCGTCGTGGGCATCCTGATCGGCACTTTCGGCCCCCGCCTGCACATGATCACCTACACCACGCAGAGCGCCAATCTGATGCTGCGGGCGCTGGGGCTCTCGATGTATCTGGCCTGCTTGGGACTCGACGCGGGCGCCCACTTCTTCGAGACGGTCATGCGGCCCGAAGGAGCCCTGTGGCTGGCGCTCGGCTTTGCGATCACGTTCGTCCCCGTGGTTCTCGTGGCGCTCCTTGCGATGCGCACGGCCCGCCTCGACTTCGGCTCCGCGGCCGGCATCCTCTGCGGCAGCATGGCCAATCCGATGGCCCTCAACTATGCCAACGACACCATCGACGGCGACAACCCCTCGGTGGCCTATGCCACGGTCTACCCCGTCTGCATGTTCCTGCGCGTGGTGATCGTGCAGGTGATGCTGATGTTCTTCCTGTGAGAATCAGGACCCGAGCCGTTGCAGATCGCTGCCCGAGGGATTTTGAAAGACCCTCAGATCGAAAACCGAGATCACGGCCAGCACATGATCGAAGACGTCGGACTGAACGGTCTCGTAGGCGACCCAATCGACCGTACTCGTGAAAAAATACAACTCCATCGGGAGACCCGTCTCGGTGGGCTGCAACTGACGGACCATCAGCGTCATGTTGCGGTTGATGCGCACCTCCTGCCGCAGATACTCCGTCAGATAGGCGCGGAACACCCCGAGATTGGTCTGGTGTCGTCCGTCCACGCGCCCGTCGTCGGGTCGGAGACCGCGCGCGGCGTTGTACTGCTCGATGTCTCGCTGGCGGGCCTCGATATACCCCTTCAGCAGGTCGATCTTCCGGTACTTTTCGAGCATCTCGGCCGTGCAGAACTTCACGCTCGTCATGTCGATGTTGATCGACCGCTTGACGCGCCGTCCGCCCGAAAGCTGCATCGCCTTCCAGTTCTGGAACGATTCGCTCACCAGCAGATAGGGCGGCACGGTAACGATCGTATTGTCGAAATTGCGCACTTTGACCGTCGTGAGCGACACCTCTTCGACCGTGCCATCGGCACCGTATTTGGGCATCGAAATCCAGTCGCCGACCTTGAGCATGTCGTTGGCCGAGAGCTGGATGCCCGACACGAAGCCGAGTATGCTGTCGCGGAAGATCAGCATGACGATCGCCGCCGAAGCGCCAAGGCTCGTCAGCAGGATCGCGGGGGATTTGCCGATCAGGATCGACACGATCAGAACGGCGCAAATCAGCATGACGATTCCCTGTCCCGTCTGCCGGAGCCCCTTGATCGGTTTGCCCTGCCATGCGGGCCGCTGGGCCATGATCTCGAACGCACTGTATATCACGGCACTGATAAAACGGAAGATGACGACTACGATGCCGATCTGCAATACGCGCACAAGTATGCGCAGCGCCTCGGATTCGCGCGGAAAGGCCACGGGCAGCAGGATGTAAATGAGGATGGGCGTAAAGACATGGCTCATCCTCCGCAGCACCCTGTCGCTGAAGAGCATGTCGTCCCAACCGGCCTTCGTGCGGGCGACGATGCGCTTCACGCCCCGCAGCAGAATGAACCCCAACAGAGCGTCGACGGCGAAGGCGATCAGCACGACGAACAGAAAGGCGACCCACTGGTCGATGCCGTCCACCTGCGACGGATCGAAGCCGGCGTAGTTCAGCAGGGCGTCGATCCAATGTTTTACGACTTTTTGCATGGCTTTCACAACGGGGTGCTCCAACAATTTCCGCGCCCGTTTCCCGGCGCCGGACTGCCCCGCAGGCCGTAAAGATACGCAAAATCGCGGAACGACCGCCTTCCGCCCGCAATTCGTTTCCGAAATTCGGGACGATCGGGCGTTCGTCCGCCGTCGCCCGGATTTCCGGACGCGGCCCGCCGAGAGACCGTCCTCCGATCCGTCCGTCCGCGACCGAAAACTCCGGACCGCCCCTTCCGAACCGGACGATCCGCCGTTGGGCGCCTACCCGCCGACAGCCTCCCTTCCGGACCGGACGGCGCCGGAACGCCGGAGCGTCGTCCCGCGGCACAGCCGGACATCCGCCCGGCGGATCACCCCGCGAAGCCCCTCACGCCCGCAGCGTCATTGCACGGCCCGCCGGGGAAATCTGCGTATATAGAGCGCCACGAGCAGGAATCCGACGAACGTGAAGCCGGCGCCCGGAAGCGCGGAGTATTCGTAGCCGAGCCCGCGGTCGATCGGCAGCCCGCCGAAATAGGCGCCCAGCGCGTTGCCCAGATTGAACGCCACCTGCACGAGCGCTCCGCCCATCAGTTCGCTGCCGCGCGAGTTTTCGAGGATCAGCAGTTGTTGGGGCGACGAGACGCAGAAGAGCGCCGCCGTGCAGATCGTCATCAGCGCCAGCGACACACAGCGGATCTGTGCGAAAAAGAAAATGCCGACGAGCCCGGCGCAGGCCGCGGCGAGCGTGAAGCGCACGACCCGTTCGGGCGTGAAGCGGTCGGAGAGATGGCCGCCGAGGATGTTTCCGAGGAACATGCCGAACCCCGCGAGCATGACGATGAGCGTGAGGCGGTCGGGCGCAAACCCGGAGGTGCGGACCATCAGCGGGCTGACGTAGCTGTACCAACAGAAGATGCCGCCGTTGCCGCACATCACCGAGAGCAGAATGAGCCACGGTGCCGTCCGGCGCAGGAAGCGGAACTGCCCCTTCAGCCCCGTATCGGGCAGCGGGTCGAGGCGCGGGACCCAGAGACGCACGAGCAGCAGCGCCACGGCGCCCCAGACGGCCACGATGCAGAACGTTACGCGCCACGTCAGCGCCGAAGCGATATAGGTTCCGAGCGGCACGCCGAAGAGGTTGGCCACCGTCATGCCGACGATCATGATCGAGACGGCTTCGGTGCGGCGCCCTTCGTCCGCGACCCGTTCGGCGACGATCGAACCCGCGCCGAAGAAGGCGCCGTGCGGCAGACCGGAGACGAAACGCATGGCCATCAGCGTCCAATAGTTCGGCGAAGCGGCCGCGCAGAGATTTCCCGCGATGATGATGCACACCAGCGCCAGCAGAATATGTTTCAGCGGCCGCCTGCGGGCGACGAGCACCATGAGCGGCGCACCCGCGCAGACGCCCAGCGCATAGGCCGATATGAGATGGCCCGCCTCGGGGATCGAGACCCCCACTCCGCGGGCGATGTCGGGCAGGATGCCCATCATGACGAATTCGGACATTCCGAGCGCCAGCGTGCCGAATGCCAAAGCGATCAAACTCTTTTTCATCGTACGGAATCAACCTGAATAACCGGCTGCAAAAATAGCGCATTCACGGTCCCGTTGCACTCCGCAGCGTAAGAAAACGGATGAAATGGCAAAAAAAGAGACTCTCCGGCAAGTTTGCCCCTCCTCCTCTCATCGCTCGGAGCAACCGCACGGTCCGGAACAGAACCCCGACAGCGCTGCGAATGAAAAGAGGGGCTGTCCGACAAGGTTCTTTTACCCTCTGAGAATTGCGTATCCGGAAAAGTTCCCGAATAGCAGTACGAATAAAAAAGGGGTGTCTGAAACGTGTTAGACAGCCCCTCGTCTCTCCTCTCCCCCCGGGCGCAGCGCTCCGGTCCCGCAGCGCACGCAGCCGGAAGCGCCGTCAGCGTGCGCGGGGCTGACCGGTCGCATAGCCCAGCGAACGCATCCACTCCTCGATCTCGGGCGTAACGACGTCGTTGCGGTCGATCCATCCGCGCTCCGCGGCGAAACGCAGCCGGTCTTTCCCGAGCTGAGCCGCAATCGGGAACCGGGGCTGCGGAAGCCGCTCGCGCATCGCCCGTTCGGACGGACGCAGCCTGCGGTCGAAGACCTCGCCCCGTGTCGGCCGGCGGGCGGCTTCCCACTTGAAATCGGGAAGAAAGAACTCCTGTTCGGGCGGAATCTTGTCCATCGGATAGATCACGTAGTTCGGATCGTTGACATAGGTGATCTGCCGTATTTTATTCTCCTCCGTAATGTAGAAGCGGATGTTTCCGCTCTCGACCACGAGCATACTCACCACCTCGGGCGAACCGCTCTCCTGCATGTAGTAAATGGTCTGGGCATTGCCGTTCACATCGTTGCGGTAGATCTTGTTGTTGCGGAAATAGGCCACCATCTCCTTGCCCGCCACCTGATTGTAGTGGGCCGTGTCGATCTCGCCCACCATCATCGGCTCTCCGACGAACTCGGCGCGGACGATCCGCCGGTTTTCCGTGTAAATATCCATCACCTCCGAGGTGATCTGGTTCGCCTCGTTCCACAGCACGGGGTCGATGTAGAGATGGATCGTCGAATCGCGGCTGTCGGCCGTGAGCGAGTCGCACACCGACTGGAAATCCGTCCGGAAAATCTTCACATTGCGGTAAGCCTTGACGAGGCGGTACATCGTGTCGGCGGCCGCGAGCGTGTCGGCCGTCCCCTCGATCGAGACCAGTCCGGCCGAGTCGGCCAGAAAGTCGGCGGCGAGCGAATCGGCGAGCACGAGCGCCAGCGAATCCCTCATGGCGGCATTCCGGTCGATGAGCGAGTCGAGCCGGACGAGCATCGAGGAGTCCGGCAGCTCCCTGCCGCGCAGAATCGCCTTCTGCTGCCGGCGGTGAAGCCGGACGAGGGCCTTCTCCCTGCGGGCGGCCAGACGCGCCTCTTCGCGCTCCTTCTGAGCCAGCAGCTTCGCTGTCGCCTTCGCCTGCCGGCGCATGGCGATCGTATCCAGACGGGCGGCACGCAGACGGGCGGCCTCCGCCTTGCGCTCGGCCTTGGCTTTGGCCGCCGCCTCCCGCAGTTTCGCCTTGCGCTCGGCGGGCGTCGGTTCGGGCAGCGTATCGCGCAGCGTCGAATCCCGCGACAACGAATCGCGCAGCAGACTGTCTGCGGCCCCCGCAGCGAACGCCGCGGTATCGGCCGCACTCCGAGCAAGCGAATCGCGGCGCAGGGCGGCGGCGCGCATGCTGTCCGCAGCGGTCCCGCCGGGTGCTGCGTTCGGCCCCGCGCTGCGGCGGCGCCCCGTCGAATCGGCCCGGGCCGCGGAGGCCGGGACGTCCTGCGGCATTCCGGCCGCGGCGAGCGAATCCCGCGGCACCGCACCCGCGGCGAGCGAGTCGGGCCGTGCAGCGGCCGCGGAGGCGTCGCGCTGCGGGAAGATCGTATAGAGCCAGATCGTATCGGCCCGCGCGAAGAGCGAATCGGGCTGCTGGGGGTCGTAGTTGACGAGCGACGGGCGGAGCGTCAGCAGGGCGTTGCCGGGCTCTTTCCAATATTCGCCGTAATCGCCGAACGCGAGGGTCTTGCGCTCCGAGTCGTCGATCTGGATATTGCGCCTGAGCACGGCGTGCTCCTCGCCCCGCCAGTAATCGAGCGAATCGCTCCACACCTCCTGTTTGGCGGTGAGGATGTATCCGTTGAGCGTCAGCGAGTAGAGGCTGTCGGCCTTCGAGTAGCTGCCGCGGTCGGTGTAGATGTAGTCGCCGTCGCGGTTCCAGATATTCGTGCGTGCGAAGAAGAAGGCGTGGTCCGTGTCGAGATCGTAGATCACCGAGTCGCCCTTCATCCGATACTCGTCGTTGCGCATCTGCACGCTGTCGGCGCACACCAGCTCCTTCGTGTTCGAAAAGTAGTATCCGCGGAGGGCCTCCATGAGGTTGTCGCGGTTGTACATCACGCCGCCGCCCGTGAAGGTGCCGACGTTGTCCTTCGTATTGAAAACGAAGTTGTAGGTGTAGAGCGTGGCGTCGCCGTCCACGACCTTCACGATGTCGGAGTAGACCCGCGCCTCGTTGATCGAACCGTCGTACTCGGCACGGTCGCCGTAGATGTAGGTCGTGTTCTGGTTGATCAGCACGTGGCCGAAAAACTCGATCCGGTCGGCCGAGTAACGCACGGCGCTGTCGGCCGTGATGACCGCTCCGTTGTGCTGTGCGGCGAAGTCGCCCACCAGAAAGATCGCCGAATCGCCCGGGGCGACGGGCCCCATCAGGTCGGCTTTCAGATCGATCAGTTTCTTTTCGGGCTCGCTCTTTTCGCCCGCGGGCTCCTCGTCGGGCGGGGTCTGAGGCGGCTGCGGACGGAACAACGCGGCGCCCGGGCTCGCGGCGAAGACGCCGCCCACGGCCAGCACGACGATGGCTATCGAAAGCAGTTTGCGCATCCCGACGGTTTATTTGACCCAATGTTTGTTCCGGAACTCCCCGTTGCGGTATTCGGGGGCGATGAAGACGTACATGCCTTCGATCTTCTTCGTCAGCCACTCCTCGAAGACGCGCTCCTGCTTGGCCTGCAACGCCATCTCTTCGAGCCGCAGGTAGTCCTTGCCCAGCTCGGCCGTATGGGTGGGGATGACCTCGACGAGTTTCACGACCTTGGCCAGCTCGTTGCCCGCGATGTCCTGCGTGAGGAAGGCGTCGGAAATCCCGCCGACCTTGAGACGCTGCAACGCATTGTAGTCGTCCATCTTGCGGTAGCGGCCGAAATCCTCCTTGAAAAAGGCCGTCTGCGTGTAGCGGACGTCCGTCGCACTCCAGTGTTCGAGGATGTCGTGGTTCGACACGATGCCGCCGTTCATCTTCGAGTGGGCGTCGTCCGAGAAGTCGCGCGCAGCCTTTTCGAAAGTGATCGAATCGGCCCGCACCAGCCGCACGAGGCTGTCGAGCGTATGGAGCGAAGCCACGAGCTCCTCCTGCGTATAGTCGGGTTTGACCAGAATGTGCCGGAAGCGGTAGACGTTGCCGCGTTTGTCGATCGACTGGATGATGTGGAATCCGAACTGCGACTCCGTTACTTCGGAGATCTGGCCCGGGCGCAGCTTTTCGAGCGCCGCCGCGAACGAAGGATCCAGCTCGTTCAGGCGCATGGGCGGCATCTCGCCGCCGCGGATGGCCGTACCGTCCTGCGAATACATGCGGGCGAGGTTCTCGAACTTCGCGTCGCCGCGGATGATGCGCTCGCGCATCTCCAGCAGCCGCTCCTTCGCACGCTGCTTGGCCTGCACCATCGACTTCGGGAAACGGGTGATCTGCGCATAGACGTATTGCTCGGGGATGATCGGCAGGCTGTCGCGGTCGATTTTCTTGTAGAAACGCTCCACTTCGCCCGGGATCACCTTCACGCGGCTCACCACCTGTCCCTGCATCGCCTGCGCATAGGCCTGCTCCTCGTAGCGCCGGCGCATGACCTCGCGGATGTTGAAGATCGCCATATGCTGCCGGGCCTCCAGCTCGGCGATGCCGCCGGCCTCCTCGGCCATCATCGACACCTGCTCGTCCACGCGCGAAACCAGATCGGCCGTATTGACCTCGACCGAGTCGATGAGCGCCTGATTGTAGAGCAGCTTCTGCGTCAGCAGCGCTTCGAGCGCCTCGTTGTGGGGATTGCGGTCGGAGGTGTAGCCCTCGGCGCGGCGCTGCGCCGTCAGTTGACGGGCATACTCGTCCACCTCGGAGTAGAGGATCGACGAACCGCCCACCACCGCCACGACCTTGTCGAGCATCACCTGCCGCGTCTGGCCCCCGGCGCTCCAGACGCCCAGCACGAGGGCCGCGAGCAGCAAACCTTTCTTTGACATACTCTTCGTTATTTCTCTGTTTTGTTCTGTTCGTAAATCCGGAAGTCGCCCTCCGCGGCGGCCTTCGCGTAAAGCTCCTCCTCGTGGCTGCGGATCAGCTCGCTCTGCCGCCTGTTGAAGAGGATGCGGCGGATGTTGCCGCGCACGAGTTCGAGCGGTATGGGCTCGCCCGCGCGGAGGACCGCCTCGATCTGGTAGTAGTAGCGGTCGTGCGCATCGCGCATCTGCTGCACGCCGCGCACATCGAGCGCCGAGTCGTAGTTCTGCGAGCGGAGCGTGGGCAGATAGCTCAGAAACTCTTGGAAATCGACCCACGCCTCCGTGAAATCGGTGAGCAGGAACTCGTTCTTGGCACACAGGTCGCGGAAGTCCTGCTGCCGCTCGGCCGAGGGCGACGCCATCAGTTCCAGCAGCTTTTTCGCCTGACGGTAACGCTCGTCGAAGCGCAGGATGCGCCCCCTGACGATCGTGCGGTCGAGCAGGAAGTCGGATCGGTGGGCTTTGTAGTAGGCCGCGATCTCGTCGTCGGTGAAGGCCGTGTCGATCGTGCGGTCCACGTAGTACTGGTCGAGCTTGCGGATCAGGAGCGACTGGCGGTACTCCTCGACCTGCCGGTCGATATCCTCCGCCGACTCGGAAAAGAGACGATCCGCCTCGCGCAGCTTGAGCTGTTTTTTGATCCAGCGGTCGATGAAGAGTTCGACGAACGCCACGCTGTCCTCGCCCGACATGCCCTGAGGCACGGCCGACACCACGTCGCGCCGGTACAGCTCCGTGCGGCCGACGCGCGCCAGCGTCGTGTCGCCCACGAAATAGCCGGGAGCCTCCCGGCATCCGGACGCGAGGAGCAGGGCTCCAAGCGCTATTTTCGAACGAAAACCCATTTTACCGACGCACAAAGATACGCAATTTTATAGGTAATAACGCTTCCGCACGCGGATTATTACGCCTCATCGCGCTTTTTCTCCCGGCGTCCCAGCTCGCGCAGCGTCCGCCAAACCATCACGCCCGAAGCGGCGCAGACCGCGGCCGAAACGACATAGAGGATCGTATAGACCGTGCGGTCGGGAACGAGGTCCGAAAGGAGAAAACTGCCGCACCCCAAGGTCATCATCAGGTAGGCCACGCCGTTGTTCACGGCATGGAGAATCATCGCCGGCCAGAGCGAATCGGTGCGGATGTAGATGTAGGCGAGAATCAGACCGACGAAGAAGGCGTTGACCACCAGCTGGGGCTGCAAGTGGATGACCCCGAAAAAGAGTGACGAAAGCAGCCACGCGGCGACCACGCCGTAGCGCGTGCGCAGCGATTCGAGCACCAAGCCGCGGCAGATCAGCTCCTCGAAGACGGGCGCGAAGAGCACCACGGCGACGATCGTCCAGAGCCCGGTTCCGTAGTTCTGCATCGAGGGAGCGGGCAGGAGCGCCAGCAGCGGTTCGAGCACCACGCCCGCGGCCAGCAGGAAGACGAGCCCCCAGAGCAGCAGCACGGGATCGAGCCCCCGCACGGAAAAGCGTGCGATCCGCCCGCGGCCGCCGCGCATCCGGCGGTAGCCGACGATCCCGCAGAAAGTCAGCACATAGGCCACGGCGCCCGACACGGCCAGCAGCTTGCCCGTCTCGGCAGGGGTCATGGCCCCCACGCGGGAAAATGGGACCGCGCCGCAGAGCAGGGCCGCGAAACCGCCGACGACCTGCGCCACGAGAAAGATGCCCAGCATGGCCAACAGATCGCCCGCATTGGGAAAAGAGTGCCGTTTGGGCGGCTGCGGAGCGGCCGTTTCCGGCGCTCCCTCCGGCGTTCCGCCCGGCGCGGGGGCCTGCGCATCGCGCCGTTCCTGCGGCTGCGGAGCGGGCTCCGCCGCGGGATTGGGATTTCGATTCTCTGTCATAAGTTCCGTTTTTTGAAACGTTCGCGGAGGTTCGGCCGCCGCGGAACGGACCGCCGCACCCGGCTTCCGGCCGCATACCGCCTCGCCGCTCCGGCCCGCGTCCTGCGCGCCGGAGGCGGTTTCGAACGCGGGCCGGCGCACCGCGGGGCCGCCGGCCGTCCGAGCGAAACCGCATTTTCGGACAAAGATAATCATTTTTCGGCAACGTCCGGAGCGCGAAGCGTCTTTTTACGCCGCAAAAGCCGCGCGCAGCGCCCGCGGATGCGAATTTGACGGAACGGCATTTGCAGAACCCGTAATATTTGCGTAAATTTGCCTGCTTATAAACTCCGAAGAAAACATGGCAAAGGTAATCGCATTAGCCAACCAGAAAGGCGGCGTGGGCAAAACCACCACGGCCATCAACCTCGCGGCCTCCATCGCCCTGCTGGGCAAGAAGGTGCTGCTGCTCGACGCCGACCCGCAGGCCAACGCCACCTCGGGTCTGGGTTTCGACATCGACCTCGACGGCATCTACGAGTGCATCACGGGCGCCCGGACGGCTTCGGAGGTGATCCTCCGGAGCGAAGACGTGAAGAACCTCTGGGTGCTGCCCTCGTCGATCGATCTGGTGGCCGCAGACACCGAACTGCCCAAGATGGAGGACGCCCACCGCGTGATGAAACGCATCGTGGACGAGGTGCGCGACCGCTTCGACTACATCTTCATCGACTGCTCGCCCTCGCTGGGCTACACGACGGTCAATATCCTCACGGCGGCCGACACGGTGCTCATCCCCGTGCAGTGCGAATACCTCGCGCTCGAAGGGCTGTCGAAGCTCCTCAACACCGTGCGGATCGTCCGCAGCGGCCTCAACCCCTCGCTCGAAATCGAAGGCTTCCTGCTGACGATGTACATGCGCAACCGCCTCAACAATCAAGTGGTCGCCGAGGTGCGCGAACACTTCAAGGAGCTGGTTTTCGACACAATAATTCAGCGCAACATCCGTTTGGGAGAAGCGCCCTCGCACGGCAAGCCCGTCATGCTCTACGACGCTGCGGCCGTAGGTTCGGCGAACTATTTGACGCTGGCCCGCGAGCTGCTCAAACGCAACCGCAAGAAATAAAACGGACCACGATATGAAACAGAAAGGATTAGGACGCGGGCTGGACGCGATCTTCGGCACCGACAAGGTCGAAGCGCAGGTGGCGCCGATGAGCGAAATGGCCGAGATTCCCATCGGGGAGATCGTCCCCAACCCCACGCAGCCGCGCACCTCGTTCGACGAGGAGGCGCTCGGCGAACTGGCCGATTCGATCCGCCAGCTGGGCGTCATACAGCCGATCACCGTGAAGCGCGGCAGCGACGGCAAATACGTCATCATCAGCGGCGAACGCCGCTGGAGAGCCGCCCGGCGGGCCGGCCTGCGGACCCTCCCGGCCTACGTCCGCGAGGCGGACGACGAGAACCTGCACGCCATGGCCCTCGTGGAGAACATCCAGCGGCAGGACCTCAACGCCATCGAAATCGCACTGGGCATGCAGCGCCTCATCGAGGAGTGCCACCTCACGCAGGACGCCCTGTCGGAGAAGGTGGGCAAGAAGCGTTCGACCGTCTCGAACTACATGCGTCTGCTGAAACTTCCGAACGAAGTGCAGTTCGCCCTCAAGGAGGGCCTCATCTCGATGGGACACGCCAAGGCGATCGCCGGAGCGCCCGACGAGCTGCAGGTGCGCCTGCTCAAACGCTGCGTCCGCAAAGGGCTGTCGGTGCGGCAGCTCGAAGAGCTGGCCCGTGCGGCGGCCGAGAAACGCTCCGCCGCACCCGCCGACGAGGAGGAGTACCCCGAGAGCTACGCCCGGCTGGTCGAACAGCTCGAAAAACTCTTCACGGAGCAGATCAGCATCCGCCGCTCGAAAAACGGCGGCGGCAAGATCGTCATCGGTTTCGAAGACGACGCGCAGATCGAACGGATCCTCGAACGTTTCACTTCACGCAATTAACACCCGCATGAAAGAGGGCAGCCGCATCACGCACACCGCGCCGCAGGGATCGCCCCTGCCGGCGGGCGTTCCCCGCTCGGTCCGCTCGGCGGTCGCCGCAGAGGCGCTGCGGCCTTCCGCGCCGCAGAAACCGGAGGCCCCCTCTTTCCGAACCGGAGCGCTCCGCCCCTCCGACCGCCGAGCGATTGCCGAACGGACGGCTCCGGCTCCGGCGGCGGCAGACCCCTCGTCCCGAATGCAGGCGCTCCGCGACGGCATCGCGCACGCATGCGGCCACCGGCTTCTGCCGCTTCTGCTGCTGCTCATCGCGTTTCTCGCCGCCGTGCAACCGGCCGCCGCGCAAAGCCGCCGCGGCCCGCGGACGATCGTCCGCAGAGGGCTGATCGAACAACCCGACACGCTCGCCCGCGGAAGCGGCGCACTCGCCCTGAGCGCCGACTCGCTCCTCTTCGGTGCGGGAAAGGGGCTGACCGTCGATTCGCTCGGGCGCATCGTTACTCCGGCCGGAATCGTCGCGGCGCTCGACTCCGCGAACCGGCTCGTCTACGTGGCCGACACCCTGTCGCTCGACTCGCTCGGACTGCGGGCGGCCGTGCTGGAGCCACCGGCCGGTACCGTCGCGGCGCTCGACTCCGCGAACCGGCTCGTCTATGCGGCCGACACCCTGTCGCTCGACTCGCTCGGACTGCGGGCGGCCGTGCTCGCCGATACGCTCGGGCGCGACAGCCTCGTGTACGACACGGAGCGCATCCTCGCGGCCGACGATTCGCTGCGGAGCGCACCGTCCGTACTGCTCGACACGACCCGCCGCAAACGGGGTTGGTTCATGAGCGACTCGATGTCGCTCTCGAAGGTCTGCTGGATCTCGGCCGTCCTGCCCGGCTACGGTCAGGTCTACAACAAACAGTACTGGAAACTGCCGATCCTCTACGGCACACTCGGCGCCGGACTGGCGCTTTTCATCCGCGAGAGCAACGACTACCGCCCGATGAAACGCGCCTACGACCAGCTCACGCTGATCAGCACGGACCGCGACGCGGCGCTCGACGTGCTGCAAACCAAGATGATCCGCAGCAATACGCGGCGCCAGCTCTATCTGGGCGTTACGATCGCTTCGTACGTCTATTTCCTCGGCGACGCGGCGGTGAACTACGCAACCAACGACGTCTCGGACGTGAAGAAGGCCACGACGCTGGCCTGCATCTGTCCGGGCGCCGGCCAGATCTACAACAAAAGCTACTGGAAGGTGCCGTTCGTCGTCGGAGGCTTCGCCTCGATGATCTACTGCATCGACTGGAACAACCGCGGCTTCCAACGCTTCAAGAAAGCCTATGCCCTGCGCACGGCCTACGACGACAACCGCGACGCCTACCCCGACGGTTCGCCCGACGAGTTCCAAGGCCGCATTCCGGCCAAAACGCTCAAGAGCTACAAGGACAGCTACCGCCGCAACCGCGACCTCTGCATCATTCGAGCGTCGGA
>NZ_FCNT01000066.1 GCF_900021155.1 Alistipes sp. CHKCI003
GCATCGCCCCGGCCCCGGCGTGGGCGAACGGACCGCCTCCCCCCGGCCGCGAAATCCTCCTGCGTCTTCCCGCCGGGCGGGTTTCGAAGCGAAACGGACGTTCCGCCCTCCTGTCGCGGGGCATTCGAACGAAAATCCTACGGTTTTTGCTATATTTGTCCGATGGTATGAACCGAATCCGCATTTTCCGACATCTCGTCCTCTTGCTGCTGCTGAGCCGTGCGGCGGCCGCCCCGGCTGCGCCCGAGAGCTATCCGGTGCGCGGGCGCGTGATCGACCGCCTCACGCGCCAGCCGGTCGCCTATGCCGCCGTGGTCATCGCCGGACAGGAGGCCACGGGCGCTTCGACCGACTCGCTCGGCCGCTTCACGATCGAACGGGTGAAGCCGGGCATCTACCGCCTTTCGGCCTCGTCCTTGGGCTACAAAAGCCTGCTTACGCCCGAGTACGTCGTCTCGGCCGGCACGCCCTTCATCGAAATCGAGCTCGAACCCGACGCTCAGGAGCTCGAAGCCGTCTCGATCACCCCTTCGCCGTTCCGCCGCTCGGTCGAAAGCCCCGTCAGCATGCACGTGATCGGCGTGCGCGAGATCGAGAAGAGCCCGGGTTCGAACCGCGACATTTCGCGCATCGTCCGCTCGTACCCGGGCGTGTCGTTCTCGCCCGTGGGCTATCGCAACGATCTGATCGTCCGCGGCGGCGGTCCGGCGGAGAACCGCTTCTACATGGACGGGATCGAAATCCCGAACATCAACCACTTCGCCACGCAGGGCGCCACGGGCGGCCCCGTGAGCATCGTCAACGCCGACCTGATCCGCGAGATCAGCTTCTACACGGGCGCCTTCCCCGCCGACCGCTCGGGAGCGCTCAGCTCGGTGCTCGACTTCCGGCTGCGCGACGGCGACCCCGTGAAGCAGACTTTCAAGGCCACGCTCGGCGCCTCGGAGGTCTCGCTGAGCGGCAGCGGCCACATGAGCGAACGGACGACCTACCTCTTCTCGGTCCGTCAGTCCTACCTGCAACTCCTGTTCAAGCTGCTGGGGCTGCCCTTCCTGCCGAACTTCATCGACGGCCAGCTCAAGATCAAGACCCGCCTCTCGGAGTCGGACGAGCTGATCTTCCTCGGCCTGACGGGCATCGACAACATGCGTCTCAACACCGACGAGAAGGGCGAAGAGGCCGAATATCTGCTGAGCTACCTGCCCCGCATCCGGCAGGAGACCTTCACCCTCGGCGCCTCGTGGCGCCACTATGCGGGGCGGCACGTGCAGACCGTTACGGCCAGCCACAACTACCTCAACAACCGCAACACCAAATACCTCCGCAACGACGACTCCTCGGAGGACCGCCTCACGCTGCGGCTCCGCTCCGTGGAGCAGAAGACGACCCTGAAGGCCGAGAACCGCTCCTACCTCGGACGCTGGACCCTGCGCGAAGGCGTCGAGCTGAACTACATGCAATACACCAATGCCACCTTCCAGCGCCTCTTCCGCGAGGAGGCCGTATTGTCGGACTACCGCACGGGTCTGGGCATCGTCGGCTGGGGTCTTTTCGCCGGCGCGGACTATACGTCGGCCGACCGGCGGCTGACCCTCTCGGCCGGCCTTCGGACCGACGGATGCGACTATTCGCCGCGCATGCAGCAGTTCTGGCGGCGGCTCTCGCCCCGCGCGTCGGCCTCCTACGCGCTGAGCGATGCGTGGTCCGTGAGCGCCAGCGCGGGCATCTACTACCAGCTCCCGCCCTACACGGCCCTCGGATTCAAGGATGCGTCCGGCACGCTCGTCAACCGCGGGCTCGACTACCAGCGGGTCGTCGAGACCTCGGCGGGATTCGACTGGCGCCTGCGCGACCGCCTCATCGTCTCGGTCGAGGGATTCTGCAAATTCTACGACCGCATGCCTCTCTCGGTCGACCACGGCATACCGCTGGCCTGCGAGGGCAACGACTACGGTACGGTCGGGGCCGAGGCGCTGGTGCCGACGGCCGAGGGACGCGCCTACGGCGTCGAAGCGCTCGCAAAATGGCAGATCGCCGGCAAGGTCGATCTGGTGGGCTCCGTTACGCTCTTCCGCAGCGAGTACCGCAGCGACCGCCGCGCCCGCTACATCCCCTCGGCATGGGACAACCGCTTCGTGGTCAACCTCAGCGGCACCTACGACCTGCCCCGTGCGTGGAGCGTCGGCGCCAAGCTGAGCGGCGTGGGCGGCGCGCCCTACACGCCCTACGACGTCGAAAAGTCGTCGCTCGTCGAGGCGTGGGACGCTCAGGGCCGGCCCTACCTCGACTACGCGCGCTACAACAGCCGGCGGCTCGACGCCTTTTTCCAGCTCGACGTGCGGGTGGACAAAATCTTCTACTTCCGGCGCTGCATGCTGGGCATCTACCTCGACCTGCAAAACGTTACGGCCAGCAAACTCCGCCAGCCGGACGTGCTGATGTCGACGGGCGTCGTCGCCAATCCCTCGGCCCCCGCCTCGGAGCAGCGCTACGTCATGAAAACGATCCGGCAGCAGAGCGGCACGCTGCTGCCTGCGCTGGGCCTCACCGTGGAATTTTGAACCGCTGTCCGATGAACCGCCGTCCCGCCATCCCGTTCCGCACGAGCTCCCGCCGCCCGGCAGGGCGGAGCGGTCCGTGCGACACGCCCCGCCGGTCGGCGCGCCCCGCCGCTGCGGAGCCGAAGAGCGCCTGCCGGAACGACCTGCCGGGCGCCCGCGCCCTCGTCGCACGGACCGCTCCGCTCCCGAGCTCCGTCTCCCGCGCAGAGCGGCCGTCCGGCATACGGC
>NZ_FCNT01000061.1 GCF_900021155.1 Alistipes sp. CHKCI003
GACTGCCGTTTCGGGAGGCAGAATAAACAATCCCGAAAGAGCTTTAAATTTGTTTAGGGGGCTTTCGGCCGCTTGTGAAAGCCGCCGTTTGCCGGGCGGGTCGGTATCGGTCCCAAGCGATATCGGCTCCGCTTTTTTGGTAAACTGCCAGCGGTCCGGCAGTCGGAGTGGAGGGCCGCGTCATAATTATCAAGGTTCGCACCGCCCACTTGCGAAAGCCGGCGTTGCGGGGAACGGACTGCTGGAGCGGTCCGTTCTGTCGTTAACGGGGGGGCTCGGTTCGTGCGGTGGTGCGGGGTTACTGTCGTTTTGCGGAGCCGGAGGTTGCGTGTCGCCGTTTGTCGGGATCGGCCTTGCGTGCGCGGTGATCTCTTTCGTGTGTCGGGGTCGCGGCTCGCGCGGTCTCGTCCCGCTGCCGGCTGAGGCGTCGGTAGAGGAGGTACATGGCCCGTCCCGTGATGAGCCCGACGGCTGTTCCGAGCAGCAGGTCGATGGGGAAGTGCTTGGCGAGGTAGATTCGGGAGTAGCAGATGAGCAGCGCGCAGAGGATCATGAGAACGGTGAACCACCGGCGGCGGACGATCGGTGCGGAGAGGGCCGCGAGGGCGGCGATCACGGCCGCATGGGACGAGACGGTGCCGTAGAGGCCCGCCACGGCGCCCGCCGGGACGTGTACGGCCCAGTCGCCGGCGACGGCGGCGCGCCGGAGGGCGATCAGCGAGTCGGCCGGGATGGAGAGCCCTTCGAGCGAGGGGGTGAACATCGGCCGCAGACGGGGCGGGAAGTCGGCCCAGAGGTGTTTGAGCACGCCGGAGTGTTTGAAGATGCCGGCGAACATGTCCGCCAGTACGAGGGCCGCGGCCAGACAGCCCGCGAAGAGCAGCAGGTTGCGCCAGCCGCCGCGCCGGTAGACGAGCCAGAGGATCAGGGCGTAGAGGGGCAGCCACAGGAGCGTGCCCGAGACGACGGTCATCGCACGGTCCGTGAGCGGGCCGCCGTCGAAGTTGAGGGCCATGAAGAGCCCGTGGTCGCAGTCGTAATTCATGTCGGGGTCAGAATTGGAAATAGATGAAAGGTTGGATGTCCGACGACTTGATCTGCATCACGCACCAGATCATCCCAGCGGCGAGCAGGACCTGCACGACCGTCGGCGAGGCGGCGACGATGCGCTGGGCCGTGCGGTCGGCCGAGGCGGGGAGCATGTGCAGCGCGTAGCCCGCACCCATCAGCAGGAAGACGCTCAGGTAGCCCTTTAGGACCTGCGGCGCGACCGCGAGGTTGAAATTGCTGAAGATCTGGTGGAGCATCAGCGAGACGGTCTGCATCGACTCGGCGCGGAACATCAGCCACCCGAAGCAGACGAGGTTGAACGTGAAGAAGATGCCCGCGATGCGCCAGCCCCACGACATTTCGGCTCCGGTGGCCTTCGCGCGGGGCACGAACTTCAGCCAGAGCTTGTGCAGGGCGAGCGCCGCGCCGTGGAGCGCACCCCAGAGGACGAAGCGCACGGCGGCGCCGTGCCACAGGCCGCCCAGAAGCATCGTGATGAGGAGGTTGATGTAGGTGCGCACGCGCCCCTTGCGGTTGCCGCCCAGAGGGATGTAGAGGTAGTCGCGCAGCCACGTCGAAAGCGAAATGTGCCATCGGCGCCAGAACTCGGTGATGGTGGCTGCCTTGTAGGGCGAGTCGAAGTTCTTGGGGAAGCGGAAGCCCAGCAGGAGGGCGATGCCGATGGCCATGTCCGAGTAGCCCGAGAAGTCGCAGTAGATCTGCAGGGCGTAGCCGTAGATGCCCGCGAGGCATTCGAAGCCGGAGTAGAGCAGCGGTTCGTCGAAGATGCGGTCGACGAAGTTCAGCGAGATGTAGTCCGAGACGATCGCTTTCTTGAAGAGACCCGTGAGGATCAGGAAGACCCCCGTGCCGAACATTTCGCGCGAGACATGGAGCGGACGGCGTATCTGGGGAATGAAGTCCTTGGCCCGCACGATGGGGCCGGCCACGAGCTGCGGGAAGAACGAGAGGTAGAAGAGGTAGTCCGTCCAGCGGTCGAGCGGACGCAGCTGGCGGCGGTAGATGTCGATCGTGTAGCTCAGCGATTGGAAGACGAAGAACGAGATGCCCACGGGCAGGAAGATGTTGCGGAACTGTAGGAAACCTTCGCCGAAGAGCCGGTTCGAAATGTCGATCAGGAAGTTGGTGTACTTGAAATAACCCAGCATTCCGATATTCACCGCGATGCTCAGCACGACCCAGCTCCGGCGGAGCCACGGCCGCCGCGTGCGGTAGAGTGCCCGCGCGATCCAATAGTCGCTCGCGGCGGCGAAGACCAGCAGCAGGAAGTAGACGCCGCTTGACTTGTAGTAGAAATAGAGCGAGAAGAGGATGACGTAAATGATCCGCACCGACGTGCTGCGCCGGAGCAGGGCGTAGAAAAGGAGAAACCCCGCGAACAGGAAGAGAAACAGTCCGCTGTTGAAGATCAGCGGTTGGTGGGTGTCGTAGACCAACAACCCGAGTGCCTTGTCCAGTATCTCCGCCGCCGATGCCATCCTCGTCGTCTCATTTTATCGCCACGGGCGCCATCAGCCGTTCGCGCACCGCCTGCCGGAGGCTGTCGGCCACGCACTGCGACCGCTCCTCGCGCAGGCGTCTCTCTTCGCGTTCGTGCGCCGAGCGTCGCACGCCGTCGTGGAGGGCGTCGGCCAGCGCCCGCGCCACCTCTCGACCGCCGGCGAAGTTGATATGCGTATAGTCTTTGCCGGCCCAGCCGTTCGCCACGAACCGCTCCATGCCGCCCATCGCGCCCATGGCCGCCGCCGTGTCCCAGAAAGCCGCTCCCTGCGCCGCAGCGGCTCCCCGCTGGCAGGCGATCATGTAGGGGATGGCGTCCATCGGTTCGAAGCCCCTGTCGGTGCGGACCGAGCGGTCGCTCACGCCCATCACGAGCACCGCCGCCGAGGGGAAGCACTGGCGGACGTAGGCGATCATCTTGACGATCTGCGCCCCGTAGTTGGCATAGTTGCGGATGCCCTGCTGCATGATGTTGAGTCCGTATTGCAGCACGACGAGGTCGTAGCCGATCATCGCCTGCGCCTGTGCGTTGAGCGCCGGATTCGTGCGGAAGAGGGCCTGCCCGTTGTTGCTGCGGACCGAGTAGTTGTCCACGCCGGCTCCCGCGGTGCCGAGCAGGGCGCCGTAGCCGACAACGCCCGGCGCGCCCTCCGCCACGCGGAACGAGAGCGAATGGATCGGACCGCCCGAAACGGCGATCTGACGCAGGACGTCGGCTCCGCGGACCGTGAAAGTCCTGTGCAGGGTATCGTTTATGCCGACCTCCACGCGGCTGTCGCCGCGGCTGAGGAAGAGGATGCGCGCCCCTTCGCAGGGGTCGAGCCGGCGGCGTGCGTCGGTCCCCTCCCAGCGGGTCTGGGCTCCGTTTTCGGGGCGGCAGACCCAGCCCGAAACGAAGAAGTCGCTGCGCAGGGGCCGGGGCGTCGTTTTGTACTGCATGATGTTGTAGGGGGTCCATCCCTTCGCCGAGGTCCGGACCGTGCGGCGGAAACCCGTGAGCGGCGAGGCCATCGGTGCGAAACCCGTGCCGGAGCCTCCGTAGGTCTCTTGCAGCGTTTCGCGCAGATCGGCCGTGAGGATGTCGCCTTCGATGAACGAGTCGCCCAGCACGGCGATCCGGACGGGCCGGCCGTCGAGCAGTTTGTCGTAGAGGGCTTGCAGCGGACTGCTGCCGGTGGTGTCGAAGTCCTCGATGGGCTGGAGGACGTCTGCGGGGGGCAGGTTGTTCGCGCACACGGGATGCAACGTCGTGTCGGCCGTTCCGATCGTCCATTCGAAGGTCGTCTGCACGGGGGCGAACAGCGTGTCGGCCGGGCTTTCCGTCGGCTCCGGCGGGGCGGCTGCGGAATGTCGGGCCAACTGTTCGGCCACTTTTTCGAGGTCTATGCGGAACTCCTCTTCGTCGAGCGGGACTTGCGAGGCGGCAGGCGCGGCCTCCTCGTCTCCGAAATCGATGAGATCCGAGAGGATGTTGGCGCGTCTGAGCGAGACTCCGCCCACGCTGCGGGGAGGGATGAGGCTCACGCAGACGAGCACCGCGATCAGCGCCGCCGCCGCGAGCCAGCTCCGGTGGGTGTAGTCCTTCCCGTCGTACATCAGTCGCGGCGCCCCAGAATCAGGAAGACGTAATAGAGCAGCGAGGCGATGGCGCTGAGTGCGGCCACCAGATAGGTGCGGGCCGCCCAGCCGAGGGCCTCCTTAGCCTGTGCGAGCTGTTCGCCCTGAATCGTGCGGCTCGATTCGAGCCATACGAGTGCGCGCGACGAAGCGTTGTATTCGACCGGAAGGGTGATGAGCGAGAAGAGCGCCGACATGGCGATCATGCCCACGCCGATCCAGCAGAGCAGTTCGTTCTGCGTCGTGGCGAGGATGCCCAGTCCGATGAGGATCACCCACGTGGCCATCCGCGACGAGAACATCACCACGGGCACCAGTTGCGAGCGCATCACCAGCGGAGCATAGCCCTGTGCGTGCTGTACGGCATGCCCGCACTCGTGGGCCGCGACCGCCGCGGCCGCCACGCTGTTCGACGAGTAGACGGCGTCGCTCAGATTGACGGTCATCGTCTTGGGATCGAAGTGGTCGGTGAGCTGTCCGGGGACATGGGTAACCTTGACGTTGTGGATGCGGTTGTCGCGCAGCATCTTCTCGGCGACCTCGGCACCCGTGAGGCCGCCTGCGAAGGGAATTTTCGAGTACTTTCTGAAGACCGACTGCAAGCGGGCCTGCACGCCGAATCCGATGATTCCGATCAGGATGATGAGCACGAACATGCCCAGCGTAGCAGCCGAATAGTGAGCCGCCTGCTGGGAGGCGGAGGTGTAGTGGCCGGCCTGAAGCAGGACGGCGAAAAGCGGTAATGTCATAATAGTCGTTTTGTGTTCGTTTTTTCTTCGGTGAAAATCCGTTTTCCGAGGGATTTTCCCTGCAATACGGAAGCCATTTCCGCGCGGACCGTGCCCGTTGCCGGGCCTTCGGCGCCGGAGGCTGCGGCCTTTATTTCTTCCGGTGCGTATAATAGGCTCCGGCCTGTTGGGCGGGCATCAGCACGATGTCGTTGACATTCATGTGGGCCGGCAACTGCACGATCCACGCGATCGCCTCGGCGACGTCCGCGCCCGTGAGCGGCGTAACGCCGTCGTAGGTCTTGTCCGCCCGGGCGCTGTCGCCGTGGAAGCGCACGAGCGAGAATTCGGTCTCGACCATGCCGGGGCGGATTTCGCTCACCTTGATGCCGCTGGCCAGCAGATCGGCGCGCATGGCCTGCGAGATGGCGTGCACGGCGTGTTTCGACGCGCAATAGACGGCACCGTTCTCGTAGGGCTCCGTGCCGGCGATGGAGCCGATGTTGACGATGTGCCCCGCGCCTGCCGCGACCATCTTTTCGGAGACGATCCGCGTTACGTAGAGCAGTCCCTTGACGTTGGTGTCGATCATGGCGTCCCAATCGGCGGTGTCGCCGCAGTCGATATGCTCCAGCCCGGCGGCCAGTCCGGCGTTGTTGACCAGCAGATCCACACGCTCCAGCGGCCCGAGATGCCGCCGGCATTCGGCTTCGCTGCGCACGTCGAAGAGGAGCGTCGTGCAGCGCCCTCCGCTCCCTTCGATTCCGGCTTTCAGTTCCGCGAGCCTCTCCGCGCGTCGGCCCGTGGCCGTGATGTCGTATCCCAGCCCTGCGAGCCGGAGCGCCGTGGCGCGTCCGATGCCCGAGGTGGCTCCCGTGATCAATGCCTGTTTTCTCATCATACTATGCTTTTGCAGTTTACGATGCATTCGTGTGTGCTTCGAGCGCCGCACCGGTATCCCCGCAGCCGGCGGTTTCGTCCGCGGCTTTCGCCGCACCGACTCCGGAGCTCCGACCGGGCCGGACGCCGCGCGTCGGACCGTGTCGCGGAGGTTGTCGCAAGCCGGCAGGCGGATGTGTGTCATCGTGCTCGCAAAAATAACGTTTTTCCCGGAAAACGGAAAAATTCGGCTCCATATTATTTCGCACGCATCTGTTTGGTGGCTTCGATGGCACGAAAACCGAAAAAAATGCGTTACTTTGTATCCGGTTCCGTCCGAAACGGACCCCGTTTGCCGCGTGAATCTCGAATATTTCATAGCCCGCCGCACCGCCCGCACCTCCGACGGCCGCCGTCGGGGGGTGATGGTGCGTATCGCCGTGCTCTCCGTGGCGCTGAGCGTCGCGGCGATGATTCTCGCGCTGGCCGTCGTCATGGGATTCAAGCGTGAGGTCGCACGTCTGATGACGGGTTTCACGGCGCATGTGGAGATCACCGACCTGCGCGGCGCCGATGCCGTGGCGTCGGTGCCCGTTCGCCGGAGCGAACCGCTCGAACGGGCGGTCCGGTCGGTCGACGGAGTCGACGGAATGTGGCCCTATGCGGTGAAGGAGGGGATCGTCCGGACGGCCGACGCCGTGCAGGGCGTGATGCTCAAGGGGGTGGACGACACGTACGACTGGAGCTTTTTCGCGGAGTGTCTGACCGAGGGGGCGCTGCCCCGCGTGGCGGACTCGGTGCGGACCAAGGAGGTGCTGGTTTCGCGCCTTCTGGCCCGTCGGCTCGGGCTGGGGACGGGCGACAAGGTCGAAATGCTTTTCGTCGATCCCGACGATGCGCCCCGCCGCGACCGGTTCCGGATCTCGGGCCTTTACAGTTCGGGCATGGATGAGATGGACGGCGCCGTCGTGCTCACCGATCTGCGCAACGTACAGCGTTTGTGGGGCTGGGCGCCCGACGAGGTTTCGGGCTACGGAGTCGATGCGGTCCGCTTTGAGGATGCGGAGCCGCTGGCCGGGCGTCTGTCGCACCTGCTGCTCTACGATGCTCCTGACGACGGACAGAACCTCGTTGCGACCGGTGTCGGCGAGTCGTATCCCAATATTTTCGACTGGCTGAAGGCGCACGACGTCAATGCCGCGGTGGTGATCGCCGTGATGCTCGCGGTCGCTTTTTTCAACATGGCTACGGCACTGATGATCCTCGTGCTCGAACGCACGCGCATGATCGGCCTGCTGAAGGCGATGGGCATGCGCGACGGAGCCGTGCGGCGCATCTTTCTCTGGCGGGCCGCCTTCATCGCCCTGCGCGGCCTCGCATGGGGCAATGTCGCGGGGCTCGGGCTGTGTTTCGTGCAATGCCGTTTCCACTTGCTGAAACTCGATTCGGAGGCTTATCTGCTCTCCGAAGTCCCCGTGTCGCTGGGATGGGGCTGGTGGCTGCTGCTCAACGGAGGTGCGGCGGCTGCGATCGTATTGCTGCTGACGATTCCTGCGCGGGTCGTTTCGACGGTCAAACCGAGTGAAACCATACGTTACGAACGATGAAACCTTATAATACGGAACAAACCAAAAAGGAGGAGGTGCGCGAGATGTTCGACCGCATCGCTCCGACCTACGACATGCTGAACCATACGCTGTCGCTGAATATCGACCGCCTGTGGCGCCGCCGCGTCGTGCGTCTGGTGCGGCGTTTCGCACCGCGGCGCATTCTCGACGTGGCCACCGGTACGGGCGATCTGGCGATCGCCATGGCCCGCCGCATCCGCGGTACGCAGGTGCTGGGAGTCGATCTCTCGGAGGGCATGCTCGACATCGCCCGCCGTAAGGTCGCGGAAGCGGGGCTCGACGGACGGGTCGTGCTCGACACGGGCGACGCCGAGCGGCTGTTCGTTTCGGACAGCGCGGTGGACGTGGCGACGGTCGCTTTCGGCGTCCGCAACTTCGGAGACCTCGATGCGGGGCTGAGGGATATCGCCCGGACGCTCCGCGAGGGCGGACGGATCGTGATCCTCGAATTTTCCACACCCCGCAATCCGCTGGCGCGGGCTTTCTACGGCTTCTGGAACCGCCGCGTGCTGCCCCGCGTGGGCGGTATGGTCTCCCGCGACCGGAAAGCTTACGAGTATCTGCCCGAGTCGATCGGCGAGTTTCCTGCGCCGGAACGGTTTCTGGAGATGATGTCCCGTGCAGGCTTCCGCAACTGCAAGGCCCGCAGTCAAAGTTTCGGAATCGCGCATATATATGTAGGTGAAAAATGAGCAGACGACTTTCAACCCTCCTGTTTGCGGCTTTTTCGCTCCTCGTCGCACTGAGTTTTTCGTCGTGCCGCCGAGCCGCCGAGAAGGCCCGCCGCAGTATCCGGATCGAAGGCGTGGAGCGGATCGAACGCCATGCTTTGTCGGGCATCGACCTCACCGTGCGCATTCATAACGGTTCCCGATACAAGCTGCTCCTCCACGAAGCCGAATTGGAAGTTTGGTATGACGGAACGCTCGTGGGAGGCGTCCGCCTCCGCGAAGGGGTCGAAGTGCCGCGCCGGACGACTCAGAGCCTAACCACGCGCTGGAAGCTGAGCATCGACGATCCGTTGGGGCTCTATGCCCTCTTGCGCAGGCTGCGCTGCGGCGACTTCTCGCAGATCGAGGTCGGATTCCGCGTGAAGGGCAGGGGAGGTCCTGCGGGAGTGAATATTCGGAAGGAACGGATGCCTTTGCCGGATTTTCTTCGTATCTTTGGTGCCGATACGGACGATCTGAAAACTTATTTCGACCTATGATGCGTGCTTTTTCGATCTTCTTTGCGCTTGTTCTGACATTTGGCGCGTCGGAACTCTCCGCCCAATCTCTTCCCGCGTTTCGGGAACATCTGGCCGAACCGCTCGCGAGGGCGACCGGATACGGAACCTCCGCCGTTACGGTCGCGGAGCACGGCGATGCGGCGGATGCCGTGGCCGAGGCTGCGCAGGAGAATCTCCGGCTGCGCTTCAAAGGTTACCGCGTCTGCATCTTTTTCGATAACGGACAGGATGCCCGAGCCGGAGCGGAGGCCGCGCGCGAACTCTTCGCTTCGACCTATCCGTCGACGAAGGTTTATATCTCCTACAACGCGCCCTATTTCACCGTTACGGCGGGCGACTGCGTTACGGCCGAAGAGGCCATTATCCTGATGGGACGTATCCGGACGACTTTCCCCAAGGCTTTCCCCCGGAGCGAAGAGCTGACCGTTGCGGACCTCGTGAACTAAAAAAGGGACTTTTCGAAAAATATCCGTTTTTTTCTTGCATATCCGCACCGAATCGGTATCTTTGCGGCGATGATAAATGTTTAATTCTAAATTGTTGAAACGATGAAAAAGATTTTGTCTTTCGTAGTTGTTCTGGCCGCTGCGACGATGGTCGGCTGCTGCGGCAATGCGACGAAAAAGGCTGCCGCTGAAGCCGAAGCTGCCCCCGTTGCGACCGAGGCTGCCGCCTGTTGCAACGAAAAGTCCGACAACTGCAACAACGATTGCGGCGCGTGCGATTCGTCGGCCGCCTGCTGCGCCGAGCAGGCTCAGTCCGAGACCGAGGTGAAATAACCGTCCGGGACACGTGAAAACGGAATCCTTCACCGAGGGATTCCGTTTTTTTCGTTATTTTTGTCCTATGAAAAATTTCGCCGCTATCGATTTCGAAACCGCGAACCGCGAACGGACGAGCGTCTGTTCGGTCGGTTTGGTGGTCGTGCGCGACGGTGCGGTTGTCGATACGGCTTATCGGCTGATCCACCCGAGGCCGGATTATTACAGTAGGTTCTGCACGCTCGTTCACGGTATGACGGCTGCCGATACGGCCGATGCACCCGATTTCCCGGATGTGTGGGCCGGAATTGCGCCCTTGATCGCTGATCTGCCGCTGGTGGCCCACAACTCGCCTTTCGACGAGGGGTGTCTGCGAGCGTGCTTCCGCTTGTTCGGCATGCCGTGGCCCGACTACCGGTTCTATTGCACTTGCAGGGCTTCGCGTCGGGTGTTCGGAAAGCAGCTTCCCAATCACCGGCTTCAGACGGTTTCCGAGGCTTGCGGTTTTCGGCTCGACAACCACCATCATGCCTTGGCCGATGCGGAAGCTTGTGCGCACATCGCCTTGAAAATTCTGTAAGACGGACCGTCGCCTGCACGGCGGTTCGCCGTAATTGCCGGTTTTGCGTTTTTTTATGTCATACGCGGGAGTATCGTTGCAACTGCTTTGTTGTAAATATTTTATTTTACCCCCCCCCCTCGGTTTCAGACCGCTCTGCAACCCCTCGACGGGCCGTTTATTTCCGGAAGCTATGATATGCGGAAACCGTAGGAAGTGTTGTTTGTCCGGAAAAATTGGTTAATTTTGATTCCGTAAAACGGTCGGAATTCACCGTTGCGCATTCCGGTTCTGCCTTACAGGATAGTGCGCATCGGTCTTTAGCGGGAGTTTGCGTCTGTTTTACATGCAGTGCCGTCATGCTGTCGCATATGTCTCCGGAGTATAAGACAGACATGACGGCATTTATTATTATATATAGGTATAGGTCTTGTTCGGTATTATTTCGAGGTCCCGTTTTCCGGCCTCATGGTTTCAAAGTGTTACCGGAACAAATAAATTTTTCGTCGAAAATGCGGATATGTGCTTATTTATCCGTAATTTTGCGCCCGTTATTGGATTTGGTCGGGGCTCACTCAACCGGTTTTGCGGCTTGCTGGCTCGCCGGAAATCATTCGGGGATTTTCCGCAAAGTGCAGTTCGGAGCGCAAATACCGTTTTCCACGCAGGTTCGTGCCGTGGAATGATCACATATACAGCGAGGAATGCGATTGTAACAATTTTTCGGTCAATTGCAATAAATTGTTGCCGGAAACCCAGTTGCTCCTTATCTTTTTGCGCTAATTTTTAGGTTATTCGTTAAAATCTTAAAATTTTTCTGCTAAATTATTTGTTACTTTACCTGTTGATGCCTATATTTGTTAACTAAACTTTTATTTTTATACTTAAATAGTGCTGATTTATGGTTAAAAAACTTTTACTGACTTTAGTCGCTTTAGCCGGCTTCGCAACATTGGCATCGGCTCAGATGCGTCTTCCTAACGTGAAGATCGAGAATGAGAAAGGCGAATTGATTCAGACCTCTTCCCTGCTCGATGCGAAGACCCCCATGATCATTTCGTTCTGGTCCACGACCTGCAAACCGTGCATCCGCGAGCTCAACGCGATCAACGATCAATTCGTGGATTGGCAGGATCAGGCTGATTTCCGCGTGATCGCCGTGTCGATCGACGACAGCCGTTCGGCTTCGAAAGCCAAGGCTATGGCCAGCGGTTTCGGATGGTCCGACTTCACGGTTCTTTACGATAAAAACCAAGATCTCAAACGCGCCATGAATGTCAACCTCGTGCCGCAGGTTTTCGTAGTGGATGCCGACGGTAAGGTCGTTTATTCTCATACGGGCTATAATCCGGGAGGAGAAGCGGAATTGCTGAAGGAGATAATTAAACTCAAGAAATAACACGAACCCATGAAATTCACCAAACTGATTCCGTTCGTCGTTTTCACGCTCGTCGCCGGTGCAGGTACCGCACAGGCGCAGGAGGGGGAGGCCGAAGAACGCGATAAAAAAGGATTCCTCACTGGCAGCTTCGAGACCAATAATATTTATTTCGTCAAGGAAGATATCGAAGTACCCGGCCAGAAAACGCCCGACGATCGTTTCGGTTCGAACAACTATCTGAAGGTCGATTATATCCGCAGCAAATTTTCGGCTGGCGTTCAGCTCGAAAGCTATTTGCCTGTCATTCAGGACTACCCTGCGGAATTTACCGGCACGAAGTTGACGAATATTTATGCGTCGTGGGTCGATGACTCGTTCTCGATCACGGCCGGTTCGTTTTACGAACAGTTCGGCAGCGGCCTTTTGTTCCGAGCGTGGGAAGATCGTGCGCTGGGTATCAACAACTCCCTGATGGGGGCGCGTTTTACTTATAATTATAAGAACTACGTCGCTCTCAAGGCGATCTGGGGTACGCCCCGTTTCGGCATGGAGTACGATACCGGCGTTCAGTTCCGCGGTTTGGATCTGAGTCTCAACATCTCGGAGATGTACGGCGCCAAGAAGTCGACCTTGCTGCTCGAAGGTTCCGTTCTGAATCACTATCAGAGTGTTCCGCAGAGCTACGAGAACGGGATGTCTCCGAATGTAACGGGGTGGTCCGCTCGCGTGAACTACGAAAACGGCGGGTTCATGGCCAAAGCCGAATATGTGGATAACGGTACGAACTATTTCCCCAATACGGAGATGAGCAGCGAGGATCCCCGCGAGTTCGTCGGCAAACGCGGCAACGCGCAGCTCCTCGAATTGGGATACAGCAACAACGGTCTCGGTATTTTCCTCACCGGCCGCCGCTTCGAGTGGATGTATTCCAAGTTCGACCGTACGTCGTCGAGCGCTGCCAACGTGTATAATTATCTGCCGGCGGTAACGATGCAGTATACGTATCTGCTTACGAACCTGCATCCTTATACGCCGCTGACGCAGGACAGCCGAAACGGCGAGATCGGCGGTCAGGCGGATATTTATTACAATGTAAAGCGCGGAACGTGGCTCGGGGGCAGACGCGGTCTGAAGCTGCATGCCAATTTCTCGACCTATTATTCGCTTGCAGGCAAGGGCAATGCGCGTGCCGACAAGCTGATGTTCCGCGATTTCAGCGCGGATATCGAGAAACAGTGGACCCGTGCATTCAAGATGAATCTGCTTTATTCGATGCAGGAGCGCAATACGGATTACGGTGCGACCGCCAAAACCGAGTTGGCTCATATCGTCGTGGGCGACTTCCTCTACAAATTCACGCCGAGGTTCTCGCTGCGTCTCGAATTGCAGTATTTGACCTCCAAGGAGGGGGATAAAGACTGGATGGCCGGATTGCTCGAAGCTTCGTTCGCCCCCAAGTGGAGCATCTTCGTCAGCGACATGTACAACCACGGCAACGACGCGGAAGCCAACCGCCTGCACTATTACAGCGGCGGCGTCAGCTTCGCACATTCGCATACGCGCCTGTCGCTCAGCTACGGACGTAACCGCGCCGGTTATGTCTGCTCGGGCGGTGTGTGCCGAATCATTTCGGCTTACACGGGTGCCAATTTTGCGATGACGATTTCGTTCTAAGGTTGAATTCCGCGGTCATGCAGTATTTTAGGTCGGATTACGTTTATGAGTCGTAAGGACAATCGAAATATTGCGTAACCGGACAGAACGAAACAAAGTAACACCAATTTTTAATACACGAAAATGAAAAAATTCTTTTTTGCAGTCGCTCTTTTTGCAGGCGCATCGACGGCTTTCGTCGCATGCAGCGGAAGCGATGACGAACCTAAGCCGAGTCTCGATGATATCAAAGAGATCGAACTGACGGTCGACAAGAATGCCATCGAGGCGAACGGCGAGGATGTCGTGAATTTCACGGTTACATCCGATACGGGCGTGAACCTCAATGACAAAGCCGTTATTCTGATCCCCGGTGAGGAGATTACTTTCCTCGATGAGATGTACTACACTTCCACCGTCAACGAGACGGTTACCTTCCAGGCCCGCTACAACGGCATCTATTCCAACGAGGTTACCGTGGAGGTGAAGAACCGGAGCAAATACGAGAAGTATTTCCGCCGTGTTCTGATTTCGCAGCTCACCGGTACGTGGTGCGTGAACTGTCCGGGCATGACGCGCTCGCTGAAGCTCGTGTCGGAGCAGTTCCCCGATCGGATCGAGATTCTGGCCATGCACGGTTCCAGTTCTCAGGGAACGGATCCTTATGCGATCCCGCAGACCGAAGAGATGTTCAGCCAGTTCCCCGACCTGCGGGGGTATCCTTCGGCAGTCATCGACATGCGCCAGAAGTCTGTGGATGCTACCACCTCGTCGTTGGTGCGTGCGATCAACAAGTCGCTGTTGGAATATCCGGCTACATGCGGCGTGAAAATCGCGTCGACCTATAACAAGGATACTAAGAAGGTGGATGCGAAAGTTACCGTGGCCGCCGAAGCGACGAACAAGTACGCTTTGGGTCTCGCCGTTGTGGTTGACGGACTCGAATACACGCAGACCGGAGCGGAAAACGATCCCGATTACCTTCATAACAATGTGGTGATCGCCATCAACAATCTCCGCGGAGAATTTATCGGCGACGGGGTAATCAATGCCGGCGAAGAGGTTTCGCATACCTTCACGATCGACATGAGTACGACGAAATACAACATCGAGGACATGCGTGTCGTGGCTTTCATTCTGGCTCAGAGCGGGGATGCGTACTATGTGAATAACTCCGCAAGCTGCAAGCTCGACGGCGGTTCGATCGATTACACTTATAACGAGTAATAGATGTCATGAAAAAACTTCTGAATATTTTTGTCGCTCTTTCGTTTATCATCGGATCGGCGGGATGCTCCGGCTCGGACGGAGGGGAGAGTCCCGTGAACGACGGTAAACTGACGCTTCAGGCGGATAAAACCGCTATCATTGCGAACGGAGCCGACAAGGTTACGTTTCAGGTGATGCTGGGGGGCGAAGATATTACCTCGAACGCAAGCGCCCGGCTCTATCTGGTGGAGCGCGACGGAAAAGCCGTCAGCGAGAAACAGGCGTCCATGCAGTTCGCTTCGACCGTCGTCGGCACTTATGTTTTCGAAGCCCGCTACGAAGGCAGCACGCGACTGGTTTCCGACAACAAGGTTACGGTTACGGTCAGCGCCAACAACGAAGAAGAGGTCTTCTATCGGAAGGTTTTCACTCAGTACTTCACTTCGACGGGATGCCATAACTGCCCCAATATGAACAAGGCGCTGAAGAGTTTGAGTCAGGAATATCAGGACCGTATGGTCATCGGTGCGTTCCATATGAACTACAGCGCGGTGATGGATCCGATGGCAATAGATGTTACCACGAGCTACATGATCGACGTGCTGTATACGAGCGGTTTGCCCGGCTGCTTCCTCGATCTTCGGTCCGATACGAACTGTTACAGTCTGACGCCCGAAAAGACGACGATGGAAAACATCGACCGCATGTTGGCGGATTATCCGGCCGCGTGCGGCGTCAAGATCGATTCGAAGCATGATGCGGCCAAGGGTACGATCACTGTGAAATTTACGGTGAAGGCTTCCGTAACCAATGAGTACCGCATCCTGCCCTTCCTCGTCGAAGACGGGATCGTGGCGGATCAGGACGGCGGTTCGTCCGATTACGTACACGACAACGTCGTGCGCGCTGCCGGGGCCGCCTCGCTGGTGGGCGATCGTCTGAATACGATCGAGAAAGACGCGGAAGCGACCAAGAGCTACACGTTCAACGTGCAGAACGGTTGGAACACCGACAACATGCGTGTCGTGGTCTGCGTGCTCAATTCGTCCAACGGCGTCGACTTCTACGGCAACAATGCGGCCACCTGCGGGATCGACGAATCTATCGACTACCTTTATAACGAATAAAGAACTATGAAACGGATTATAAACCTACTTACGACCTGTGCGCTGGCCTTCCCTGTCTTCATGGCGGTCGGATGTTCGGGGAACAGCGGGGAAGAGGAGCCTGTCGGGAACGAGGTCAGCTTGGAGGCGAGCAAGACGAGTGTCGTCGCCAACGGCAACGATCAGGTAACGTTCACCGTCAAATCGAACGGCAAGGATGTTACTGCGTCTGCGAAGATCAGCTGCACGGACCCGAGCGGCGAGGAGAAGGAACTCGAAAATGCGACGTTCTCGACGAAGACCGCCGGCGACTACACCTTTGCGGCGACGTACGATTCCCGGACGTCGAAAACCGTGAAGGTTACGGCTGTGGAGGAGAAGTATTTCCGCAGAGTGTGCGTGATGGATATTACGGGTACGTGGTGCACGAACTGCCCGGCTGCCGGACAGACGCTCGAAATGCTGGCGCAGAACCGCCCCGACCGGATGGTTATCCTCGCGGTCCATGGCGACGGTCCTGCCGAGAAGGACCCGATGACGACGCCCGTGATGGATATGCTCGATAAGATGTTCACGATCTCGGGCTTTCCCTCGGTCGTGGTCGATCTGCGCGAATCGATCGACAATGCGGGTCTTTCGAGCGGTGTCATCGACGCTTACGACCTGTCGCGCGAGGAGTATCCGGCTACCTGCGGCCTGCGGGTGGAGAGCAGCTACAACGAGTCGACCGGCAAGATCGACATTACGGTAGGCATCACCTCCAATACGGGCGGAGAGTACCGGCTCGCTGCGATCATCCTCGAAGACGGTATCACGGCCAAGCAGATTCAGGACGGCTACGAGAAACCCGATTTCAAACACTTCAATGTGGTCCGCAAGCTGCTCTCGTCCAATTTGGTCGGCGATTCGGCAGGTACTCTTGAGGCCGACAAGGAGAAGACGATGGAATTTTCCACCGAAGTGGATTCGGAATGGGTGGTCGACAATCTGCGCGTGGCGGTTTATGCGACCGACAGCAGCGGATCTATCAACAATATCGTGGAGTGCAAAGCCAAAAACGGCTCCTGCGACTATAAGTACAACGAATAATTACTAACTTTCTTTATTACATTCTTAACCTATTTCACTATGAAAAAATTTCTCAGATGGTTACCCGCTCTGCTGCTCTTTTCGGCAGTGAGCGTAGCTTGTTCGGACGATCCGGATAATCCTACTCCAGAGCCCGATCCCAACCCTACACCGGGGACGAAGGTTGAAGCCCAGACTACGGAGGGCGCCGACATTACTCTGGTAGCGACGTCTACGGATAAGATCGAGTGGCAGGTTACTCCGCATTCGGAGTGCTTGAGCTATCGTGTGGAATTCAAGATGCGTGCCCGTTTCGCCGAGGACTATCGTATGGCTTTGAGAACGGAGCCCGATATGTCCTACGAAGAATATACGAAGGTCCGTATGTTCGCAACGGACGGTACGGGTGCCGGTGCATGGAAGGGTGCGGTCGACGGTGTGGGCGAACCGCGCGATTTCTCTACGGACATGACGATCTTCCAAGGCGTCATGATTCCCGATGCCGAATATCAGATCATGGTGTGGGGATGCCGGACCGACGACGGCAACAACCCGGCCGAGTATACGGAGATGACAGTAAAGACCAACTCGGCCGGCGAGCTGATCGGCAATCCGGAGGTAACCCTGTCGGTGATAACCAACACCCGTTATACGCAGGTTACTTACACGCCTAACGAAGACTGCGCCGGATTCTTCTGGTGGGAGCTGGCGCGAGCCGACTTCGACGAGTTCTTCGAAAGCGGAGGTACCGAAAAGGAATTTATGGATATCGCCTGCTCGTATGTGCTGGACTATGCTACGGAAAAGGTGGTAAATGTCCGCGACCTGCTGGCATGGGGAGATAAGGATACGCGGTCTACGGCAGTCGCTATCGCCATGGACGGCAACCTGACGCGCAACCCGACTATTTTCTATGCCCATTATGACCTGAAGGAACCCGATCCGAATGTGGCGCCAGCGAAATATTCGTGCGAATTCGTGAAGTGCTCGTCGATGATGCTGCGTTTCGATGTTACGTTCGAGAGCGAAACTACGAAGTGGGTTTACTATTGCCTGAATCCGAGCGGCGGTCAGTTGCCCAACAACGAATACGATCTGGTGCTGAACGGCGGCTGGATGGTATCCAAAGACGATCCTTATCAGTGGCAGTATGTGGAACCCGATACCGATTACAGCATTTTCATAACTGCTACGAATACCGATGAGCAGGTATTGAAAATGGAGGAGCTCGGTCTCTGCCAAACCAAGCCGATCGGCACGTTCGACCAGCCGAAGGATCTGATGAAATGGGAGAAAGTCGATGGAAACGATAAGACGAAGTTCCGCATCAACTTCTATCCGGACGAGGAGCAGATCGCCTGCTATTTCTTCATGACGCTCGAAAAAGGTATGTGCTATCCCGATCCGGTTACGGGCGGGATGACCGACATCGACCTGACGGATCCCGCCAACGTCGAGACGATGCGTATGTACATGATCCAGCATGCCAATATAAATACTCCGCTGGCCGGTAAGGCAGAGGCATACTTCACCTATACCGCATGCGAGCCGGATACGGACTATGTAACGTTCGTACTTGCCGAGACATGGGACGGCAACTTCGTGGATGTCCAGTATATGAATGTCAGAACCGCCCCCAACGATGGCGGTGAGGACCCGAAGGTAGAGTTCGGCGAGGATGCGGTGGATAAAGACAACATGAGGTGGAGCGTAGAGTTCATTCCCAACGAGGATGTATACTCGATGCGTTACTTGGTTTGCACCGAAGATGATGCTTCGGCGCGTATCGACGACCTCGAGTCGGCTACCGATGAGGAGAAACTGATGGCTTGGACCGAGTACGTTATGGGCGAAGCCGCTATGACGAACTACGGTGTAACCACGACTTCGGAAGGTAAGATTACGGACGACATGCTGGCCCTCGCTATCGGTATCGGCAAGAATCACGAGACCGGCAAAGACGTGGTCAGCGATCTGGCCGTGATGCGTCTGAACTACGACACCATGGAATCCGAGGTGCTCACGCTCGGGCAGGAGGCCCAGAAGGCGATCGCCAAAGCCGTTGCCGAGCGCTTCGAGGCTGAGAAAACCGCTCGTGTCGCTGCGAAGCCCCTGCCGGGTTACGGAGGTGCTCATGTGCGTATCCGCAACTAAGTGATCGATGACTTTTGTTTGGAAGAGACTTCTTCGCTCTGATCGCAGGGCGAGGAGTCTCTTCTAAAAATGGAATGAATTTAATATTTAGCGAATTATGAAAAGTTATAAAATCTGGGCGTCGGTGCTTTCGCTCTGCGTAGGTCTTTTCGCGGCTTCGTGCAGCGACGACGGAACGGAAGAACCGCAGATCGTTACACCCGAGATTGCCATTTCCGAGGTCATTCCGGATGTGGAGAGCGTTACTTTCACGCTTACGACCAAGGATGCGACCGCTTATGAATACGGATGCGTTCCGACGAGCGAATTCGAGAGCGGCGCGATCGTCGAGATGACCCGCGAGGAGGGCGCTGCTCCCGCAGACCCGATCAAGATCGAGGGACTGACGGCTTCGACGGCCTATACGATCGTCGCACGGGCCTACAACGGCGAAGTGCGTTCGGAGACCGTGAACGAAGCCACCACGACGCTGGCCGCTGCGAGCGAAGCTCCGGTGCTGACCCTCTCGGAACCCGTCGTCGACGGACAGAGCGTAACGTTCAAGATCACCCATACGGGCGATTGCGCGAGCTACAACTATGCAGTGTATGAAAAGAGCGCGGGTCTGCCCGAGAATTTCAAGACGGTAGCCGCCAAAGAAGAGGGCGTGGAAGTCGAGGTGAGAGGTCTGAAAGGCGAGACCGCCTATGTGATCGAAGCCTACGGTACGATCGGCGACATTACGGGCGAACACGTGAAGGACGAATTCACGACCGAGGCTCCGGCACTCGATGTGGCGATCTCGGAAGTTACCGCCAGAGACGCCCGCATCCGCACGACGATGGAGGAAGGCGTCTGCGCCTCCTACTACCTCGGCGGTTTCCCGATGTCGAACGCACTGACCAACGAGGAGATTCTCGAGATGATCGCGGCCGAAACGAGCGATATTCATCATACGAATGACATGGACGACCTCTTGTCCAACTTGCAGATCGACGGTCTGACGGGCGGACTCGAACCCGAGACGACTTATATAGTCTGGTGGATCGCCTGCGACGCAGATCCCGATAACGATAAGGAAGAGAGCGCGAAGCTCACCGCTTCGCAGATCCAGAAGACCTCGTTCACTACGAAGGAACTCGATCTGACCAGCACCGCTACGGTGGCCGTCTCGGTGGAGGCGATTTCCACGTCGACTGCGAGCGTGAAGTTCACGCCTTCGTCCGATGCCGTACAATACTATTATGTGGCGATTCCGACGGCCGACGTCGAGAAATTGTACTTCAACGACAATTTGCTCGCGAACCATCTGATCCTGATGAAACCTGCGCAGACCGCTGAGCAAACCATCGCATTCAATTCGTTGAAATCCGAAACGTCCTATACTTTCTGCGCGATCGCCGAGGATAAGGACGGTAAGTTCGGCGTGCCGGTCAAAGTCGTGGAATCGACCAAAGGATTCGAATTCGACAGTTCGGTGGTATTCGAGCTCAAACAGATGGAGCTGAAAAACGATCCGCAGGAGAACGCTCAGTTCTCTATCGAGGGGGATCTGACCGACGCGCAGGAGATCCGTTACATGAATATTACCCGCGCCGATTACAGCAGCCAGACTTATTTCGGCGGTAAGGACGAGAATGTGCTCAATGCGCTGCTTACAAACGGCTATCCCACAATAGCGGTTCTTCCCGACGAGTTGACGCGAGGGCGTCTGGATAAATTCACGCAGCTGGATCCTGCGGAGGACTATTACTGCTTCGCCATCATTCTGGATAAAGAGGGTAAGTTCACTTCGATGCAGAAGGTGGCCTACAAGACGGCTTCGTACGATCAGGAGGGCACGGCGACCGCAACGTGGGAAATCAGCGAGGAGAAGCAGGCTGTCTACGGAGACAACAGGCTCATGGCAGCCACGGATTACAAGCTGAAGATCACGCCCAATGCGGATTGCGTCGAATCGTGGGTCTATATCGTCCATAAGGAGGCCTACGAGGCGCAGCCGACCAAGGAGTTGATCCGTCAGGCCAAGACGCAGGATGCGGGTTGGCACAGCCAAGGCGCGACGCCGTGGATCACGGAAACCAAGACTGTTTACGACAACTATATGCTGCTCGTGGTTTGCAAGGACAAGGATGGCAAATACAACGACATCCGGCGCGATGCAAAACCCATCGAGAACAAATATTCGAATTACGAGAAACCGGAAAACCCTGACGAGGGCGGAGGATCGCCCAAGGGGAACAACTGATTTACATTCATTCAATAACCTATTAAATTTTTTATGAAGAAATTATTTTATATCCTCGCCTTCGCCCTTGCAACGACAGGTTTCGCGGCGTGCAGCGATGACGAGGGAACGGAGGGGGGAACCAGCACCGAATCCGGCATCAACTCCAAGGATTTCGATGCGACGGTTGCCGTATCCGGCGATGGAGAGGTGAAGAATCTGACGTTCGATGCGAAGGGGACATGGTCGATCGTGTCGGCCAAGACGTGGTGCTCTTTCGAACCGTCGAAAGGTTCGGCCGGCAAGAACACCATAACGCTCACGACCGATCCCAACGAGAGCGGCTCCGAACGGTCGGCGAAAATCACCATTACCGTAGAGGGCCATAAGCAGGAGGTGCTCTGCACGGTCGTGCAGAACGGTGAAACGCCCGAACCCTCGACGATGAACGACTGGATACACGAGATGATGGGCGAGTATTATCTCTGGAATGAAGAGTACCGTCAGCTCGATATGGCACCGTACCTTGAGAACGAGACCATCGGATTCAGCGCTTTCCTCCAAGCGGGACTCGAAGGCGTGGATGCCATGGATCACATCAATATCGAGGACGGCGGCTGGGTTAAAAACAAGGAAACGGGCGCACTGGAGCGCGAGTTCTTCTCGAACGTGAAGCAGGTGAGCGGCGGTATTTCGTATGCTCCCGCCGCAATGCCGGAGACACGTGCTCAGATAACGGGTCTCGGATTCGTGCGGCTTATGCCCACCTACTTCACCGAGAATTCTCCCAAGAAAGTCGGCATCGGTGTCCTCGCCGTGTATCCCGATTCGCCGGCGGCAGAGGCCGGTATCGGACGCGGTACGTATATCAACCGGATCAACGGTGCGACGATCACCGAATTAAACTATAAGTCGCTCGTGAAGCAGCTCAGCATTTCGAGCGGAACGGTGAGACTGGGGTTGGCCGAGATTTCCGTGGTGGACGGCCAACTGAGCATCAACGAGCAGGGTCCCACCGTCAATCTGACGGCTGCGGCTTACGAGGAGTCCGTATTCTACTATGCAGGTACGGGACAGTTGGAGGATGGCAGAACGATGGCCTATCTGACCTACGGACAGTTCGAAATGACGTACGATCAGGCGTTGCTGGATCTCTTCAAGGAATTCAAGCAGAAGAACGTAACGGAACTCGTGCTCGACCTCCGCTACAACGGCGGCGGACATGTGATGTCGAGTACGATGCTCGCGACACTGATTGCCGGCGATAAGTACAAGGACCAGATCTACACCAAGATGGAGTATAACAGGGAGCGCACCGAAGCCGGAAAGGTCGGCGAATACCGCATCGGTAATTCGACCATTCCCGACGGCAACGGCGTTTACAGCCTGATCGTGGACGCTCTGCAATACTCGCTGAATCTCGATCATGTGTATGTGATCGGCACGTACGACACGGCTTCGGCCAGTGAAATGATCATCAACGGTCTGCGCGGCTTAGGCATCGACGTGCGTCTGGTGGGGCAGCAAACCCACGGCAAGAACGTCGGCATGGAGGTTTGGCAGCAGACTTCCGGTACGACCACCATCCAGTTCTCGCCGATTACGTTCCGTGCGTACAATGTGAAAGACGAGTGCGACTATGCGGACGGCTTCACGCCCGACTACATCTCGCCGAAGGAGAACGAGTATGCCGTCTTCCCGTTCGGCAGTGTCTATGAGACGGTCGCAGGTCCGGCTATGATTTGGATGATAGAAAACCAGAAACCTTCCGCTTCGCAGGCTTCGATGCTTAGGGTAGCTCCGGGTGCGGGCTTGCGTTGCGGCGAGCCGATCGACCTTACGAAGAAGGCCAAGATGACGGATGCTCTGGTTCTCGGAGCCGAAAACGAGTAATCGTTTCGTCCGGTGCAGTGAGGGCGGTGCAGCGAAAGGCACCGCTCTCTTTTTTATGTTTCGGACAGTCCGTTCGCCGGCCCGGTCCGGATGGAGGGGCGGAGGGTCTAATCCTGCGGCTGTCCGGTTATGCTTGCACTGTGCGTGAGCTCCCGCTCCGGAGCGGAAAGGCCGGTTGCGGGCGGGCCCGGACGGCGGAACAGGTCGGGAAATCGCGTATACTATATGACATCCGTTTCCGTTATTCGTCGATATGACCGGTAACTCAGATCCGCCGTCGTTCCCGGTTGCGGAGCTGCCCGGGGGTAAGACGATTCCGGGGAGGGCGGGAACGGGGACCGGCCGACCGGATGCGCGGCGGCCCGGAAGCCGGGCTGCCCCGGTCCGCTGCTGATTTTGCCGGATCCGGAGCGATGGCTCTTCGGGTGCGACATGTGCCCGCTGCGGCTGTCCGCAAGGGCGAACGGCCTTGTTTTTGTCGGTAGCATAAAGCCGAATGCTAACACGAAAAGATGATGAAAATGCGTCTTACACCGATTCTTCCGCCGGCAGCCGGATCCGGTTGCCGGCTTCTTGCCGGTGTCGCCTTTCCGGCAATGTGTTTTGTGTCGTATCGACGAATGCCTGCTTCGCCGGACGTGCAGGGATCGTCTGCTGATAAGAAGGGCGTATGATTGGCGGAAAAGAGTCGCACGCGGGTGCCAAATGCCCCGGCATGAGTATCAAACCGATGCTCAATATCCGAAGCGGAACGGGCGACGGCCGTCATACGCTCGTCATCCAACTGATCCGGGAGCGACGCCGGGGTGTGATCTTCACTCCCTATCGGTTGCTGCCCGAGGAGTTCGACGCCGCGAGGCGAAAGGCCGTCGTAACATGCCGTCGCAAGACGCATCTGGCTTTCATCCGGGAGGTCAATCTGTTTTTGGAAAATCAGCGGCAGGAGCTCGGACGCATCGTCTCCGAACTGGAACGCGAAGGGCGGCCGTTTACCGTGCATGACGTAACCTCGGCCTACCGCCAGCGGTACGACAACCGCTATGTGCACACCTTTTTCCGGCGCCAGATCGAGGACCTGCGCAAGGCGGGGGCGTTGGGAACCGCCAACAAATACAAGGCTACGCTGGTCGCTTTCGAGAAGTTCGCCGGTTTGCGGCGGGTCGATTTCGACAGCGTGGACGAAAACATGCTGCTCGATTTCGAGCGCTATCTCCGGCAGATACCCTTGTCGCCCAATACCGTGGCTTTTTATTTGAGTAATTTTCGGGCCGTGTACAACAAAGCGCAGAAGCGGGGTTATGTAACGCACGACAGATCGCCTTTCCGGGCTGTGCCGGTACATATCCAGAAGACGCGCAAACGGGCCGTCAGCGCCGAGGTCATCCGTCGGGTAGCCACGGCCGAGTTTCCCGATTCGGACAAGCTGAATCGTGCCCGCGATCTGTTCATGTTCAGTTTCTACACGCGGGGAATGTCATTCGTCGACATGGCCTATCTGCGGCAGGAGGACGTGCGGGACGGGTTCGTCCGTTACAGGCGCCGCAAGACCGGACAGGTGTATACGGTCAGGATCATCCCCGAGGTGCAGACGATTCTCGACCGTTATCGGGAGCAGTGTGCTCCATGGGCCCTGCCCGTACTGCTCGATTACGGGGAAGACGGCCTGTTGCATCCGCTCGTGTTCGAGGGCGCGACGTCCGACGAACGCCTCCGTTTCGAAACCAAACTCTATCTGCGCTATAAATACAGCCTTTCTCATTATCTGCGCTCCTTGCGGAGCATGCGCCGCCGGCTGGATCTGCCGGTCGGTCTCTCGTTCAACGTGGCGCGTCATAGCTGGGCGAGTCTGGCCCGCCGGCAGGGCGTGCCGGTTTCGATAATCAGCGTCGGGTTGGGACATACGTCCGAAAAGACGACGCAGATCTATCTGGACGAACTGGATAACAGTGCGGTCGATGCCGCAAACGAGACGGTGGCGGGTTTGTTGAAAAAGAGCGGGACGCCTTGGGGAAAGAACCGGAAAAAATAGTATATTTGTTGGCATAGGAGAACGCATGTCTTCGGAAAAGAGCGCATGCGGCGAAATACGGTCTTTTCCTAAAAGACTGTGGCGCCCGTTCGGGGTCCTGCCGAAGCTGTATTCGGACGTATCTTTATCGGCACAAAGATAGGGATTATTTTACTATTAGGTTCTACCCCCCCCCATACCAAAATCAGCCGAACACCTATCTGTTTGTTGTCATTTTCGTACTCCTAACCCTTTGCGGGTCAGGAGTATTTTGTTTTCAGTGCCGAAGGCGAACAGTGCATGTGTCGCTGGCAGAAACGGTAAAAGGCGAGATAACTTTTGAATCGGAACAGCCGAATCAGTTCGTCGTTGCTCCTGATTCCGTCGCGTATGGCCTGAACGATGTCGGCCGCTTTTTGTTTCACCCGCCAGCTGTGAAAGGGTTCGCCGAAGGTTTCGCGGAACCTGCGGATGAAGGCGCTTTCGCTCATGTTGGCCATTTGTGCGAGTTCGTTCAAATGCTCCGCCTGATGGTAGGTGCTCAGCACGAACAGTCGGAAATCATCCTTGGGCCGGATCACGTCCCGCAAGAAATCGCCCAGTTCCTCCGCTCCGTAGAAATAGCGCATCATCAGAAAGAGCTCGTACTCTTTGACGACATGATAGCAAGGCAGATGCAACCCTTCGGGTTCGAGAACCGGTCCCAGCCCCCGGAAAAAGAAGAGCACCTCGGGGACGATCGGCAATATGGGCGGAGAAGCCTTGCGGGAAGTTGCCCGAGTCGCTATCCCGGCCAATATGTCGTTGTGGCAGAGCGTGATCCGATTGTTGAAATCGAGTATCACCATTTCGCTGTCCGTCAGAGCCCGTACCGAAACATCTTTTTTCCGGGCAAGGAATACGCACTGTCGGTCGGTGAGTTCGTAGTCTGCGTTCCGACCGATACGAACATGTATGCGTCCCGTGAGCAGGAAGAGGATGCGATGCGAGCGGTAGTGCGCTTCGGGCAGCGTTTCGCCTTCGGTCAACCGCGTCCGTCCGAATCTTGCGGCGAAACGGTCTTTCTCGGCGGAACAGGTCGCGCATCCGGCCGGACAGTCGGGAGTATGGAAGCCGCCCCATACGGAATTTTCTGTTTGTTTCATCGCTTGTACGTGTCAGTATAGGTATATGTGCCTGAAAAACAACGTAAAAAAATCAAAGTTTCATCGTGTTTCGATAACTGTGCAATTAGTAAACATTCATTCGCAATCGAATCGTGCAATAGGTTAATATAGAAATCCATACATCAGGAAAAAAACGATGGCAGTCTTTTAGGAAAAGAGTGGCATGTTTTATTATCGTTCATCTGTCTCGTTCCGTGGCGTTTGCAGCTGACGCAGGGGAACCCTCCCTTTGCGCGTGAAGCCGGTTTGCCGTCGCAGTAGCGGATTTGCAACAAGCGATAAATTTTACATACATATGAGAAAACTGCTTTTCACGGTATTTCTGATCTGTTGTACGGCCGGTTCGGCGGCTGCGCAGCAGCTTGGAGTCAAGACCAATGCGCTGCATTGGGCGACGGCCGGTACGCTCAACGCAGGGCTCGAAATCGGGTTGGGCAAGCGCACTACGCTCGAACTGACGGGCGACTACAATCCTTGGCCGCTCGACAGGGACCAGAACAAGAAACTCAAGTTCTGGTCGGTGATGCCCGAGTTCCGCTATTGGCTCTGCGAGCGGTTCAACGGTCATTTTTTCGGTTTGCACTCCGGCTACGGCGAATACAATATCAGCGGTGTGCGTATCCCGTTCCTGAAAAAATCCATGAAAGACCATCGTTATCAGGGGTGGGCCACCGGATTGGGTATCTCCTACGGCTATTCGTGGCTGCTGGGCAGACGTTGGAACCTCGAAGCTACCGTCGGCGTGGGATACGTCTACACGAACTACGATCGTTACGAATGCCGGACTTGCGGGAAGTTCCGCGGTACGAACGACCGTCATTATTTCGGCCCGACCAAGGCCGGTATTTCCATCATATACATCATAAAATAGGAGGAAGAAGATGATGAAGCATATCTTTCGCATATTGTTGGCGGTGCTGGCATGCAGCCCGGCGTGGGCCTATGCGGGCAAATCCGAAAGGAAGACGAGCTATCTGCCGGCCATCGAGGTGGCGAACGGTGAGGTGCGGAAAAACGGCCGCAACGTGGAGCTGACGATGGTCGTCGATCTGAGCGGAGCGCGTATCCGGACGCAGCATACGGTGGCGCTCACGCCCGTGCTGGTTTCGCGCGACGGACAGCGCGAGGCGGCGTTTGCTCCGGTGGTGGTCGACGGCGGCACGCGCAACAGGGTCTACCTGCGGGCGCAGCGGTTGCGGAGCGTCGAGCTGCCTCCCCGACACGACGGACAGGAGGAGGTGGTCATCCGCCGCCGCAACGGCAAGGAGCAGACCTACGATTATGCGGCTTCGCTGCCTTACGAGCGATGGATGCTCGACGGGCGGGTGGAACTGCGCGAAGAGGTGCACGGCTGCGCGAACTGCGGTGTCGGCGAGGCGGAACAGGAACTTCTGCCCGCCGTGCTGCCCGAGTTCATCCCCCGATACGGCTTCGCTACGATCCTTCCCGAACCCGAACCGGTGAAGATGCGCGCCGAAACCCGTACTGCACGATTGCAGTTCCGGCAGGACAGCTACAAGATTCTGCCCGATTACAAGGACAACCGGGCCGAGCTGGACAAGGTGTCGAATTCGATCCTGCTCGTGAAACAGAACGAAGATGTGAAGATCACGGGTATCTACATCGCGGGTTACGCATCCCCCGAGGGGTCGATGGCGCATAACCTCACGCTTTCGGAAAACCGTGCCAAGGCTCTCGCCGAATACATCCGCCGTCATGACGACATTGTGCCCGACATGCTGCATGTCGAATGGCACGGCGAGGATTGGGAAGGTTTCATCGAGGCGCTGGACAGCTGTCCGCAATTGCTGGGGCTCGACCGCATCCGCGAACTGGTCGCGGAATACCCCGACAATCAGGATTTCTGCGAATTGGAGATCAGCAGGCTGGAGCCTGCGGAAATCTATGTCCGCCTGTTGAACGAGGTCTATCCGCGGTTGCGCCGCAACGAGTACAGGATCGAATACAACGTGCGTAATTTCAATCTCGAAGAGGCGCGCCGGATGGTCGGCGAACGTCCCGACCTGCTGAGCGTGCAGGAGATGTACAAGGTCGCCGGATCCTACGAGAAGGGGTCGGCCGAGTACGAGCGGGTCATGCAGACCGCAGCGCGTTGTTTCCCCGACGAACCGGCCGTGCTGAACGATCGGGCGCTCGATGCGCTCGGGAGGGGCGATGCGGCGGCCGCGATCGGTTTGCTGGAGGGGCGCGGTCCGGTGGAGAAGAACCCCTCGCTGCTCAATACGCTGGGCGTGGCCTATGCCCGCAGCGGCGAAGCGTACAAGGCCGAAGAGGCGTTCCGTCGGGCGGCGGATCGGGGGTCGGAAGAAGCGCGACGCAATCTGGAACAGGTCCGGAGGGTCATCGACCAACTGTAATTCGGAAAAGCCATGCTTCCCGAAAGGGGAAGCCGATAATAATCAACATTCAATTTTTTACATTCATTCATCCATTTATCCTATCAGTATTATGAAAGTCAAAAATTATTTGGTTCTGGCTCTCGCGGCGGCGACGGCGTTCGCGTCTTGCAGCAAGGAGCAGAGCAGTGTCGCAGGAGACGACGCTCCGAAGAGCGTAACTCTTACCGTGTCGAATGTCGTGCCCGGATCCCGTTCGGCCGGCAGCAAGGTAGAACCTGATAGTAAGGTGAAGTTCTCGGACCTTCAGGTGTTCTTCGCCACATCCGATGGCAATCTGGTGCAGGGCAAGACGCTGGACAACCAGCCTGCACAACACTATTTCACTACGGATCAGTTCGACGTGCGCGAGGACAAGGTGTTCCATTTCCTGCCGGCCAACGTGAGCAAGGTGATCGTCGTGGGCAACCTCGGTACGGAGCAAACGGGCGTTACAACCGTCGATAACCTGAAACGCACGCTGGAGATTGCCGATGAGCAGAACGAAAAGAATCTTTCGCTGTACGACGAGACGGAGCTGACGACGGTCTCCGGGACGGATGAGGCCGGACACCCGCTTTACGTGGCGAAGCTGACGCTCGAACCCCGCGTGGCGCGTATCGAGGTGGTCGGCTTCGAATATCAGGCTGTGGGGGAGAACCCTCGTAAGTATGCAAGCATCGAGATCGAGCAAGTCGTGTTGAACAACTACTACGATGGGGCCGATTTCTTGACCGGAGCCGTTAGCGGCGAAAAGACCAATACCGAGATCAATGAAGGTTCGGCTTTCGAATTTTTCGCAAATGCTGCTCAATCGGATGCTTGGTATAACGATATGCTCGATAACACAACTCTGCCGGAGGTCGTTTTGTCCGCGAGCAATGATTATAAGACGGCGTATGGCGACGGGGATAAGCGTCCGGCTTACCATTTCTTCCCTATGGCCGAGAATATCGGTACGACAGACCATCCGCAGCTCGTGGTGAAACTGCTCGGCACGACGGCTGACGGTGAAAAGGTACCCCTTTACCTTGCTACCAGTAAGTTCGATCCGGCCGTAACCGGCAACGTTGCCAAGATCTATCAGGTGCAATTCGCTTTCAACGACGATAATCTGTCGAATCCCGAGAAATGCGTCGAGGTCAACGTCGGTGTCGCTTCGTGGAGTGTCATACCGGTTTCCCCGGAATTCTAAGTCGATATTTTTGCGGAAAGGGAGCCGGAAACTCCCGCGCTCCCTTTCCGTTCTTTTTTCAGACGAAAAACATACAGACTATGAAATTCAGAATTTTTGTTTGGGGCTTGTTGCTTGCTGGGGTAACCTCGTCGTGTATCCGGGAGGACATGAGCGAGTGTCTTAACACGCACAAGATCGTGCTGAGCTACCTCGGAGACGGCCAGACCGAGATCTTCGGCGACAAGATCGATCGGGTCGAGATGTATGTTTTCGATGCGCAGAACAATTGTACGGATCATTTCGTCGTACCCGACGACCAAGTCGCGGCCCGTACCGCGCAACTGCCGCCCCTCGCTCCCGGCGATTACAGGGTGGTGTGTCTGGGCAATACCTACCATACGAAGATTGCGGATTTGTCGGCCGGAAGTTTCGATGCGATCCGTTTCGCCGATGCGGACTATCTGGATACCGGAGCCGCTTCGGGGAACGACTCGCTCTACTATGCATCGGCTTCCGTTGCGGTGCAGGAATATACCGGAAAGGACGTCGAACGGACGACGCTCGTCTCTTTCGCCAGTTCCCACTACGACTTATCGGTCGAGGTCGCGGGCATTCCCCAGTCCGATGTCAGAGCCGGCCTCGTGCCGAAGCTCGAAATTTGCGGTGTCGCGCCTTGCACCGACTTCGAAAACCGCGCATGCGGAGAGGCGACCGATTATACGCTCGAAACCGAGTACGATGCCGGCAGGATGCTGCTGACGTCGAAAACCAATATCATGCGGCATACGAACCACGGGGATGTGAACGTCTGCCTGCGCCCCGCTTCGGGCGAAGGCTCGTTCGTCGAGGTCAACCTCGCGGAGTTCCTTGCCCGGAATCCCCGGATCGACTGTTCGAAACAGGAAGTGCTTATCCCGATCCGCATCGAATTCACCTCGGTGGGGGTGGAGGTCTCGGTGCCCGATTGGTTCGTTCAGGAGGTCAAACCCGAATTTTAAGCGATTACGACCATGCATAAAGTCAGATACCTGTTGCTTGCGGCGTTCGGCGCCGCCTGCTGCGCCGGGGCGATGTCCGGCTGCGGCAAAGAGGAGGGAGCGAGTCCCGACCCGGCCGGAAAGAGGAGTGTCTCCGTGCTTCTGAACGTCGGATCGCGCGACGTCGATGCCACGGACGGAACGCCTGCGGCCGAAGAAGAGGCCCTGCATTCGCTCCGCGTCTATGCCTTCATCGGCGACGAACGTGTCGGCCACTATTACAGCGACGGCGATTTCGGGGCATCTGCCGTGTTCCTGATGGATATGGCTCTGAAATCGACGGACGTTCAGACGGTGGATTTCTATGTCGTGGCCAACGAGGCGGCGATGATAACTCCGCGCGGCAACGAAAAACTCACCGAAACGACGACCCGCAGGCAGCTTGAGGAGTTCTCTTTCACGGAACTCGACACGACGCAAGGACTGCCGATGTACTGCCAGACGCAGGTGGAGATCAATGTGTCCGAGGACAGTCCCAATCCTCCGGCGGATCCGGATCACGCGGGGCATACGCAGTTGGCGCAGACGGTCGATATTCAGCTCAAACGACCCTTCGCCAAGCTGGGTGTTTTCGCCGCCAAGCGTCCGGGCGAGACGGCCGAGCTGCGGATCACCGGTCTGAGGATGCGGAAGGAGGGAACGCGCATGCGCAACTACCTGATGGAACAGGACCGCGCGACGCTGGAACAGGTGGGGGCGAAGGATGTGCCTTTCGAGCTCGATCCGGTCGAAGCGCCTGTCGGCGAACTGAGGGTTCCCTCGGGGACGACCGAAGAGGCGGCCCGCCGGGATGCGGCCAATTATACGCCCGTGCTCGGAACGCCCTTCTATCCCTTCGAGAATCCGTGGCAGAACGGCGGCAGCTGGGACATTCCGGGCGACACGCAAGGCAACGTGTTGGAGATCGACTACACGTTCGGCGGCGAAAGCCGCACGGGGGTGGTATATCTGCCGGCAACGGAGCGCAATTCCTACTATACGGTGTGCTGCCTGATGAACAATTCGGGGAAGTTCACCGTGGAATATCTGGTCGCGGATTGGGGTGAGGGCGACGTCTGGGACGATCTGGTTTTCGACTATCCGTCCTACACCAACCCGCTTCTTCCGAGCCCGGACGCCGAAACGCCCATACCTCAGACGATGCCGACGATTTACTACAATCCCGACTACGACCCGTCCGACGACGATACCTTCGATGAAGCGTCGCCGGCGGCTGCGGGCAGTTACTCCTTTTTCTTTCAGCTGACCGCACCTTCGGGACAGGAGTGGACGGCGACGCTGGCCGATGTCTCCGCGTCGGACTATTCGGTTGCGGTCTACGACCGCGGCGGCAGGAAGGTGGAGAGCCCCGCGGCTTCGGACGATTTTTACCGGATCGTCGTGCGCGCACTGAACGACGACCCGGAGTACGTGGGGAATTGCATCCGTCTGGGCATCACCTATACGCCGACGTGGGAAAGCTCCGGGGGCAACTATCTGCTCATCAACGGCGAGCAGGGCGAAACCGAGTGGTGTTCCGATTCGGGCAGCGAACAGGTGCCCGAGTTGATCGAGATCAGACATATCGCCAACATACCGGTAACCGAGTAGCGAACCGGAACCTCAAGATTAAACAATTCAGCGACGATGAAACGGATTATATCCTATTTAACGCTCTTCGGCTTCGCAGCCTGCATGTTTGCGGCCTGCACGCGGGACGAGGCTCCGGCGCTTCCCGCAGAGAGCGAAAACAGCATCCGCCTCGGCATCTCGGGCATCGAGCGTATGACGCGCGCCGAGGACAAGGGCGTCGAGTCGCGCGTTGACCGGCTCGACGTGCTGATATTCGATGCGGAGGGCGACAAGCGACATTACGAAAGGGTAGCGGCCGGCAGCGTGGACGAGGGCGTGATAACGCTCAAGGCCAAACGCTCCGATTTCGCTGCCGGCGCCGGCTATTGGGTCTATCTGATCGCCAACACCTCCCATGCCGAGGCGGATTTCGAAGCCCTGACCACGCGCGACGGACTGCTGGCGATGATGCAGCGGGACGAGAACATCCACATGACGGGACTTTCCAATGTGACCGGCGCTCCCGAGACATTCCTCATGGACGGCATCGCCTATCCCCGGAACGAGGCGGAGCCCGATGTTCCGGGCACGGTGAAGCTCTACGACGGAGTGCCGTCGAACGATACCGAACTGATGGTAACTCTGCGTCGTGCGGCCGCCAAGATCGTGGTGCACATCAGGAAGGGCAAGAGCATCACCTTCGACGACTACGCGACCGCCGCCTCACACGGCAGCGGCTATTACGTCCGCAATCTGCCGGTTACGACCGCTCTGGTGGCGGGCGTGGAGCAGAATGCCGACGTGGCGACCCCCGCCAAGAACAACGCGGGGTATTTCGAGTGGGGCGTCGGCGACAAGACCTCGATCGACGAGGTGCGCGTAACGGCCTATGCGTACAGCCACGATTGGAACGACAAGAGTGCGCTCGACTGGGAGCCCCGTCTGGTCGTCAACCTGCCGATGTGGTACCACGGCGAGGAGGGCGATGCGGACTACGAGCCGGACAAGACCGAGAAGAATTTTCTCCTAAATAGCTACTATCAGATTCCGATCTGCCGTCCGTCGGTCAAACGGCTCGAACGCAACCGCTATTACGAAGTAACGGTCGAGGTGAATGCCAAAGGTGCGGTCGATGCGTCGGAGCCGGTCGAATTGGGCCCGATCGAATTTTCGGTCGAGGAGTGGGAGGAAGAGACGATCCCTATCGGGGGCGAAACCGCCCGTCCGCACTACCTGATGGTCAATACCGATTCGCTGGAGATGCACAACGTGGCCTACGACGCGACGTCGATCGAATTCGCCTCGTCGTCGCAGGTGAAGGTTACGGTCGAAGAATCGTGGTTCATCAATAAGTTCGGAGTAAAACGTCCGCTCGGTACCGAGGATGTTGCAGCCGAACCGGATGCGATCCTCTCGGGACATATCGGCGTGCGCAGTCCCGTGCCGACGAACAATGCACCGCGTTACATCAAGCTGAAGGTGGAAAACGAGGACCAAGTCGAACCGCGTTATATCATCGTTATCCAGTATCCGCTGGTTTATATCACCAACACGCAGGGATATTACTCCTACCGCGAAGATTTCGGCAGTACGACCTATGAAAATAGGGGTGAGAAGGGCATTGTCAGTGCGAGCTACTTGAGGTGGGGGAAGCGATGGAATTATTTGAATTCGTATTCCAACTCCTACTATTTTTGTTCGAAAGTCGCGGAGTTGAAAACGGGGGAGAGAAATCAGGGGAAATCCAATATTTATTATTATGCGTGGGAGCACGTATGGGACGAGAGCCCCCAAACATCCAACGTTTTGACGGAGCTTGTCAACGCCCGCATGTATCATGTCCGGATTGCGGCTTCGTCGGGCGAGTACACGCTGGGCATACCCCGCCGGAACGAGGAGGGTTATACGGCTTCCGACGACGAAGCGCCCAATAATTCCAAGGTCGTTTCTCCGTCGTTCCTGCTCGCTTCGCAGCTGGGTGCTACGCAAACGGCCTCCTCCACGGCTCAGGCGGAGAGCCATTGCGCGAAATATGTCGAAACCTATGTCGACGATAAGGGCCGGACCGTTCATCTCACAGGTTGGCGTCTGCCGACCCAATACGAGATCGGCGTGATCCTCGGACTTCAGCCCGGCGAGAGGGAGAATACGGATGATATGGCGCTCGACAGAGTGCTGACGGGCGACAGATACTGGTCTGCTTCCGGTGCGGTCAGCACCGATGACTGGCATAATGTAACGAATTACGGCAGCTACTATACCCGTTGCATCCGCGATGTCTACGATTCCGATGATTTGTAAACAGCCACCACAAAAAGCGACGACTACTATGATAAAAAGGATGATATACGCTGCGGCCGCGCTGGCGGGCATGCTGGCCGCGAGCACTTCTTGCGTGCGGACCGATCTGCCCGATGCGGATGTTGCGGACGACGGTTATGTCGAAATCCGTTTCGATGCCGATATTCCGGCGATGCCCGTGGTCGATACCCGCTCGGTCGATCCCGACGGAACGGGCGTGCAGAACATGACGCTTTTTTGTTTCGACAGCTACGGGTTGTTCGTCTCGACGACGAAGGCTTCGGTAACGACGACGACGGACGACATGGACCGAGGGACGTTTACGGCCAAGGTGCCGCGAAATACGCGCCTGATTCATTTCCTGTGCAATCAGAACATGGAGGGATTTCCGGAAAGCGATTTCTACAACCAGTCGGAGGCGCAGGTGATGGCGTCGCTCGAAGGTTCGTCGGGCATGATGATCTACTGGGCGCGGTTCGCATGCGAGGCCGACGACGACCGTTCGATCGCCGACCAGCTGAAGGAGCAAGGCAGCATCGAACTGGTGCGCAACCATGCGCTGATTTCGGTGGACGCTCCCCGGGACAACGAGTATTTCGAAGCAACCGGCTTCGTAGTCTGCAATACCAACGCTTTCGGCACCGTGGCGCCCTATCATCCCGAGGAGGGATTCGTATGGCCCGGTACGGAACCTTTCGTTACGTTGCCGAAAAATACGTCGGTGATGAGCGACATCCTCGATGTAACGACCGACATGCAGCAATATGTCTTCGAATGCGAGAATACGGCCGACCGACCCGTCAGCGTGATCCTGCGCGGCCATAACATCGGTGAAGGCGAAGATAAGGACCTCTACTACCGCGTGATGCTGATCGGACAGGACGGCGAGCAGCTGCTCATACGACGCAACCATCATTACAAGCTCCATATCGAGGGGGCTCTCTCCTACGGGCAGGCGTCGTTCGGCGACGCGCTCGAAGCCGCCGCAACGAACAACGTCTGGATTTCGATTCAGGACAATATCGACGAGGTGTCGGACAATACGTACACCCTGAAAGTGGATCGGACGAGCTACGTGCTGGACCAGAGCAACGCGGGCAAGATCTTCCAGATCGGCTATACGATCCGCAGAAACGACGATACACCAGTTACGGCGGACGACGCTGCCGCGGTAACGTGGCTCGCAGGCAACAACGTGGCGGGACAGAGCATCGAGCACACGTTCCACATCGACGAGGACGGAACGGGATCGGGTAAGATAGGAATCAGCCTGCGACACATGGGCGACAATGAGAAACTCGAAGGTACGCTGCTCGTCAAGAAGGGATTGTTGCAGCGCAAGATCAAGGTCATTCTGATCAAAACGCAGTCGTTCCAGCCGGCGTGGGTGGCTTCGCAGGTATACGGTACGCCCGGCAGCGACGGCACTACCTACGGCGAACATGTAACGCTGATGTTCACCGTGCCGGAGACCTGTCCTGCGGAGTTGTTCCCGTTGCGGGTGCTGATCGGCGTCGAAGACCTCGACGTGCGTGCGGCGGCCGGTATTTCGCTGCCGGTGGTTCGCCGCGGCGAGGCCGACTTCGGCGAGAATATTTACAACGACAAGGGCGAGCCGATCGAATACAAGTTCGTCTACACGGCCCAGCAGCCGGGCGTGCAGCGGGTCTATTTCCGTACGATCCTGCCGCAGAGCGGGACGGGAGCGAAGACCAAGGTCTCGATCGAGGCCGAACATTTCGCAACGCAGGAGAAAGAGGTTACTTATACCGACGACCGGTACATGATCGAGGTCTTCGGATTGGACGAATATGACGCCGATTCCGGCAATCCCGACGGTTTCGCCGACGACGAAGCGATCTACTACCGGCTGGTTCCGCAGAAGAAGGGAGCTTTCGTGCAATTTACCATGCATTTGCACGATAATACGACTGTAGCCCCCGGTAACGAGTACGGTGATTTCGTCAATGCCACGGACGCGGACGAGTTTCTGATCTACTCGCAGTTCCTCGACCATATTCCCGATGGGGAGGAGCCGGATGGCATTACGTTCGATTGCACGTTCCAGCCTGTCAACGAGAATCAGTGGACGGAGAACGGACGTATGTATCTCTTCTACCCGCGATGGGGTGCCCAGACACCGGCGGGAGGCAAAGGAGTCTATTCGATCTATCTGAAAACCAACCGGCCGCAGAGCGCCGAAGTCGTGCGCATAGCCTCCAACATCGAAGGAGAGAAGTCCTTGAAAAATCCTACGGCGGATTATGAGGGCCGCGGATACCGTTCGACTTCGTTCGAACTGGCCAATTACAATCCGTTCCGTTTTGCAGCGACCGTCGACGGGAAGGGCGAGTTTTCCACGGGCAGCGACGAGGAGCCGGTTACGGAACTCGAATGGGAGTATCGGAATCCGGACGAAACGAACGTCTACCTCGAATTCGATGTAACCAGTTTCCGCGGTTCGGACGGCAAGTCGGTCGATCCGTTCGGCGAGGAGTTCGAGATTCGGATCGATGCACCGATGCTGGAGATCGACCGGACGAAGCTGGAGGAGTGCCACCTTACGCCCGACAAACTCAAGGCCGATCCTGCGGTCGAGGGGCGTTTCATCTACACGGTCGCCGCATCGCGCGAGGAGGAGCGAGAATTCGGCTTCACGACTGCCCATACCACCGACACTTCGCCGGAGCTGCCTTCGCAGGATGGTGAACGTAAGAGACTGCCGTTCAAGGTCAATCATGTGGTGAGCGCCGGCGATATCACCCTTTCGTCGAACGAGGATCAGGTAGTCTTCTTTCAAAAGACTTTCCGTGTAACCAACAAGTCGATCGAAGGTGAGATCTCCTACAATCCCGGGACGGGGGAACCGCGTCCCGTGCCGCGCAATGCATTCGTCTCCTTCACGCAGACGAATACGGGAAGCCGGGTCGGGTCGATGACCATCACGGCAGACGGCCGCTACGAACTGCGGTTGCGCAAAGAGTATGATCCCGGGTGGTACGACCGCATCGAACTGCATTATACGAAGGACGGTACGGTCTACCATAACGAGGTCGACGAGAACAATCCCCTGACGCTGGCCCGTCTGGTGCAGTCGCCCGACCTCGTGTTGGTGCCGGCGACAGAAGAGCGGTCGGGACGATGAAGAGTTTGTTGCCGCTGCTGCTCTGCGGAGCGTGTGCATTGACCGGAGGGCCTGAAGGACGGGCCGTAGAGCCTGCCGTGATTCCGGAATCCCGCGCCGTCGCGGGGGATTCCGGAATTGCAGGCGGTTTCGATCCCGTCGTCCCCGGTGCAACCGCGTTCCGCCTGCCCGAGGTGCCGGCTACGCTGCGCGATCCGGCCGACCGGGCCGATTATCTGGCTCTGCACTATTGGGACCGTTTCGATTTCACCGATACGTCCTCCGTCGCCCGTCCGGAAATCAGCGAACAGGCTTATGTCGATTTCCTGAGTATCCTGCCCTATGCCCGTAATGCCGCGGCCGCGGTCGATACGCTCTATACGCGGGCGGCGGCGTGCACGGAGGTGCTCTATTATTTCATCGAATTGGGCGACAAGTATCTCTACGAACCCAATTCGCCCATGCACGACGAGGAGCTGCACATACTGATGCTGCGGTCGCTGACGGACAATCCCCGGATCGCGGAGATCGACAAACTGCGGCCGCGCCGGCTGTTGGAGATGGCATTGAAAAATCGCCCGGGCGAGCGGGCCGCCGATTTCGGATTTCTGGACCGCGATGGACGCGAGCGGCGCATGTCGCATCTGGAGGCGGAATACACGCTGCTCTATTTCTACGATCCCACGTGCGACGAATGCGAACGGGTGAAGGCGCGTTTGGTCTCTTCGCCTGCGATCCGTGCCATGGTGCGGAGCGGCAGACTGGCCGTGTTGTCGGTGAGCGTGGCGGACGGGGAGGCATGGCGCGAAGAGGTCGTCCCGCAGGGATGGACGGACGGCTGCGATGTCGCAGAACGGCTGACCCGCGACGGAATCTACGACCTGAAAGCGATGCCCACGCTCTACCTGCTCGATCGCGGAAAGCGGGTGCTCCTCAAGGATGCTTCCGTCGACCGGATCGAAGCGCGGCTCGGGGAGTAGGGCGGGGCCGGTCTTTCGGGTCCTTTGGCCCGGAAACGGCGAAAGGACTGTCTAACAAGTCTTAGACAGCCCTTTTTGATTTGTACTGCAATTTGGGAATTTTTCCGAAGAGCCAATTCTCGAAGGGTTGAAAAACTTGTCGCACAGCCCCTTCGTCCTAATTTCCGCCCCTCCCTTGTCTTCGGGGTTTTGCGGAGAGAGAGGGATTCGAACCCCCGGTACAGTTGCCCGTACACCGCATTTCGAGTGCGGCCCGATCGACCACTCCGGCATCTCTCCCTGAGTTTCGGGAGTGCAAATATAGACATATTTTTTCATTTTCACACGTTTCTGCCAAAAAAATGCGCGTGCGGCCCGCGATTTATTCCGATTGGCGACTTATCCGTATCTTCGACTTTGTTCCGGCAAATGCGGATTTATTTGTTTTGCTCCCGACTTATCCGTATCTTTGTTCTGAAAAGACAAACCGATTCCGTGCAGTGATCTTGCGCTGTGCCCGTTTATATAGCGGTGCGAATACGAAAAGAGGAACGGTTTTCGTTACTATGACAGGAACAGAACGGATGCAAAGATACATGCGCTATGAAAAAAATAAGAATCATCATCGGAATATCGGCTTTGGCATTGGGATTGTCCGGGTGTTCGTCCGTCTATTACCGTGCGGACAGCGGCACCTACGACGACCTTTATGCCGTGCATGACCGTGCCGCGATCGCCAAGCGGCAACAGGCGGAAGCCGAAGCGCGCCGTGCGGCCGCCGAGGCGCGGCAGGCGGAGTGGGAAGCCCGGCTGGCCGAAGCACAGGCTGCGGCGGCGGAAGAGGCCTATTACGACGGTCTTTCCTACGACGGTATCGTCGCCGACGACTATGAAAGCGCCTATGCACGCCGTCTGAGGGGGTTTCAGTCGATGACCTACAATCTGCCGTCGAGCTATTTCGAACTCCGCTACAACAGCCCGACATGGAATTATGTCTCGGCCTACGATCCTGCGTTCTATAATGTGATCGTCATGGGCGACGAGGTGTGGGTAGAGCCCAAATACATTACTTCGATGTTCGGATTGTGGGGCAGTGTCTCGGTCTACAACTACGGCTGGTATTTCGGTTTCGGCTTCGGTCCGGCCTATTCGTGGTGGGGCTATCCGCACTATTCGTGGTGGGACTGGAACATGGCTTATTACAATCCGTGGTACAATCCGTGGTGGTACGGACCCGGATGGGGCTGGGCACCCGGTTATCCTCCCTATTATCCGGGCTGGGGCGGTCCGCATTGGAGCCATCATCACCGGCCCAATTACCGCTTGGCGGGCGGAGGCACCTCCTCGCGCTACCGTCCGGGCAACGTTTCGGGCAGCCGCTATCAGGCCGGGCAGTCGGGCGGTTACCGCAGCGGTACGACCACGCCTTCGCGCGGCAATGCGGGCGCAGGCCGGACCTACTATCAGTCTGGCGGGCGTAACAATGCGAACGACCGGAATGTATACAACAGCGGCTCGTCGGGCTCGAACCGCAATACCTATACGCCTAACCGCAACACGTACACGCCCGAACGGAATACTTATACACCGAGTAGGACCACCTACAACAGTACCCCTTCGCGCGGCGGCAGCGGTTTCAGCACCGGCTCGGCCGGTTCGCGCGGCGGCTCTGTGGGCGGTTCCGGCGGAGGGTCGCGGGGCGGCAGCACTTCGAGCGGCAGCCGCGGATTCGGCGGAAGGTAACGAAGGTGCATTATACGATAAGGAGGGTGTTTTCGCCGATACGGGGGCGATTCGGGCCTGTACGAAGGCCGGCAGGAGGAAGCGGCTGTAAAAAGCCCCGTTTCGTTAAACCGGGTGCGGAGCCGAACTCGTTCGAGCTATGCCGAGGCGGGAACCGGACGAAAGAAATTCAACCATTTCGTTAAGCCGAGGGCAATCCGGATTCGCGCGGAGATTGCCGAGGCGGGAAGACGATGGGAAACCTCCGCGTTTATCCGCGAACCTTCGTTGCAAAACGATTGGAGGTGTTGCCGGCGCGCAGGGTTCGGAATGAAGTTCGGAACCGTTGTGCGGAGCAGCGGCGGACGGGAGGAGTGCCCCGTCGCAGTCGCCGGGTGCCCGTCGCCGGCTGCGGAACGGAACAGCGGACAAGCATAATACACGTACGTATGAGACGATTGATAAGAGTAATCGCGCTGGGCGCGATGTGCGCAGCGGCCTTTCCGGCACAGGCGCAGTTGAAATTCGGTGGCTCGGTGCTGGATCACGACGTGATGATGAGCGGCGATTTCGCCGATATGTCGCGGACGCATCCTTTCGGGACGTCGCGGGCGATGGCGCTCGGCGGAGCTTTCGCCTCGTTGGGGGGGGATATGACGGCGATGTTCGTCAATCCGGCCGGTCTGGGTATGTATCGCAGCAACGAAATCACGCTCACGCCGATGATGTCGTTCACCCATTCCGAAACGGCAGGCACGCTTCCGTACAAGGGCGATAACAAGAATCGTTTTTCGATGGCCGACGTCGGCATAGCCCTGAATGTCTATCAAAGTCCGTCGAAACCTCTTACGAGCCTTACGGTCGGATTCGGCCTCAACCGCGTCGCCGACTTCAACAAGCGTTACAGTTTCTCGTCGGAGTCGCGTTACGATCCGAATCGGCCGGACCGTCTGATGCCGACCATCGCCGATGTCTTCGGGCAGCAGCTCGGACAGAACGGCATCTTCCCCACGTCGGACGGCAGCCTCGGATACAACGGTGTGAATCCCTATTTCTGGCCGGCCGTACTCGGATACAACGCCTATATGATCAGTCCGTACACCGATGGCGAGGGCAACCCGCTCTGGGTGCCCGACTGCATCGGCAGCAACGCTTCGGTGCTCCATTCGAACGATGTCGTCAGCAGCGGTTCGATCAACGAGTTCGCCTTCTCCGTGGGGGCCAACTTCGGCAATATCGTCTACGTGGGCGCCACGCTCGGATTCCAGAGCGTGCACAGGGAGCAGAGCATCTATTATCAGGAGGAGTACGGCTATTTCGATGCCGCGGGCAATCCTACGGCGGCGGTGAACAGTTCGGGCGAATACATCCGTTCGCAACTCGACTATGCGGGGCTCTATCAGAAGACGGTCCTCGACGGCAGCGGCGTGAATTTCAAGATCGGCGTGATCGTGCGTCCGACGCCGAGTCTGCGTTTGGGCGTCGCGTTCCACACGCCGACGTTCTATTCGCTCGACCGCACCTACGAAGGCGATGTCGAATCGTCGCTCTACAACAACGAGACGAAGGAGACGAAGGTGAATGTCGACTGGACCCCCATCCTCAATGACGAAGGCGGCAACAGTTGGGACTTCGTGTCGCCGTCGCGCCTGATGTTCGGCGCTTCGTATACGTTCGGAACGTTCGCGCTCGTTACGGTGGACTACGAGCGCGACTGGTACAACGGCATCCGCGTGAAGAACGTGCCGGTATCCGACCCCGCCTTTATGATCTACCCCGAGAGCTACAAGACGGAGTTCAAGTCCAACTTCCGCGGCACGAATACGGTGCGTGCCGGCGTGGAGGTGAAGCCGCTCCCGATCCTCGCGCTGCGGGCGGGCGGCGGTTATACGGACTCGATGTTCAAGGACGGTTCGCTCTACTTCAATGCCCCTTATACCACCGAAAGCTATTATTTCTCGGCGGGTGTGGGCGTCAGTCTTTCGCGTGCGGTAACGCTCGATGTCGCCTACCAGAACCTCACGGAGAAGCAGACGGCCTATCAGCTCTTCTTCAGCCTCGATCAGCAGACGGGCGAGATGAAGACCTTCAGCGGGCTTTACGATACGAAATATACGCGCCATTTCGTCTCCATGACGCTCGGTTTTCGCTTCTGATGCCGTTCGCGCGCAGGGTTCCCCGCATTCGGCTTGCCGACGCGGGGGCGGCGAGCGGGGCTGTCTAAGATTTGTTGGACAGCCCTTTTTTATTCGTACTGCTCATCGGGAACTTTTTCCGAATACGCATTCCCAGAGGGTTGAAAAAACTTGTTGGACACACCCCCCCCCAATTCCCCGGCGGCGGATTCTGAAATGTGGATTATATTTTATAATTTTGCGCCCTGTACCAAGGATACTAAAGAAAAAGGATATGGCAAAGGAGCTGAAAGACTTGACCAAGTCGGATGAGAACTATTCGCAATGGTATAACGATCTGGTGGTGAAAGCGGGCCTCGCAGAGAATTCGGCCGTCCGCGGCTGCATGGTCATCAAACCCTACGGCTATGCGATCTGGGAGAAGATGCACGACGCGCTGGACCGGATGTTCAAGGAGACGGGGCACCAGAACGCCTACTTCCCGCTTTTCATCCCCAAATCCTTCTTTTCGAAGGAGGCCCACCATGTCGAAGGCTTCGCCAAGGAGTGCGCCGTGGTTACGCACTACCGACTGAAGAACGATCCCGAAGGCAAGGGTGTCGTGGTCGATCCCGACGCCAGACTCGAAGAGGAGCTGATCGTGCGTCCCACGTCGGAGACGATCATCTGGAACACCTACAAGAATTGGATCCAGTCCTACCGCGACCTGCCTATTCTTTGCAACCAGTGGGCCAACGTCGTCCGTTGGGAGATGCGGACGCGCCTTTTCCTGCGCACGGCCGAGTTCCTCTGGCAGGAGGGCCACACGGCTCACGCCACGCGCGAGGAGGCTGTGGCCGAAGCCGAGAAGATGATCCACGTCTACCGGCGGTTCGCCGAGGAGTGGATGTCGCTGCCGGTCGTCGTGGGCCACAAATCGCCCAACGAACGTTTCGCCGGTGCGGAGGACACGCTTACGATCGAGGCCCTGATGCAGGACGGCAAGGCGCTCCAGAGCGGCACGTCGCACTTCCTCGGGCAGAATTTCGCCAAGGCGTTCGACGTGCAGTATGTCAACAGGGAGGGAAAACTCGAATATGTCTGGGCGACCTCGTGGGGTGTTTCGACCCGCCTGATGGGCGCCCTCATCATGGCTCACTCGGACAACAACGGCCTCGTGCTGCCGCCGAAGCTGGCGCCGATCCACGTCGTGATGGTGCCCATCTACAAAGGTCCCGAACAACTGGCGGACATCGTCGGAAGGTTCGAAGCGCTGGCCGGGGAGCTGCGTGCGAAGGGGCTCGCGGTCAAGATCGACGACCGCGACAACGTTCGTTCGGGCTTCAAGTTCGCCGAATACGAACTCAAGGGTGTGCCCGTGCGTCTGGCGATGGGACCGCGCGATCTGGAAAACGGTACGGTCGAACTGTTCCGCCGCGATACGCTCGAAAAGGAGACGCTGCCGCTCGACGGACTGGCCGTGCGGATCGAACGGCTGATGACCGAAATACAGGAGAACATCTACCGCAAGGCGCTCGCCTACCGCGATTCGATGATTACGCGGGTCGATACGTGGGAGGAATTCCGGCGCGTACTCGACGAGAAGGGCGGCTTCGTTTCGGCCCACTGGGACGGGACGGTCGAAACGGAGGTGGCCATCAAGGAGGCCACGAAGGCCACGATCCGCTGCATCCCGATCGACGCCGTCGACGAGGAGGGCGTCTGCGTCTACTCGGGAAGGCCTTCGCACCGCCGCGTGCTCTTCGCCAGAAGCTATTGATGCGGCAAGCGATGACGGGTGCGGCCGGACAGCGTAAACGGAAGATTTACCGCGTAACCCTCGTGGGGTTCGCGGTAAATCTCGTTTTGTCGGCTGCCAAGCTGGCGGCGGGCGTGCCGGGGGCGGCGGCGCCATGATCGCCGATGCCGTGCATTCGCTCTCGGACATCGCTACGGACGTGGCGGTCGTCGTCTTCGCGTGAATCTCGTCCAAGCCCAAGGATGCGCCCACGATTACGGAGACGGCAAGTACGAAACGCTCGCTACGATCTTCATTGCGCTGGCGCCCGCCACTGTGGGTGCGGGGAGCCTCGTCCGCAGCATCGAGGCCGTGCGGAATTCGTTGTACGGAATCGTCCTGCCGCACCCGGGCGCCGTGGCGCTCATCGCCGCGGCCGTCTCCGCCGCAGCTGGGAAGGCGCGCTACCGGTACACCGTGAAGGCCGGCCGTTCGCTCGCCGGCCCGAGGGACGTCGCAGATGCATGCCCCCCCCCTGCGATGCCTTTTCGTCGCTCGCTGCGCTCGCCGGCATCGGCTGCGCCTGCTTTTTCGGCGATAAACGGCGCATCGCCGCCCCTATTGCCGCCATGGGGGTCGCCGTTTTATCTTCAAGGTGGCCTTCGATCTGCTGCGCAGCGGGGTCGACGAATTGCTCGAACGCTCTCTTCCCGCCGAAACGGAGGCCGGGACCATGCAGATCGTGCAGGCCGATCCTGCGGAGTACGATCCGTACAACCTGTGCACGCGCCGCATCGGAAATGCGGTCGCTGTCGAAGTCCGCATCCGTGGGGCCGGGGCCGCTGCGATGACCGTCGAACGTTCGCACCGTCTGACGATCGACATCGGATGCCGGCTCCGGGAGCGTTTCGGCGAAGGCACCTTCGTCGCCGTGCATGTCGAACCGCTGATGCAGAGGGCCGCTCCGTTCGCACGGCGTCCGCCTCTTACCGGTTTCCGCAGCTCTTTTTTTCGCTTCGGCGTTCTTCGCAAGTATGTTTCCGGCGGCGGAATCTTTGCCGCCGCCCTCTCTTCGGCGCGGATGTTCGGTGCGCACGCCCCGTGAGACGGAACGGCCTTGCTCCGCACCCGTTTCCCCGTGCGGATGCCCGGATGGGAGGGCCAAATCCGGATGCGCCGCCGTGCATCCTCCCCCGACCGCTGCCGCCCGGTGCGCCCGTGTCGGGCGATTGCGGAACGCGCAGGAGCGTTTCTTGTATGTATCCTTTGTCTCGTTCTTCCGAAGACCGCGACCGAAAAGGGGTGGAATCGGCTGCGGCAGGAGAGTTTTAACTGTTATTTTTTTCACATTGTGAAAAATGTTTGCTACCTTTGTGCCGTCGAAACCGCACCTTCGCTGTGCGGGGGCGACGGGTTGGGTTAAGGATTCGATGTTTAATTCATAATAAGACAACACTATGGACAAAATGGATTTGAAAAAGTACGGGATCACGGGCGTAACCGAGATCGTGTACAATCCCTCCTACGACGAGCTGTTCCGCGAAGAGACCAAGAAAGGGCTGCGCGGCTACGAGAAGGGCCAGCTGACCGACATGGGCGCCGTGAACGTGATGACGGGCGTCTACACGGGCCGTTCGCCCAAGGACAAGTTCTTCGTGATGGACGAGACGACCAAAGATACGATCTGGTGGACTTCGGACGAATATAAGAACGACAACAAGCCCGTTACGAAAGCTGCGTGGAAAGAACTGAAAAAGATCGCCACGAAGGAGCTTTCGGGCAAAAAACTCTATGTCGTGGACACCTTCTGCGGCGCCAACGAGAACACCCGTCTGAAGATCCGCTTCATCATGGAGGTCGCATGGCAGGCCCACTTCGTGAAGAACATGTTCATCCGTCCGACGGATGCCGAGCTGGAGCAGTACGGCGAGCCCGATTTCGTGGTGCTCAACGCTTCGAAAGCCAAGGTGAAGGATTACAAGAAACTCGGTCTGAACTCCGAAACGGCCGTCGTCTTCAACCTCACCGAGAAGATGCAGGTCATCATCAATACGTGGTACGGCGGCGAGATGAAGAAGGGCATGTTCTCCTACATGAACTACCTGCTGCCGCTCAAGGGTATCGCTTCGATGCACTGCTCGGCCAATACGAACGAAAAGGGCGAAACGGCCATCTTCTTCGGCCTGTCCGGTACGGGCAAGACGACGCTCTCGACCGATCCGAAGCGCCAGCTCATCGGCGACGACGAGCACGGCTGGGACGACGACGGCGTATTCAATTTCGAGGGCGGCTGCTACGCGAAGGTCATCAATCTCTCGAAGGAGAACGAACCCGACATCTGGAACGCCATCCGCCGCAACGCCCTGTTGGAGAACGTAACGGTGGACCGGAAGGGCAAGATCGACTTTACGGACAAGTCCGTAACGGAGAATACCCGCGTGTCGTATCCGATCTTCCACATCGACAACATCGTGAAGCCCGTGTCGAAGGCTCCGGCCGCCAAGAAGGTGATCTTCCTCTCGGCCGATGCGTTCGGCGTGCTGCCCCCCGTTTCGATCCTGACGCCCGAGCAGACGAAGTACTACTTCCTCTCCGGCTTCACCGCGAAGCTCGCCGGCACGGAGCGCGGCATCACGGAGCCCACGCCGACCTTCTCGGCCTGCTTCGGCGCCGCATTCCTCTCGCTGCACCCCACGAAGTACGGCGAGGAACTCGTGAAGCGCATGAAACAGTCGGGCGCTACGGCCTATCTCGTCAATACGGGCTGGAACGGCACGGGCAAGCGTATCTCGATCAAGGATACGCGCGGCATCATCGACGCCATCCTCGACGGTTCGATCGACAAGGCCAAGACCAAGACGCTGCCGATTTTCGACTTCAAGATTCCGACGGAGCTGCCCGGCGTGGATCCCAAGATCCTCGATCCCCGCGACACATACAAAGACGCGAAGGAGTGGGAGGTGAAGGCCGAGGATTTGGCCAATCGTTTCGTAAAGAACTTCACGAAGTTCACCGGCAACGCCGAGGGCAAGTCGCTCGTGGCTGCCGGACCGAAAGTGAAATAGTTCCGCGCTGCGGCGCATCATCCGAAGGGGCTGTCTAACACGTGTTAGACAGCCTTTTTTATGCGTACTGCTATTCGAGAACTTTTCCGGATACGCAATTCTCAGAGGGTTGAAAAAACTTGTTAAACGGTCTCTTGTGTTTAGGACGCGGCGGAGCCACGACGACTTCGATCCAGCTGCGACCCGACAGCGGCGCGGGTGCGTTCGTCGGACGATCGGGGAGCCGCTAAGGGGCGGAGCTGCCGCAGCGGCTCTCGGGCTCGGGTCCGGCTGAACCCGCAGTTCGCCGCCGGATGCCGGTGCCGCATCGGTTCAGGCCGGCATCTTTTCGGCCTTTCGCTTTCGTTGCGTGTTCTTTCCTGCTCTTCGGGCGTCCGTTCCTGTTGCGAGGTCGGTGCGGGGACCGCTTGCCGCGCCCGCCGATTTCCGGATGTACGCCCACCCTGCATCCAGTCCGTTTTGCGGCGCGGGGTTTGCAGGAACGGGACGATAAACGTAAAGCGATTTTATGGACAAGGTGATTCATCGCGCCGATACGCGCGGATATGCCGACCACGGCTGGCTCCGGACGTTTCATACGTTCAGTTTCGCGGGTTATTACGACCCGCACAGAATTCATTTCGGCGCTCTTCGCGTGCTGAACGACGATACGGTGGCCGGAGGAAAGGGCTTCGGGACGCATCCCCACGACAACATGGAGATCGTCTCCATTCCGCTGTCGGGGACGCTCATGCATCGCGACAGCATGGGACACGCCGAGACGCTCTCCGTCGGCGAGATACAGGTGATGTCGGCCGGAATGGGTATTACGCACAGCGAGTACAATGCCGATCCCGCGGTGCCGGTGCAGTTTCTGCAAATCTGGATCATGACCGACAGGCGGAATCATACGCCCCGCTACGAGACCGTGCGTCTCGATCCGCCGGAGAAAAACAGGCTGCGTTTGATCGTCGCACCCGAAGGATTCGGCGACAGCGGACACACGGGATGGCTGCATCAGACGACATGGTTCTATACGGCCGACATCGAGGCGGGACGCGAGGTCGAATACGTGCTCAACGGACGCGGCAACGGCGTCTATCTCTTCGTGCTGGAGGGGCGTGTCGAGGTCGGGGATGCGACGCTCGGCCGCCGCGACGGAATGGGGATCTGGAATACGGAGAGGTTCGCCGTACGGGCTGCAGACGAGGCGCAGGTGCTCCTGATCGAAGTGCCGATGTGATGCCGTCTTCGTGCGTGCCGACGGACGGCACTCGTTTCTACGCGAAACGTGCGTGCGAAGTTTGCCGTGGTGAAGGGGCGCACGAGAGGGCGCGGAATACGCCGTTTCCGAAAATGAATCGTTATATTTGCTCCGTCATGACTTAATGAATGGAGCGTATGCGACTTTGGAGATGGAGCGGTGTGTTTCTCGCAGCCACGGGTTCGATTCACACCCTGTATGCCCTGATCGTTCAGGGGAAGATCTGGATCGCCGTTTTTCGGGACGGAGCGGTCGGTGCGATCGGCACGAATGCGGAGCGGAGTTATGCGTTGTGGTTTTTGGTATGCGGCATACTCGTCGTTCTGTGGGGCGCCACTCTGCATTGTTACATTCGGCAGACGCGAAGGCCGGCGCCGGCGTCGCTCGGCTGGGCTCTGTTGTCGGTGTCCGTTGCCGGATGTGTTTTCGAACCCTTGTCCGGCTTCTGGCTTTTTCTGCCTCAGGCCCTTCTGATGATCGCCGCCGGACGGAGAGCCGTTGTCCGGGAGGCGAAGTAGTTGTCGGGGGGCTGTGCGCGGCGCCGTCCGCTTCGGACCGCGGTGCGGGGCCGCGAAACCGTCGGATACCGCAATCGCCGGTGTTGTATGGCGGTCGGCTGCGCCGCAGCCGACCCTTTCGGCACTCGTTCCGAAGACTGCGGAACGGAAACGACGCCCGTCCCTGCCGGACCCGTTTCGGCGGGGACGGGCGTCGTCGAATCGGAGGCGTCGGACGGCTCGGCATCGTGCGCTCCGGGCGGGCGGCGGATTCAGAACTCCGAGGTGAAGTGGAACCGGATCTTCTTGAAATTCTCCTGTGCCAGCGCCAGTCCGTAACTCGTGTCGGCGAGGAAGACGTCGCGCCCGTGTTTGTCGACGGCCATGTTGGTGTGTTTACGACGCTTGAAGTCGGCCAGCTGTGCGGCGTCGTCGCTCTCGATCCAGCAGGCTTTGTAGATCGAGATCGGCTCCCAGCGGCAGGCGGCGTTGTACTCGTGTTCGAGCCGGTACTGGATCACCTCGAACTGGAGCGCGCCGACCGTGCCGATGATCTTTCGGCCGTTGAGCGAGCTGGTGAAGAGCTGGGCCACTCCTTCGTCCATCAGTTGATCGATGCCTTTGGCGAGCTGCTTGAATTTCAGCGGATCGGCATTTTCGATGTAGCGGAACTGTTCGGGCGCGAAGGAGGGGATGCCCGTGAACTTGAGCTTTTCGCCCTCGGTGAAGGTGTCGCCGATCTTGAAGTTGCCCGTGTCGTGCAGGCCCACGATGTCGCCCGGGTAGGCGAGGTCGATCACCGACTTCTTTTCGGCCATGAAGGCCGTGGGCGACGAGAATTTCATCTGCTTGCCGCTGCGGACGTGCAGGTAGTTTTTGTTGCGTTCGAACGTGCCGGAACAGATCTTCAGAAAGGCGATGCGGTCGCGGTGGTTGGGGTCCATGTTGGCGTGGATCTTGAAGACGAAGCCCGTCATCTTCGGCTCCGACGGCTCCACGGTGCGCGTCTCGGTCGGTGCCGGACGGGGCGAGGGGGCGATCCGGACGAAGCACTCCAGCAGCTCGCGCACGCCGAAGTTGTTGACTGCCGATCCGAAGAAGACCGGTGCCAGTTCGCCCCGCAGGTAGGCGTCGCGCTCGAACGGGTCGTAGACGCCCTCCACCAGCTCGACGTCCGAGCGCAGCTGTGCGGCGAATTGCTCCCCGATCTGCGCGTCGAGCGCATCGGAGGCCAGATCGGCGATCTCGGCCGTCGAGGCCGAGGCCGTGAGCTTCTCGTCGGAGGTGAAGAGCGAAAGGTTCTTTTCGTAGAGGTTGTAGACGCCTTTGAACGTCGGGCCGTTCGAGATCGGGAAGGCCAGCGGCCGCACGCGGATGCGCAGCTCGCGCTCGACTTCGTCCAACAGGTCGAACGGGTCTTTCGAGGGGCGGTCGAGCTTGTTGATGAAGACGATCACGGGCGTCGAACGCATCCGGCAGACCTCCATCAGCTTGCGTGTCTGCGACTCCACGCCCTTGGCACCGTCGATGACGATGATTACCGAGTCGACGGCCGTCAGCGTGCGGTAGGTGTCTTCGGCGAAATCTTCGTGGCCCGGGGTGTCGAGGATGTTGATTTTGTCGCCTTTGTATTCGAAGCCCATCACGGACGTGGCGACCGAGATGCCGCGCTGGCGCTCGATCTCCATGAAGTCCGAGGTGGCTCCCTTCTTGATTTTGTTGCTTTTCACGGCTCCGGCGACATGGATGGCGCCGCCGAAGAGGAGCAGTTTCTCCGTGAGCGTGGTTTTGCCCGCATCGGGGTGGGCGATGACGGCGAACGTGCGCCGGCGTGCGATTTCTTCCTGTAAGGTCATTGAATCTGAATCTGTCGTGTCGTTTGTTTATGCGGTCGGCCGCGGGGCCGGCGCGATTCCGGAGGCGTGCGGGGCTCTGCGTCGTGCGGGGCAGGGGCAGTTGCCCGTGTGTCGCTCCGCAGGAGTATGCCGGCGGGCGTTTCTTCCGTATCTTCGGTCCGTGCCGGATCGGATCGTCCGCGGCGGTACCCTCCCTCAGTGGGCTCGTAGGGGGTCGGGCCTTGCGTCTGTACCGGATGCCGTGCCGGCGGCGGCATCCGGTTCGGGAGCGTCGCTCTGCGGATAGTCCGTATTGAAGTGGCAGCCGACCGATTCCTTCAGTTCGCGGCCCTGCTTGATGACGAGGTAGGCTACGGCGATCATGTTGCGCAGTTCGCACAGCTCGCGGTTGGGTTTGGTCTTGTTGTAGAGCTCTTCGGTCTCCTCGTAGAGGATTTCGAGCCTCCGCATGGCCCGTTTGAGCGAAAGGTTCGAGCGGACGATGCCTACGTAGTTGGTCATGATCTGCTGCATCTCGCGCTTCGACTGGATGATCATCAGCATCTCCTCCGTGTGCTGCGTCCCCTCGAAATCCCAATCGGGAATGCCCTCCTGAAACTCCGTTCGGCCGATCAGTCCCGCCGTATGGCGTGCGGCACGGTCGGCGTAGACGACCGCTTCGATCAGCGAGTTGGATGCGAGCCGGTTGGCCCCGTGCAACCCCGTGCAGGAGGTCTCGCCCAGCGCATAGAGCCGCCGGATCGAGGTCTGTCCGTTGCCGTCGACCTTCACGCCGCCGCAGCTGTAATGGGCGGCAGGCGTAACGGGAATCCACTGCCGGGTGATGTCGATGCCGATCGAGAGGCATTTCTCGTAAATGTTGGGAAAGTGGCTGCGGACGGCGTCGGGTGCCTTGTGCGTAACGTCGAGGTAGACGAAATCCTCGCCCCGCTTGGTCATTTCGGTGTAGATCGCACGAGCCGTAACGTCGCGCGGCGCCAGCGACTTCATCGGGTGGTAGCGGTCCATGAACTCCTCGCCGTTCTGCAGCCGCAGGATGGCTCCGAAACCGCGCATGGCCTCCGTGATGAGGAAGTTGGGTTTCTCGCCCGGATGATAGAGCGACGTGGGGTGGAACTGGATGAACTGCATGTTCTCGGTGATGGCTTTGGCGCGGTGGCACATCGCCACGCCGTCGCCCGTGGCCACCACGGGATTGGTCGTCGAGGAGTAGATGTTGCCGCAGCCGCCCGTGGCGACGACGGTGAACTTGGCGAGCATGGTCTCGATCTCGTTGGTGCCGAGATTCAGCACGTAGGCACCGAAGCACGTCAGACCGCGCGTATGGCGCGTTACGAATTCGCCGAGGTGGTGCTGCGTCAAGAGGTCGATGGCGAAGCGGTGTTCGAGGACCGTGATGTTCGGATGTTCGCGCACGGAGCGTATGAGCGCCCGTTCGATTTCGGCGCCCGTGAGATCTTCGTGGTGGAGGATGCGGTGTTCGGAATGACCGCCCTCGCGGTTGAGTTCGAAGCGGCCGTCGGCCGTCTTGTCGAAGCGGGTGCCCCATGCGATCAGATCGCGGATCCGCTCGGGCGCATGGCGCACGACCAGCTCTACGGCTTCGCGGTCGCACTTGCCGGCGCCGCAGACCATCGTATCCCGTATGTGCTTTTCGAAGGAATCCGGCGCATAAGTTACCGAGCAGATGCCGCCCTGTGCGTAGTTGGTGTTGCACTCGTTCATCTCGCCTTTCGTTACGACGGTTACGCGCCCGTGTGCGGCGGCTTTCAGGGCGAAACTCAGCCCCGCGGCGCCGGAGCCTATCACCAGAAAATCGGTTTTCATACGCTAAAGATGATCGTTTTGTAACGACAAATGTACGAAACAATCCGCAAATGGCAATCCGCAATCCGAATAATTTGCAGCTTGGGCTCCGTCTCAGGTACCCGCGTCCGGCAACCGCGAATAAATTCGCATTCGTCTCCGGCGGTATTCGTACCTTTGCCTTCGTCGTAGGGTACTCCCGCTCGGCAAAATGCAAATAAATTTGCTTTTGCACTCGACTTATTCGTACCTTTGGCGCGCAATGGAGCGACATATCGACATAAACGACTACGACTACGATCTGCCCGAAGGACGGATCGCCAAGTTCCCGCTCGGCGAGCGGAGCGCCTCGAAGCTGCTCGTGTGGCGCGGCGGAGAGATCGCCGAACGGCATTTCCGCGACATCGGCGACGTGCTGCCAGCGGGGCAGCTTCTCGTGTTCAACAACACGAAGGTGATCCGTGCACGAATCATCATGCACAAACCCTCGGGAGCCCGTATCGAGGTCTTCTGTCTCGAACCGCACGCGCCGGCCGACTACGAGCGTGCCTTCGCCGTGAAAGGCGGTTGCGAGTGGAGCTGCATCGTGGGGAACCTCAAGAAATGGAAGGAGGGATACGTCGAGGTCGGTTTCGAATGGGAAGGGCGCACGGAGCATTTGCGTGCGTGGCGCACGGGCGGGGGCGGACGCGAGCAGATCGTCCGCTTCGAATGGACCGTCGACCGGACCTTCGGACAGTTGCTCGAACACCTCGGGCGTATTCCGATTCCGCCCTATCTCGACCGCGAGAGCGAGGAGATCGACAACACGCGCTATCAGACGGTCTATTCGAAATTCGAAGGTTCCGTAGCCGCACCCACGGCAGGACTGCATTTCACGTCCGAACTGATCGAGGGGATGAAGGCGCGCGGCTTCGGCTTCGAGGAGGTAACGCTTCATGTGGGTGCCGGTACGTTCCTGCCCGTCAAGGACGAGGATGCGGCCCGGCATCCGATGCACACCGAACACTTCGAAATCCGCCGTGCGGCCGTAGAAGCATTGCGGGAGCGGTGGGGAGCCATAACGGCGGTCGGTACCACTTCGGTCCGCACGCTCGAATCGCTCGCAGCGCTGGCGTGGCGCATCCGGAAGTCGGGCTCGCCGGAAGTCGGGCGGCCCGTGGGACAGTGGGAGCTGTACGACATACCGGCTTCGTTCTCCGGCTGCGAGGCGCTCGATACGCTCGCCGGATACATGGACCGCGAGGGGACGGAGCGGCTCAAGGCGGCCACGCAGATCATGATCACGCCGTTGGGGTACGAGTTCCGCATCGTGCGCAACCTCATCACCAATTTCCACCAGCCCAAGTCCACGCTGCTGCTGCTTGTGGCGGCCTATGCCGGCGAGGCATGGCACACGATCTACGACTATGCGCTCGCGCACGATTTACGTTTCCTCAGCTACGGAGATTCGTCGGTGTTGATGCGCTGATCCGTTCCGGCATCGGACGGAGCCGTTGCGCTCCTGCCCGGCGGGGTGCCTGCCGGTCGCAAGAGCCGAAGTTGTAGTCGACCGAAATCGTAACGCAGCGGGTGCTGAATATGGGGTTTCTCTCGAACCGTGTTTCCGGATGCCGGTCAATCCTTTCTCGTATCCGAATCCGAAATAGATGTTCCTCCATGCGGCGCCGGTCCGATCCGGAGCCGGGGTCGGAGTCGGAGCGGCGCATACCGCCCTATTTGCCGAAGCATTTTCCTGCGAACCCGAAAGCATAATGAGTTTCCCCGAAAGGCTGTGCCGTATGATGATCTCCGAAACGTCCGATATGAGCCGACGGAAGATCAGGCGTATTCGCAGATATTCCCTCGGCTTTGGCAGTCGTCCATGCGGCGTTGAGACCGGCCCGAATTCCCGTGATGCGCTTGGGCGAGCGGACGGTCGCCGGGGTTTTCTCCGGATTATCGGCCGAGAGCGGAGCCGCGGCGGCTGCGAGAGCGGCGAAAAGAAGCAGCGGTTTTTTCATGGTGCGATGGTTTTGAGTTAGAGTCGTCGGTTCGTATCGGCATAAATCCGAATGCAGGTCGCGGCGCGAGACCGATGTATGAGGAAGATAAGATAAAAGGACGGAACGGCGATGCGCTATTCCGGATTTTTTTCGTACCTTTGCCGTGCTTTTAGGGAAGTTAGTTTCGTTATTGTTACATTCATAAATTATTTTCAGTATGCAGATTGTAGAGATTCATGCAAGGGAAATCCTCGATTCGAGAGGTAATCCGACCGTGGAGGTCGAAGTTCGTACCGTATCCGGAGCCTTCGGCCGCGCAGCCGTTCCGAGCGGTGCCTCGACCGGCGAGAACGAGGCGCTCGAACTGCGCGACGGCGACAAGAGCCGCTATCTGGGCAAGGGCGTGGAGAAAGCCGTGCGGAACGTGAACGAGGTGATCGCACCCGCCATCATCGGCATGAACGTAGCCGATCAGGTCGGCATCGACAAGGCGATGATCGAGCTCGACGGCACCAAGACCAAGTCGAATCTGGGCGCCAATGCCATCCTCGGCGTTTCGCTGGCCGTGGCCCGTGCCGCCGCCGACTACTTCGGCATGCCTCTCTACCGTTATATCGGCGGTTCGAACGCCAAGTGTCTGCCCGTGCCGATGATGAACATCATCAACGGCGGTTCGCACTCCGACGCTCCCATCGCTTTTCAGGAGTTCATGATCCGCCCCGTGGGCGCTCCGTCGCTCAAGGAGGCCGTGCGCATGGGCGCCGAGGTGTTCCACAACCTGAAGAAGGTGCTCCACAACCGCGGCCTTTCGACGGCCGTGGGCGACGAGGGCGGTTTCGCTCCCGCGCTGAACGGTACGGAGGACGCGCTCGATTCGATCATCGAAGCCATCAAGGCTGCCGGATATAAACCCGGCCGCAAGTGCGAGGGCGGCGACGTGGCGATCGGCATGGACTGCGCTTCGTCGGAGTTCTATAAGGACGGCGTATACGACTATACGAAGTTCGAAGGCGAGAAGGGCGCCAAGCGTTCGTCGAAGGAGCAGGTCGAGTACCTCAAGGGGCTCGTGGCCAAATACCCGATCGACTCGATCGAGGACGGCATGTCCGAGAACGACTGGGAGGGCTGGCAGCTGCTCACGCGCGAGCTGGGCGACAAATGCCAGCTCGTCGGCGACGACCTGTTCGTAACGAACGTGGATTTCCTGCGCAAGGGCATCGAGATGGGCTGCGCCAACTCGATCCTCATCAAGGTGAACCAGATCGGTTCGCTGACCGAGACGCTCGACGCTATCGAGATGGCGCACCGTGCGGGGTATACGACCGTTACGTCGCACCGTTCGGGCGAGACCGAGGATTCGACGATCGCCGACATCGCCGTGGCGACCAATTCGGGTCAGATCAAGACCGGTTCCATGTCGCGTTCGGACCGTATGGCCAAGTACAACCAGCTGCTCCGCATCGAGGAGGAGCTGGGCGAGAACGCCATTTACGGTTACGAGAAGGTATACCGCAAGTAATTCGCCCGTAGGTTTTGCATGCGGTCCGTGCCGCATGCCGTGGGTTCCGATCCCCGAAACGGCTTCTCCATCGAGGAGGGGCGTTTCGGGGATTTTTCAGATCGAAACCATCCGGACATTCCGATCGGCCGGATATTTCGAATTCCGCTTTTCGGTCCGGAGACCGGATCGTTTGCGGTCCTTTCCGATGCGATCCAAGGTGATGGCCTGTCGGGGACGTGCGATTCGAGCGGTCGAGTTCGTCGTGCCGAAAGCACTGCTCGGTGCGGAACGGGCGGTGGAGCCCCTCCCGCGGCAGCGCTTTTGCGACGGCGGCAGTCCGTCCGCCTGTGCGGCTTCGATGGCGGACTGCATGCGTGCCGGAGGCGTTGAGGCTCGGCCGCCTGCCGTTTATCGTCGGTCGAGAACAGGGGCAGTTCAAAGTCTTGAGACGGTATGGGACAGGGCAGCAGGATGCCTTACGGACGAATGTCCGTAAAAGCGGAAGGGACCGCAGGGCTGCCTGTTGCGTTGTGATCGGTATGACGGTTCGGCTGTCTGTTCCATGCCGTTTTAATGGGTCGGAACCCGACATTTGTTTTGGCATGGCACGGCCGGCGGAGAGGCGGATTTTGCGGCCAGAACTCTCGCGGGATCGGAGACGGGACGATTGCCGGTCTATTCCGCGATATGTACTTCGGAGCGCTGCACCTCGCCGCGAAAACGCTTGGGCGAGATGATGCGGTAGCCGATCGAGAGGCCGATCTTGTTGGGGTACCACTCCGACGAGCCGTTGAACGGATCGGGGTATTCGGGCTGCACGGGGCGGTGGGGATGCATGTCGATCTCGCCGTCCATGCTGTAGCCGTTGTAGAAACTCGACATCCACGACCAGCCGAGAAAAGCGTCGAGCACCCACCGTTCGCGGAACTGCCATTCGTAGCCTGCGCAGATGCCGATCATGAAGCCGTAGCCTTTGCAGTAGCGGTCTTCGAAACGAAGGTGCCAGCCGTCCATGTAGGGTTTCGACATGTCGAAAGCCATCATGCCGGCATTCGCCCCGAGGTACCAGCCGTCGTTATGCCCGCGGAAATAGCGGCGGTATTCGCCCATGAGGATGCCGAAGAGCATGTGTTTGCCGCCGATGGATTCCCACGGCGAGACGACGATCTCGGTCTGCACGGTCGATTTGGGCGATATGACGAACTCCACGGAGGGGTTCACGACACCCGCGAGGGCGTAGAGTCCGTTGAGTTTCACGTAGGTCTGGGCGCCTGCCGGCAGAGCCGTGGCCGTGAAAACGAAAAGAACGGCGAGGGCCGCAATGGACTTTTTCATTCCGGAGCTTTTAGATTCGGCTCTCAAAAATAGTACAAATAATCGGAGGAATGAAGTTTTCGGGAGATAAAATCCATGTTCCGCCGGACGGTTCGCACCCTTCAGTCGCGGATAGTCCCGGTATCGGGACGGTGCCTGCGTCATACCTATATTTATATGTTGTCGTTAACGAAAGCCCGTCGTCTTTCGGTTTTTTCGGACGGGGCGTTAAAAGATTCTGCCAGTTGCGGATGGATGCGGCACCATGGAGCGCGCGGGCGGATCGTTGCGGGGCGCTGTCCCGGAGACCTCGTTCGGGCGGCGGCTTGCCGATGGGTGCGGGCGGAGTGCTCCGGGACGGTTGCCGAGGCGTCGGGCCGGACGTTGCGCGGTCGTCGAGGCGCTCTACGAGCGGATCGCTTTTCGGACCGGTCTCTTCGAGGCGTGGCGGCGGCATGTTTCAAGAGCTTTGTGGGGATTGTTGTGCGGGATTCGTCGGGCCGTGTGGGGGCTGTTCCCCGGTTGCGGTTCCCCGGCGGCGGAGGTTTGCCCTCTTGAGGCATGTTCCGCAGACGGGGGATTCCGTCGTTTGCTGTTCGTAGTCATGGGCCTCCGCATCTTCCTATTGCCCCGCCATGAGGTGTGCGAATGCCGCGAAAACCTGAGCCCATCGGCCCGGCGTCCGAAACGGACGATTGTTCCCGCAAACTTTTGAAAAGCTCCGGTATATCGTGAAGAAATTCTTTGAATTCGGACTAATTCTTCGGCGGATAGTTCAGCGGCGCGAAATATTCGCCGAGGGCTATCTTGTAAAACTTTCAAATCTACAGGATCGACATCAGTGTCGGGAGCTCGTTTTCTGTTTCGTAGCTATTGATGGCCAGATGTATGCGATCTATAAGATATTTTTGGGGGGGGCTGATTATGTGCGATCCGCAAATCACTATTGCGTTGTGCAAGTTTTTTGATGAACTCTTCGTCTTTGTAATATCTGTTTTTTTCGGTCGTGATTTAAAAAAAATAGTCAAATCGAAACAAATGCACGTATTCATGAGCACTTGAAGGACTTTTTTCTTCCATTTGCACATGGAAACAATTCTTGCTGTTGCAGAAATTATGTTGACTTCGTTCCGTAATTAGAATCTGTTTGGACAGCGAAACCTATTGAAGGTTGAGGCGAGCCTTTATGCCCTGAAGATCCCGCAAATTTTCGACCCGCATAAAACCCACGCAGTCGCCTGTTTTAACTCGTCATTAGTTCGCTATTCCCACGGGGACGAAGATGATGTCGATGTCCATAAAAAATTCATCTAAGGACACATCGTAATATTTGCAAAGAGGTGCAACCGAATAAACTGAGCTCGAACGTTTCCCGGATTCAACTCGGCTTGCGTTAGCTCCATCATCCATTGTTTTGAGGTAATCCCCGTTCATTGCGCAGATTCTTCAACCTCTGGGCAAGCAAATTCAGAAATTCTGTTTCTTTACGAGGAACACTCGTTTTGTATAATTATTCCTTTGGATAATCGACCGATTCGAAGAACTTCTTGAGCGTTATTCCATACAATTTACAGAGGATGACGAGCGAATCGAGAGAAGGTAATCTGATGCCTGCTTTGTATTGGGAGAGGTTCAACCTTGTGTGTTCGATTACATATTCTTGCGAATAGTTCCGCTCCGAACGCAACTCTTTCAGGCGTTCGATGATCCGCTTCTTTAGTTCAATATCTGTTCGTTTAGGCTTCCCTTTTTCCACAGATACAAAAAAATAACACTTTTCAGTAATTTATACGTGTATAAATGCAAGGATTACTCGTCTTTTTCGTATATTTGCCCGAGTAAACATTTATTTCTATTACAGAAATTGTGCTAACTTTGCCGTAGACTTATGGCAGAGTAACATACAATAGAGGTTAAGACAACCTTTATGCCTTTTCGTAAACTCGCGACTACTATGATTTATAGTAGGTTTATAATCCGGCGTAAAATTTGTCTGAAACCCAAGTTGTTACTATGCCTGCGACTTCGTGTCGCAGGCAGGCTTGGGCGTAAGGGCGTTTTTCCGGATTAAAGCTCGCGAGGCTGACGAAAAGGAATTATGCACCTTGCGCCCTCGCTTTTTGTATAAAGTTTATGGAAAGCCGCGTCGGGTGCCGTGTGCAAAACAAATGAAGATACCCGATATGTTACGGCCTGTTCATCCGGATGTCCGCTCCGCTTTCGCAACTCGACCCGGCACCTTTTCAGGTGCCGGGAGCGGCTTCGCGCCCGGTCGTACCGACTGCGCGTCGCTGTGGTTTTTGTTCACGCATTCGGTTTCGAGCTGGTCGCCGGCGGTTTCGAAGCGTCGCTCGGCTTCGCAAGCTTGGGTTCCGTATCCCGTGTTTTCGAGGGTCTATCCGCATTCAGATCGGCGGATGCCCTGCGTTTCGGGTATCATATTCCGGCAACGGCTCCAAATCCTCAAACAAGGTTCGCCCTTGCGCACCGCGCGTCGCAATCG
>NZ_FCNT01000072.1 GCF_900021155.1 Alistipes sp. CHKCI003
AGCGTTGGGGCATCGGCATGAAACGAAATGCACAAACGGCTTGCATTTCGATCCTCGCCGGCGGTACGGCAACTTACGAAATGCAGAAATCGGCTGACGATCCGCAATTCGTCTGGCCCATTCCGCACTACGAATTGCAGAACAACCCCAATTTCGGCGAGCAAAACGAAGCTTACCGCAATTAGTTCAAGCCGTGTCCGGCGGCCGGGCCTGAGGGTCCGGCCGCTTTTCGCTTCCCTGCGCCGCATGTACGGAAGATAGGGCGGGGCCTTGCTGTTTTTTTAGAGTTTCCGGCGGTTTTTCCGGCAGAAATTTTGGAAATTCGAAAAATCGTTTTACCTTTGCACTCGCTTAAGACACATAAGCGTTGATATTGATGGTGCCATAGCTCAGTTGGTAGAGCAAAGGACTGAAAATCCTTGTGTCCCCGGTTCGATTCCTGGTGGCACCACAGCAAAGAAAAGCAAAACAACGTAAAATCCTGATTTTCAACGAAAATCGGGATTTTTTATTTTCCCACAAAACGCAAAAAAGTGCGGTTCACGACCGCCTTTGGTGGAGCAGGAGGTGGAGCAGACGGGTGTTCCAAATATCTCCACCTTGAAAGGGTGCTTTTCGCTGATTCACAACATTTTGCATAGCATCAAAACGGACTCGGATTCTTACTTTTGCCAAATAAAAGTTTAACTTAAAAGTAGGAAAAAATGAGACGAGATTCATTTAATGTGCTTTTCTTTATCAAGAAAACAAAACTGCTGAAGAACGGTGAGGCTTCAGTATGTATGCGTATCACAGTCAATGGCGCAAGAGTAGAAACAAACATTCGCAAAAGCATCGAGCCAGTATCGTGGAACCAGGCAAAGGAGTGTGCGAGGGGCAAAAGTCGTAAATCAACCGAGCTTAATAACTACATCGAGGAGAGTCGAATCAAACTCCACCGAATTTACACGCAACTTGAAGAGAATGGGGAACTTATCACTGCCCGAATATTGCAGGAAAAGTTCTTTGGAGTGGACAAAAAGGTGGAGCAAGTACGCACCATTATCGGTAGTATGCGTGAACACAACGAGCAATGCCGAGCTTTGGTGGGTAAAGATTTCGCCCTAATCACTGTAAGACGCTACGAAAGTTGTACCCGCTATCTTGCCGAACTTATCAAACTGAAATACGACAAAGAGGATTTGCCTATTACGGAGGTAAATGGCGAACTTGTGCGAGCCTTTGAGTTCTATTTGAAGACCGAGAAGAATTGCCAGCAGAATACCGTTATCCGCTATATGAAGTGCTTGAAGAAGATTATCAACCTTGCACTTGCCAATGAGTGGATAGAGAAAAATCCTTTTGCGGGCATCAAGTTTCACGAGAAAGAGGTTGTGCGCGAGTTCCTGACGATGGACGAGCTTATGACAATATACCAAAAGGAGTTTTCGCTACCCCGCCTTGCATTGGTGCGCGATGTGTTTATCTTCGCAGCCTTTACGGGATTGGCATTTATAGATGTTCAGCAACTCGCCGCCGAGCATATCGTGCAGGACAACAACGGACACTATTGGATTCGCAAGACACGCCAAAAGACAAATAATATGTGCAATATTCCGCTGTTGGATATCCCAATGGCAATTCTCAAGAAATACGAGAACAACCCGACTTGCATTAAGCGTGGTGTATTACTTCCCGTTCCTTGCAATCAGAATATGAACAGCTACCTGAAAGAGATAGCCGATGTCTGCGGAATTCAGAAGCACCTTAGCACACACGTTGCCCGCCATTCCTACGCAACATCTGTGTGCTTGGCTAATGGTGTAAGTATAGAGAATGTAGCAAAGATGCTCGGTCACTCTAATATCAAGATGACGCAACACTATGCAAAGGTACTTGACAGTTCAATATTGAAGGATATGATGAATGTGAAGAGTGCAATAGTGAATTTAGGATAAGAGGTCTGCGGTACGCTTCACTTGCTTTCATCCCTTTATAAAGTTAACTCGGAGGGCAATACCTACAACTTCAGGCCTACGGGTTTTCGAGCAAAAAATTATCTTCGACAATTTTTCACCCGAAAAAACTTTCCGGTATTACCGTCCGAGTTGAGGATGGGATTGGGACGAAGCAAGCGAAGCGACCTACGACGCATAAATCAAGGTCAAATCTATTAAGAGTATCAATCTTCAAATTATAATCAAGCCGCTATTATTATAAAAAACAGAGTTGGGGACAAAGGCAGCTCGCTCCCAACTCTGCATAATAAGTTCAGTCAGTGTTTCCTTTACACTTATAATATACCCTATCGGGTGTAATTTGCAAGTGCTTAACCCATATTATACCTTATAGGGTATAATCTAAAACTTGCCTCGATAGCAACTTTGCAATACTCGTTCAATATCGCTTTCCCGATAAAGGATTTTTCCACCCAGTTGGCGGTACGGCAAAATGCCGTTGTTCCGATAGTCTTGCAAGGTGCGGCGACTGATTTTCAAGCGTTGCGACAACTCCCTGTCGGTCAAATAGTGTTCGCCACCCAATAGCGGTTGATTCTCGTTAGCCATCGTTGCGGTATCTTTGGCAATGCGGTCTAGTTCTGAAAATAGACCGCGTACCCACTCGTGCTTGTGCGTGATAACTTCGTTACTCATAGGCATAAAAATTATAGGTTAAACATCATTACAATCTTCGATAAGTTGCTCCACATCTTCGGGACGATAGTAGATACGATTGTTAATTTTTGAGTGAGGCAAACGCCCACTATCCCGAAGAGTCTGCAATGTGCGAGGACTAATCTTCAACGCCTGACAGACATCTTGATTGTCCATCCAATCGCTCATACGCCTGCCACTACGCTGGCGATTGATGCGATCCATTCGCTTAACGAACTGCCCGAGGCGCGACACAAGCTCCTCAAAGGTCTTTTTCTCAATGCTGATAATCTCCATAACTATTTCATTTTACATTAAACATTCGCTTTCTAAGTGCTAAGTAAAAACAAAAAATAATACCCTCAGCATAACCGACATAACGTGTCGTGGGGTGTCATCAGATTGCATAATTGGTAGTATTTTAGAAAGTAAATCGCTAATCCAATTACAGAAAGAGTGATTGACAGACTGCAAGATTGAGTGACAGCAAGTCTGGCAGATTGCAAGATTGAGTGATTGCATTACTTGTTATAATCACTAATGATTACACTCATTCATTATTGCTTGATTTGCTTATTGGTTATAAACAAGTAACCAACAAGTATTATAACCACCTCACCAAAGCCGATATTTGAGTGAAATTTAGACTACTGTAGAGTAATTTTCAGGCACTGGAAATTTATGTTCAAGCGAACATAGCAAGTTGTGTTTTGGGGCACCCGAAATGTTTTCGGCGTCCCAAAACTACCAATCGGCATCCTACCCTCCAAAGTCGGGAGGATTTGATGTTTTTATATTGCAAGTACTTTCACTTTATGTACAAGCTTTATGCTCCGAATAATCATATAAGCTATTCGAATGTTCATCCCTGAATTATAAAAATTACAATTTATGCAGTAAAAAAGTTGCTAACAAAAGACATGGTTTAGGAATTTATCATTATATTTGCAAATAAAGTCAATTTATTGAGGTCGATATTTAAGGCAAAATATGAAAACTGATAGGATTAATCGGATAAAAGTTGTGCTAGCTGAACAAAACAAAACAGGTAAATGGTTGGCAGAGCAACTTCAAAAGAATGAGGCTACTGTTTCTCGGTGGTGTTCAAATACATCACAGCCAAGTTTAGAGGTTCTAACCAGGATTGCAGAAATTCTCAATATGGATAGGAAAGATTTGATAAATAGTAGTAAGTAGCATTTACTATTGAGTATATAAAAATTGCATAACGATAATGACAAGCAATACACAAAGAGCTCTATTACAGGCTCAAATATGGAAAATCGCTAACGAGGTGCGTGGTGCGGTTGATGGATGGGACTTTAAGCAGTTTGTCCTCGGTACATTATTCTACCGTTTTATTAGCGAGAATTTTACCAATTATATTGAAGGAGGAGACGAAAGCATTGATTATGCCAATCTGCCTGATAGCATAATCACTCCCGAAATTAAAGACGATGCGATTAAGACCAAAGGATATTTCATATACCCAAGTCAGTTATTTGTAAATATCGCTAAAACAGCGAACAAGAATCCAAATCTAAACACAGACCTCAAAGCTATATTTACAGCAATTGAGGGTTCTGCGGTTGGTTATGATTCCGAGGGCGACATCAAAGGCCTATTTGCAGACTTTGATACCACAAGCACTCGATTGGGTAATACAGTAGAGGATAAAAACAGTCGCTTGGCAGCAGTTATAAAGGGTGTTGAGGGTTTAGACTTTGGCAATTTTGAGGATAATCATATTGACTTATTTGGCGATGCCTATGAGTTCTTGATACACAATTATGCTGCTAATGCAGGAAAATCAGGTGGCGAATTTTTTACGCCTCAATGTGTATCAAAACTCATTGCTCAACTAGCAATGCACAACCAAAGCACAATCAATAAGATTTATGACCCTGCTGCAGGCTCTGGTTCATTATTGTTGCAGGCGAAAAAACAGTTTGATGAGCATATTATTGAAGAAGGTTTCTTTGGTCAAGAGATTAACCATACTACATACAATCTTGCTCGTATGAATATGTTTCTGCATAACATAAACTACGACAAGTTTAACATTGCGCTGGGCAATACTCTGATGGATCCTCAATTTGGCGATGACAAGCCTTTTGATGCGATTGTATCCAATCCTCCGTACTCCGTAAATTGGATTGGTTCTGATGACCCAACACTGATTAACGATGATCGATTTGCTCCTGCAGGTGTGTTAGCCCCTAAGTCAAAAGCGGACTTCGCTTTTGTACTGCACGCATTGAGTTATCTTTCAAGCAAAGGTAGAGCTGCTATAGTATGCTTCCCTGGTATTTTCTATCGCGGAGGAGCAGAACAGAAAATTAGGAAATATTTGGTAGATAATAACTTTGTAGAAACAGTCATTGCGCTCGCTCCGAACCTTTTCTATGGAACTACGATTGCGGTAAATATTTTAGTTTTATCCAAGCATAAGATGGATACAAAAACGCAATTTATTGATGCTACGGGTAATGATTTCTTCAGGAAGGAAACCAATAATAATGTTCTTGACGAAAAGCATATAAAAAAGATTTTAGAAATCTTCGACAGCAAAGAAGATATTGAAGCAATTACAAAGTCTATTGATAACAAACTAATTGCAGAGAATGATTACAACCTTTCGGTAAGTAGTTATATAGAAGCAAAAGAGACCCGAAAAGAAACCAATATTAAGGAACTCAATGAACGTATCCGTAAGATTGTAGCACGAGAGAACGAGTTGCGAAGCGAAATAGATAAAATTATTGCAGAATTGGAGGAAGAGGTATGAGTGAATTAACTAAACTATTGACATCATATTGCCCAAATGGCGTAGAGTACAAAAAAATAGGCGAAATAGGTGTGCTGTTTGGAGGACTAACTGGAAAGTCGAAAGAGGACTTCAAAAATGGCAATGCCAAATTTATAACATATCGCAACATATATTCTAATCCATCTTTAGATTTGAATATACAAGATAAAGTTAAAATATTAGATGATGAGAAACAGCATATTGTTCGATATGGAGATATTTTATTTACAGGATCCTCTGAAACTCCTGACGAATGTGGTATGTCGTCAGTCGTCACTGTGCAAACTAATGAGGATTTATATCTTAACTCATTTTGTTTTGGTTTGCGTCTTCACAATTTAGAAGAATACAATCTTCATTTCTTAAAACATTTATTAAGAAGTAATGACGTAAGAGGCCAGATTAAGCAAACTGCTAGTGGTGTTACACGATATAACATCTCTAAAAAGAGGTTTGTTAATATCAGTATACCCGTACCACCTATTGAAGTACAAACAAAGATTGCTGAAATTCTCGACCGCTTCGCGGAATATGCAGCGGAGCTGCAAGCGGAGCTGCAAGCGGAGCTGCAAGCGAGACAAGAACAATATGAATACTACCGAAATAAGTTGTTGACTTTCAATGAAATAGGGGGGGGGTATTCAAGGCGTAATATGGATGAAAATGAGTGAGATAGGTACATTCATAAGAGGAAATGGTTTGCAAAAGAAAGATTTCACAGAGAGTGGAATTCCATGCATTCATTATGGCCAGATATATACACATTATGGAACATTTGCAACAAAGACAAAATCGTACGTAAGTAGCGAAACGGCTAAGAAGTGCAAAAAGGCCCATTGTGGTGATTTGGTATTCGCAACTGTAAGTGAAAACATTGATGATGTTTGCAAATGTGTAGCTTGGCTTGGAAATGAAGAGATTTGTATTAGCGGTGATAGCTTAGCATTTTCTCACAACCAAAATCCCAAGTATATAGCATATTATTTTCAAACTTATGCATTTGCAAGATACAAAAGAAGTAGAGTTACTGGAACGAAAGTTATTAGATTGCACCAATCGCAATTAGAACAGTTTGAGATTCCTATACCATCTCTAGCAGAGCAAGCGCGCATTGTCAATATCCTTGATAAATTTGAAAGATTAGTTAGCGACCTTGTGCAAGGTTTACCCGCAGAGATTGCAGCAGTGCAAGAGCAGTATGAATATTATAGAGATAAACTACTATCATTTCCAGAGTATAAACTAAGTGCTTGATATGGGAAAGACATTGACTGAAATAGCCCAAACACTCAAAGATACCGATAAGAAGGTCCAGTTAATTTATGCCTTCAATGGTGTGGGAAAAACTCGCCTTTCTCGCGAGTTTAAGGAGTTGGTTGCGCCCAAAATAGAAGGTGAAGCAGCAGCAGAAGAAGAAGAAGAAGAGATGCTAATAAAAGTTCTCTACTACAATGCTTTCACTGAAGATTTGTTCTATTGGGACAATGATTTGGACAAAGATAAAAACAGAAAGTTAATCATACATCCAAACAACTTTACAGATTGGATATTCAAAGATCAAGGTCAAGAGTCTAATGTAATTACCCACTTCCAACATTATACGAACGACAAACTTACTCCATCATTTAACGAAGACTTCAATGAGATTACTTTTTCATTAGAGCGTGGAGATGATAATAAGATAGACAATATTAAAATCTCCAAAGGAGAAGAGAGTTGTCTTATTTGGTGTGTGTTTTTTAGCTTAATAAAACTGGTTGTAGATACATTGAATGAGCCAGAACCTGCAAATCGTGACACCAATCAATTTGATGAGTTGGAATATATTTTTATCGATGACCCTGTCAGTTCTTTGGATGAGAATCACCTAATAGAACTTGCTATTAATATTGCTGAATTAATAAAGTCGAGTAAATCCGATATTAAATTTATCATTACAACTCATAATCCATTGTTTTATAATGTACTTTACAACGAGTTAGAGCTTAAGAAGAAAAATAGGCAAGGAAACAAGTGCTGCTATCTATTAAAGAAAGAAGACGATGGCACATATGAGTTGAATGGAAAACTTGGAGACTCAAATAAGAGTTTCTCATACCACTTGTATTTGAGGTCTGTCCTCCAAGAAGCAGTTGATGATAATAAGATTGAAAAGTATCATTTCATGCTTCTTCGAAATCTTTACGAAAAGACCGCAAACTTTTTAGGCTATCCTCAATGGTCTGACTTGTTACCTGATGACAAGAAAACATATTATAACAGGATTATTCAATTCACAAGCCATTCTACATTGTCAAACGAGACTGTCCCGGAACCTACGGAGCCTGAAAAGAATACATTAAAATTGCTCTTAAAGCATCTTGTCGACAATAATTATTATACTGAAGAATAAAATGGCATATTATAACACTATAGCAGAATCAAATAATTTCATAGTACTTGATGACTATGAGAAGTACTCAGTGTTAAATGAGCCTTCTGTTGTGTATCAAACAGAGGCATCGCTTGAACATGAGTTTATTCAAGATTTAAGGAATCAGGGTTACGAATATTTACCTGACTTAAATACTCCTGAAGCATTGCTTGCTAATGTCAGAACGCAACTGCAAGCACTCAATGATGTTGAATTTACTGATAGCGAATGGGATAGATATGTAGAGGAGTATTTAGATAAGCCAAGTGATTCTCTTGTCGAGAAAACAAGAAAAATCCAAGATGACTATATCTACGATTTTGTTTTTGATGATGGCCATATAAAGAACATCTACTTAGTAGATAAACAGAATTTATCAAGAAACAAGGTCCAAGTCATAAGGCAGTTCGTACAAGAAGGTTCACATCTTAATCGTTATGATGTGACAATCTTGGTTAATGGATTGCCTTTGGTTCAAGTTGAGCTTAAGAAACGAGGTGTAGCAATTAGAGAAGCATTCAATCAAGTACATCGCTATTCAAAAGAGAGTTTTAACACAAATAACTCTTTATACAAGTATATCCAAATCTTTGTTATCTCTAATGGCACAGATAGTCGATATTTTGCCAATACTGTAGAGCGAAACAAGAATAGCTTTGACTTTACAATGAATTGGGCCAAGGCAAACAACTCATTGATTAAAGACTTGAAGGATTTTACTGCAACATTCTTTCAAAAGAATACTTTACTAAATGTAATACTGACATATTCAGTATTTGATTCAAACAATACGTTGTTGATAATGAGACCATATCAGATTGCTGCAACGGAGAGAATACTATGGAAAATCAAAAGCTCATATCAGGCAAAGAAATGGTCTACTACAGAAGGCGGTGGATATATTTGGCATACAACAGGTTCGGGTAAGACTCTAACTAGTTTTAAGGCTGCGAGACTGGCAACTCAACTTGACTTCATTGATAAAGTATTCTTTGTTGTTGATAGAAAGGATCTTGACTATCAAACAATGAAGGAGTATCAACGATTCTCTCCTGATAGTGTGAATGGATCGGAAAGTACTGCCGGATTGAAGCGTAATATTGATAAGGATGACAATAAGATTATTGTTACAACTATTCAGAAACTGAATAATCTGATGAAGAGCGAAAGTGATCTGCCAATTTATCAGAAACAAGTTGTTTTTATCTTTGACGAGGCACACCGCTCACAGTTTGGTGAAGCACAAAAGCTATTAAAGAAGAAATTTAAGAAATACTATCAGTTTGGATTTACAGGAACTCCAATCTTCCCAGAAAATGCACTTGGTTCTGATACCACTGCGAGTGTGTTCGGAAGAGAGTTGCATTCGTATGTTATTACAGATGCCATTCGTGATGAAAAAGTTCTAAAATTCAAGGTCGATTATAACAATGTTCGTCCTCGATTCAAGGGAATCGAAACTGAACGAGATGAGAAAAAGTTAAGTGCGGCAGAAAACAAGTCTGCACTGCTTCACCCTGCACGTATCAAAGAAATATCTCAGTATATATTGGATAATTTCAAGATAAAAACTCATCGAGGTATAGGTGCGAATAAGGGGTTTAATGCGATGTTTGCAGTTAGTAGTGTAGATGCCGCTAAGTGCTATTATGAGGAATTAAATAACCTTCAGCAAGGAACTGAAAAGCCATTAAAGATAGCAACAATCTTTTCGTTTGCGGCCAATGAAGAGCAATCGGCAATTGGCGAAATTATCGATGAGAATTTTGAGCCAACGGCAATGGATATTAGTGCGAAAGAATTTTTGACTAATGCCATCAACGATTATAATGCTATGTTTAAAACAAGTTTTGGAGTAGACAGCAGAGAGTTCCAAAACTATTATAGAGATCTTGCCAAACGAGTAAAGAATAAGGAAATAGACCTTGTTATCGTTGTAGGTATGTTCCTTACCGGCTTTGATGCCCCTACGCTAAACACTCTATTTGTTGATAAGAATTTACGTTATCACGGACTAATTCAAGCGTTCTCACGTACAAACAGAATTTTTGATGCAACAAAGACATTCGGGAATATCGTTACATTTAGGGATTTAGAGCAACATACAATTGATGCTATAACTCTGTTTGGAGATAGTAATACTAGAAATGTAGTGCTCGAAAGAAGTTACAAAGAGTATCTGGAAGGATTTAAGGATATTGTTACTGGAGAAGCTCGTCGAGGGTATATTGAGGTCGTAAAAGAGTTGAATGAGCGATTCCCTAATGTTGATGAAATAGAGACAGAGCTGGATAAAAAGGATTTTTCTAAACTCTTTGGAGAGTACTTACGAATCGAGAATATTTTGCAGAACTATGATGAATATACTCATCTTAAGGCTTTGCAAGCGATAGACTTAGATAATCCTAATGCTGTTGAGGAATTTAAAAATACATATTTTGTAACAGATGAGGATATTAAGGATATGCAACAGGTAGAAATGTTGTCTGAACGAGCCGTTCAAGATTACAAATCTACTTATAACGATATTAGAGATTGGTTAAGACGTGAGAAGGATGGTTCTGTTGCCGAAAAATCTAAGATTGATTGGGATGACGTTGTCTTTGAGATTGACCTGCTTAAATCTCAAGAGATAAACTTGGACTATATACTGGAGTTAATCTTCGAGAAGAATAATAAGACCAAAGATAAAACTGCATTGATTGAAGAGATACGAGGTGTAATTCGTGCAAGTGTTGGAAATAGAGCAAAGGAAAGTCTTATCGTTGATTTTATTAACGAGACTGATTTGGATACTATTACTGATAAGGCTAGTATTATTGAGTCGTTCTTTGAATATGCACAAAGTAAACAGAAGCAAGAGGCATCAGAGTTAATTTCCTCTGAAAACTTAAATGAAGAAGAAGCCAAGCGATACATTACTGTTTCCTTAAAGCGTGAGTTTGTCAGTGAGAATGGAACAGACTTTAATAGTATCTTGCCAAAGATGAGTCCATTGAATCCTATGTACTTAACTAAAAAACATAAGGTGTTCCAATTGATTGCAGCATTCGTGGAGAAGTTTAAGGGAGTGGGAGGAAGAATATAGACATGTAATATTAGAATAAATATGAAAGCATTGATCGACGAGGCCAAGCAATATATTCAACGAGAAGTTGAACACAAGAATGATGTATTTATAACATTGTGTTCTTTGAATTTGCTTAATGCTGCAATTAAAGATAAGGTATACAAAAAAGAATTAAGTTATGGATATATTAAACCTCGTGTATCAAGGTTAGTTAATTATCTCACATCTCACTTTGAAAATGGATATGCTGATGAGTTATACTATGATTCTCAGCAGCATTGTATGTATATTAGGTGCTATGGCATACAGTTCAGCTTTCACAATATAACAGTTACAGAGGATATTAGTACTTTCGCTAATTCGGAATTAAATAATCCAGTTGAATGGGATGGTATCAGACTGCAACCTATTAGCAAAGATTTGTTTTTGCTGGCAAAAGACGTACATTCTGGAAATATAAAAGTAAATCAAATCAACGAGGTGTTTAAACATATCATTGAGGATAAGTAATTATGGGCAAAACAGTAACTACATACTTAATTGATGGAGATCCAAAGGGGACTCAATACGCATTTATCAGCAATAAGATTTGCCAGATGTTTGTTGTGCCACGCTCCAACCTATCATATCTAAATACGCAAGAGAAGTTACAGAAGCCTGCATTTTATATTTTGCTAGGCGAGGATGAGGCGACAAAACCTCAGGCATATATTGGGGAAACGGAGAATTTCCGTGAGCGAGTGAAAGACCACGACAGCAAGAAAGCATTTTGGCAGAAAGCTCTCATATTTGTGTCAAAAGATGCCGATATGACCAAAGCAGATGTACAATATTTAGAACACATGGCAATAGCCGAAGCAAAGAAAGCCAATGCCTTTGTATTGAGCGACAATAAGCAGACACCAAAGGCTCCAAATTTGCCCGAATATCAGCAGGACTCAATGGATGAGTTCTTTGAGGATGTAAAGTTCCTGGCCTCATTCATCGGCTGCAACATCTTTGAGGTATCGCAGCCAAAAGCAGAACATCTGTTCTATACTAAAGGGCGTGGTTGTGAAGCGAAGGGCTTCTATAGTTCCAATGGCTTTACGGTTTTGAAAGGCAGTGTTATTGCCAAAACTATGGTACCATCTTTCAACTGGAAAGAAAAACGTGAAAGCATGCTACATGAGTATGCCTCCATTGAAAATGATGAATTAGTAATGACCTCCGATAAAACTTTTCCAAGCCCAAGTACTGCAGCTGACTTCTGCATAGGCAGTAGCAATAATGGCTGGCTTGTGTGGAAAGATAAAGAAGGTAACACATTGGATTCAGTTTACAGAAAACAATTGGAACTATGAACAAATATAGAGAACAGTTAAATAAATGTATTCAAGTTGTTGATAGCGTTCGTAATATGATTAATGTACGACGGATTCCTAGCAACGCTATCAGTTATAATGACCTTTATAGTGCTTTATATCAATTAATTCCATTAATACCAGAAGAGTATCATATATTTAGAGACAGGTTGAGAGATAAGATACTACCTAACTTAAAAACATCGGATCTAATCTCGGTGAATCAATTTGGTCAACAACTAGTAACTCCTCAGAATGGCATTAATCCATACTCTTTTGGCGAAGTTATAGCAACTGTTACATATCTAAATGGATATAGTAATAATAATTCATCATCTTTTTGGGACAATATACACCCACAGATAGTTTCAGTCGCTAAAGATCGTTTTGATGATAGTTATTATGCAGATGCAGTAGAAGCTGCATTTAAGGAAGTAAATACTAGAGTTAAAGGAATTTATAAGAATAGGACATCCATTGAAAAAGATGGTGTAAAATTAATGCAATCAGCATTTTCTCCTCAAAATCCAATAATAAAATTAGGAGATATTTCAACTGAAACAGGTACAAATGTACAACAAGGATATATGGAAATGTTTGTGGGAGCAATGATTGGCATAAGAAACCCCAAAGCTCATAGCAATCAAACATTATCAAAAGCAGATGCTATTAGAAAATTACATTTTGCCAGTATGTTGATGTGTAAACTAGATAATGAACTGATTTAAATAGAATATTCATTAAAACATATAGATAGTACTGTTTGTATATGTCAGAAACCAACCGCATAGAATATAAAAGAGAATTGACTCCTGAACTTGATATTGAGAAGGAGGTTGTAGCGTTCCTTAACTACAAGGAGGGCGGATACATCTATATCGGCATTGATAAAGATGGCTCAACTGTGGGCGTGAACGATGTAGATGATTGTATGCTTAGGTTGAAAGACCGTATAAAGCATAACATTTCGCCTTCGGCTATGGGACTGTTCGATATTGCTGAGGAGCAAAAGGATGGACGTAGCATTATCAAAGTTACGGTAGCGAGTGGAATTGAGAAACCATATTTCAAAACGAAGTATGGAATGACTCCCCGAGGTGCGTATATGCGTGTTGGGACATCTGCCGATCCTATGCCACAGGAGCAGATTGACCGCTTGTTTGCAATGCGTACGCGCAACTCCATTGGCCGCATCGTTTCTAACCGTCAAGATTTGAGTTTTGAACAGCTGCGTATTTATTACGATGAGCGAGGCAAGAGACTCAATGATAATTTCAAGCGCACATTGGAGTTGCTCACAGATGATGGCAAGTACAACTATGTGGCATATCTGTTGGCTGATGAGAATGGCAATTCAATCAAAGTGGCAAAGTATTCAAGTCTTGACCGATGCGATTTGGTAGAGAACAACGAGTATGGATATTGTTCTCTTATTAAAGCGACCAAGAGTGTTTTGTCAAAACTGGATATTGAAAACAAGGTTGCTGCAACAATAACTCCAATGGAGCGCATTGAAACTCCATTGTGGAATAAGGTTGCTTTGCGCGAGGCTGTTATCAATGCCATTGTGCATAACGACTACTCATTTGAAGTTCCGCCTAAGTTTGAGATATTCCCCGACAGACTCGAGATAACTTCTGCTGGTCGTCTGCCCGAATCGCTCACAAGAGAAGAGTTCTTCAATGGTATCTCGATACCACGCAATAAAGAATTGATGCGTATCTACCGCGATGTGGAATTGGTAGAGTCATTAGGTTCTGGTATACCTCGTATTTTGCGTGCTTATGGCGAAGATTGTTTCAAGTTTACAGATAACTTTATTCGTATAACTTTGCCTATAAGTGCTCATGATACTGCTCATGATACTGCTCATGATACTGCTCATGATACTGCTCATGATACTGCTCATGATGTTGGAAGTGTATCTAAAGCTATTAGAACTATTGTTACTTGCATTGAAGGAGAAATTGATAGAGATACTCTACAATCCTTAATTGGCATCAAGCACCGAACATATTTCCGCAGTACATATATAAAGCCTGCTCTTGAAGAAGGTTATATAGAGTTTACTCTACCAAATGAGAAGCGAAGTAAACTGCAGAAATATCGCCTTACAGCAAAGGGTATAGCTTTGAAAAATAGCTTAACAAGCAATAAGTAATTTTGCGCAACCTATCATATAATATGTAAAAACCGTACTTTTTCTATATTTTATGATAGGTTATGCTAACAAGTATATTTTGACATGAATAAAATAACCTCAATTGACGATATTAATGCATTGATTGCTGCCGGCGTTGAAGAAAGCACAACACTTGAGTACAAAAGCGACATTAACACAACTAGCGATAAATGGAAAGGCGAAATGTCCAAGGATGTTAGTGCAATGGCTAATGCTAATGGTGGCACCATAATATATGGTGTTAAGGAGTTTGACGAAGAAGATAAACGGCATATTCCATCCCATATAACACCGATAGATACCACAAAAGTATCCAAGGAAACCATAGCCCAAGTTATATCAAGCAATATTAGTCCTAAAATTAAAGGATTAGAAATTAGTTGTTTGGTTGTAGATATGACCAAGCCAAATGAAGTTATATATATTGTAGATATTCCACAAAGTCATACAGCCCATCAGAATTTAAAGACAAAGCAATATCACAAGCGTTATTCAACTACGATTAATTCAATGGAGGATTACGAGATTCGAGATATTATGAATCGTAACATCCATCCTGATATAACTTTAGACTTTGAATTTCGACAAATAACAAAACAGGAATTATATTGGATACAACCAACATATAATCCTCTATATGGTTCACCCATGCCTGCTCAGCCGCAAATAGTGCAAAGAGCAATATTGGTTCTAAATTGTATTCCTAGAAATATTGGAACAATTGTAGCAGAACATGTTCACTATTTTGTAAAATTACCCGGAAATATCGTTGCTGCAGGACAAGAGTTTGATATCGCAGAAGTGAAAGACGGTTTTGTTACTATGCGTCGTGAAAACTTGTATTGTGATATTCTTGAAGGTAGCACTCCAACAAATATAAAGTATGGTTTTCCTCGTATTGTGCCGATACTTCCTGGTATGACAGGTGTACACAAAGGCATTGTCTTGCAACCAAATGCAAATCTTAATCAAGATATTGAAATAAGTTGGCGTTTGAATGCAGATGGAGCATCTATCAAAAGTGGTAAAATCAAATTAAAAGATATACCAAGGAAATAATATTTTGCTTTGTTTTATACCTGCTAGTAGTGATTCCGAACTGAGGTGGAGCAAAATTTTAGTGTAGCCATTTCTGTTTCAAATAATTTCACTACCTTTGCATAAAAGTAGGAACTTGACTCTGCGAGACACTGCAAAATGGTGCAGAATTTAGGTGGAGCAATAGCGGGAGATTACGATTGTTGCGATTCTTTAACACGAAGATATAGAGCCATTTAGAAATGAAACTCATTTTCTGGTGGTACCACTTCCCGATCGAAAAGAGGCTGTCTGACGAATTTCAGACAGCCTCTTTTCAATCGTTACAGTTTTCGTATTTTCCCCGAATAAGAGGTTCTCCGGAAGCGGCGGCAAAAGATTCGTTGGCCTGCCTTGTTTTCGTTGTTTGCCATTCGAGGTTACAGGACGCGGCCGAGTATGCGTGCTCGGACGGGACCTCGACAGCCGTCGATGATACGGAGCCGGGCGGCTTCGATTTGTTTTTTCCGCTCTGTTTGAAACGGAGCCCGAACCGCCGGGCGGACGGAGACGACGGCGGGAGTGCGCCGCTTCTGATCGAAACCGTGTCGGGTGGGGCAGTGCCCTCTTCTCGGATCGACGACTTTCGTTCGCTCGGGGCGAAGGACGGGGGCGCCGTTTGCCTGTTGTCGAAAGTCCGTGTTCGGCGATAAGACGGATGGAACGTCCGTTGTGTTGCGGAAGTTGACGCTCGCCGACAGAAGTGTCTGCTCCGCCTGCGAGTGCGGTACAGGACGGTCGGCCGGGGGCGAACCGGCGGAATTGTCGTCCGG
>NZ_FCNT01000065.1 GCF_900021155.1 Alistipes sp. CHKCI003
CCGGTGGCGTCCGGAGGTTGCGGGACGGTGCTGCGTCTGTGTTTTCGGGCGGTGTTCGTTTCGGGGGCCGAATAGGGTGCCGGCGGTGTCCGGAGGTTGCGGGACGGTGCTGCGTCTGTGTTTTCGGGTGGTGTTCGTTTCGGGGGCCGAATAGGGTGTCGGCGCCGTCCGGAGGTTGCGGCCCCGGGGGACGAGACTGCGGTTCGGGGAATGGCGTCCGGAGCTGTGCCGGTGCCGGCGATAGCGTTTGGGCCTGCGGTCTGCGGGCGAGGTCGGGTGATCGGGAGCGGGGATAGCGTGCGGGGCAGCAAGCGCACAGGTACGGCGGGATGCTTCTCGGGCGATCGACACGCCGGCCGAAATGCCGGCACCGACGGAATATCGCGAAGAGATCCGGACGGTCCGGACGGATGATCCGCTCCGCAACATGCGGTTCCGGAGCGGATTCCGATGTCAGGTAATTGCGGATCGTTTGAGCGGTTTTTTATTTCCTCGTCGATCATCCTGTCGAACGCGCAAGAACGAACGAGTCGAGTGCTTCCGCATGTCGCACACGCGCTTTCGACGATGCCTCCAGACACGCGATGCGGGAGGTAAATCATCGTAAGTACGGGTAGTATATATTGGGGTTCGCCTTCGGCAAAGCCTACACCTCCTACCTATTGTGTATGAGTGCCGCATCGTGATCGTACCGCCTCCCCCTCCCTCATCGTTCGGGAAAACGCTCGTATGAGCGGTGCGGATAAAAAAGGGCTGTCCAAGACTTGTCGGACAGCCCCGAATCGTGAAACGGAGGTTTTCCGGGCAACTTCGCTTTTGGGTTCGGAGGAGGGGCGGAGATTCCGTCCGCGCGGCGAAGGCCGAAGGCGCCGGCTGCGGAGTCAATACCCCAGAATGCGGAGCATCGACCGGTAGGACTGCTCTTTGGCGAACAGGCGTGTGTAGTACTCGTTGTCGGACTTGTCGCGGTCGATGATGATGTGCTTCGGCGCGGGGATCAGGCAGTGCTGGATGCCGCCGAAACCGCCGAGCGCCTCCTGATAGGCGCCCGTGTGGAAGAAGCCGATATACTGCGTGTTGCCCTTTTCGAGCTTCGGGAGGAAGATGGCGTTGGTGTGGCACTCCGAGTTGTAGAAATCCTCGCTGTCGCACGTGAGCCCGCCCAGCAGCACACGCTGGTACTCCTTGTCCCAGTTGTTGACGGCCAGCATGATGTAGCGCTGGTTGATGCCCCACGTGTCGGGCAGGGTGGTGATGAACGACGAGTCGATCATGTACCAGTTCTCGCGGTCGTTCTGCTGCTTCTGGTTGACGATCGAGTAGAGCGCCGCGCCGCTCTCGCCCACGGTGAACGAGCCGAATTCGGTGAAGATGTCGGGCTCGTCGATGCCGTTGCGCTGACAGATGTTCTTGATCTGGGCCACGATCTCCTCGGTGAGGTACTCGTAGTCGTAGTCGAAGTTGAGCGAGTTCTTGATGGGGAAGCCGCCGCCGATGTTGAGGCTGTCGAGCTCGGGGCAGATGGCCTTGAGTTCGCAGTAGACGTTCATGCACTTCGACAGTTCGTTCCAGTAGTAGGCCGTGTCCTTGATGCCGGTGTTGATGAAAAAATGCAGCATCTTGAGCTGGAATTTCTTGCTGTTGTGGATCTTGGCCTTGTAGAAATCGACGATGTCGTTGTAGCGGATGCCCAGCCGCGAAGTGTAGAACTCGAACTTGGGCTCCTCCTCGCAGGCGATGCGGATGCCGATCTTGCACTTCTTGGTGAAGGCGTCTTCGAACAGGTCGAGCTCCTCCTTGTTGTCGAGCACGGGGATCGTGTTCTCGAAGCCGTCGTTGACGAGCTGCGCGATATTCTCCACGTACTGCGGACGTTTGAATCCGTTGCAGATGATGAAGCGGTCTTTGTCGATGATGCCGCTGTCGTAGAGCGAGTTGATGATGTGGATGTCGTAGGCCGACGACGTTTCGAGGTGGATGTCGTTCTTCATGGCCTCCTCCAGCACGAACGAGAAGTGGCTCGACTTGGTGCAGTAGCAGTAGTTGTACGATCCCTTGTAGTCGACCTTGGCCATCGCCACGTTGAACATGCGCTTGGCGCGGTTGATCTGCTGCGAGATCTTCGGCAGGTAGGTGATCTTGAGCGGCGTTCCGTACTGCTTGATGAGTTCCATCAGCGGAATGTCGTGGAAATTCAGCTCGTTGTCTTCGACGGTGAATTCATCCTGCGGGAAATCAAACGTCTGTTCGATCAGGTCGATGTACTTATCCTTCATGGTTTCTTTCAAACTCGTTTCGCAATCCGGCTCGGCTACATTGCAAATTTCGGGGCGAAGTAGCTCGGCCGGATCGTTCGGATTATTCGGGATGCAAAATAGGCGATTATTTTCGACATGCACAAAGGTTTGCTCCATTATTTCAAAAAACGGGGCGGATTTTTCGCATTTTGCCGGGAAAAGTGTAATTTTGGAACGAATTTCCGCGTTTCGGCCATGCCGGGCCGCATGCGATCCGGGTTCGCCCGGAGAGGCGGCGCGACGGGGAAAGGGTAAAACATAGCATGTTTTTCGAAGGTGTTGACCGATCTTATCATCCGTTATCTGGAGTCGAACAAGCGGCTCGTCGTCCCCCAGTTGGGCGCATTCGTGGCGAAGGCGCCCGGAGGCCCCGTTCTTTTCACCGAACTCATGCGGCGCGACGACGGCGTGCTGCGCGGTCTGCTGTGCGCCGGGGGGATGAGCGAACTGGAGGCGGCGGGCGCCGTGGACCGTTTCGTGTTCGAAGTGCGCCACGCCGTGCAGGAGGGGCGCGAATTCCGGATGGAAGGGCTCGGCACGCTGCGCGGCGGACCCGAGGGGACGATTGTCTTCCTCGGCGAAGCGCAGCCCGCGGCACGGTCGCACACCGGGGTCGACGAAGGGAGCGCGTCCGGCGTTTCGAATGCGGAGCCCGCCTCCGGAACGGTGCATGCCGCAGGGGTTGTCTCTGCGGCAGACTCTTCCCGCGAAGATGAGGCCGGGAAGACGACGGCGTCCGGTGCGGTTTCGGAGACGGCGTCCGGCGCGGATCGGGCGGCGGAGGGCGGGAGAGCTGCGGGGGCATCGGCCAAGGCTCCGGTTTCGGCTTCGGCTTCGGGCGAAACGGAACGGCGGCCGGCGGATGCGGCGCACGCGCCGCGCCGCCCGGCGGCGGAGGTGTCCGTCCCGTCCAAATTGCATCCCGACCCTTCGGTGAAGGGGCTTCGCTACGGCAAACCGGTGAAAACCACGAATGCCTACGCTTTTGTCGGCTCGGCTCCCCGCCGCCGGGTCGACAAACTGATTCTCGTGGCCATTGCCGCTGCCGTGGTCGCACTGGCGGCCATTGCCTACGGGTATATCCGCGATTGGCAGAACGAACGCGAAGGGGAGTTTCTCATCGAGGAGACACTTCCGCCGGTGGCGCCGAACGTCGGGGCCGAGCCCGCGGCGAAGGACGGCCCGACTGCGGCCGAAACGTCCGGTACGGCGGACGTCCGGGGATGAATGCCGGCGACGGCCCGCGTGCGGTCCGGGTTCGCTCGGAGCGGGGCGGGGGACGTCGGAGCCGGTACGTTTCCGACGAGGCGGGTGTAGTACGGCGCGTACTTCGAGGTCGGCCGCGTCGGGACGACGTCCGGGAAACGCAGGCCGTTTCCGCCGGGTCGGGCGTGCAGAGCGCCCGAGGGTCCGAGGTCTGCCGGGGGACGACGTAGCGCGAAAGGGTGCTTTGCAACGTCTGCCGTCCGGCGCCGGCGGCAGGATGGACCCGGAGCCTTTCGGGGGAGGCAATCCGCCGCGAGGGGACGGTGCGCCGAACCGCCTGCACAGCGGAGGCGGTGCCCGATGGGTGCGGACGGGAGGCCGGGTGTCCGGCTGCATGCGGGTGAATGCGGAAGCCGCAGATGCGGGGTGGCGTTTCGTCGCAAGGAGGACGGTGCCGAACCGCCTGCACGGCGGAGGCGATGCCCGATGGGCGCGGACGGGAGACCGGGTGTCCGGCCGCACGCGGGTGAATGCGGAAGCCGCAGATGCGGGGTGGCGTTTCGTCGCAAGGAGGACGGTGCCGAACCGCCTGCACGGCGGAGGCGATGCCCGATGGGCGCAGACGGGAGACCGGGTGTCCGGCCGCATGCGGGGCGGCGTCGGGACTTTCGGGAAACGGATGGAGAACCGATGCCGGAAGAAGGGGGCGCGTTATCCATTGAGGCGAAGGCGGCGCGGCCGGGACTTCGTTCGAGGTGCGCGGGGACGAAACAAAGACTGCGAATGCGCGCGAAGCAAAATAGAACGGCGCCGTCAGTTCCCGATATACATAAATGATATTGCCAAACAGAAACCCAGATAGAATAGATGACAGATCTCACGACCGTAAAACAACGATTCGGCATCATCGGCACTTCGCCCTTGCTCGACAGGGCGCTCGAAGTGGCCTTGCGCGTCGCGCCGACCGACCTCTCGGTGCTCGTAACGGGCGAAAGCGGCGTCGGCAAGGAGTTTTTCCCGCTGGTGATCCACGCTTATTCGGCCCGCAAACACGATAAATACATTGCCGTGAACTGCGGCGCCATTCCCGAGGGGACGATCGATTCGGAGCTTTTCGGCCATGAGAAGGGCGCTTTCACGGGTGCGCTCGAAGCCCGCAAGGGCTACTTCGAGGAGGCCGACGGCGGGACGATCTTTCTGGACGAGGTGGCCGAACTGCCGCATCCGACGCAGGCCCGTCTGCTGCGCGTGCTGCAAACGGGCGAGTTCATCCGCGTGGGGTCGTCGAAGGTGCAGAAGACCGACGTGCGCGTGGTGGCCGCCACGAACACCGATCTGTCGGAGGCCATCACGACGGGGCGTTTCCGCGAAGACCTCTACTACCGGCTCAATACCGTGCCGATCGCGGTGCCGGCGCTGCGCGAGCGGCCGCAGGACGTGTCGCTGCTGTTCCGCAAATTCGCGGGCGATGTGGCGACACAGTACCGGATGCCGGCCGTTACGCTCGATCCGGCGGCGCGGCAGATGCTCGAAAACTACTATTGGCGGGGCAATATCCGTCAGTTGAAGAACGTGGCCGAGCAAATTTCGGCTATCGAGCAGTCGCGGGTCATCACGCCCGAGATCCTTGCGAAATACCTGCCCCAGCAGGGGGCCGGCGCACCTCCGCTGCCCGCGGGCGCACGGCGGGCCGACGGCGATTCGGCCACGGAGCGCGAATTGCTCTACAAGGTGCTGTTCGACATGCGGGCGGACATCAACGACCTCAAGCGCATGATGTCCGAGCTGATGCAGGGCGCCCCGCGGCCCGAGCCCGCGCACGACATCAAGGGGCTGCTGCCCTCGGCGGCTCAGACGCCGGCGGATTATGCCGAGAGCGAGGATGTTACGGATGAACCGCCCCACGGGATGACCAAGGCCGAGATGCAGCGCGAGCAGATCGTCCGTGCCTTGCGCCGCAACAACGGCCGCCGCCGCGATGCGGCCGCCGAACTCTTCATGTCCGAGCGGACGCTCTACCGCAAAATCAAGGAGCTGGGCATCGAGGAGGAGTAGGGCCGGAAACCGGAAACCGGAACCCGGAGCGGAAGAGCGAGGCGGGGCGGATTCCGGACGGAAAGCGGGCGTAAGGCAGCGGCCGGATCGGCCGGAACGCAAAGCCGGGCCGAAGAGGCCGGGGCGGTTGAGCTCGGCGGTTGAACCCGGGCGGCCGCGGAAAAGAGGGAATACGGATCGGGCGTCCTGCCGGGACCGCCGGGCGGCGGATGCGGTGAGCGTCGTGGGGAGGCGGACGATACGGAGGACGGCCGCCGAAGTCCGTAGCGGGGAAGGGAAGCACAAGACGCGGAATGCGGGCGACGGGCACAGCGCGCTGCGGGCGACCGGAGAGGACCGGAGAGGACCGGAGAGGACCGGAGAGGACCGGAGAGGACCGGAGAGGACCGGAGAGGACCGGAGCCGTGCGGCGGACGTATGCCGCGACGGAGTTGCCCGGATGAAGGGCCGGCGGCAGCGGGCTGAATGGAGGCCGTGGCGCCGGCAGGGCGGCTGGACACGGCGCGGCGGGCCGACGGGAGGCGGCGCGAAAGTCCGATGGCGTGCGGACGTGGTTGCGGCGCTTCGGAAGACGAAAGCGGTCCGGCGGCGGATGCGCTGCGTCCGGCCGGCGAATGGCTGTCGCGGCGGCGTGCGGCGTGCCATTGCGGCGGGGCGGGCCGAATCGGAATAAGTCGAATCGGACCGAGCCGAAGCGAATGCCGGACAATAGAGACAAAGGTACAAGGAAAAATGATGGACAAACTGAAAATTCTTTTCGGAGGTCTGCTGGCGCTCGTGCTGGCAGCCTGCGGCTATCAGGTGAAATATTCGCTGTCGGGCGCGTCGATTCCGCCCGATGCCAAGACCTTCTCGGTCGCCTATTTCCCCAACAACGCGCCGTTGGTGGCGCCCACGCTCAGCGCCACGCTCACCGATGCGCTGCAGGATATCTTCACCCGTCAGACGCGGCTCGTGCAGGTGCAGGAGGGCGGCGACTTCGCATTCGAAGGCGAAATCACGAACTACACTTCGACCACGGCGATGGTTACGAGCAGCGACGTGGCCACGCAGAACCGTCTGACCATCACCGTGCAGGTGCGTTTCACGAACGTCGTGGACGAGAAGGCATCGTTCAACCGCTCCTTCTCGGCCTACGGCGATTACGATACGAACACCGCTTTGCAGGAGGCGCAGGATGCGCTCATACCCGAAATCGTGGATCAGCTCGCGCAGGACATCTTCCAAGCCGCGGCATCGAACTGGTAGCGCTTATGACGAATCTGGGGGCATACGTCCTTGCCGACGGACGGACGGACGCTGTTTCGGCGGCGGAGCTCGATGCGCTCGTCGCCCGCTGGCCGTGGTTTTCGGCGGCACGGATCGTGCGGGCCCGGCTGAGCGGCCGCCGGGACGATCGGATGGCCGCGGTCGAGGCGTTCCGCGGTCCGTCGTCGCTCGCGGTGCAGGCCGTGGAACCCGCCGCGCTCACGACGATTACGGCCGGCGAGCTGATCGAGCGCTTTCTGCACGAAGAGAATCTGCGCATCGTAGCCGAGGAGGGCGAAGCGGAGGAGATACGCACCGAGGCCGTGCTGGACGAGGAGGACGAAGTGGTGAGCGAGGAGCTGGCCGAAATCTATCTCGCACAGGGGCTTCGGGACGAGGCGCTCGCCATTTATCGTAAATTAAGTTTGCGAAATCCGGAAAAAAGTGTTTACTTTGCCGAGCTTATTGGGAAAATAGAAACAAATAATTAAAATAAAACGACATGTTATACTCGATTTGTATCGCTTTGATCCTGATTGCGAGCGTACTCGTCATCCTCGCCGTGCTGGTTCAGAACCCCAAGAGCGGCATGGCCGCCAACTTCGGCGTTTCGAATCAGGTCATGGGCGTGCGTGAGACTTCGAACTTTCTGGAGAAATTCACGTGGACGATGGCCGTTGCGATCGTGGTGCTGAGCCTCGTAGCTACGCTGGCGATGGACCGCGGACTGGTGGCTACCAGCAACAGCGAGATTTCGAAGGATGCGAAGGCGCTTCAGGAGCGCGTGATCGATACGGAGATGCCCGCGGCCATGCCGCAGGCCGAAATACCGGCGGAACAGCCGGTCGAGGCGCCTGCGGAATAGGGTCCGCTGCCGGGAGTCTGCGAAGGACCCTTCGCTGAGATGCTTCGCTGCTCGGATTGAGCGCGGCGCGCTGTCGCTGCCGCGTGGAGGACGCCGGATTGTTCGGACAGTAAGACCGGGTGGCGAACGGCCTGAATCCGGGGCAAGTCTTCGGGCTGTTCGGGCGAGGTGTTTGCGGTGCTCTGTTCCGGAAGGGAGGACAGCTGTGTCGACCGATCGAACCGGAAGACGGCGGAAGATTCGGGCGGCGGAGAAAGAGCGGATTGTCAGATCAATGAGCCGTACTGTAAAAGGCGTTTTCGGAATGCGCCGTTGCAGTGCGGCTTTTTTTCATGCGGTGCGTGGACGGCTTCGTCGGCAGCGATGTATGGGTTGGGGAGTTCGGGATGCCGGATGCTGCGTCTGCAACCGTTCGAGCGCGAGGCGGACGGTGTCTTCGACCGCAGCGTCGGGCGTCTCTTTCAGAACGGTAGTTCGGATTCCGTCGGCAGCGATGTATGGATTGGGGGTTCGGGATGCCGGATGCTGCGTCTACAACCGTTCGAGCGCGATGCGGACGGTGTCTTCGACCGCAGCGTCGGGCGTCTCTTTCAGGACGGCGGTTCGGATTCCGTCGGCAGCGATGTATGGGTTGGGGAGTTCGGGATGCCGGAGGCTGCATCTACAACCGTTTGAGCGCGAGGCGGACGGTGTCTTCGACCGCAGCGTCGGGCGTCTCTTTCAAAACGGCGGTTACGGCTTTTTCTGCCGCGCTCTTGGGGAATCCGAGCATGACGAGTGCCGCCGTCGCTTCCTCGTAAATAGCACGGTCGGACGCAGGACGCGCTTCGACGTCGCCCGGAGCGAGCGTAGCCATTTTGCCGCTCAGCTCGACGATGATCTTTTGGGCTGTCTTGAGGCCCAATCCCTTGACGTTTTTCAGCAAGACGGCATTTTCCGATGCGATGACGGATTGCAGCTCGCGCGGCGAGAAGGCCGAGAGGATCATGCGCGCCGTGTTGCCGCCCACGCCCGAAACGCTGAGGAGCAGCCGGAACAGCTCTCGTTCGGTTTTCGTGGAGAAGCCGTAGAGCAACTGGGCGTCTTCGCGCACGACGTAGTGTACGTAGAGCCGTGCGCGTTCGGCGTGTTCGATCCCGGCATAGGTCGTCAGCGAGATGTTGAGGTAGTATCCGACGCCTCCGGCGTCGATGACGGCATAGGTCGGAGCGAGTTCGGCCACGGAGCCGCTTATATATTCATACATAGGTGCCGAAAATTGATTGGTCGCGGGCAAAAGTAAAGATTTTTTTTTACCTTTGCCAGACACAAAACGAAATATTCATTCAAAACAGAACAACGATATGAAGAAAATCCTTTTCGCAGCGTTTGCAGCAGCCGTGGCCCTGACTTCATGCGGCAACAGGGAGACGCCGGCGGCGGAGAGCGTCGCGGCCGAAACGCAGACCGTCGCGGGCGGCGATCTCGCCTATGTGCAGGTGGAAGCGGTGCTCGCGCAGAGCGACCTCTACCTCAGCGAGGGCAAGGCGCTTCAGGAGAAGACCGAGAAGACGCAGCGTTCGTGGGCCCAGCGCGAGCAGAGCTTGCAGAGCGAAGCGGCCCGCTTGCAGGAGAAATATCAGAAAGGGCTGATCACGTCGTTCGATGCCCAGAACGAACAGAAGAAGATCGAACAGAAGATCCAGAACTATCAGGCATCGGCACAGAAGGAGGCCCAGACGCTCGACGAGGAGAATTTCGTGTTCACCAACCGCGCACAGGATTTGCTGCGCCGCGCCGTGCAGGAGGTGAATGCCGGCGGTAAGTACCGTATGATCGTCGATGCCAAGGCATTGCTCGATGCGGATACGACGCTCAACATCACCTCGGCGGTGCTGGCGAAGGTGAACGAGTTGTACGCTGCCGAGAAAAAGAGCGCGAAATAACAGCGGGTGCGTTTCTCTGGGTTCCTCTTGCGGGAGGGAGCGCAGACCGCCGAGATCTTCGGAGCGGAGCCGTCGCATCGAGGCGCGGGTTCGGTGAGAGCCGGGCATGCGGTTTCTGCGGCGCGGCCGGAAGCCCGAGGGCTGGGCGGTGCACACGGTTTTCCGGTCGCGGTCTCGAAGCCGGGAGTGGCGGAGCCGGGCTTCGGGGCGGGGATTCGGACCGGACTTCCGGGGCGGACGGTTTTCCGGACGGGAGACGGTCTCGCGACAGTCGGTCGCGTGCGGCGCGGGATGCGCGGAAGGCGGGCGCGGTGCGAATCCGCGGAAGAAGGGGCGCGAAAAATAGCTGTGCGGTGTCAGCCGCCCGGACAGGACTGTCCGATAAACTGCCGCGAAAAAGAGGGGTCTGCGATCGGTCGGACCCCTCTCTTCGTTCGTACTGTCCGGGAGCGATTCCGAATCTGCGATTCTCGGAGGGTTGAAAAGGCTCGTTGCCCCTCTCTCTTCGGAAGAGACGGATCGGTCGGAGTGTTGCGTTTTCGTTGCGGACGGGATGGGCGGGAGCCTGCGGTTCGGGACGCCGGGGCATGCAATGCCGCGAAGCATACGGTGGCTCGGGGCCTGCTCGGAGCGTCCGAGGCGGACCGACGCCGGATGAGAAGGACATGGGGCGGTCGCTCTGCGGGGCTCTCGCCGGATCATTCACGCCCGAATCGCGTGCGGCGCTTGTTCCGGGGATCTTCCCATCCGGCTGATCTCTCCGGCTGTTTTTGCGGAATTTCATTCTCTCGATTGCTGTTTGCCCTCGGGGAGTTCGGGGCTGCGGTGAGCTCGGAACGTCGAACCGGGGGCGGACACTGTATGCCTGTATCGGATTTCGACGCGGACGTTCGATGCCGTATGCCGGACGCCGGATGGGCGGAATCGTGCGGTGGCCGGATCAAGAGGCATGGAGGACGGCTTGCCGGAAATTCGCCCCGGCCAGTCCGACTTATCCGGCCTGTGCGTCTTGCCTGATTTGTCTGCTCGGCCCGGTCTGTCCGACCTGCTCGAATTGTTCGTCCTGCCCGGTCCGGCAGATAGGGGTCGAAGTAGGGCGGAGGGGCGGATAATCGGCCGCGACGGCGGACGTGTGTCTCGGAGCGTGCGGCGTTTTTCCCGTCCGAGCATGGGGCAGCGCAGGACGACCGTCGCTTTTCCGGCGGGCCGTACCGCCCGGTGTGCGGATGGCTCGTTTTCCGCTTCGGCTGTTTGTTGCGGTTGGTGTACGGATTGCTCGATTCGTTTTTGTCGGTTTTTGTCGGTCGGGATTACGGGACGATTCTGTTTCGTCAGATTGCAGGGGGCGTGCCGGTTCGTTTTCGTCAGGCCGTACCGCCCGGTGTGCGGACTGTCCGTTTCGTCAATGGCCGGTCGTTCGGGGCGTTGCGGGAAAGTTCGTTCCGGCGCCGACTGTCCGTGGGGGTGTGCAGGCGTATGTGTTTCCGCTCCGACAGGTCCTTCGACGAGTGCGGCGCGGACGTGCATATCCGCTTCGGCGGGCCGTACCGCCCGGTGTGCGGATGGCTCGTTTTCCGCTTCGGCAGGCCGTGTCTCCCGGTACGCGTGTTGCCCGGTTCCGCTCCGGCGGGCCGTGTCGCCCGGTACGCGTGTTGCCCGGTTCCGCTCCGGCGGGATGTGCGGACCGCTCGCGTGCGGGCGTTTTTGCTGCCGGTTCCGTTTTCCCGGCGACCGCCTGCACCCGAAGCGGACGGGATTGCGTCATTTTTCGGATCTTCGGCTCCGCCTTGGGCATTCCGTCCCGGCAAACATAGAATAAAATTCGTTTTTACGCCCGACTTTTCGTATCTTTGCGGAAATTAACACGCACAGAACATGGGATTCGTACCTTTCACCTTCATCGATTTCATCGACATCATCCTCGTCGCGGCGATCATGTATTGGATTTACAGGGCCACGAAAGGTACCAATGCGCCCTACATCATCACGGGCATCATCATCATCTATCTGCTGTGGGTGGTGGTCAAGACGCTCAACATGGAGCTGCTCTCCACCATCCTCGGACAGTTCATCAGCGTGGGCGTGATCGCGCTGATCATCGTTTTCCAGCCCGAGCTGCGGCGGTTCCTGCAAATGATCGGCATGCGGCAGAAGGGGTTCAACTTCATCACCCGCATCTTCGGTACGGGCAACGACGCCGCGGCGACCAACATCACTCCCATCGTTACGGCCTGCCGCGAAATGTCCGAAACGAAAACCGGAGCACTGATCGTGATCGGACAGCAGAGCGATCTGCGGCTGATTACCGAAGGCGGCATCGCACTCGACGCCCGTATTTCGACGCCGCTCCTGAAGAACATCTTTTTCAAGAACGCCCCCTTGCACGACGGCGCCGTGGTGATCGAAGGCGACCGCATCGTGGCGGCCAAGTGCATCCTGCCCGTTACGCAGAGCGACGTGCCCAAGTCTTACGGGACGCGCCACCGTGCGGCGCTGGGCATGAGCGAGATCTCGGACTCGATCATCCTCGTCGTCTCGGAGGAGACGGGCGGCATATCCGTGGCGCAGGGGGGGCATATCCACCGCGACGTTGATCCGGTGCATTTGCAGCAGACGCTCCAGCGCTACCTCAACATCAACGGCCGCAAGCGTTCCTCTAAAAAAGAGGTGGAGGAATAGGGCGGGCGGATACGATTCGCGGCCTTTCTCCGTTTCTACGACAGGGAGCCGTGCGGTCGGTGCTCTTCGCGGAGCGGAAGCGGCGCATTCCTTGCGGGTGCTTCGCCCGTCGGCCGGTGCGGAGGCGGCCGGCGTCTCGCAACTGCCGTGCCGGCGGCGGAGTGGGTTGCGGGACGGTGGGGCCGCTGACGCAGCTCCTTCCTTGCGGCGGTCCGCTTGTTGCCATCCCGTTGCCGGGTTAGGGGCGTTGCGGGCGACGGGGCCGGGCGGCGCGAAGAGGCGGCGGTCCGGCGACGGGCGGGGCGGATGCCTCCGCGGCGGATTCGCGGCCCGTTCCTTGCGGCCGCGGAGGGCGTGCCGCAGGTCGCGCGGAGGCGATGGATGTGAGTGCCGGTTTTTTTATTTTCGACGATTTACGTATCTTTGTCCGTTCATGAAGCGTTTTTTCTCCATATTCCTGCTCGTGCTGCCCGCCGCGCTCTTCTGGTCGGCCTGCGAGGACAACGAAGACGTGCTGCCGGATCAGCAGAACAGGATCCGCCAGTACCTCAGAAGCAATCATGTGCCGAAACTTTTGTCGGAGACCGAGAAAGAGGAGTCGCTCGACGAGAATCCTGCGTTCTACACCGTGGCGGGCGATACGGTCTACCGGTACATCCGCAATTATTACGATGCGGAGCGCGCGGATCGCGCCGAGGTCGAATACGGCGATTCCGTCGTGCTGACCTTCCGGATGTACGTGTTCGATTATACGAATATCGTCGAAACGGGCAAGGAGATTACGATGCCCTACTATTCGAACGACAAGACGCTCGAACAGAGCTATTACAACACGGGGCTGACGCCCGGGGCATGGTCGTTCGAACCCCTTCGGATCGAATTGGGACGCACGCAGATACTAAGAGGACTCGAACTGGCGCTGCCCGGTTGCCGGGCGCGCGATACGGTCGAGACCTACATGACCTACAACATGGCATACGGCGAGGACCCGCTGGGCGTCATCCCCAAGCAGAGTCCCGTGGCGGTGTTTTTCACCGTCGACGAAGTGGAGAAGCAGTAAACAGTAAAGAACGGATATGGATCGAATTTTACGCAGGACGTGTGCCGCAGCGGCCGCTGCGCTGGCGCTGGCCGCTTGTGCGAAGGAGGGCGAAATCTCCTATACCGAGCAGGAGAAGCTGGCGCTCGACGCATGGATGCGTCTCAACCGGCCCGAGCTGGTCGGCAACTACCAGCAGCAGGGCGGTTACTATGTGGATGTCGAGAAACTCGGCGCCGTGGACAGCAAGCCGATCAACGATACGGCCTGCTGGGTGCGTTTCACCTTCACGGGACGCAACCTCGGAGGGGATATCGTGCTGACGCGCAGCGAGACCGATGCCCGGCAGGTGGGCACTTACACGCCGTTCACCCATTACGTGCCCTATTTCAAGTATTACGCGGGCGAGATCAATACGCAGCTTATGGAGGGAACCTATCTGGCCATGCGCAATCCCCTCGAACTGGACGCCGCATACGCCGAATCGAGAGGCTTTCCCACGGAGGTGCTGATGCGCTACGGGACCAAAGTAACGCTCTACATGCCATCGACGGTGGTGAGCTCGGGCGGCGTTTCGGGCAGCGGAGGCTACGAAGGGCAGCAGGGGTACGAACTCAAGTCGGGATGTCCGTTCGTCGTTACGATGGAGATCACCGATACGGTCAAGAACCCGCTCCAGCGCGAAGGTTCGGAGGTGGACGACTTCGCCGAAAAGAACGGCGGGCTGAAACCCGTCGATACCGGAAAAACGGATCGGTCTGCATGGCGCCGTCTGCGCGGTGCGCGCGCGGACGGAGACACCCCCTACGACGACGGCTATGCGTGGCGCAATGCCGTGGACAGCATTCCGCAGGTGTACGTGAATCTCACCTACGGACCGACAGATACATACGACTACCCGCACGTTTATCCCTCGATCTATGCTCCGTACAGCGATTTCGCCAAGCTCGAAAAGGACATTTGCGACACGTTGGTCAACCGTTTCGGCGCCTATGCGGGCGTGCGGTCGCTCGACAGCGATTCCGTAACCCTCGACGGGAAAGCCAAGATCTGGTATATCGGCCGTTTCCTCGACGGATTCATTTTCGATTCGAACATCCCGGGCGTGCGCCGTCTGATCTACGGCGACGCCGAAGCCAAGGGCGAGGCGATAGAATATACGCCTTCGGACGGGGGGATGATCGAGGCGTGGTACTATTCGGTGCCGATTCTGCGCTACGGACAGTGGGCTTCGATTCTGACCACTTCGACCAATGCCTACGGTTCGCAGGGACAGTCGGGTACGACTTCGACCTCCTCGACGCGTTCGAATACGCAGAATTATTACGACTATCTGAACTATTATGCCTACATGAACAGCTATTACGGTTCGGGCGGTTATTACGGAGGCTATTACAACAACTACTACAACAACTACCTCTACGGGCAATACAGCGGACTTTACGGCAATTCGAACGGCAATACGGGCAGTACGGAGACGACGGTTACTAAAGTTTCGACCGAGATTCCGCCGTTCTCGCCGCTGCTGTTCCAGATTTATATCGAACCGGCCGAAGAGGAGTAGAGGGGATCGTCCGGGAGCGGTGAGGGAATGCCGTATCCGGCGGGGCTGCGAACGTCGTATCCGGCGAGGCTGGGGCATCGTATCCGGCAGGGCTGCGGGCATTGTATTCGGCGAGGTTACGGGCGTCGTATCCGGCCGGGGGGCTGCGAACGTTGTATCCGGCAGGGTTGAGGGCATTGTAACCGGCGGGGCTGAGGAGCTGAAGGGACGCTCCGGGTTGTGCGATTTGTCGCGGCCGAACGAGCCGACGGTGTTCGTCGCGGTGCGGTGAGGGCGCTCTCTGCATGGCTGCTTGTCGGGGACAGGCTGGTTGTCGGGGAGCTGTTCCGTTGTGTGCGGCATGTCGTTTCCGTGCCGGAGTCGCGTTGTGCGGGGCTCGTCGCGGCTTGTGCGGGTTTGCCGGGTGTGCGGAGTCTGCCGTGTATCGGGTGTGTGTCGTATCCGGCGCGATGGCGTGCCGGTCGGGGTGTCCGGATTGGTCCGGACGTTTTTTTGTCCGGTCCTCGTAAGAGGTTTGCACATACGTCCGACTGTGCCGGTTTTGCCGCACGGCGTCGCTGCCTCCGGCCTCGGGCGGAATACGGAGCCGTCGGCCTCTTCGCCGCTGCGGCGCGGCAGACGAGTGGGAGCACGGTCGCGCCCGCCCGATGAACGCGGTCGAGGGGGGCGGATTTTCTGACGCCGCCGATAACATTCGTCCGCGGCCGACCGATTTGCAGGACGATTGGGAGGTGTGTCCGATCTGCATTCCGCGGCGAACCGTCGAATCCTTTCCGAGGCCCCGTCGGCCCATACGTCCGACGGACTTCTGCATATCGCCGCATCCTGCGGTTTCGTCCGCCTGCGCAGGGGCGTACCGGCTTGTCGGGGTGCGTTCCGCCGGTGCCGCGGGCCGTTTGCGTCCCGGCACTCCGGCTTTCGTGCATTCTCTCGCCGCTGTTTTTGGGGTACCCCGGTCTTTGGGGGAGGCGGTCCGTGCGATGGGGGCTGCCGCCGGCGGTTCGTCGGATGCGCGAGACGGAGCCCGAGCCTCGGACGGATGGCGGGGGAGGGAGGAGATTCGGGCAGTCGCGGCAGGGCTTTTGCGACGACGGATGCGGAATGTGAATTTTTTCTGAAAAGAAAATTTTGCATTTTCGAGAAATTGTCTTAAATTAGTGGTGCAGAACTATCAACTTAAAACTCATAAGGTATGATTATCACATTTAACGAATTGCGCCGTATCAAGGACAAGCTGCCCAGCGGCAGTTCGCAGCGCATTGCAGACGAACTCGGAATCGACGTGGAGACGGTCCGGAACTATTTCGGAGGCCAGCACGCATGCAAGAACGGCGCGGGCGTTCATTTCGAACAGGGACCGGACGGCGGGGTGGTTACGCTCGACGATACGGCGATTCTGGATGCTGCGATGCGTATCCTGAACGAAAAATAGAACGATATACGATGCCGGTCGAACCGGTCGGACGGGCCTGCCGCAAGCGGGTCCGTTTTTTATGGTATTGCGCATCGGCCTCGGGGGCTTTGCATCGGCTGCCCGCCTGCGGAAATCCTGCGGGCGGATCGGCGGTATCCGGGCGGACGGGCTTTTCGGCGAGCGCGGGTACCCCCCCCCCTCCTCCGCTGCCGCCGGAATCTTTCGTGTCTTTTTGGCAGAAACCGCTGCGCGGACGGCCGATTCCGGCAGCCGATCTGTCAAAATGGCAGGCGATTGTCAGAAAACTCCGTTTGGTACAACCTTTGTTCGTTAGACGGGCGTGTCGGACAGCTCCGGGCTGCGATGGCGGGGAGCCGGGCCGATGGAAATCAGAACGGTCGCAAAAACAGGAAAACGATTAAACACATACAAAAGACTATGGCAAAGATTATTGGTATCGACTTAGGAACTACGAACTCGTGCGTGGCGGTGATGGAAGGCTCGGAGCCCGTGGTGATCCCCAACTCCGAGGGACACCGCACCACGCCCTCGATCGTGGCATTCACCGACGGCGGCGAGCGCAAGGTGGGCGACCCCGCCAAGCGTCAGGCCATCACCAATCCGCAGCGCACGATCTTCTCGATCAAGCGTTTCATGGGCGAACCCTACGACAAGGTGGCGTCGGAGATCGCACGCGCTCCCTATAAGATCGTGCAGGGCCCCAACAATACGCCGCGCGTGGACATCGACGGCCGCCAGTACACGCCGCAGGAGATTTCGGCCATCATTCTCCAGAAGATGAAGAAGACGGCCGAGGATTACCTCGGACAGGAGGTTACGGAAGCCGTGATCACGGTGCCGGCCTACTTCTCCGATTCGCAGCGTCAGGCCACGAAGGAGGCGGGCGAGATCGCGGGTCTGAAGGTGCGCCGGATCATCAACGAGCCGACGGCCGCCGCACTGGCCTACGGCCTCGACAAGAAGCAGAACGACATGAAGATCGCCGTCTACGACCTCGGCGGCGGTACGTTCGATATTTCGATCCTCGAACTGGGCGACGGCGTATTCGAGGTGAAGTCCACCAACGGCGACACGCATCTGGGCGGCGACGACTTCGACCACGTGCTGATCGACTACATGGCCGAAGCCTTCAAGGCCGAGCACCAGATCGACCTGAGGCAGGATGCGATGGCGCTCCAACGTCTGAAGGAGGCGGCCGAGAAGGCCAAGATCGAGCTCTCGTCCTCGACGACGACGGAGATCAACCTTCCGTACATCATGCCCGTGAACGGCATCCCGCAGCACTTGGTGATGACGCTCACGCGCTCGAAGTTCGAGCAGTTGTGCGATCATCTGATCCGCAAGACCGTGGAGCCCTGCAAACTGGCGCTGCGCGACGCCGGCCTCGAAGCCGGCCAGATCGACGAGGTGATCCTCGTGGGCGGTTCGACCCGTATTCCCGCGATCCAGAAGATCGTCGAGGAGTTCTTCGGCAAGACGCCCAACAAGTCGGTGAACCCCGACGAGGTGGTCGCAGTGGGCGCAGCCATTCAGGGCGGCGTGCTGACGGGCGAAGTGAAGGACGTGCTGCTGCTCGACGTTACGCCGCTGTCGCTGGGTATCGAGACGCTGGGCGGCGTGATGACCAAGCTCATTGACGCCAACACGACGATCCCGACCCGCAAGTCGGAGGTCTTCTCGACGGCGGCCGACAACCAGCCTTCGGTGGAGATCAACGTCTGTCAGGGCGAGCGTCCGCTGGCCCGCGACAACAAGTCGATCGGCCGTTTCCACTTGGACGGCATTCCGGCCGCACCGCGCGGCGTGCCGCAGATCGAGGTTACGTTCGATATTGACGCCAACGGCATTCTGAACGTCTCGGCCAAGGACAAGGGCACGGGCAAGGAGCAGAAGATCCGCATCGAGGCTTCGTCGGGGCTGACGGAACAGGAGATCCAGCGCATGCGCGACGAGGCGAAGGCCAACGAAGCGAAAGACCGCGAGGAGAAGGAGCGCATCGACAAGATCAACGCCGCCGACTCGAACATCTTCGCCACCGAAAAGCAGCTCAAGGAGTACGGCGACAAGATTCCGGCCGACAAGAAGTCGGCGATCGAGGGGGCTCTGGGCAAGCTCAAGGAGGCGCACAAGAACGCCGATGTGGCGGCTATTGACACGGCGATCGCCGAGTTGAACGCCGCATGGCAGGCCGCTTCGCAGGACATCTATTCCGCGCAGCAGGCGCAGGGCGCCGCAGGTGCCTCGGGTGCCGGACAGCAGTCGCAGGGTGCGACGGGCAGCGCAGGCGGCAGCCAGCCGCGCGACGACGGACAACCCGAGGACGTGGAGTTCGAGGAGGTGAAGTAAGGTAAGTTGGGCGGGTAAGGCCGCGACCCTGTAGGGGCCGCGGCTTTTTTTATGCCGTATGCTGCGTTTCTGCGGTGCCTCGGGGTGCAAGAGGGCTGGGAAATGAACGGGGTGTCTGCACTGCGGATTTCGGGGCGGGTGAAGCGGCCGGACTGCGGTGCCTCGGGGTGCAAGAGGGCTGGGAATGAACGGGGTGTCTGCACTGCGGATTCCGGGGCGGGTGAAGCGGCAGGACTGCGGTGCCTCGGGGCAGTTTTGCGGCTGCGAAGCACGACTGAAGGCCGTGAGACCGGGGCGATCGCTATCGGTTGCGCTCCGCCTGCCACATGCCCGCGAGAATCAGCGCGGCGCCCAGCATGGCGACGGGCGTGATCCGCTCGCCGATGCAGAGCGAGGCTGCGAGCATCGTCGTCAGCGGGTTGAGGTAGCCGTAGTTCGTGGCGCGCACCACGCCCAGATGCCGCAGGGCGGTGTTCCACAGCACGTAGCAGAGCATCGAGGCGACCAGCCCCAGAAAGAGCAGATTGCCCCAGACGACGGGCCGCATCAGCGTGGCCGCGTCGAATGCCGGCTGTCGGACGGCGAGTACGGGGAGGATGGTCAGCAGACCGTAAAAAAATATTTTTCGCGTGATGAAGAGCGTGGGGTAACGGTCGCCGATGCGTTTCATTACGAGCGAGTAGCCCACCCAGCTGAGGGCCGAGGCGAAGGCCAGCAGATCGCCCCGCGGCGAGAGGCGGAGCACGAAATTCCCGTTGAACACGACCAGCACGACTCCCGCAAAGGCGGCGGCGACGCCGAGCGACTGACGGCGCGTCATCCGTTCGGAACGGTCGCGGAGGCTCACGATGAGGGCGGTCCAGAGGGGTGCGGTGCAGACGATGAGCGAGACGTTCGAGGCGGCCGAGCAGCTGAGGGCGACGTTCTCGGTGAGGAAGTAGAGCGAACCGCCCGAGATGCCGGCGGCGGCCAGCCACGCTTCGTCGCGCCACGACGCGGCACCGAGACGGCGCGGAGCGACGAGCCGGATGGCCGCATAGGCCAGAGCGAAACGCAGGAAGAAAATTTCGGAAGGTGTCAGTCCGTTGACTATCAATACTTTGGTTGCAACGAACGTCGTGCCCCACACCGCGACGGTGAAGAGCGCGGCAAGATGGTAGCGGATGTTTCCGTGGGCAGTCATAGCGTGCAAAGGTACTGTTTTTATGCGATTATCGGTTTGCCGAGGCGATTTTGCGATCCGGATTCGGGATCGTTTCGTGTGGCGGGCCGGTTTTCCCGGTAGGGCTTCGAGCGGCCCCTGCCGCCGGTTTGCCGGATCGTTCGGGCGCGCCGCTGTTCGGGCGGTGTCTCGCGGAGCTTCGTCCCGACCGGGCTCCGGGGGCTCGGGAGGGCGTCCGGTTGCCGGCCGCGCTTTTGCGCCGCTCGTCTCGGTTGCGGTCGGGACGGAGGTTGCCGCTCCTCTGCCGCATTCTTGCCGGGATTCTGTTGGTGTCTCGTCGTGTTTTTGCCGGATGCTTGCCGGGCTTCTGCCGGGCCTTTTGAGAGGAGCCTGCCGGGGACCTGTCGGATTTCTGCCGGGTTCCTGCCGGGTTTTCGGATATTGCCGGAGCGATTCCGGACGGCGGCCGCTGCGGCGTATCGTCGGTGCGGCCCCGGCAATGCCGGCCGTTCGGCGCCGCCCCCATGCGGCGGACGGCACCCAGCCCGAAAGGCTTCGTGTCTGTCTGCCGCCGGCGCCGGATGCCCGCGAACACCCGGCCCGAGGCGGCATCGGTGCTCCGCCATCGAACCGACGGAGACCGGATCGCCGGCGCCGAACCGCAAGGCATTTCCCGTGTCTTCGGGATGGCGGACGGCGGCCGCGGCCTGCGGAACGGGGCCTGAACGGGCAAGCCCCTGCTGCCGGTGGCTGAGGCCCGAACGGATCGGAAGCGCCGCCGACCGCAGGGGGGCGCGCCGGCATGGGTCCGGCGTTTTCGCCGGGCCGGGCGCAGCCCCGGTTCCGTCCGGGGATTGCCGGGGCGGGCAGACGACTGCGAAAAAGCGGACTTTTCGAGGTGCGGAGCGCAGATTTGTGCGGAGTGCGTTGCGCGTTGCGGATATTTTTTCTATCTTTGCGTGCTATTGTGCGTAATGCTAAGACCGAACGATAATTAAACAAACGTAATAACAAATTATTTAACTCAAATGCAAAGTAAAGGTGCCATTAAATTACTCGCTGTGCTTCTGGCCGTCGCGTGTATTTATCAGCTCTCCTTCACGTTCAAGACGCGGAGCGTAGAGAAGGCCGCGGCGAGGTATGCCGCACAATTCAGTCCCGAGCAGCAGGCCGAAGCCGAGCAGCACTATCTCGACTCCGTGCAGAACCTGCCCGTGTACAACCTCGGTTTCACGAAGTTCACCTACAAAGTCTGCAAGGAGAAGGAGCTCAACCTCGGCCTCGACCTCAAGGGCGGCATGAACGTCATGCTCGAAGTGCAGGTGGAGGACGTAATCAAGGCGCTGGCCGGCGACAGCCAGCACGATCCGGCCTTCGCGGCGGCCATCGCCGAAGCCAACGAAGCGCAGAAGCAGGGAACGTCGAAAGACTACATCGACGATTTCGTGCGTTCGTTCAGGGAGCATTCGGACGGCACCTCGCTCGCTTCGGTCTTCGTCAGCCCCGACCGCAAGGACATCACCCTCGAAACTTCCGACGCGGAGGTGGCCCGCATCCTCAAAAGGGAGACCGAAGCCGCGATCGCCGCATCGTTCAACGTGCTCCGCAGCCGCATCGACCATTTCGGCGTAACGCAGCCCAACATCATGCGTCTGCCCAACTCGCACCGCATCCTCGTGGAGCTGCCGGGCGTGAAGGAGCCGCAGCGCGTGCGCGACCTGTTGCAGGGCACCGCTTCGCTGGAGTTCTGGCTCACCTACGACGCCGGCGAGATGCTGCCGCGTCTGGCAAGCGCCGACAAGTTGATCCGCGACGAACACCTCGCCGCCGAGACCGCGGCGGAAGAGACGGCCGCGGAAGAGCCCGACAGCACTTCGACCGGTCTGTTGGCCGAAGTGGGCAAGACCGCCGCTGCCGCCGATACGCAGCAGGCCGCCGCTTCGCGCTATACCCGCGAGCAGAATCCGCTCTTCGCGGTGCTCGATCCCGATTATGCGGGCGGTGCCGCCGTGGGTGCCGCCTACAAGGCCGACATGGCGACCGTCGAAGCCTATCTGGCGCAACCCGCCGTGCGCGATCTGCTTCCGGCCGACGTCGTGTTCAAGTGGGGCGTGAAGGGCGACGACAACATCGACGGGCGCTACTACCTCTACGCCATCCGCGTAACCACGCCCGACGGCAAGGCGCCGCTGGACGGCAGCGTCGTGGTCGATGCCGTCGAGACCTATGCGCAGCGCGGCGCCGAAGCCGAAGTCTCGATGACCATGAACGGCGAAGGTACGCAGGAGTGGGCCCGCATGACGGGCGAGAACATCGGCAAGTGCATCGCCATCGTGCTCGACGGTTACGTCTACTCCGCACCCCGCGTCAACACCAAGATCGACAAGGGCACTTCGTCCATCACGGGCGGCTTCACCATTCAGGAGGCGAAAGACCTCGCCAATGTCCTCAAATCGGGCAAGGTGCCTGCACCGGCCCGCATCATTCAGGATACGGTGGTCGGACCCTCGCTCGGACAGGAGTCGATCAATGCGGGTCTGATGTCGTTCGTCTTCGCCTTCATCCTCGTGCTCCTCTACATGGGCCTGTTCTACAAGACGGCCGGGTGGATGTCCGATATAGCCCTGCTGTGCAACGTCTTCCTGCTGATGGGCGTGCTCGTCTCGTTCGGTGCCGTGCTGACGCTGCCCGGTATCGCGGGTATCGTCCTCACGATGGGTATGGCCGTCGATGCCAACGTCATCATCTACGAACGCATCAAGGAGGAGCTGCGCGGCGGCAAGGGACTCATGCTCGCCATCAAGGACGGTTTCTCGAAAGCCTACTCCGCGATCATCGACGGCAACCTCACCACGATCATCACGGGCATCGTGCTCTTCGTCTTCGGCAACGGTCCCGTGCAGGGCTTCGCCACGACGCTCATCATCGGTATCATCACTTCGTTCTTCTGCGCGATCTTCATCACCCGCCTGCTGATCGAATGGATCGCGGGCAAATGGGGCCGCATCTCCTTCTCGCGCAAATGGTCGGAGAATTTCCTTTCGAATACGCATGTCGATTTCATCGGCCTGCGCAAGATCTCCTACTGGGTGTGCGGCGCCGTGATCCTCGTGGCCTGCGTGTCGTTCTTCGCCCGCGGTCTGAACCTCGGCGCCGAATTTACCGGCGGCCGCGCCTATGTGGTCCGCTTCGACCAGCCGGTTTCGGCCGAGGAGGTGCGCAGCAACCTGTCCGCGGCCTTCGGCCAGCTCGCCGATGCCGATGCCTCGTCCGTCAGCTTCGAGGTGAAACAATACGGCAACGAGAACCAGATGCGCATCGTAACCCAATACAAGTACGACGACACGTCGGACGAGGCGACGGGCGAGGTGGAGGAGATCCTCTACAAGGCCCTCAAGCCGCTTTATACCTATGATATTTCGTTCGACGGCTTCCGCAACACGCAGACCGATGCGAACGGTATCCTCACCGCCGACAAGATCGGCCCCTCGATCGCTTCGGACATGACGTGGAACGCCATCTGGTCGGTCTTCTTCTCGCTGATCGCCATCGGTCTGTACATCGCCTTCCGCTTCAAGCGCTGGCAGTGGGCTTCGGGCGCGACGCTCGCTCTGGCCTTCAACGCCCTGTTCGTGATCGGACTCTTCTCGCTCCTCTACGGGCTGGTGCCGTTCAACCTCGAAGTGAATCAGGCATTCATCGCGGCGATCCTCACGATCATCGGTTATTCGATCAACGATACGGTGGTCGTCTTCGACCGAATCCGCGAGTACCTCGGTCTCTATCCGAAGCGCCGGCTCCGCGAGAATGTGAACAATGCCATCAACTCGACTTTGTCGCGTACGATCAACACCTCGGGTACGACGCTCGTAACGCTGCTGGCCATGTTCTTCTTCGGCGGCGAGACCATCCGCGGCTTCATCTTCGGTCTGCTCGTGGGTGTCGTCGTGGGTACGGCTTCGACGATTTTCGTGGCGACGCCCGTCGCCTACGACCTGATGGCGAAGCGTGCGAAGGGGGACAAGGAGGAGTAGCAACGGACGCCGGAACACGGCCCGCACTTCCGGGCGGGGCGGTTGCGGATAAAAAGGACTGCGCAGGCTTTGACGCAGTCCTTTTTATTTTTACCTTTGCGGATACGAATGAAAATGGAAAAGGATACGATGGAAAACTTTGTCCGCTGGCTGAGGCAATACGTCTCGCCGGTCTTTCTGGCGTTGCTGGTGGCGTCGTTCATCCTCTGGTATATCGCCAAACTGAGCTATACGTATACCGCGGAACAGACGATCCGTCTGAATGTCGACGGCGAAGAGTTCAAGGTAACGTGCGTCGTGGAGGGCGTGGGGACGAATCTTTTCGGATACAAAGCCTACATGAACAAGACGCTGCGCATCCCGCTCTCGGAGCTCAAATACGAGCCTTCCCGGGAGGAGGGGCGCGAGGGACTGATCGTCATCGACCCCCGGTCGTTGCAGAATGCCATTTCGGTGCGTTTCAGCGACATCAAGGTGATCTCGATCGGCGCTGTGCCCGAGATCGGCATGCCGCACGAAAAGAAGACCGAGCCATGATGAAGATCGGCATTACGGGCGGCATCGGCAGCGGCAAGAGCACGGTTTGCCGGCTTTTCGCCGAGCGCGGCGTGGCGGTCTACGACTCCGACGCCGAGGCCAAACGGCTGATGTCGGGGCCGCTGCGTCCGGCGCTCGAAGCCCGCTTCGGAGCCGGAATCTTTCGCGGCGGCGTGCTGGACCGCCGTGCGCTCTCCGACGTGGTTTTCCGCGATGCGCGGGCGCTTGCCGATCTGAATGCCTTGGTGCATCCGGCCGTGCGCGAGGATTTCGAGGCGTGGGCCGCGCAACAGACGGGGGACTACGTGATTCTGGAGAGCGCGATTCTGTTCGAATCGGGTTTCGACGACGTCGTCGACCGTGTGCTGGCGGTGATGGCTCCCGAGCGTCTGCGCATCGAGCGAACCTGCCGCCGCGACGGAGTGGCCGAGGCCGACGTGCGGCGGCGCATGGCGGCGCAGCTCGACGACGACGCGCTCGTGGCGAAGGCCGACTATACGATGGTCAATCTTTTCGAGGAGGATCTCCGACCGGCGGTGATGCTCCTCGACCGAAAATTCAGACAGGATGCGAACCGGAAGTGAACTCGACCTGCGCAAGCCGCAGGTGATGACGATTCTGAACGTTACGCCCGACTCCTTTTATGCCGGCAGCCGCACGCCGCGTGTCGCGGAGATCGAACGCCGCATCGGCGAGGCCGTGGAGGCCGGGTGCTCGATCATCGACGTGGGCGGCTATTCGTCGCGCTCCGGGGCCGAAGTGGTGCCGCCCGAGGAGGAGTGGCGCCGTGTGGCCGAAGGGGTGGGGGCCGTGCGCCGCATAGCCCCCCGCACGGCCGTGTCGGTCGATACGTTCCGCGCCTCGGTGGCCGAGCGGGCCGTCGGAGAGTTCGGTCCTTTGATCGTCAACGACATCTCGGCCGGCGAGTTGGACGGGCGGATGCTCCCGGTCGTGGCCCGTCTCGGGGTCCCCTATATTGCCATGCACATGAAGGGCGATCCGCAGACCATGCAGAGCCTTACGGCTTACGAACGGGACATAACGGCCGAGGTCTGCGCCTATTTCGAGGGGCGCATCGGGGCGATGCTGGCGGCCGGCATCCGCAAGGAGCATATCGTGCTCGATCCGGGGTTCGGCTTCGCCAAGACGCTCGACCAGAACTACGAACTGCTCGGGGGCCTGCACCGCATCGCAGCGCTGGGCTTTCCGGTGCTGGCGGGTGTTTCGCGCAAGTCGATGATCTACAAACTGCTCGGGACGACGCCCGACGAGGCGTTGGCCGGTACGGTCGCCCTCGGCTGGGAGTGTCTCAGGCAGGGCGCGACGATCCTGCGCGTGCACGATACGCGCGAAGCGGTCGAGACGGTGCGTATCTTCGAAGCCTTCGGGCGTAACGTGCGGAGGCAGGAAGCCTGAAGGAGCCGTGCGGCAGCCCGCTTTACGCGGGAGCGCCGGGCCGGTGTGAGGACATGTGCCGCTCGTGGAGGCGGAGGTCGTGTGCGAAGACGGGAAAATACGGAGCGGATGCAACGGTCGCATTCCCGGGCGGCCGAACCGGTGCGGAACCGGAAGGGAGGGACACGCGCCCTCCCTCGGGCAGAAACCGTGGGGGGCCGTTCGGGAACGGGCGGCGGCGACTGCGACCGTTCGCAGGCGGCCTGTATCTGCGGGAAGCTCCGGTACGGCTGCGGGAGGGTGCGGATATGCGGCCGGTGGGGGGCGGCCGGATTCCGCACGATGCGCCGGAGCGCTGCATGCCGGTGTCCGGTACGGCGGGAGCCCGGCTTTGCAGACCCGAGCCATCGGGCTGTTTGAAACGTCGGGCGGGATCGGTTCGCAGCAGACGAGGACCTGTCGATGAGTATGTTGGACTGCCCGGGAGCGGACGTAGATCGCGGACAGCGAGGAGCTTTACGGCGGGCGTGAGCTCGAAGCTGGGGAAGCGCTTTTCAGCCGGCCGGCGGCTCGTCCGAGGGATGCGGCGCCTCCGGTCCGTGCGAAGCATGGCGGGCGATGTGCATCGATCCGCTGAGCGCCGATCCGCTGTGCGAGATTTCACCGCTCCGCCGGCCGACTTTCTCGGCCGCGGCGGCGCGGATCGTTTCGACCGGGGGGGCACGGACGGCGGATGCCGCGGCGGCGCACGATAGATACGGATTTGCCTATGATGATACGATGCATTGATATTCATAAGAGATACGGCACGCTCGAAGTGCTGAAGGGCGTTTCGCTCGATGTCGAGGCCGGCGAGGTGGTCTCGGTGGTCGGTGCCAGCGGCGCCGGCAAGACCACGCTCCTGCAGATCGTGGGGACGCTGCTCGCGCCGGACGCGGGCCGTGTGGAGGTCGACGGCCGCGAGGTCGGACGGCTCGGCGACAGGGAGCTGTCGCGCTTCCGCAACGAGCGGATCGGCTTCGTGTTCCAGTTCCACCATTTGTTGCCCGAGTTCACGGCGCTGGAGAACGTGATGATCCCGGCCCTGATCGGCCGCCGCGACAAGGCCGGGAGCGAACGGCGGGCTGCCGAACTGCTGCGGACGGTGGGGCTCGCCGATCGTGCCGGCCATAAGCCCGCCCAGTTGTCGGGCGGCGAGCAGCAGCGCGTGGCCATTGCGCGGGCGCTGGTCAACGCACCCGCCGTGCTGCTGGCCGACGAGCCGTCGGGCAACCTCGACACGCAGAACCGTGAGGAGATCCACCGCCTCTTCTTCGAGCTGCGCGAGAAGCTGGGGCAGACGATCGTGATCGTTACGCACGACGACCGGCTGGCCGGGATGGCCGACCGCCGGATTACCATGAGCGACGGCCTCATCCGCTGACCGATGGAACGCGACGAACTGCGGGAGCTGCTCGAACGGCTCCACGACAAGTACAACCGCGAGGAGTTCATCGCGCACGATCCGATCGCGGTGCCTCACCGCTATGCGGAGCGGCACGACCGCGAGATCGCGGGATTTCTGGCGGCCACGATCGCATGGGGCAACCGCAAGGCGATCGTACGCAACGGGCTGCGGATGATGCAGTATATGGACGATGCTCCGGCCGATTTCGTGCGCCATGCCTCGGAGCGCGAACTGGCATTGCTCGATGCGTATGTGCACCGCACGTTCAACGGCCGCGATCTGCGCGACTTCGTGCTGGCACTGCGCCGGATGGAGGAGCTGTACGGCGGTCTGGGCGCATTTTTCGAAAGCCGCTACGAAGCGCTGGGGACGATACCCGCCGTGCTGTCGGCTTTCCGCCGCGAGTTTTTCGCCGCGCAGCATGCGCCGCACTGCGAGAAACACCTCTCTGCGATCGACAGGGGTGCCGCGTGCAAGCGGCTCTGCATGTTTCTGCGCTGGATGGTGCGGCGCGACGCGCGCGGCGTGGACTTCGGTGCGTGGCGGCGCATTCCGATGTCGGCCCTCTACCTGCCGCTGGATCTCCATGCGGGCGAAATGGGGCGTGCGCTCGGCCTGCTCGTGCGGCGTCAGAACGACTGGCGGGCCGTGGAGGAGATCACCGCGGCGCTCCGCACGTTCGATCCGGACGATCCCGTCCGCTACGATTTCGCGCTCTTCGGAGCGGGCATGGACGGCTATCTCGATAATTGATCGACCCGATGTTCCGATTCAAACAGTTCACGATCCGGCAGGAGCGCTCGCCGATGAAGGTCGGCACCGACGGGGTGCTGCTCGGGGCATGGGTGCGCGTGTCTTCGTCGGTCGGCCGCATTCTCGACATCGGCACGGGGACGGGGGTGATCGCCCTGATGCTGGCGCAGCGGACGCAGGAGCGGTCCGGAGTGCGGATCACGGCGCTCGACATAGGCGAGGTGGCGGAGGCGCGTGCGAATGCCGATGCCTCGCCGTGGGGTGCGAGGGTGGAGACGGTGCAGTGTCCCGTGCAGCGCTTCGAGCCGGCGGAGCGTTACGATCTGATCGTGTCGAATCCTCCTTTTTTCGTCGATTCGCTCGCTTCGCCCGATGCGGGACGCTCGCGGGCGCGCCATGCGTCGGAACTGCCCTTCGACGAGTTGCACGACGCCGTGGTGCGGTTGCTCGCGCCCGGCGGGCGTTTCGCCCTCGTGCTGCCGCCGCCCGAAGCGGGGTTGTTTCTCGCGGAGTGCCGCTCGCTGCGCATGGTGCGCTGCACGGAGGTGCGTTCGACGCCCCGGCGCGGCGTGCGGAGGGTGCTGATGGAGTTCGCGCACGGATGCGGAGGCGGGACGATCGACGAACGGGAGGGGCCGGAGCGCACGAGCGGTGAAGCGTCGGAACGCTCTGTGCAGCACAGGACGGCGCACGGGTTCGGCTTCAGCTATGCGGCGGTTTGCGGGCGGGACGGTGCGGTGCGCGGGACCGGAGGCGGCGCGGCATGCCGCGGAGAGGAGGGCTCGGCATTTGGGGCCGGCGGCTCGGCGGCGGACTGCGAACGGGATGAACTGACCATCGGGACGGGTGCGCATGAGGAGTATACGGAGGAGTATCGGGCGTTGACCAGTGATTTTTATTTGAAATTCTGAATTTTCGGCCATTCGCGCCGCTGCCTATTCGTATTGCCGGCGTTTTGGTCTGTCGTCCATTCGGGCTGTCGTTTGCTCGTGTCGTCGTCCTGATCTGCCGTCCATTTGTGCCGCTGCCTTTCCGAACAGTCGTCCGTTCGTGCCGCAGTCTATTCGTATTGCCGGCGTTTTGGTCTGTCGTCCATTCGGGCTGTCGTTTGCTCGTGTCGTCGTCCTGATCTGCCGTCCATTTGTGCCGCTGCCTTTCCGAACAGTCGTCCGTTCGTGCCGCAGTCT
>NZ_FCNT01000063.1 GCF_900021155.1 Alistipes sp. CHKCI003
TCGATTGATCCTCGGGTGAACCATACGATAGAAAAAACGGGTGCGGAACCGTCGAGGGATAAATCGGTGACGCAACGTCGACGTGAAGAATTCATTTGTCCCGCACCCGGAGCGTTTGCAATGCCGCAGCCGATACGACTTGCCGCCCGCGCATACCGATTCCGCCTGCCGGCGGTCGTTCGGCGGGTGCAATCCGTATGATGTAATGTATTCGGCAAATGGCGGCGCATAACGGTTTCGGGTTAGTGGATGATGCGCCCGCAGAAAATAAAAAAGGGGGGCGCGGTGTCAGCCCCTCATTGCAGGTCTTGGGAACCTTAATCTGGAAGCTGTCCTGCGCCCCTGTCGTGTCCCGCAAAAAATATGCGGGACATAACAAGGACTGACAACATTTATACCCAGATTAAACAACCTCCGAAGAGGGGCCCAAGTTTGCAATGAGGTATAAAGAGTTGTTTACCCTTTATGATTATGTCCGTCGGCTATGCCGAGTTATGATAATTCCTTAAAGTTTGCATGGTAATTGCCTTTTCAGTTTGTTCTCGGACAACCTATGTTGCCCCGGTTCAACGAAACTGCCTTTAAGGAATCGTAAGGCAAATATACGAAGAAAATCGAATCTAACGCAATCCGGCCGTGTGTTTTTGGAAAAATCTTGCTAATTTTGTGGGTATGAAGCAATCCATTGATTTTCTACCCGAACGCAAACAGCGGGATTTACGCGAACTGGTCGGACTGATCCGCGATGAAGTAAAGGATGTCGTAATGATTATTCTGTACGGCAGCTATGCCCGAAACACCTATGTCGAACTGGATATACAGCGAGATTTCGGCGGCGGCGAAATCCAATTTATGAGCGATTACGATATTCTGGTCGTTACGCAAAGGCGGTTAGGGTCGAAAGAATCAACGGTGGACAGTCGCATCAAAGACCGCTTTTTACGGTGTAAAGGAAAGTTTCAGACCTATCCGCAGATTATCAATGAAAGCATTTCCAAATTCAATAACGCGCTTTCCGAGGGCCGTTATTTCTATGTCGATATTTTGACGCAAGGGGTTATGCTTTACGATTCGGGGGAATGTCAGTTAGCCACACCGCGCGAGTTGAATTATTCCGAAATTCTGAAAATGGCGAAAGAATACTATAATGGGAAACTAAATCGGGCTGTAAGCCATTATGAGTATTTTCAATTAGATTATTCAAAAGAAAGATATACTTATAGCACATACAATCTTCATCAGGTCGTTGAACATCTTTTAAAAGCGATTCCGTTGGTATTTATTCTATACGGGCACAAAGAGCATGTTCTGAAATTCTTGATTGAAAAGTGCAAGGCTTACACATTGGAATTGGCAAAGGTGTTTCCATTAGATACCGAAGAAGAAAAACGCCATTTCGAATTGCTCGAACGCTCCTATATCGAAGCCCGCTATAACGACAAATTCGTTGTTCCGAAGGAGGTTGTAGACGCACTTGTCCCAAAAGTGAATTTATTATTTAATATCGTAGAAGAGGTTTGCCGAAAACAATTCGACTACTACAAACAGCAAATCGAGAAATAAAACACCCTACCTGCCAGCCCCGACCCGATGGAAGAACTCACTACGATCCAGAGCAAAATCTACGAAATCCGCGGCCAGCGCGTAATGCTCGACTTCGACCTTGCGGCGCTTTACCAAGTGGAAACGCGCGTTTTGAAACAGGCCGTCCGCCGAAATATCGAACGATTCCCGTCGGATTTCATGTTCGAACTGACCGCAGACGAGTTTAACTCTTTGAAAGACAGTTTGAGATCACAATTTGTGATCTCAAACAAAGGAGGTATAAGGTATATGCCGTTTGCCTTTACCGAACAAGGTGTAGCCATGCTTTCCAGTGTATTAAAGAGTGCCGCCGCTATTCAAACGAATATCGCCATTATGCGTGCTTTCGTGGCAATGCGCAACTACATCATGACTACTTCGACCATCACGGCCGAGCTGTCCGAAATCCGGGCGAAGCTGGCTCTGCTGGAGCGGGCGGACGAGGATAATGCCGAGGCGGTGAACGATCTTTCGGAAGACATGCGCAAGGAGCTGGACAACATCTACGAAGCCATCGCGGCCCTGTCGGTCAAAGTTCCCGAGGCCCGCAAAAAGCCCCGGCCAATCGGGTTCAAACTCCCGAAGGAAGAGAAATAACCGTTCATTTTGCCCGACCCAATGGAAGAACTCACTACGATCCAAAGCAAAATCTATGAAATCCGCGGTCAGCGCGTGATGCTCGACCGCGATTTGGCCGAACTTTACGGCGTTACGACCGGCAACCTGAATAAAGCTGTAAAGCGAAATATCGAACGTTTTCCGGAACGGTTCATGTTTCAACTGACAGAACAGGAATTTTTGATATTCCAAAATGGAACATCAAGTTGGGGCGGCACACGTAAACGTCCTTATGCTTTCACCGAGCAGGGAGTATCCATGCTTTCAGCTGTTTTACGCAGTCCGACGGCGATACAAATCAGCATCCGGATTATGGATGCCTTCGTGGCCATGCGCAATTACATTATGACTACTTCGACCATCACGGCCGAGCTGTCCGAAATCCGGGCGAAGCTGGCTCTGCTGGAGCGGGCGGACGAGGATAATGCCGAGGCGGTGAACGATCTTTCGGAAGACATGCGCAGGGAGCTGGACAACATCTACGAAGCCATCGCGGCCCTGTCGGTCAAAGTTCCCGAGGCCCGCAAAAAGCCCCGGCCAATCGGGTTCAGGAAATCAGAGTAAACAGAGCCATGACCCAAAAGCGGGCGATACAACCGTTCGAAGAACGCAAAGGGACGACGAGGCGGGCAAGTGGTACTTTCGATTCTTGATATTATCGCCGTACTTACCGACAGCGTAAACCCGACGGCTATCTTGATAAGATGCGCAGGCGCAACGAAACGCCGGCCTCTTTCGTGGGGACAAATTGTCCCTATGCAGCTATGCAAACCCCACCACCGAGCGGATCACGACCCACGCCCCGACGGGCTTTCGACGCACAGCGCATCGAAGCCCTTGCGCATATCCGTCGGCATACGGCTCTGGCAATAAGCCTCCGAATCCCCTGAAGAGCACATCCCCTCCCCTTCTCGAAAAACTGACGGAACCCGCACCATGCGGCAAGTCGGGAATCGGGTGCCGCAGTCGGGATGCGCAGCCTCCGTTCGGATAGCACAACTCACAGAGGCTTCCGATGTTTGCCGGCGGTGCGATGCCCACGGAATGCCTGCATAAATGAGCCGCCGCCACCACGGAGCGGTTTGGCCCGTGTATTCGTTTCCGCCCCCGACTTATCCGCGCCTTCGACGCCGTGTTTGCGTCCCGGACGCTCCGCCACGACAAGAACGAACGGGATTCGTTTTTGCCCCCGACTCGTTCGCATCCTCGGCTTCGTCCCGGATCCTCCGCCCCGGCAATACGAATAAAATTCGTTTTGCGCCCGACTTTTCGTATCTTTGTACCATGATTCGCGAAGAGATGCTGTTCCGCATCGCGGACGACCGGACTTTCGAACAGGCGGCGCTGGAGACATTCCGTTTCCAATCGGAGCGGTGCGCCCCCTACCGCGAATACCTCGGTCTTATCGGCTGCGACCCGAGGCAGGTACAGAGCGTCGACGACATCCCGTTTCTGCCTATCGGCGTCTTCAAGTGGCGCGAGGTCTACTGCGGCGAGGAACGGCCCGAGATCGTCTTCACGTCGAGCGCAACCACGGGCATGACCCCGTCGCGCCATCCGATGCGGTCGCTGGCCCTCTACGAGGAGGCGTTCCGCACGGCTTTCAGGCTCTTTTACGGCGAGCCCCGCCGGCTGAGTCTCTATGCTCTGCTGCCCAACTACCTCGAACGCGAGGGATCGTCGCTGGTCTACATGGCCGACCGTCTGATCGCCGACTGCGGCTCGGGCGGGTTCTATCTGCACGACTACGACCGGCTGCTCCGGGACATGGCCGCAGACCCCAAACCGAAGATCCTGCTGGGCGTGAGCTACGCCCTCTGGGAGCTGGCCGAACGCTATGCTCCGAAACTGGAACATACGGTCGTCATGGAGACGGGCGGCATGAAGGGCCGCCGCGAAGAGCTGCCCAAAGAGGAGTTTCACCGCATCCTGTGCGACGCCTTCGGCACGGAGGCGATCCACTCCGAATACGGCATGGCCGAACTCACGTCGCAGGCCTACTCCCGGGGCGGCGGTATCTTCCGTACGCCGCCGTGGATGCGGGTCTTCGTGCGCGACGTCAACGATCCGTTCGATCTGCACCCGGCAGGCGGCCGCGGCGGGATCGACATCGTGGACCTCGCGAACCGCTATTCGTGCGCTTTTATCCAGACCGAGGACATAGGGCGCCTTCTGTCCGACGGATCCTTCTCGATCGAAGGGCGCATCGACCACAGCGAAATCCGCGGATGCAACCTGCTGATCCAATAGTCGTTCACCCGTTTCCGGGGGGGGGCAACGGCGAACGGGCGGCGGGAAAAGGCGCCGCGAAACGATGATGCACGAACCGCGGCCGGACGGAAAGGACGAGAGACGCCATACGCAGCCGGACGGAAGAAGTCGGACCGGGCACCGGAACAGCCGAGACGGCATGCGGCCGACCGGAAAGACCGGAGACCAACATAAGCAGCCGGCGGGAAAAGGCGCCGTGGAACGGATCCGCAGGAACCGTAATCATCCCAAGACAGGGGGGGGGAATCCGGAGAAAACAGCCGCCGAAAAGATCGGACGCAGCTCCCGAAGCCGAAACGGACGCTTATCCGCCGGGGGAGGGCCGTTCCGCTCGGACGACGGATGCAAAACGCCCCTGAGCGAAAACAACGAAGCAGGCGGACGGGAACGGATCCGGCAAGCCGAAACCGGGGTATCCGCCGGGCGGAAGCGCTCGGCAGGCCGCACGACGGCGGCCGCTTTCCGCCTCGCGGACCCCCCGCATCATAAGACAGGATTATGAAGAGTGAAACCATAGCGCCGACCGACTTCGTCATCCCGTGGGTCGACGGCGACGACCCCGGCTGGAGGCAAGCATTCGCCGCCGCACGCCGCGCCGCGAACGGGTGCGACAGCGGGAACAGAAGCAAAAGCGGAAACGAGAGCGAGGGCGGAAACGGAAACGAGAACAGGAACGCAAGCAACGAAGACGCCTCGGAAATCCGCTACCGCGACTGGCGCACGCTGCGATACTGGTTCCGCGGCGTGGAGCGTTTCGCGCCGTGGGTACGCCGCATCCACTTCATCACGTGGGGGCATCTGCCCGCATGGCTCGACACGGCCCATCCGAAACTCCACGTGGTGAACCACGCGGAGTACATGCCGGCGGAGTATCTGCCGACGTTCAACTCGAACACCATCGAACTGAACATCGCCCGCATCGAGGGGCTCGCCGAACGGTTCGTACTCTTCAACGACGACACCTTTCTGCTGCGGGACACGCCTCCCGAATATTTTTTCCGCCGCGGCGTACCGTGCGACATGGCGCGTCTGAGCGTCGTGCGGCCTTCGTCGGTGGGGCATATCGTCTACAACGACCTCGAACTCATCAATGCGGCATACCGCCAGCGCGACGTTCTGCGCCGCCACCCGGGCAAATGGTTCTCGCCCCGGTACGGCGCGGGCAACCTCCTGAAAAGCCTCACGCTCGCACCGTGGTCGTTCTTCACGGGCATCTTCGACCCCCACATGCCTCAGCCCTATCTGCGCCGCTCGTTCGAACGGGCGTGGGAGCGATGGGGCCCGCAGCTCGATGCCTCGTGCCGCAACACCTTCCGCTCGCTCACCGATCTCTCGCACTGGCTCGTCCGCTACGACGCGCTCTGCCGCGGCGAATTCGCACCCCGCGGCTTCGGCGACAGCGCGCTGATGACGCTCGGCGACGAGACGATCGAAGCGATCTCGGAAGAGATACGCACCCGCCGCCACCGGATGATCTGCCTCAACGACAACGCCTCGATCGCCGACTTCGACGCGCTGAGCCGCCGCCTCGCCGCGGCGTTCGAAGCCGTCTTACCCGAAAAATCCGCCTATGAACGCTGACACGCCCATTCTGATTTCGGTCCTCGTTCCCGTCTACGGCGTGGAGCGATGGATCGGCGACTGCGCCCGCTCGCTCTTCTCGCAGACGATGTGGGAAGGTATCGAATTCATCTTCGTGGACGACGCCTCGCCCGACGCGAGCATCGAAATCCTCGGAAAAGCGCTGGCCGAATATCCGGCCCGCGTGGCGCAGACCCGCCTGCTGCACCACCCCGAAAACCGCGGACTGGCCGCCGCACGGCGCACGGCGATCGAGGCGGCCCGCGGCAAATGGCTGCTCCATGCGGACAGCGACGACATCGTGATGCCATCGGCCGCACTCGAACTGCTCGCCGAAGCGGAGAAGCACCCCGAGGCAGACCTCGTTTTCGGCGGCTACTTCGCCTCGGAGGACCCGGCGCATGCCTCCGCAGGGCGCCGGCTCGACTTCCTGCCGCCCCGCTGGTCGCGGGAGCGATGGCTCGGGGTGCTTCTCGCGCAGAGCCACCGCATCGCCAACCGCACATGGGGCCTCCTGATCCGCAGGTCGCTCTGCACGCAGCACAACATCTACCCGGTCGAAGGCATCGATTTCGCCGAGGACTATGCCGTCGTGCCGCGCCTGATGCATGCGGCCCGCGGAATCGCCGCGGTGCGCCGGCCGCTCTACGGCTACCGCGCGGCCCGCGACGGCTCCTACATGCGGCGGCTCGACGCCCGCGCCGCCGCGCAATACGTCGCGGCCAACCGCGTCGTTACGGACTACCTGAAAGGGCAGCCCGACTACGACCGTTACCGGGAGAACGTGATTCTCGGGCGGCTCAACATCGAAAAATGGATCCTCAAACGAGGGCTCCCGCCCGAGGAGTACGACGCCCGGCTCTTCTACGACGGCGACCGCCCCCGCCGCATGCTCCACCGCTTCTACGCCGCAGCCATCGAGAGCGGGACGCCGCTGCTGGCCCGCATAGCCGGTCTGGCCGCCAACTTCCGCCTCCGATAGGGGCCGCGGCAGGCGGGCGCGAAGCCGGACCGGACGCAGGCAGGGATGTCCGGCCCGCGGAACGGGATCATCCCGCAGACCGGAGCGTGCGGCGAACTCCGGACCGTTCGGGCCGGACAGGAGCCGAGGCTCGGGACGAGCCCGAGAACGGGAACGGACGAATTGCGCCCTGCGCCGCAAAGCCGAACCACGCCGGATCCCTGCCGACGTAAGAACCCACGCGGCCGGACTTCCGCCGCCGCCCCCCCTCCCGGAGGCCGCACGTGTCGGCGCCCGTGTCGTCCACCGCACGGGCAGGATCGGATCGTCGGCATTGCAGGCCCCTGCCGGTCCGAAAGCCGCTCGGACCGGCAGGGACACCGAACCGGGATATGTTTGGGCCGCGCCCAGCCCTCTTCGGGTTCCGACCGTCGGAAGTCGGCCGACAGAAGAGGTGCGGGCAGCGACAAGAAAGGCAAAAAAGGGAAATCCTGCGGCCACACGCTCCCGGGTAGGCGGTGCGACACCGAACCGTCCGATTCACGGCACGGAAAAAATGCGAGGTCGCAGTATGCCCTCTTCGCCTCTCGCACGGTTTCTTCCGAAGCAGTGCAATCCCCAAGCCGTACGACGCGCGGTTGTCGCCCCAGCTTCTTCGCCGGCGAAAGTCCCCGCAAAGTCTCCGGCGAAAACGAACGGGACCTCTTCGTTCGCCGAACGCCGGGCCGAACACATCACGGGCACATCACGGAACGGGAACGGACGAAGGCCGGCGACAGCGGAGCAACGACAGGGACACGGCGGTAAAACGATAGGGCAGCGGAGAAACAGCAGAACGGCGACAGGGAGACGACAGGACAGCAGCGGAAAAACAACGGAACGGCGACAGGGAGACGACAGGACGCCGGCAGAGAAACAGCAGGGACACGGCGGGGAAACGACAGGACAGCAGCGGAAAAACAGCAGGGACACGGCGGGGAAACGACAGGACAGCAGCGGAAAAACAGCGGAACGGCGGCAGGGAGACGACAGGACAGCAGCAGAGAAACAGCGGAGCGGCGGCGGAACGACGGCCGCACTCACCGACGAAAAAAGAGGGGACCGTTCGATTCCGGTCCCCTCCCCCGTCGCCGCCCGGCGGAGGGCGATCGCCCGCATCCCCGCTCTCGGGGTGCCGCCGGCCGTCAATTCACGAAGGTCAGCCCCTCCTTGTCCGCGTCGATGCGGATCGGCTTTTCGCGGTTCACGTCTCCCGCGAGGATCCGCTTCGAAAGGTCGTTGACGATGTATCGCTGAATCGTCCGCTTCACGGGACGCGCGCCGTAGAGCGGATCGTAACCCGCCGCCGCGATCCACTCGCGGGCCGCCGGCGTGCAGTCGAGCTCGATGCCGTTCTCGCGCAGCATCCGCCGCACGATGCCGAGCTGGATGTCCACGATGCGTTCGATGTCCCGCTTCGTGAGCGGCTCGAACATCACGATCTCGTCGATCCGGTTCAGGAACTCGGGCTTGAGCTGCTGTTTCAGAAGGTCGATCACCTCCTGCCGCGTCTTCTCGACCACCTCGGGCGCGATCTTCCCGCCCGAGAAAGCCTGTGCGAAATGTTCCTGTATGATCTGCGACCCCATGTTCGAGGTCATGATGACGATCGTATTGCGGAAATCCACCGTGCGGCCCTTGTTATCGGTGAGCCGTCCGTCGTCCAACACCTGCAACAGGATGTTGAAGACGTCGGGATGGGCCTTCTCGATCTCGTCGAGCAGCACCACCGAGTAGGGTTTGCGACGCACGGCCTCCGTGAGCTGTCCGCCCTCGTCGTAGCCGACGTATCCCGGAGGCGCGCCCACCAGACGCGAGACGCTGTGGCGCTCCTGATACTCGCTCATGTCGATACGGGTCAGCATCGAATCGTCGTTGAAGAGAAATTCGGCGAGCGCCTTCGCCAGCTCGGTCTTGCCCACGCCCGTGGTGCCGAGGAAGATGAACGACCCGATCGGCTTGCGGGGATCGCTCAGCCCGGCGCGCGAACGGCGCACGGCGTCGGAAATGGCCGCAATGGCCTGATCCTGCCCCACGACGCGCTTGTGCAGCTCGTCCTCCATGTGCAGCAGTTTCTCGCGCTCCGAGGCGAGCATCCGCTGCACGGGAATGCCCGTCCAACGCGAGACGACCTCGGCGACGTCCTCGGCGTCGACCTCCTCCTTGATCATCGCGTCGCCCGACGCCGTGAGGCGGAACTCCTCCTGCAAGGCCGCGATGCGCTTCTCGGCCTCCTGAATGCGCCCGTAGCGGATCTCGGCCACGCGGCCGTAGTCGCCCTGACGCTCGGCCTGATCGGCCTCGATCCTGAAGCGTTCGATCGCATCCTTCTCGGTCTGGATCTTCCGGAGCAGATCGCGCTGGCTCTGCCACTTGGCACGCATGCCGGCGTCTTTCGACCTGAGCTCCTCGATCTCCTTGTCGAGCTGCGCGAGCCGCTCCCCGTCGTTCTCGCGGCGGATCGCTTCGCGCTCGATTTCGAGCTGCCGCACGCGGCGGTCGAGCGTATCGATCTCCTCGGGCACGGAGTTCATCTCCAGCCTGAGACGCGAGGCCGCCTCGTCGACGAGGTCGATCGCCTTGTCGGGCAGGAAGCGCGACGTGATGTAGCGCGTCGAGAGCTCGACGGCCGCCACGATCGCCTCGTCCTTGATCCGCACCTGATGGTGGTTTTCGTAACGCTCCTTCAACCCGCGCAGGATCGACACGGCGTCCTCCTGCGTCGGTTCGTCGACCATCACCTTCTGGAAACGGCGTTCGAGCGCCTTGTCCTGCTCGAAGTATTTCTGGAACTCGTCGAGCGTCGTGGCGCCGATGGTCCGCAGTTCGCCGCGGGCCAGCGCCGGCTTGAGGATGTTGGCGGCATCCATCGCCCCCGACGACTTGCCTGCGCCGACGAGCGTATGGATCTCGTCGATGAAGAGCAGAATGTCGCCCTCGGTGGCCGTAACCTCCTGCACGACCGCTTTCAGACGCTCCTCGAACTCGCCCTGATACTTCGCGCCGGCGATCAGCGCACCCATGTCGAGCGAGTAGATCACCTTCGACTTCAGGTTCTCGGGCACGTCGCCGTCCACGATCCGGCGGG
>NZ_FCNT01000029.1 GCF_900021155.1 Alistipes sp. CHKCI003
CCGGGCTTCTACGACGATGTGCGCGAGCTCACTCCCGCCGAACGCAGGGCTTTCAACAAGGCGCCGTTCAGCCTCTCGGAGTACAAGAAGTCGCTTTCGATCGGCGCTGTCGAGGGCGAAGCGGGCTTCACGACGCTCGAACGCACGGGCATACGGCCCTCGCTCGACGTGAACGGCATCTGGGGCGGCTACATCGAGGAGGGCACCAAGACGGTGATTCCCTCCAAGGCTTCGGCCAAGATCTCGATGCGTCTGGTCCCGAATCAGGACTACCGCAAGATCAGCAAACTCTTCGAGAAGCACTTCCGGGCCATCGCCCCCAAGAGCGTGAAAGTCTCGGTGAAATCGCTCCACGGCGGCATGCCCTATGTGGCGCCGACCGATATGCCGGCCTACAAAGCGGCCGAAAAGGCCATAGAGACCGCTTTCGGACGCAAGCCGCTGCCCTTCTACTCGGGAGGTTCGATCCCGATCATCAGCGGCTTCGAGGCGATTCTGGGCATCAAGTCGCTGCTCATGGGCTTCGGGCTCGCGGAGGATGCGATCCACTCGCCCAACGAGAGCTTCGGGCTCGAACAGTTCTACAAGGGCATCGAGACGATTCCCTATTTCTACGCCTATTTCGCCCGCAGCGGCAGGTAGGAGGCGCCCCGGCGGCATCCGATCGCGGAGAGGAGGGATAAAACCCC
>NZ_FCNT01000018.1 GCF_900021155.1 Alistipes sp. CHKCI003
CCGAGCGTGAGCGCCCCGGCGGTCGCTTCTCCCGAGCGGGTGCGGACCGGACGGGCGGTTTCGTAAAATTCGCGGGCCGCGGCCGCGGTGAGGCCCGCCCCGTCCCGGACGGGCGGCTCCGAGGGTGTGGTGTCGACCGAACAGGACGGCGGCAGCCACCACGCGGCAGCACACAGGATCGGGAGTAACAATTTTTTATTCACAGGCGAGAAATATTAAGTGTGCACACTCGATCTTCACCTGCAATGTACGCGATTTTTCCCGGCTCTGCAAGTTCGTGCGGGCTGCGGGGTGGAAAACTTCGAGGGGTATGATATAAAACCGCCGGTAAGGCCGTGGACAGGAAGCCCCGCCGTGCGCGACGCGCGCACGCGGAAAGGTGTCCGGCACGGCCCGAACCGGGGGGCGGATCAGCAGGCGGCGAACGGGCCGGACCGACGAGGCGATCCGACGGTGAGACCCGAAGAAGGAACAGAGACGAATTCGGACCGAAGCGCGGGAGACTTGAGGCAGGTTCGGACCGAAGCGGCGGGCCGACCGAGACGGGCCGGGCCTGCGTTGCGGTCTTGCTGCCGATCCGATTCGAACCTTGTTCGTCCGCGGACGGTAGCGGGGCGGGAATTTTTGAGGACCGGGTCGTAAAATAACGCCGCAATTACTTGCTGTTACGAAAATAACACTTATATTTGCATGAATTTTACCCGAAAACTACCACTTAAAATAGAAACGCATTATGAACGTACCTGCAAACCTGAAGTATTCGAACGATCACGAATGGTGCCGCGTCGAAGGCGACACGGCTTATGTCGGCATTACCGATTTCGCCCAGAGCCAGTTGGGCGACATCGTCTTCGTGGACGTGCCGACCGTGGGCGAGACCCTCGCCGCCGGCGACGTCTTCGGCTCGATCGAGGCCGTGAAGACCGTCAGCGATGCCTTCATTCCCGTCTCGGGCGAGATTCTGGAGTTCAACCCGGCCGTCGATGCCGATCCCGCCGTCGTGAATAAGGACGCTTACGGCGAAGGCTGGCTCGTGAAGGTCCGCCTGTCGAATCCGGCCGAAGTGGACGGACTGCTCAGCGCCGACCAGTACAAGGAGCTGATCGGTTGAGGTCGCTTTGCCGACGGACGGGGCGATTGGAGCGGTCCCGCAGCGATCGAGGCACGGTTTCGGTCCGGAAGGGGATTCGAAGGCGACGAGGAGGCCGTTGACGGAGGATACGAAACATAGAAATCTATAAATACCAAATTGTTATGTCAAAAGTTACCGTTGTGGGCGCAGGCGCCGTGGGTGCTACCTGTGCGAATGTGATGGCCTGCCGTGAGGTGGCGAGCGAAGTGGTTCTCATCGACATCAAGGAGGGTCTCTCCGAGGGTAAGATGCTGGATATGTACCAGTGCTCGACGCTGATGGATTTCGATACGAAACTCGTCGGTGCGACCAACGACTACAAGGCTTCGGCCAATTCGGACGTAGTGGTCATCACTTCGGGTATTCCCCGCAAGCCGGGCATGACCCGCGAGGAGCTGATCGGCACCAATGCCAAGATCATGAAGGGCGTGATCGAGAATGTCATCAAGTATTCGCCGCGTGCGATCGTGATCGTGGTCGCCAATCCGATGGATACGTTGACCTATCTGGCGCTGAAGGCTTCGGGGCTGCCCAAGAACCGCATCGTCGGCATGGGCGGCGCGCTCGATTCGTCGCGTTTCAAATGCTATCTGGCGAAAGCCACGGGCGCGAACATCAATAACGTGGACGGCATGGTCATCGGCGGCCACGGCGATACGACGATGCTGCCGCTGCTGTCGAAGGCGACGGTAAACGGCGTGCCCGTCGCACAGTTCGCGTCGAAAAAGAAATTGCAGGAGGCCGTGGCCAATACGATGGTCGGCGGCGCTACGCTGACCAAACTCATCGGTACGTCGGCATGGTATGCTCCGGGCGCTGCGGCTTCGATGATGGTCGAGTCGATTCTCCACGATCAGAAGAAGATCGTGCCCTGCTGCTGTTACCTCGAAGGCGAGTACGGGCAGTCGGACATCTGCATCGGCGTGCCGGCCGTGATCGGCCGCAAGGGCGTCGAGAAGATCGTGAAGATCGACCTTACGAAGGAGGAGGCCGAGAAATTCGCCGCATCGGCCGATGCCGTGCGCAAGACGAACAAGGTCCTCTATGAGATAGGCGCCTTGTAGTCCGGCGCGCTTTCCGAACGAAAACCCCGTCGCAGTCGGTGCGTCGGGGTTTTTCGTTCGGATTTGCGACAGACGTGCCGGGCGGGACACGTCGAAAGCAGGGAGCGGGAAAAGCAGGCAGACGAATTATGGAGCAGCAGATTACAGCCTATTTCCCTGATTCGAAGGTTGCAAACGGTTTGCGATTTCGTTCGGACAGCATCGGGATATGTCGTGCCTTGCTCGGACGGGGTGTTCGAACCGAAATTGCGGCACCGGTCGAAAGAGCCCTTGAAAATTGCCTGCAATCCGTCTGCGAATACCTCGGCAGAACCCCTGCCGCATGCCGGTAAAGCGGTGGTTCCGGCCGGATTTGCCGCATTGTCGGGATTACCTTAACGAGTACCCTCCAAGTGTCCGAGGCCCCGGAAAACATTCTTCGTAACTCTTGCCGAAAACTCCTGCCGAATCCCGCCGAAAACCCTTGCCGAACTCCGCCGGAAATCTTCGCCGCCCCCCCCCTCGGCAGAACTCATTTTCGGTCTGGGTTGCCGATGCAGCGGCATCCGCACGGGGATATGAGGCGGAATATCCCTGTGTTTGCGGTCGTCTTCACTGGATTCGCGAGGGGGCTTGGCGTGCGTAACGTTCGAACGAGAGAGGGCCCAACCGGTTTTTAATCCTCTGCGGGTAGTCTGCCGGGAAAGACCCTTTGTATGGGCGCTGCAAATGACAAGAGGCTGTCTGACAAGTCAGAGACAGCCTCTTGTCGTTGGCAGCGGAGCAGCCGTTATTTCTTCACCGGCTCCAGCTCCACGGTGAAGTGGCGCAGGATCGGGGTCTCGAACGTGATCTTATAGCCCGAGGTGATCGACTCGCGGCGCTCGTAAATGTTGCGGCAGGCGGCGGCGATCACGCGGATGTGATTGTCCGTGTAGACCCGGCGCGGAATGGCCAGACGCAGCAACTCCAGTTTCGGATAGCGGTTCTCGTGGGTCTCGGGATCGCGGTCGGCAAGGATCGAGCCGATCTCCACGCCGCGGATGCCCGCTTCGAGGTAGAGCTCGATGCCGAGCGTCTGGGCGATGAACTCCTCCTTCGGCAGGTTGGGGAGAATCTTCTTGGCGTCGATGAAGATCGCATGACCGCCGGCAGGACGCTGGTAGGGTACGCCGTAGTCGTCGAGCAGGTCGCCCAGCAGTTTCACCTGCCGGATGCGGGCGTCGAGCTGTGCGAACTCGGTGTTCTCGTCCAGACCCACGGCGAGCGCGTCCATGTCGCGGCCCGACATGCCGCCGTAGGTGAGGTAACCTTCGAACATGATGCTGTACTGCATTACCTTGCGGTAGAGCTCCTCGGAGTGCATGGCCACGAAACCGCCCATGTTCACCACGCCGTCCTTCTTGGCCGAAATGGTCATCATGTCGGCATAGCTGTAAATCTCGCGTACGATCTCCTTGATGCTCTTGTCGGCATAGCCCTCCTCGCGCGTCTTGATGAAGTAGGCGTTCTCGGCGAAGCGGGCCGAGTCGAACAGGACGGGCACGCCGTAGCGGTGGCAGAGTTCCGACGTCTCGCGGATGTTGCGCATCGAAACGGGCTGGCCGCCGGCCGTGTTGTTGGTGATGGTCAGCACCACGCACGGGATCTTCTCCTTGGGGTTCTCCTTGAGGATCTTCTCCAGTTTGCCGAGGTCCATCTCTCCCTTGAAGGGGATTTCGAGCTGCGTGTCGGCCGCGGCGTCGATCGTGCAGTCTACGGCGTGGCAGCGGCGGAACTCGATGTGGCCCTTCGTGGTGTCGAAGTGGGAGTTGCCCGGGACGATGTCGCCCTCCTTGAGGATCGCCGAGAAGAGCACGTTCTCGGCGGCGCGGCCTTGGTGCGTGGGCAGGAAGTAGGGCATGTCGAAGAGCTTGCCGACCATCTCCTTGAGGCGGAAGTAGGACGATGCACCGGCATAGCTTTCGTCGCCGGTCATCATGGCGGCCCACTGACGGTCGCTCATCGAGCCGGTGCCCGAGTCGGTCAGCAGGTCGATCGTAACCTGCTCGCTGCGCAGTTTGAAGAGGTTGTACTTGGCTTCGCGGATCCACTGTTCGCGTTCGGCGCGGGTCGAGGGGCGGATGGGTTCCGTCATTTTGATTTTGTAGGGTTCTGCGTACGGCAATTCCATAGTTGTAAAAAGGTTTTAGAGATTATAGTTCGTAAGCATTTTGCCCAAAATTACAAAAAATTTCCGGATAAATACAAATAAAGGTATTATATTTGTTAGCATGATCGCAAAAACGAACCGGTCCTATGAAAAAATACCGCTGCATTGTCTGCGACTACATCTACGATCCCGGGCCGGGCGATCCCGAGAACGGAATCGCTCCCGAAACCTCGTTCGACGATCTGCCCGACGGGTGGATCTGTCCCGTGTGCGGCGAGGGAAAATGGGCGTTCGAACCGGTTGCGGAATAGTTTTTGCGGCCTATGCAACCGTCAATCGTATCACTTTTAATCTTCATTACCGCTATGACAACCGACACGGCAACCGAAGCGCGGTTCGTAACCCGCGACCTGCCATACGCCTACGATGCGCTGGCGCCCCACATTTCCGAGGAGACGATGCGTTACCACCACGACAAACACTATACGGGCTATGTGGCGAAGCTCAACGAGCTCGCCCTCGATACGCCCTTTGCGCAGCAGCCGCTCGAAGACATCGTCGTTTCGTCGGACGGTGCGCTGTTCAATAACGCCGCACAGGCGTGGAACCACGAATTTTTCTTCGACACCCTTTCGCCCGCCCCGCAGAGCGTTCCCACCGGCAAGCTCGCCGAGGCCGTCGACAAGTACTTCGGATCGTTCGAGAACTTCAAGGCTGAGATGAGTAAAGCCGGTACGGCGCTCTTCGGCTCGGGCTGGGTTTGGCTGGTCGAGGACAAGGCCGGCCGGCTGGCCGTCATGAGTGAGCAGAATGCCGGCAACCCGCTTCGCTACGGGATGAAACCTCTCATGTGCTTCGACGTGTGGGAACATGCCTATTACATCGACTACCGCAACCGTCGCGCCGACGCGATCGCCGCCCTGTGGAATGTAATCGACTGGAAGACGGTCGGCGAACGCTACGAAAAGAGATAAGGACGAAGGAGGGGCTGTCTGACACGTGTTAGCCCCCCCCCTTTTTTTCGTACCGCTATTCGGGAACTTTTCCGAATACGCGATTCTCTGAGCGTTAAAAAAACTTGTTAGACAGCCTCTCTTTTTTTCGTGCCGCTGTCCGAGACCTTTCCCCGAAAGGACGATTCCCGGATGGGTGAAAACTCCTCGGAAGCCCCTCGTGCGTTTGCGTGATCGGGCGCCGCAAGCCGCGAACGATTCGTCCGGATATGGATCGGGGCTGTCTGATGGGCTGTCTAACAGGTTTAGTCGGCCCTTTTTTGTGCCTGCTGCTATCCGGGGGTATTTCCGAACTCGAATCCTCAGAGGGTGTAAAGACTTGTCGGACGCTTCCTTTCGCACGGAATCCGTCGTCATCGCTCCTCGCGGCTTCGTTCGCGGCCGCCTCCGCGTCGCTTGCGGTCCCGCCTCTCTGCGCTCCGGTCGCTCCCTGTCGGGATCCGGTTCGTGCTTTGCGCGATCCGGATGCGCCCGCATTGCCGGCTCCGAACCGGCTCCGGAAGCAGCTTCGTCTGAGCCGGTCGGCCGCCCTTCGCAACGAAGATGCCGCATGCGGGATGCTCTCCCGCATGCGGCATCTCCGTTCCGGCAGGAGTCCGCCGTTGCAGGGCCTCAGAGGTGCTCGATCGTGTACTCCGCCATCTTTTGCCGCACGTTGCGCATGTCGTGGGGCATCATCGAGTGGTTCTGGTCGGGATAGACCATCATGTCGTACTGCTTGCCGCAGCGGTTGAGCGCGCGGGCCATCTCCATCGTGTTCTGGAAGTGTACGTTGTCGTCCGCCGTGCCGTGGACGATAAGCAGTTTCGTGTGCGTGTCGTCGAGCCGCTCGGCGAAGTTGAGCGGCGAGTTGTCGTCATACCCCGCGGGGTTGTCCTGCGGCAGTCCGTTGTAAATCTCGGTATAGATGGAGTCGTAGAACCGCCATGAGGTAACGGGAGCCACGGCGATCGCCATCTTGAAGAGCCCGTCGCCCTTCAGCGCGCAGCCCAGCGCCATGAAACCGCCGTAGGACCAGCCGTAGATGCCGATCCGTGCGGGATCGGCCCACGGCTGCGCCGCGAGGTAGCGGGCCACGGAGAGCTGATCCTCGACTTCGAGCCGCCCGAGCTGTCCGTAGGTGCATTTCTTGAATGCTTCGCCGCGGAAGCCCGTGCCGCGTCCGTCGGCGCAGACCACGACATAGCCCGCGTCGACGAGGGCATCCTCCCAATCGAGCGACCAGCGGTCGGCGACCTGCTGCGAACCCGGACCCGAATACTGGGTCATGAGGATCGGATAGCGTTTCGACGGATCGAATCCGCGCGGCCGCAGGATCCATGCATTCAGCGTGTCGCCCCGTTCGGTGGGAATCGTGATGAACTCCTTGACGGGGCGCTCCGAGGCTGCCAGTTCGCTGCGCAGCGCCTCGCTCGTGCGGAGCGTGCGGACCAGCTTGCCCTCGCCCGTGCGGATCTCGACGCGGTTGGGGGTCGAGGCATTGGAGAAGGTCGAAATGTAGTATTTCATGCCGCGGCTTGGGGCGATCGTGTAGTAGCCGTCGCCGCCCGTGAGGCGCCGTTTCTTGCGTCCGTCGAGCGTGATGCTGTAGAGGTCGCGGCGCAGGGGCGATGCCTCGGTCGAGAGGTAGTAGATGCGTTTGTCCGTCAGGCCGGCGATTCCCGTAACCTCCCAATCGCCTCGGGTGATGGGGTGGAGCAGACCCTCGCCGATGCTGTACAAATAGAGGTGCATGCGCCCGGCCGAGGTCTCCTCCATGACGACGAAGCGGTCCTCGTCGAGGAACGTTACGGTCGAGGCGTGTACGCGCTCCACGTAACGGGGAGAGCGTTCTTCGTAGATCGTGCGCTGCGATCCGTCGGCGTCGCACAGCACCACCTCGAACCGGTTTTGGAGGCGGTTGACGCGGTAGAAGTAAAGCCGCCCGTCGGGGGTCCAGCCCAAATGGGGGATGTACTGATCGGTCTCGGCGCCGGTGTCGATGCGCGTGCGGGCGCCGGTGTCGATGTCGAAGAGCCAAAGCTCCACCGTGGAGTTCCGTTCGCCGGCCTTGGGGTATTTGAAGGTGTAGGCTTCGTTGTAGAGTTTGCCGTCGAAACGCATCATTTCGAAGACGGGGACCTCGCTCTCGTCGAAACGCAGGTAGGCGATCCGGCGGCTGTCGGGCGAGAAGGCGTAGGCTTTGGTGAAGCCGAACTCCTCCTCGTAGACCCAATCGGTCGTGCCGTTGATGATGCGGTTCCAAGCGCCGTCCTGCGTGATTCGGCGCACGCTCTCGGTTTCGATGTCGTAGAGCCACAGGTCGTTGCGGCTCGAAAAGGCGATCCGACGGCCGTCGGGCGAGAACGATGCGTCGCGCGTGGAGTCGATCCCGAGCATGATGGGGCGAAGTCCCCGTGCGTCGGAAAGGTAGTAGCGCGTGGTGTAGGAGTGGCGGTAGATCGGCTCGCTGCCCGAGGCGACGAGAATGGTCCGTTCGTCGGGCGAGAGCTGGTAGTCGGCGATCGCGAAGCTGTCGGGCGTCTCGGGCAGCAGCGTCTCGCCCGCACATGCTTCGGCATAGGCGTATTTGCGGATCGTGTTGTCTTCCAAGACGGTGTAGTGTACGCCGTCGGCCATCGAGCGGATGCCCCGCACGGTCTCGTTCATCGAGCGCAGACGCACGATCTCGTCGTAGCTCTGGGCATGTGCGGCCGCGGCCGCGAGGGCCAGCGCCGCGAGGGTCAGCAGTTTTTTCATGGGTCAGATGTCTTCGGTGTCGAATTCGTATCCCAAGCGTTTGCCCGTTACGAACTTCGAGTTATCGAGTTTGGTGTTGAACTGGTCTACCGTAACACGTTTGCCGTCTTCGTACGAAGGTACCAAAAGATCGAAGCCCAGTGCGAAGGCGATGGCCGCTTCGAGAATGCCTTTGAGCGCTTCGCGCCCGATTTCGGCCGTGCCGAACGAGGCGGCCTTGACGCCCGTCTGGCCTTTGCCTTCGACGAAATAGCGCCGTTCGCGGTTGATGAAGATGCGTCCGATGAGGTAGCCTTCGTCGGCATTGCGGTTGAACTTGAACGAGTCCGAAAGGAAATTGTAGATGTTGACGATGCCGCAGTAGGAGTTGTCCGGATCGGCTTCGACGTAGGGGGTTCGCCGGACGGCGTGGTCCTCCGGGAATTCGAAGACGTCGGTGTGCATCTGGAAGATCAGAAGATCGTCGGCGATCTGCATCTGCGCTTCGAACTTGCCCCGGTCGCGGTATTCGAGCCGTACGCGGCGGTCGAGTTTGCCGTCCAGCTCGTCGTCCATCTCCGACGCCATCTCCAGCAGGGTCTCCTTCAGTTCGTTGAAAGCCGCGAACGTGTTGTCGAAAACGCGCTGCTTGAGCGTGGACTTGCGGACGATCGCGTCGAGGATTCGGCTCCTCGGGGAGGTTGGTTCCATAAAAGATTATCGTAGGTTTTGTTTTCAGCGGATTCTGACTTGCCGGCCCTTTTCGATCACCTCTCCGGGTCTGAGCCGGTTGAGCCGCTCGATCGAGCGGGTGCGGATGCCGTAGGACTGGCCGACGGCGTAGGCCGTCTCGCCTTCGCGGGCCGTGTGGACCAGTGCGTTCCCTTCCCAGCGTTTCTTCTTGCGCTCGATGTAGACCACTTCGCCCGTTACGGGCTGCGCCTTGCCCCTGAGGTCGTTGAAGCGGCGCAGGTTGCGGGCCGAGAGGCGGAAGCGTCGCCCGATGTTTTCGAACGTATCGTTCTCCTTGGCCAGCACGTAGTGCACGCCGTTGGTCATGTAGACGTTGTAGCCGTTGTGGGCATTGATCGTTACGCGGTACTGGTCGGGGTCGATGCCCGAATCGGCGGCGGCCGCGCGCTCCACGGTGCTCTGGTCGGGCAGCCAGTCGAGCGGGTCGGTGCTCGTGAGGCTGCGGGCTTCGTCGTAGCGTTTCATGCCGTCCTCGCGGTCGAGCAGGTAGAGCTGGTTCTCCTCGATGATGCGGATGAGTCGCTGCGCATAGTCCGGGGCCGTGGCGTAGCCGGCGGCCTTGAGGCCGCGCGCCCAGCTCTTGTAGTCGGTGGACGAGTAGGCGAACAGCGAGTCGTAGCGGGGCTGCGAGTCGAGAAACTCGGCATGGTCGTGGTACGAAGCCTCGACCGACGGGTAGCAGCGGAAACATTCGCCCTTGGCGTCGTCGTCGTAATAGATCTTCCGGCCGGTCCAGTTCGTCTTGCACTTGATGCCGAAGTGGTTGTTCGATTCGCGCGAGAGCCAACTGTTGCCGGCGTCCGATTCGAGCAAGCCTTGTGCCATGGTGATGCTCGCCGGAATGCCGTAGCGTTCCATCTGCGCTACGGCGATCGCCTTGTAGCGGTCGATATACTCCTCCTTGGTGATGCGGAGCTGGGCCGCGGAGACGAGGGGCAAAGTTGCGAACAAAAAGAGGGCGGATATTGCTTTTTTGTAAATATTCATTAACTTTGTTTGGTCTTTATGGAACAAAGGTATAATTTTCTGCGGAAAATTACAATATTAAACGCAACGCTATGTTTACCGAGAACGCAAACGAGATTTTCGACAGGGCCATTGCCGACTATCACCGCTACGACGACGTGGACCGTCCGATCGCCAACCCCTATGCGGAGGGGTCCGTCGAATACCTGCTCTATCTGAAGAACTGGATCGACACGGTGCAGTGGCATCTGGAAGACATCATCCGCGATCCGGCGATCGACCCTGCGGAGGCGTTGAAGATCAAACGCCGCATCGACAAGTCGAATCAGGAGCGGACGGATATGGTGGAGTACATCGACTCGTGGCTGCTCGACAAGTATAAGGAGGTGGAGGCGCGCCCCGATGCTCGGATCAACACCGAGACACCCGCTTGGGCGATCGACCGTCTCTCGATTCTGGCGCTGAAGATCTACCACATGGCCCGCGAGACCGAACGCACGGACGTCGGCGAGGAGCATCTCGGCGCCTGCCGCCGCAAGCTCGACGTGCTGAACGCGCAGCGGATGGATCTTTCGACGGCCATCGAAGAGCTGCTGGAGGATATCGAAGCGGGACGCAAGTACATGAAAACCTACAAGCAGATGAAGATGTACAACGATCCTTCGCTCAACCCCGTGCTGTATGCCAAGTCGAAGTAGAGCGCTGCCCCGTCATCTTCTGGTCATCCGCACGTCGGCCATGGGCGATGTGGCGATGTTGCCGCACGCCCTGCGCGCGCTGATGTCGGCCTATTCGGACCTGAAGGTTACGGTGGCGACTCTGCCTCTGTTCCGCCCCTTTTTCGAGGGGCTGGACGTGGATTTTCTCGACATCGACACGCGCGACGAACACCACACCATGCGCAGCATGTTCGCATTGGCCAAACGGGTCCGCGGCATGGGCGTGGACGGTGTGGCGGACGTGCACGACGTGTGGCGGACGAAGAGCTTCCGGCTGGCGATGCGGATGCACGGCGTGAAGACGGCCCACATCGACAAGGCCCATCTGGAGAAGTGGATGCGCCTGAAGAGCGGCAACACCTGTGCCGTGCCGCTCAAGCACACCGTCGTCCGCTATTGCGACACGTTCCGCCGGCTGGGGTTCGAATTCGCGGATCCGGCCCCGGCCGTCCGGCGCGAACGGGCGAATCCGATGGGGGAGAAGCGGGGTGTGTGGATCGGTTTCGCGCCTTTTTCGGCCCAGACGGGGAAGACCTATCCCGAAGAGCTGAGCCGCGAGGCGGTCCGCTTGCTGTGCGAGCGGTACGACCGGGTGTTCATCCACGGTGGCGGCGGCCGCGAGCAGGCTTTCGCGCAGGAGATGGAGGCGCTTTATCCGAATGCCGCGGGAGTATACGGGCGCGTCGGGCTCGACGGCGAAATGGCGCTCATCGCTCATGAGGACTGCGTGGTGTCGATGGATTCGCTCGTCATGCACTTGGCGTCGCTTGTGGCGACGCCCGTGGTGTCGGTCTGGGGGGCGACGCACCCTTCGCTCGGCTATATCGGCTACGGCATCGACCCCGCGGGGGTGTTGCAGGCCGACATGCCATGCCGCCCCTGTTCGGTCTACGGCAAGAAGGAGTGCCGTTACGGCGACTACCGCTGCATCCATGCCGTTACGCCCCGGATGATCGCCGACCGCGTGGCGCGGATGCTCGCCGGAAGCGGCGGAAAGTGAGGAGACCGGGCGTCGCGATGCGGAGGATTGGAGGTATGAAAAATATGAAAAAGTTGTTGTTGTTCGTTTTGTCCGCGGCATTGGCGGCGCCGCTCTTCGCCCAGCGCCGTGTGCAGCGGGATACGGTCCGGATCGGCGGAAAGCCTGTGGGAGTAACGGTTACGAACTGGTATTGCATCGAGGGCGACGAGTTGCCCGCCTTTACCGTCCGGGACCAGAACGGCAAGACGATCCGAAGCGCAGACCTGCGCGGCAAGACGGTCGTCGTTAGTTTCTGGATCGGTAGTTGCGCTCCCTGCCTGAAGGAGTTGGGCCGCGTCGGTCCGGAGATCGTGGACCGCTACTCTCCCGATGAATTCGCCTTCATAGCCATCGGCTCGGGCGAGACGGCCGAGAGCGCCGCGCGGTTCGTGGAACTCGCGGGCGCGACCTTTCCGCTCTGCTACGATGCCTCGGGCGAGGTCTTCGGGCGATTCGCCGACAACGGGTTCCCGAAACTCTTCGTGGCCGATGCCGGCGGCACGGTACGGATGGTCGAACAGGGCTATGACGATGCAAAATTCGCCCGTCTCGAAGAGACGGTCGCCGGGTTGATCCGGGAAAACCGGCGGGAGCTTTCCGAAGATTAGGCGCTCCGTTCCGGCGGTCGGCATGCGGACCGGAACATGCTCCCGGCGCGGATTGCGGCCGGAGCCGTTCGGCATCGGCAGATGTCGGTCCCGGGTTCGGAGCCTGAGGGATGTGCGATAAAGGGTTGCGGGCCGTCGGTCGGGTGCTCCGTGCCGCGGCGGTCGGGAGCCGAAATCTTCGGAATCGCAGGAGCCGGCCGGTCCGCGGTTTTAATCGCTCGTGGTCCGTATTCCTGAGAATGGGGCCGTATGGCCGTGGATATGAAAAGGCCCCCTCCCGGCTCGCCGAGAATTGCGGATTCGGAATGTGCTCGCATAAGCCGCACGAACCGAACGAGGCTGGCCGACGATTCGTCGGCCAGCCTCGTTCGGTCGCATGTCATGACACTGCGCTTCCTGCGGCGGAATACGGGTGCGGCACGCCCTGTTGCGTCCGTTTCGTCAGCACGATCTCCGTACCTTCGATCGAAAGGGTCTCGCGGCCTTCGGCATTCGTGCCGAGTACGGCCGTCTGCGTGAACCGCATCGTTCCGCCCGAACCTTCGCTTTCGCCCGTGAGCACGATCCGGTCCGTTTCGCCCTGAAGTTCCCATGCCGTGTAGCGGAGCGTGGCCATGCGGATCGACTCGGCCTCACCTTCGACCGAAAGCCGGATGCCCATTTCGAGGCTGTCGGGCGCGAGCGGGTCGGGCATCGTCCATTCGCCCACGGCTTTTGCATAGGCGGGATCGGTCGAGACCTTCGTCGCAGGAGTGGTCCCGCGGAGTTCGCCTTTGTAGTATACGGTAGCTATGTTGCCGATCAACAGCCCGTTGGCGTCGCTCATGTCCGCATCGGCGGTCGAGAAGACGATCGTCCGCTCTTCGGTGAGGCTCTTCACGGCGACGGTGTTCATCGAAGCCTCTTCGATGACGCCGGTGTACTGCTTCGGCTCGCTGCCGCACGCAACAAGAACGCAGGCGGCGGCTGCGAACGCCGGAATTCGGATGTTTTTCATCTTTTTTTAATTGTCGGGGATGCGACGGTATGTGCGTCGTACGATCTTTGCGCCGCCGCATCCGATTGTCGAATCGTCCGTCCGTGCCGATCCGCGGTCTGCGCCTGCCGGTCGACTGCTGCTGCGGAGCACCAGCTCCGCCGGACCCCGCAGCGGCGGCAGCGGGCCCGAAGATTATTTGGATTTCACATATTCGTCGATCGCGCGCGCGGCCTTGCGTCCGGCGCCCATGGCGAGGATCACCGTCGCGGCACCCGTTACGGCATCGCCGCCGGCGAAAACCCCGCGGCGGCTCGTCGCGCCGTTCCCGTCGGCGATCACGCAGCCGCGGCGGTTGGTTTCGAGCCCGGCGGTCGTCGCGGCCAACAGCGGGTTGGGCGAGGTGCCCAGTGCCATGACCACCACGTCGCAGGGAATTTCGAAATCCGAACCCGGCTTCTCGACGGGCGAGCGGCGTCCGCTCTCGTCGGGCTCGCCCAGCTCCATCTCCACGCAGCGCAGACCGCGCACCCAGCCCTTCTCGTCGCCGAGTATCTCGGCGGGGTTGGTCAGCATCCGGAACTCGATGCCCTCCTGCTTGGCGTGGTGCACCTCCTCGACGCGGGCCGGCAGCTCCTTCTCGCTGCGGCGGTAGACGATCACGGCCTCGGCGCCGAGGCGCTTGGCCGTGCGCACGGCGTCCATCGCCACGTTGCCGCCGCCCACGACGACGACTTTCCGCCCGACGTAGATCGGCGTGTCGTACTGTGCATCGTAGGCGTGCATGAGGTTGGCGCGCGTGAGGAACTCGTTGGCCGAGACCACGCCGTTGAGGTTCTCGCCCGGGATACCCATGAAGCGGGGCAGCCCGGCGCCCGAACCGATGAAGACGGCGTCGTAGCCCTCCTTGTCCATCAGGTCGTCGATCGTTACGGTCCGGCCGACGATCACGTCGGTCTCGATCTCCACGCCCAGCGCCTTCACCTGCTCGATTTCGCGGGCGACGATGCGCTCCTTCGGCAGACGGAACTCGGGAATGCCGTAGACCAGCACGCCGCCGACCTTGTGCAGCGCTTCGAAAATCTTCACTTCGTAGCCCATCTTCGCCAAGTCGCTGGCGCAGGCCAGACCGCTCGGGCCGCTGCCGATCACGGCCACCTTATGGCCGTTGCGGGGTGCGACGGCCGGTGCCGTACCTCCGTTTTGGAGTTTCCAGTCGCCCACGAAACGTTCGATCTTGCCGATCGCCACCGGCTCGCCCTTGATGCCCAGCACGCACGAACCTTCGCACTGGCTCTCCTGCGGGCAGACGCGGCCGCAGATCGAGGGCAGCGAGCTGTCCTCGCCGATGATTTCGGCCGCCTTGCGGAAGTCGCCCCGGCCGACCTCGTGGATGAAGTCGGGAATGCGGATGTTCACGGGGCAGGCCGCCACGCAACGGGGATTCTTGCAGTGGAGGCAGCGCGAGGCTTCGAGCATCGCCTCCTCCTGATTGTAGCCGTAGCAGACCTCCTCGAAGTTGGTCGCACGGACTTTGGGATCCTGTTCGCGCACGGGAACGCGCGGTATTTTGTTTGCCATTGTTTTATTGGTCTGTTTTTCAGGTTAGTCGGATGGGCCGGACCGCACTATTTGTCCAGTCCGATTCTGCATACGTGCCCTTCGGCGCGCTCGGCGGCGATGGCCGCGGCACGCTGCTCCTGCGTGCGGTACATGCCTTGGCGGCGCATCGCCTCGTCGAAGTCGACTTCGTGGGCGTCGAACTCGGGGCCGTCGACGCAGGTGAAGCGGGTCTTGCCGCCCACCGTAACGCGGCAGGCGCCGCACATGCCCGTGCCGTCGACCATCAGCGCATTGAGCGACACGATGGTCTTCAGCGGATAGGCCGCCGTCGTGCGCGCGACGAACTTCATCATGACCATCGGACCGATGGCTACGCAGACGTCGTATTTCCTGCCCTCTTTCTCGATCAGCTCTTGGATCAGACCCGTAACCATGCCGTGGAAGCCCTCGCTGCCGTCGTCCGTGGCGATGTAGAGCGTATCGGCCACGGCACGCATGGCGTCGGTGTAGATGAGCATCGACCGGGTCTTGGCGCCGATGACGACATCGGCCTTCACGCCGTGTGCGTGCAGCCATTTGACCTGCGGGTAGACCGGGGCCGTGCCTACGCCGCCGGCGACGAAGAGAAAGTGTTTTTTGCGCAGTTCGTCGAGAGGTTCGTGCACGAATTCGGAGGGGTGCCCGAGCGGCCCCGCGAAATCGGCGAAGCATTGGCCGGCTTCGAGCGCGCAGATCTTGCGCGTGGAGACCCCGATGGTCTGGGTTACGATCGTTACGCTGCCCGCTTCGGCGTCGTAGTCCGAGATCGTGAGCGGCACCCGCTCGCCGTATTCGTCCGAACGGACGATCACGAATTGCCCGGGAAGCGCCGACTTGGCGATGCGCGGTGCATGGATTCGCATCAGGCAGATACCCTCTGCCAGATACCTTTTTTCGAGAATTTCAAACATTCCGTATTATTATATATATGTGTGTTTCTTCTTCCGTTCTCTGCTCATCCTCTTGCCGGGCTCGTTCTCCGGAGTCCGTCTGCTCCCCCCCCCTCTTGCTGCGTCGGGCCATCCCGTCCGTTCACTCTTCCACGACCGCCGTGATCCGCAGCCGCCGCATCGGGCGCGCCGGATCGTCCGTGATGACCGTGATGCGTCCCGAGACCAGTCCGTGCTCCTGTTCGGAGGGATCGACCGTCGCATAGGCCGTAACCGACTTGCCGGCTTCGATCCGTCGCCCCGTGCGAAGCGTGCAGCCCACGCCGCCCTCGGTCTCTACGGCCTTGACCGTCAGAGCTCCGAGACCTGTGTTGGTGAGCCTGAAGGCTCTCTTTTGCAGTCCGGCCCCGCGTTTGAGGACACCAAATTTAAGCATATATTTGTCAATTTCGGCCTTCGGGGCGTAAATTTCGTTCGAAAGCTCGGGATTGTCCACGGCGATGCCGTGCGCCATGAGCCGTACGGGGGCGTCGCGTCCGTCGATCCGCAGCGTCAGCACGTCCTCCACCGTGCCGTAGTGCGTCGAACGCTCCGGCAGGTCGTATCGCAGGACGATCTCGGCGCATGCGCCGGCTGCGAGGGTGCGGGGCTGCTCCGCCGTGAGGAAGCCGCTGCACCGGTCCGGCACGAGCTCCAGCCGCACGGCCCGGCCGGTGGGGTTGGCGACGCCGACGGTCGCTTCGGCCGGTCGGCCGTGATAGAGGTAGGCGAACGTGCAGAGATTCTGCGTGAGGCGGAGCGGTCCGGCCTCGACCGGATAGCGTTCGGCGAGGGTCTTTTCGCGCTCTTCGACCGTCCCGCGGATGCGGATCGTGCCGATTTTGTTCCGCTCGGAATCGAAGACGGCGAGCTCCTTGGAGAAAACGCCCGGCCGGTTCGCCGGATCGTAGGTTACGCGGATTTCGGCTTGTTCGTGCGGCAGGATGGGCTTGCGCGAAAATTCGGGGACCGTGCAGCCGCACGACGAGTAGACGTGCAGGATCACGACGGGGCTGTCCGATACGTTCGTCCCGGTGAACGTGTGCGTTACGGGGCCGTCGGCTTCGCGGATCCGGCCGAAGTCCCATTCGGCCGGATCGAAGCGCAGAGGTTGCTGGGCATGAGCCTGCAAAGTGCAGAATATCGGTATTAAAAATGCGATGCAGCGTTTCGTTGTCATGATCTTCGTTATGTGCTATCCGATGCAAAGGTATATTTTTTGCGAAAAAAACGGGCAATAATTTTGCACGAAAGAAATTTTGCCGTATATTTGCACACCGAAACCGGGAAAGATCGGTTTTCGAAGCCTGAATAGCTCAGTTGGTTAGAGCACATGACTGTTAATCATGGGGTCCTAGGTTCAAGTCCTTGTTCAGGCGCAGATGCGCGAAGGTTGCACGAGGGTTCTTATGAATACGGCGAAGGGCGGTCTTTTCAGAAAGGTCGACGCCGAAGTCGGATGAACGAAAAATTTTTCCGAAAAAATTTGGAGTTCGTTAAAAATGAATTACCTTTGCAGTCCCGAGCCATTTTTAAGGGAGCTTAGCTCAGCTGGTTCAGAGCGTCTGCCTTACAAGCAGAGGGTCGGGGGTTCGAATCCCTCAGCTCCCACAACTGAAAATCAACGACTTACAGCAATGTAGGTCGTTTTTCTTTTGTGTACCTCCGTGGTCGGTTTACACGTTTTTTGCCCGTTTGTGTAAACCAGTGTGTAAACCGAGATTTACACGATGAAAGCTACCGTAGAGGTTGTTTGTTACAAGTCCAAGCCGCTCAAAGACGGCACATTTCCTTTAATGCTCCGAGTTACGAAAGACCGCAAACGCAAATACGTTTCGCTCGGCCTTTCCCTGCACGAAAAGTTTTGGGATTTCGAGAAAGGCAAGCCCAAACGGAATTGTCCCAACAAAGAGCAAATCGAACGGCTGATAGCCGCAAAAACGGCGGAATACAACGATTTGATTGTCGAAATGACCTCCCAGCAACGCGAATACACGGTGGAAACGCTCGTGTCCCATTTTCATAACCAAGTCCGTTGCGCTACGGTGGTTGAATTGTACGATAAACTGATTGATGACATGAAACGCGGCGGTAAACTCGGCAATGCAGGCGTTTACAAATACTCCCGTACATCGTTGCTGAAATTCACGGGACAGCGGTTGCAAATTCCGTTCAGCGACATTGACGCCGTGTGGTTGCGTCGTTACGAGAATTGGTTACGGACGAGCGGTTGCGGTGATACGACCATTAGCCAGCTCTTTCGAACGTTGCGTAGCGTGTTCAACAAGGCGGTAGAATTGCAGTTGGTGAAACGGGACTATTACCCGTTCGATACCTATAAAGTCAGCAAATTCGATACGCGGACGAAGAAACGGGCCATTACGAAAGAGGATGTGCGCAAGGTTATTGCACTCGACTTATCACAAGGCTATCCCTCCGAACGATTGGCGCGTGATATATTCGTGTTCAGCTATTTCGGAGCAGGGATTAACTTTGCAGACATCGCCCTGCTGAAATACGGGAATGTACGGGACGGACGGGTGCAATACGTTCGCAAGAAAACGGGCAAGCCTATCAATTTTCTGCTGACGGAAGAAATGCGGAATATCATTGTCAAATACCAGCAACAAGGACAGACGGATGAAGATTATATTTTTCCGATACTCGACCGCCGTGTGCATAGGACGGAACAGCAGAGATATGACCGAACGCATAAGGTGCTGACGAACACGAATCGTTGGTTACGTAAAATCGGGCAGCGGGTTGGCATCGAACATCTGACTACCTATGTCGCTCGGCATACGTTTGCTACCGTGCTGAAAAGGTCGGGAGTGAACATTGCAATCATTTCCGAATCGCTCGGTCATTCCGATTTATCCACGACACAAATCTATTTGGATTCTTTCGAGAACAGCCAAATCGACGCGGCTATGCAAAACTTGCTATGACAAAAACTCGGACCGACTTTTCCGAGGGGTCTTAAAATAACCCCTCGGTCAAAGTTGGTCCTACTCTTTAAGGGATTATCCGCTTGCATCGGGTAGTCCCTTTTCTTTTTTCTGCGGTCGTCGGTTGCGTCAGAATGCGAAATTTTGTAAATTCGTCTTTATAAAGATACTCCTATGCAAGAAGAACAAACCTTTTACCCCGTAACGACCGAATATTTCACCGCTTGCCTGCCCTTACTGGAAAAATATTTCGGCATCACGGCAGGCTATTTCAACAAAGAACTTTCGGATGCCAAATGTCTGATACCTCACCGAGAGGGTAATAACGTAAAGTACGGCATTAAAGAGGATTGCAATCTGGTTTTGCCGTTTCGACACCTCGAATGCCATGATTTGTTGTCGCTTATCAACTCTTACGGGACAATTACCCCGATAATAGAGGAAGCCCTATTGCTGGTGGCCTACTGCATCCGTGAACGGCAGATCGACGAAAACGAATACAATGACCTTATTCAGTTTCATACTTGGGACATATACCAAAGCGAATGGGCGCACCTGTTGCTTTTTATGGAGCAAATGGAGGCACGGGCATTTCAAGGCAACGAACAGACCGCTATCACAATTCGCACCAACAACGGGATCAAGGAAAAGATTTCTATTCCGAACAGCGATAACTGGTTATTCCGTCTGATTAAAAAGGAACTTGCAGGCTATTTTCCCGAAGTACAGACAGCCGAGAAAGCACGGCAAGATATTCAATGGCGCAAACCGTCTGCGGGACGAAAAAAGGATAATGCCATCTATTCGGCAGTTGCATACGGCATTTACCGAATGCTCCATGAAGAAAACGCAATACCCAGCCAGCCCGATATGCCGAACGAATTATGCGCATTTATTCACGACTTTGCACGGCAGATGGGTTGCTATTCCGATAATAAAGGGTGGGATGGGGCCTATAGTCCCGATCGAATCCGTGCCGATCTTGCCGCCTATCTGAAACCCTCGGCCATAACACCACGATTCAGACCGATACCATTGCAGAGGCAGGTTATCATGCAAGATTTTGATTTTCCGCTATTGGACTGATCGGACTATATAACCATACCATTTAAGGGAGCCGTTTATCGCGGTTCCCTTTCTTTTTTCTGCCAAAAATCTGCCAGTGTCATGACATCTGCCGTTTTGTCATAACCGACAGATTTACAATGCTTTTTCAATATATTTTATAACATTTTCAATAGCAAAGGTAATGAATAGGTCTATTTTTAAGGGCTATTCTCTATTTTTTCAAAGTCTGCAAAGGTTGGATTTATGCAGGTTCAAAAGCCAGAATCCGCGAATAAAGCGTACGGTTATTCGAGAGATTCGGGGAGTAGCCGACAGCCTGCAAAAGAGGCGGTAAAATGAAAAAATACGACCGATGAAGTACAAACTGTAAACAGTTGAAAACCAGAGATAAATAATAGGCTCAAATAGAGCCTGTAATATCTACCTCAAAACGGAAAACAAAAGGGGAAAATATCCCGTATTAACCCTGAAAAGCAACAGGTCGGAGCGTACGGCCGACCAAAGTTGCAGGGAGTAGCCGACAGCCCGAAAGAGGCGGCGACAAAACTTAATAAAGAAGATAACGATTATGAAAACGCTTGTAAACACAATCGCTAACTCGAATACTAATTTTAATAATTTTAAAAAAATGGATAATTTAATTATTTCTGCGACTGAGCCGAAGAAAGTAAGCTCGCTTGCCACCACCGTTCAGACGGTAACCAAAATTGAAGAGAAACCCGTAATGCGTTTCGTACAGATGAAGTACGAGAACAACGCTCAAATGGTAGGCGTTATGCAGAAAGCCATTGGGCTGGGTTTGGACACCATCATCATTACGCCCCGCGTGGATGTCGCAGGTTGCGGTTACGTTTGGGTCGGCCTACGTAAAGGTCAGACCGAGTTGCAAGGCAAACTTTTGCTGAATGCTCAGATTTGGGCCTATTTGCTGGCGGCTCTGCTGGGCGAGGAACTCCCCGAAATTAACAACTGCGACGCTGATAGCGAAATTTGCTGTCAGGGTGAATGGCTGGAAAAGTTGGAGGCGGAAATCCGCCGATACACTACCAAGCGTCGGGAAGAATACACCCAAGACGCGGAAAGCGGTACGGGTTATCTGACCCATTCGTGGATTTTCCCGAATGGTAAAATCAAGATGCCCGCCGAAGCAATAGAAGATGTAACGGCACTTTTCGCCTAACATAAGTCAAACAGGGGAGCGGGTTTCGCCGCTCGCTCCCCATAATTTTTTATCTATGGTCGAAAAAACGATCGAAATCAAGCGGGGGCAGGTTCTTTCCGATATACTCCCCAATAAAGAAATCCCGACGAATACGATCCTTAACAAAACGCTGACGGGTTGCGGTGCTACCTATGGAGAGATCGTACATGCGAAACGGCACTCGATCATCATTGAACCGAATGTGCCCGTTATCCTCGGCAAAAAAGCGGAACACCCATCTTTATTTGCTGTCTACGAGGGGATAACCAAAGAGGATGTCAAGGCGTTTCTTGCAGGCGAAGAAGATGGATTCAGAAAGATCATCACCACGCCCGAAGGCTTCGATAAAAAGGTCCTGCCCGCCATGTACGAAACCCATACTCCGATGTACGACGATTATTTCCTCTTGCTCGACGAGTGCGAAAAGACCATACAGGATGTGGGCTACCGCGGGGATATTTACCTACCCGTCGAGGACTTTTTCAGATTCAAGAATAAGGCAATGGTCTCGGCAACTCCGATCCTGCCCTCCGACCCGCGTTTCGAGGAACAGAATTTTGAAATGGTGCGGATTGCTCCCACTTACGACTACCGCCGACCGCTGACACTTTGCGTCACGAACAATACGGTGCGGATACTCCGAAAATTACTTGTACGGTTGAAAGATGAAACGGTCTGCATCTTTATAAATTCGACCGATACGATTTTGGGACTGATTCAGACGCTCAAATTGGAGGGCCGTTGTAAAGTGTTTTGCGCCGATAAGAGCGTCCGAAAACTCAAACAGCAGAATTTCACCGATGTAAGCGACCGCTTGTCCGAACTTGCAGGAGTAAATTTTTTCACCAGTCGGTTCTACTCGGCGGTAGACATTAAACTGGACTACAAGCCGCATGTAATCGTGCTTACGGATGTGTTCCATGCTCCCTATTCGATGATAGACCCGCAGACCGAGGTCGTGCAGGCCATCGGGCGATTTCGTAACGGCATAGAGCAGGCGTACCATATAACGAATACCTGCGACAGATTGCAGAGCGTTTCGCGCGACAAGTTGTTCCATAACCTCGAATGTCAAGAACGGATTTACAACCGAATACGGGAGTTGCCTATTGAGGGCGAAATCGAACACCAAACCCTTACGCAAGCCTTGCAAGGGATGGACTATAAACGCTTCGTAACGCGCACGGGCAATCGAAACTGGTTCATGTGGGACAACGCATGGACGGATGCCCGACTGGAAGCCCTCTACCGATCCTCCGCAACGATTGAGGAGGAGTACAAAGACGCCCCGTTCCAGTTGGCCGTTCATAAGGTAGATTACGACCTGACCGACGAAGACCGTCTGCGGCGGACACAGGCCCAAATAAAAGGAACGACGGAATTATGGCGCGAGGTGGTAGAACAAATCGACCGAATCCAACGGCAGAATCCCGACGCAGAACAAACATTTCTCTGCGGACAATTAGGCGATACGTTCTCAGAAATCATTGAAGCGGCAACGATTCTCGGTAAAGAGCGCATCGGGCAACTGGGCTATGACAGGCGCAGAATCAAGGCAGCGTTGGAGAACGTGGAGGAGAACCGATTGATGACCTCCGAAAAGATGCAACGAGCCGTCTATGCGAAATACAATACGGGCGATTTGGTGCTCTGTTCTGAAATACTCGGTTTTCTGCGGGGACTGATAACCGATAACGGAATACCATTCAAGGGGCGTGTAGACAGGCAGATTGTCAAGCTGTTTTTCGAGATTGCCGATGACAAGCCACGAATTAAGGGCAACAAAGCCTATCTGCTCGGTAAAAAGATGTTCGAGTTTTAGAGAGGAAAAACGGACCGACTTTCGCAAAGGGGGTAAATTAAGACCCCCTTGCAAAGTTGGTCCTATTCTTTGCTTGTGAAGATACTATCTCTTTTTCACCCCTCCCCCTTTTCAGATGGGAAACCGAATTTTTTACTTACTATTTAATAGGATTCCACATAAAACAGACCACCCCTATTTATGCCCGAAACCATCTAACAGCATAAAATTATCGGAATTATATAGAATCGGAAAACTATTCTTACATGGAGATATGCCGCCCTGTTTAGTTGGTTATGAATGGAGTTATCTTTTTACAAGTAATGGGGAATAACTCTAAACTTTACAGACCATGAAAACATTAAATGAAAGGGCGACAGAAATTCTGAAAGCCTTGTTAGCCGTGCGGGCTTACAGAATCGACCACGGAAACGGAGTTTACACACGCTTACGTGCCGCAATGATTGGGCGCAATGGAAAGTACAACCTTATTTCGCTGGTAGAATACTACGAAGCTAAAGGTAAACTTGCGCAGAATACAGAAATGAATTTTGCATTTGACACAAGTACAAAGCAATTTATCCCGTACTATTACTGCAACAAAACTCTCCGCATTGAATCGCATAGTGCGTACCCGACAGAAAACGGAATGGAGAATTGCGCCGAGGAAAGACAGGCTGACCACACAAATTTTGCAAACCGATGGCTAATACGCATGAACTCGCAACAACCGATTATATGAATGCGCAACGAATAGTACAGAATTGTGTTTTGAAGAATCAAAGCACGGTTATCGAGGAAATGATACGGGCAAACCTTATTTCCGAAGAATATCTTTATCCGTTCGCGGATGATGTCATGGAATGGTGGCTGATTGATTCTTGGCTGGCCGAACGGCTGAAAGAGCAAGGCGAGGTTATCATCGAGGAATACGGTTGCTACTGGTGGGGCAGACAGTCCAGCGGGCAGGCTATCTACATGGATTATGTAATTCAGAGAATTTGCGGGGGAATCGACTGATTCCCCTTGCAAATCTGAATCCGATTATTTACTTTTGCAGAAACAACAAAATAAAGGCAAGAAAACCATGTAGCACGAATAGATTATTACGCTTCAAAACGGGTCCCCCATCCTGTCCCGACTATATCATAAATCAAAACATTCAAAAAATGGGGACAGTCAAGAATGTAGAGTTGTCGATGCAATCCGTTCGGCGGCTATTGGAGCGTAATCATCTTGCCTACACGATTGAAAAGGATTCGATTCTTTTCAACCGACGATTCAACCGCAGGACAGGACAAAAATCCTATTATTACATCGGCTTTACAGAGGGCGAGAAGCAAATCGGTCGTCAAAGCATCGCGTTCGGATGTGTAGACTACAATGTTTACGACGAAGATTTTGCAATGGGCACATGCTTTCGCCAGACGATGTGTACCGACATGGCGTTTTTCGCATTCCATTTCCACGACCTCTTTCCCGATTTCTATCCGACCGACGAATACAACGATTGGAGCGAATGACACGAACGACAGACTTTGCAGACGGACTGACAACCGACTGCAAGGTCTGTTTTTATGTAATGACTAAATAAATAAGGCTATGCCAGCACCATAGAATCAAAAATAAGGGCAACAACCCCGAAAAGGAGTTAGGGCTATGCGTTTTTCCGAAAATGTTTCCTAAATTTGTGGAACATACGAACTACGGAAGCGTAAGTTTATTCTCGATGTTGAATCTGGTAAATTTAATTGCGATGAGAATAAGCAGACCTAATCTCCCGCCATATCCATACGGATACGAGCGTGGGGTTGTTGCTTATTTTATCGCAGGGCTTACCAGAGCCTAACATCATAAATAAGCGTACAACCCTGCGCTTTCTTTTTACTACTAACCGCTGTTTGAGGGTTGGAATGGCTAAAAACTTATGATTATGTTTTTTACAAGCAAGGAGAAATCCGCAATTGTCAAGATTTCTAACATGATGATTCAAGCCGACGGAAAAGTTGAGCCGAAAGAATTATTGTTCAGTGTGACTGTCATTCAGAAACTCAACATCGACAATGCAGATATTGCACGTTCTGAATTACTTTCAAACACAGAAGCATTGGATATTATTTCACGCATGACTGATAGTCAAAAACGATTGATCTGCGCATTCTTGGGATGCTTGATGGCAGTCGATGGCAACATTGATAAAACAGAACAAGCACTTTGGAGCTTAATAAGTACATTATGCAATCTTCCGACCATGACATTAAGAGAAGCTATTGAAGAAATGAAGGAACTGGCATAAGATAAATAAAAAATACAATATCACGATGAAACGGAGTAATGAATACTACAAAAAAGTAATGCACACCTGTTTATGCCAAACCGTCATGTTCAAAAAAGTGTCGGAGGATGAATTGCTTTCTATTCTGAAAGGCGTTGTCTCGATATTAGCAGATCGGGATAATTTGACACAAACCGATAAAGAAGCATGCTTAATGTACTTTTGGCAGGATTACAATAAAGGATTAAGTGTACCTATGTCAGATGAGTACATCCGACAAACTCTAATTCCTGCTGTTCTCAATCATCCCAATACGGATATGGCTTGGGCCATGACTGTTGTTTTTACAGCAGGAATGTAAATAGGCACAAAGGATTAAACAACATTAAAATAACTATACATAGTAAGATGAAAATTCTTGGAATCATTGCTCTTATCATTATTGGCCCTTATGTACTTGCCACAATCGGCGGAATAATTTGGGGCATTATAGAAGAATTTACCAAAAAAGAATAACTGATGAAAAAGATTCTATTTTTACTCGTTTTAATGTTTCTATATTCTTGCGCTTGGGCACAAAGTGCCGATTGGAAAACTTGTACCCTCAAAGCAAGTAAGGTCGTCACTTATCAAAACGGGAGCAAAACGAATGAAACAAAATCAAACATATCTATCACCATTGATAAGCCCAATTATACAATCCGTGTCGGCAATCAGATGTTCTATGTAGAGGGGAAAGAGGTTTTAAGTTCAAAAGAAATTTTATTTCAATGCCACACATCCCAAAGTTCGGAAAAATATGTCATAGCTTATAACGCTAAAACATTCTTTATTCTCGTCGGAAAACAGAAAGATGAAAGTGCGCCAATGTACAAATATTATTATTCGACCGACAAAAAGGATATAATTCTAACATATTGATAGCTATCTAATTTAGGACCGACTTATTCAAGGGGCCTTTATATAGACCCTTTGAAAAAGTTGGTCCGCCATTCCATTATATGAAAAAATACATACTACCCATACTCGCCTTGCTGATTGTAGGATGTAGCATATATCTTTGGGCCAATTCTATATCGAAAAGGGAGCGGTTAGAATTGCTCAATGGAGAATACGAATTAGTCGATTGGCAGATTCGCCCGAAATCTGCTATTCATGCGGATTCTCTTACGGTGCATGATGTTCCCCAGCGTGGCGAACGCTTAACCCTACAAACGAACGATAACGGAGATTTCCGCTTAACGGCTAAATCATCATTACCAGTCCTGCAACAGTTAGCTGATTTGGAATGGCAACTACTCTATGTTCGACGCACGTGGTTTGCATGGCGGCATCGTGTCATGGGGCTATATCATGTGGGCGAACATTCGGCAGATGTTTACTGGCATCGGGCACTTATCAATCAAAAGGATGTAGGCATTGCTTTACAACTACCTGACCCGACAAATGAAAAGATTAGCTGGTTTCTGATTTTACAGAAAAAATAATTTAGGACCGACTTTGTCAGAGGGTCTTAATATAGACCTTTTGAAAAAGTTGGTCCGATTTTCCACTCGATAATAATATGAAAAACTACCTAATACCCTTACTTGCTCTACTGATTATGTCGTGTGGAGATTCCCGACCAAAACCGACCTATGATGAAACGCTGAATGATGTCGTTCTGAATTTTAACATTGGAACAGTAGGCGGCGATAGTGTGCTGAAAAACTTTGTAAAGAAAGCGCAGGCAGATTCAGTCGCTCGGCAATATTCCAATCCTACAATGAAAGAGGAAATGATGTTCACTCTAATCTCTGATTATATAGATGCAGGACAAGTAGACAATGCACAGCACCTATACGATAATATGCTGAAATATGCAGAACAGGAATATGGAAAGGTCTGCCAAATGACAGCAATAACCTATAAGGAAAAAGCGCATTTATACGAACGTGTAGGAGATTTGGACAATGCTATTCAGATGATGCAAAAGTCCGCAGAGGTGTTTAAGAAATTGCCCAAGAATGACATCAATTATTATAAGGATGCAGAGGAGTTTATAAGGAGATGGGAAGAACAGAAGCAGATTAGGTGACATAATTTTTTACAGGCTATATAATAGCGATTTTTGCAAAATGCGTCATATAAGATGAAAACCTATTCACAACAAACCGTGACAAGGTTTATAACAGGGTCTATAAATATAGACTTTTCAGAAAAGTTTGTCACCGAGATAAAGTGGAATTATTAAGATGAAAACCTACTTACTCTCCATATTTGCCTTACTGATTGTAGGGTGTGGAATTCAACGCCAGCAACAGGCTATTTTTGCGGATAAATTGGATTCAGTCAAACGAGCATATATAACAGCATTGGATTCTATGCGATTGGAATATGCCAATACGACCGATTCATTGATTCACATTCGTTACACGAATCTGATAGACGGATATATAGTTAACGTCATGTGGCAACCTGAATATTGTCTTTATGGCAAAATAGTAGGTAAAGCTATAATTAATTTCAGAGGGCAAAAGCGGCATTTTTCAATGGTACATAGTCATTATTTCTTAAATAATGAAAACAGGGATGTTCCCGATAGCATAGCAATACAATCTTTTGATAAATCCCATATTTACGAAATCGAATATCCAGCACAGAGTAGGCGTGAAGATGTTCCATTTTTCTTTGAAGATAACGGAGCCACATTAGTACTCACTATGTGGGGTGCTGGGCGAAAGAATTGTAACACATATCGTTATCATAATGTAATTCATTCCCAAGACGATTTATACCAAGGCGTTTTTCAAGACCCACCCTATACGAAAATAGATGATTTTACCCGTTTTGATGAAGGTAAAATAATATTATTAACTGTTTTTCGTCAAAAAGAGGAAATATACGAAAAGAACGATTCCACAGAAAGCTATGAATTAACCTATATTAAAGAACGCCCAACCTTTTTTAGTGATTCTGTTTTTACTTATAAAGTCGAAAAACGATTAGTTAAGAAAGAATATTGTGAAAATAAATATTATTCTTTACAGTAGGTAAGGAAACATTCTACCGTTGCGTCATAGAAGATGAAAACCTACACACTCCTCATATTCACCCTGCTGATTGTAGGGTGCGGAAATCAATCGCAATCACGGTGCGATTCTGCGATAGTAGTCCCCATTGATTCATTTAGTAGGGAGATTGCTAATCGTTCCTTATGGCGGGAACTGTCACATGATGATAATGAATATTTCCCATACATAGATTCGGCCCGTTTGAATTGGTCGCAAGTGGTCAATCATTATCTCTCGACAAAACATTCTAATTCAAAACAGTTGATTTTGACATGGGGTAAGAATCAACGGTTCGATATAACTCAAACACCTCGATTAAACGATATTCACTACATTGATACGCTCTTGTCATTGTGTTACTATTGTACGACTGGGCAATTATCATCGGCATTTGAGCGAGAGTTGGAAAAATATTTATCATTACCTATAACATTCGACCAAACACTACCTTTACTTGAACACAATCCAAAGAATAGTGAAATAGATAGTTTGCTCAAAGAAGCAACAGACGGGATCAGAATCTTCCATACACCAGATAAAAAATACAGAATTTACTGTTGTGAAGATCGTTTTGGCTCCTCTGGCCGATTTTACAGCGTTTACCTGCAATACGTTAAAAATGGGGAAATCAAGTGGAATCAAATAGCTGATTGGGGTGGCCAAGGGAAATATTCCAATCAACAAATTGATAAAATATACACGTTCTTGCACAATGGACAAACATATTATGTGCTTATAAGTTACTGTTATAATATGGCATATTTTGAGATTGTTACAATCGAAAATGGAAACTTTATAACCCATTCAGAGTTTTACCCTAAACAATTCCAAAATAATATAAAGGACGGTTTCATAGAATTTTATGGCGGGTCAGATTCTTATTTTGACCTCGAATTTGATTCACAAACCTTAACTATCAATTATACTTTTTATTCTTACATGGGAGAGGTTGAAGAACATGGACAAAAATTCCCTCAATATAAAAAGACAGAGCAAAAAACTGTAAAGTTGGATATTGAATGATTATGAAACTCTACTTACTCCCCATATTTGCCTTACTGATTGTTGGGTGCGGAAATCGGGCGCAACCAAGTAGTGATGTAATATTGGATGATATTACACGGAATTTCAACGGCGAAACAGAAAATTTAGATTCGATTCGTGTTTTAGTCAGATGTAAAGAAAAAGCAAAACTCTTTTTTGATAAAGAAGAATATACACATCGAGCCTTAGATACGAGTTCCATTCATCAATGCTATGAAAATAAATATGCTGCGGCTTTTGTGGATTCTCTTGAAAAAATATTTCAACCATATAAAGAACGGTTGATAACATCAGTAGATGGATTTCCCTATATTGATCGCATTTGTCCCGAATTGGCATTAGAATTTGCTCAAGATACGTGTTGGTTGCATACATACTGGAACTATCCAAAATACATAGGATTCTATAACCGATATATGGATGCGGTTACTGCAAAATATCAATATGTAAGGTTGCGGAGAATGGCAGATAAATACTATCGTTATTTATTAATATGTGATGAGAGTGCTGATTGTTTAATGCTTCCTAAATTACACAAACAATGGGTAAAATCTTTAGAATTTGATATGCAATATTGTAGTCCTGAACAATTCGATCTCTTATATGAAATGATAGAACAGCGTATCGAGTTTTATTATAACGAATGCCAATATCGAATTCCATTAAACAAAAAGCTAAAAAAGTTGTAAGCTAATGAAACCCTACTTACTCCCCATATTCGCCTTGCTGATTGTTGGGTGAAGAAAAAGGACCGACTTTGACAAGGGGGCTTATAATAGACCCTTTGAAAAAGTTGGTCCGATTTTATCAAACGATGACAGAAACAGAAATAAAACAAATGTAGAAGAAAATCAATGCTGGGATTCTGCTGCCCGAAAGCGTCTGATTGAGAAAACCAAGACAGAGAACGGTAGTAACGGAACAGACACACGTATTAGAGGTAAAGAATATTACTCCACAAAAAATGGAGTTATATATACTATATATCTTAAAAGTTAAGGGCAGGCCAAAAAAAATGCGGTTTTCCTTTGACCTCAAAATTAGGACCGACTTTGCAGGATGGTCTATTTTAAGACCCCCTGCACAAGTTGGTCCGATTTTATTCAAATATAAGATTGTCAATTAATTCACTATTGTTTAACCAGCATTGGCTTTATGCAAATGTGTAAACCAGCGTGTAAACCGAACGAACTGCCAGCGAAAAAAGATTTCCCAAAATGAATGGAGGACTTGCAGGAATGATTTATTTATCATACATTTGCACTCGCAATTCAGCAAAAGGGGAGCTTAGCTCAGTTGGTTCAGAGCGTCTGCCTTACAAGCAGAGGGTCGGGGGTTCGAATCCCTCAGCTCCCACGACTGAAAATCAACGACTTGCAGCGATGTAAGTCGTTTTTTCGTATGATCCCTATTCGTTTTGCAGATTTCGGGTGTTTTCGTGCGGGGCGGCGGCACGATGTCGGTATTTCGGACCGGGACGGCCGGCTGCGTGTTCATCCGATAAGACGGATCCGCCGGAAGGTCCGGACTTGCCGGAACCGCCGGGAGCTGTCCGGAGCGAATATCGGGAACGCGGGCGGAGGAATGTGCGGTTGCTGCCTGTTCCGCCGGCGGAAAAGAGATTGTCCGGCGGGGATTTCAGCTCTGTGCGAGTTGCATCCGGAGCGGATTTCGAATAGCGGTACGAATGAAAAGAGGCTGTCGGCGACTTGTCGGACAGCCTCTTTTACATAGGCGGCAGTGCGCTCAGCGTTCCGTCTGCGGGTTCTTTTTGTTTTTCCGGTTCATCGCCCAACTGATGATGAGCGGGATGGAGAGGAATACCGCCGTGCCGATCACCACCAGCCATGTGTACATGGCGGGGCTTCCGACCGGAAGCTGCGAGGGCGGGAAAAACGTTACGACGAACGAGAAGAGGACCGCCAGAAAGCCGATGCCGGCCACGGCCCACATCCCCGCCTTGCCGCCCGGAACGCGGTAGCTGCGCGGCAGATCGGGCTGCGAGTAGCGCAGTTTGATGCCTGCGGCGTACATCATCATGTACATCACGAGGTAGAGGCCGACGGTGAGGGCGCTCAGCAGGAAGAAGGCGACGCTCACGTCGTTCATGAAGATGTAGAACGACGACAGCAGACTGACGATGCAGCCCTGAATCAGCAGGATGTTGATCTGTACGCCGTTCTTGTTGATCTTTTGCAGGAAGCAGGGCAGCTGTCCCTCTTTCGCGGTCCAGAGCAGGCCGCGGCTGGGGCCCGAAATCCACGACATCACGCCGGCCAGTGCGCCGAACGCCACCAGCAGGCTCATGACGTTGGTGAGCCAGCCCACATGGTAGTGGTCGAAGACGATCTGAAAGGTGGTGAAGAGCCCCGATTGCAGGTTGATCTGGTCATAGGGGGTGATGACCGCCACGGCCAGCGCTCCGAGCGTGAAGAGCGCGAAAGAGATGAAAGCCGCGAGGAACATGGCGCGCGGGAACTGTTTCTGCGGATTTTTCAGTTCGGGGGCGTGCACGGCGTGCACCTCGACGCCTGCGAAGAGCAGCAGAATGCCTGCGAGGAACGCGATGTCGCTCATGCCGGAGATGTGCGGGAAGAGCCGCGGATGGACGTGTTGCAGCGCATCGACGTGGACGACCTGACTGACTTCGGCCGGGATGCGTTCGAAGGAGACGGGGTTGCCGCCGAGGATCCAGACGAGCGCCATGACGACGATTACGATGCCGGGCAGCACCGTGCCGATCAGGAAGCCCTTGCTGGTGATTCCCGAGACAGCCGAGGTGCCGTGCAGCGTAACCCATGTGGCGAACCAGTACATGACGATCGAAAACAGTCCGACGAACAGACCGTTCTGCGCCAGATCGGGCATGCCGATCAGATAGGCGATGGAGGCGGCTGCGAAGCCGAGCACCGTGGGATACCAGACCACGTTCTGGATCCATTGCAGGAAGATGGCCGTGAAACCCATATGGGGGTTGAAGGCCTCCTTGACCCACGTGTAGACGCCGCCGCCGCGTTCGGGGAAGGCGCTGCCGAGCTCCGCACCGACGAGGGCTGCGGGAATGAGGAAAAGGAAGGTGGCGAAAAAGATGTAGAAGAACATGGTGAGTTCTTCCTGCGCCATCATGGGCAGTCCGCGAAGGCTGATGACGGCGGCCGCCGTCATCAGAGCGAGCTGTGAAGTGGTGATGTTCTTGTTCTTGACCATGTCGTCCGGTTTATGTCCGACGTAAACAGTTTTCGTGCCGTACCGGATTCGGATCATGCGCTCTAAGGTCGGAGATGCGATAAAAAACAGCAGGGAATCGTCGCGATTGCCTGCTGCCTCCGGAGGTAGCCCTCCTTAAACTACTAACCCAAACTTAAATAAATGAAGAAACCTCACTGAGTGGTTCTGCCACATCAGCTGCGAGAAAGGTTGCAAAGTGCGTGCCAAACCTGTTATGAGGGGGCACTCGGACCGAAAAGATCCTTGCAGCGCATCTTCGGGACCGTCGGAACTACTTTCGGAAAAAGAAGGCGGCAGAAACACCGGGCCAAGAAAGGTGACGCCTCTTCATTAGTAGAAATCCCGAATCATGTGTACTGCCGCCATGATTGTCCGATCATAACAACGACACCTTGCAACCTAAAGAGGGGTGGCGCTGTTTCGACTCATTGTGGAGGCTCTGGTTTGGCCCTGCAAATGTATAAAACAGCACACACCCCTACCGGGGCGCGACGCTGTATCATAACATTTGCATTAAAATTTACCAGATTTCCCACGAAAGTCTGATACAATCGCACAATATGAATATGTAGGTAGAATGCAATATTCTGTTGACAAAAATAAATAGAATTTAGCACACTTACAACTTTGGACCCGGAATATTTTATCACGGGGATCTCCACCGCATCGGCCCGTTCGGGCGCAGCGTGCGTACGCTTCCGCAGACGGGCCGGCTCCGGCAGAGGCCGGCCGCCGCGGATGACTTGGAAGCCGAAGCGCGGGCGACGGACGCAGTGTTCGGCGACGGTGTGCGTGCCGTCTCGGGGCGGGCGGCGGAGCCCGCGGACGGATCGTCTATGATGAGGCGGTTCTCGTGCGACGGGCCGCATCCTTTGCGCGATGCTCGGCTGCGGCCGGCCGCAGACAAGAAAAAACGGCAGGGAATCGTCGCGATTGCCTGCCGCCTCCGGAGGCTGGCGCCTCCGAAAAACTACTAACCCAAACTTAATAAATGAAGAAACCTCACTGTGTGGTTCTGACACATCAGTTGATCCGAACTGTCGCAAAGCCCGTGCCAAAAGGAGAAACCGCGACCGTCCGATTGCGGGTTTTGGCCGTACGGGCTATCATCGGGTCCGTGCGGAACGCTTCGCTGGGGGCGGTCGGTTGTCCTCCCCGTGCCGCGCCTGCTGCCGGGAGGCTTGTCGGCGCGGGCCGTGCTCCGGCGGTTGCGCGGCGCAGATGCCGGATGAGACGGGAGCGGGCCGGATGCCGCGGCCGGCGGACCGTTTGCGGAGAGCGGTGGCGGTGTGTCCGTAAATCGGCCGGTTCGTCTTCGCCGGACGGGCGCACCGGTTTGAGCCGTTCCGGCTTTGGGTGTCGGGACAACCGGCGATCGGGTCTTCGGCAGCTCGACCCCGACGGGGGGGGGATTCGATGCGAACGGGCGATCCCGCCCGTTCTGACGCGAAACACCCCGGCGCCTCGTCTCGGACGGGGAGCGGGGGCGTTCCGTGCGTTGAACGGCAGCTATGGTGCGGCGGACTTCCGCGACGGGGCGGCCGGCCGGATTTTCCGGAGAATGGAAGCGACACGGGACTTGTCGGCGCTTCGCGCACGGCGTCGCGCCCGTCCGCTCCGGAGGCTCGCTATCGGAATATGCCCGTGTAGGTGGCGGGGCTCAGTGCACGTAGTTCGGATTTCACGTTCTCGGAGACGGCCAGCGTCTCGATGAAGGCCGCGATCGACTCGGCCGTGATGTGTTCGTTGGTGCGCGTGAGTGCCTTGAGCGCTTCGTATGGCTTGGGATAGCCTTCGCGCCGCAGGATCGTTTGGATGCCTTCGGCTACCACGGCCCAGTTGTTTTCCAGATCGCGCTCCAGCGCCGCGGGGTTGAGGATCACCTTGCCCAGACCTTTGAGCAGCGACTTCAGCCCGATGAGCGTGTGGGCCATCGGCACGCCGATGTTGCGCAGCACGGTCGAGTCCGTCAGGTCGCGTTGCAGGCGCGAAAGGGGCAGTTTCGCCGAGAGGTGCGCGTAGACCGCTCCGGCGATGCCGAAGTTGCCCTCGGCATTCTCGAAGTCGATGGGGTTGACCTTGTGGGGCATGGCGCTCGATCCGACTTCGCCCGCCTTGATCCGCTGCTTGAAATATTCGGCGGAGATGTACATCCACATATCGCGGCAGAGGTCCGTGAGGATGGTGTCGATGCGTTTGAGGCAGTCGAACACGGCGGCCAGATTGTCGTAGTGCTCGATCTGCGTGGTGTAGCGCGATCGGCAGAGCCCGAGCGTTCCGCCCACGAAACGGTCGGCGAACGAGGCCCAGTCGTAGTCGGGGTAGGCCGCATGATGGGCGTTGAAGTTGCCCGTCGCGCCGCCGAACTTGGCCGGTATGGCGATGTCGTGGAGCTGGGCCAGCTGTTTCTCGATGCGTTCGACGTAGACCATGAACTCCTTGCCCAGCGAGGTGGGCGAGGCGGGCTGTCCGTGCGTGCGTGCGAGCATCGGCACCGCACGCCACTCGTCGGCCAGCGAGGCCAGTGCGTCGCGCACCTCCTCGACCGCGGGGTAGTAGACCGCCGCCAGCGCCTCCTTGAGCGAGAGGGGGATCGCCGTGTTGTTGATGTCCTGCGACGTGAGGCCGAAGTGCACGAACTCCTTGTAGCGTTCGAGGCCCAGCGCGTCCATCTTCTCCTTGATGATGTATTCGACGGCTTTCACGTCGTGGTTGGTAACCGCCTCGATCTCCTTCACGCGCGCGGCGTCGGCCGGCGAAAAGTCGCGGTAGAGGGCGCGCAGCGCTTCGAACTGCACGGGCTCGATGCCGTTCAGCTGAGGCAGCGGGATGCGGCACAGGGCGATGAAATACTCCACTTCGACGCGGATGCGGTAGCGGATGAGCGCCTGCTCGGAGAAATAATCGGCGAGTTTTTCCGTTTTACTGCGGTAACGGCCGTCGACGGGCGATATGGCGGTGAGTTCGTTCAACATATTAAGGGGTGATTTTGTGCTTTACGGCACCAAATTTACGACTTTTAATTGGAATACCCATATTTTTACTACCTTTGTAAGGCGAATATTTTTCCGAATTATGAACCTGTTCATGGCAATCATCGATGCGGTAACCGGTTTCATCCGGCGCAATCCGCTGACGTGCCTCGTGATTCTGATTCTCGCGGTGGCGGCGCCCGCCGTGCTGAAGGGCATTGCGGTCTTCATACTCTATTTCCTGCTCGGCCTGCTGCTGCTCGCAGCCCTTTTGGCGTTCATGTTCCGCTGGCGCATCTGCAAGGTGCGCAGACAGATGGAGGAGCAGTTCGGTCCGCAGGGCGGTTTCGGGGGCGATCCGTTCGCCGGCCGCCGTGCGCGGACGCCGCGCGAGGGCGAGGTGAAGGTCCGCAAGACGCAGGACATGCCCGAAAAGCGGATTTCGGAGGACGTGGGCGATTACGTCGAGTTCGAAGAGACGAAGGAGACCGGGGGCCGTTAGTTCATATGCCGAGAACGAGATGTTGAAACTGTTCGAGCAGATAGGGTGCTATTTCCTCCTGATGGGCAAGGTCTTCTCCCGTCCGGAGAAGGGAGCCATCTACCGCCGCCGCATCATCCGCGAGATGGAGGCGCTCGGCTTCGATTCGATCGGTCTGACGGCCATCATTTCGGTCTTCATCGGGGCCGTGATCACCCTGCAAATGTGCATCAACCTCGACTCGCCGTTCATCCCCCGCTCGCTGGTGGGCTACGCCACGCGCGAGACGATGATCCTCGAATTCTCGTCGACGGTCGTGGCGCTGATCCTCGCCGGCAAGGTCGGTTCGAACATCGCTTCCGAGATCGGCACCATGCGCATCACCGAGCAGATCGACGCGCTGGAGATCATGGGCGTCAATTCGGCCTCGTACCTCATTCTGCCGAAGATCGTCGCGGCCGTCTGCTTCTTCCCGTTCCTCACGATTCTATCGATCCTGATCGGCATTCTGGGCGGCTGGGCGATTTCGGCCCTGACCGGGATCATGATCCCGGCCGATTACGTCGAGGGGCTGCTCATGGACTTCAAGCCCTATTCGATCGTCTACTCGCTCATCAAGACCGCGGTTTTCGCCTACATCATCGCTTCGATTTCGGCCTATTTCGGCTACTACGCCAAGGGCAATTCGCTCGAAGTGGGGCGTGCTTCGACCCGGGCCGTGGTCGCCTGTTCGATCGTCATCATGATCTTCAACCTGATCCTCACGCAAATCCTGTTGATATGATACGCGCGGAACACATCGTCAAGTCGTTCGACGGCCGGGTCGTGCTCGACGACATTTCGGTCGAGTTCGAGACGGGCAAGACGAACCTCATCATCGGCCGGAGCGGTTCGGGCAAGACCGTGCTGCTCAAGTGCCTCGTGGGATTGCACGAGGTCGATTCGGGCCGCGTGTGGTACGACCGTACGGATTTCACGTCGCTCGGCTTCCACGAGCGGAAGGCGATCCGCAAGGACATCGGCATGATCTTTCAGGGCGGGGCGCTGCTGGACTCCTCGACCGTGGAGGAGAACGTGCGCCTGCCGCTCGACCTGTTCACGGACCAGAGCGCCGCGCAGAAGCGCGAGCGCGTGAACTTCTGTTTGCAGCGCGTGCGGCTCTCCGATGCCAACGGGCTCTACCCGGCCGAACTCTCGGGCGGCATGACCAAGCGCGTGGCCATCGCCCGCGCCATCGTGCTCAACCCCAAATACCTCTTTTGCGACGAACCCAACTCGGGCCTCGATCCCCGGACTTCGGTGGTGATCGACAACCTCATACACGAGATCACCGAGGAGTACAACATCACCACGATCATCAATACGCACGACATGAATTCGGTCATGGAGATTGGCCAGAAGATTGTATACATCCACGAGGGCCGCAAGTGGTGGGAAGGCACCAAAGAGGATATTCTCCATGCGGACAACCGCGAACTCAACGACTTCGTGTTCGCATCGGCCATGGCCAAAAGAGCGAAATCGGCGGCCGAATGACGTCTGAACCGTATGCGGAACCTAATAATTAAAAAAATTTATTTTTTATTTGCATTATAGGCGCGAAGTGTATAATTTTGTAATTGAAAAATTCAGCCGAGGGTTTTAAGTTTTTAACTCATAAATAATTCGATTATGTCAAAGATTAAGATTGGTATCAACGGCTTCGGCCGTATCGGCCGCTTGGTGTTCCGTGCAGCCTGCAACAATGCTGATTCGGTGGAGGTCGTGGGAATCAACGACCTCGTACCGGTGGATTACATGGCCTACATGCTCAAATACGACTCGGTGCACGGCCATTTCGACGGCACGGTGGAGGTGAAGGACGACAAGCTCGTCGTGAACGGCCGTGCGATCCGCGTAACGGCCGAGAAGGATCCTGCGCAGCTCCGCTGGAACGAGGTCGGCGCCGAGTACGTGGTCGAGTCGACGGGTCTCTTCCTCACGAAGGAGAAGGCCGAGGCGCATATCGCCGCCGGTGCCAAGTATGTCGTGATGTCGGCTCCGTCGAAGGACGATACGCCGATGTTCGTCTGCGGCGTGAACACCGACACCTATGCCGGCCAGCAGATCGTCTCGAACGCGTCGTGCACGACCAACTGCCTCGCTCCGCTGGCGAAGGTCATCAACGACAACTTCGGTCTGGTCGAGGGTCTGATGACGACCGTGCACGCCACGACGGCTACGCAGAAGACCGTGGACGGCCCTTCGATGAAGGACTGGCGCGGCGGCCGTGCCGCAGGCGGCAACATCATCCCCTCGTCGACGGGTGCCGCCAAGGCCGTGGGCAAGGTCATCCCCGCGCTGAACGGCAAACTGACGGGCATGTCGTTCCGCGTGCCGACGCTCGACGTATCGGTCGTGGACCTCACGTGCCGTCTGGAGAAGGGCGCTACGTACGATGAGATCAAGGCCGTGGTGAAGAAGGCTTCGGAGAACGAGCTGAAAGGCATTCTGGGCTACACGGAGGACGATGTCGTGTCGAGCGACTTCATCAGCGACCCCCGCACGTCGATCTTCGATGCGAAGGCCGGTATCGCGCTGAACGCCAACTTCGTGAAGCTCGTTTCGTGGTACGACAACGAGTGGGGCTACTCGAACAAGGTGGTCATGCTGATTCAGAAGATGGCCGCTTACAATAACAAATAGGCGTCGCTGCTTCGGCGACGGAAAGCGGGGTGTCCGGTGTCCGGATGCCCCGCTCGTTTCGTCCGGTACGAACCGGATGGGGCCGTAGGGCTGCGAAGGTCGCTCTGCGCTCGCGCAGGGAGGCTGTTGTCCGGCGGCGGCGAGGCGCCGAAGATCGGATCGGGGCGCGGATGGGATTTTCGGCCCTCGCCGTTTCGGACGGGGGCCGTGCTTTGCCGCAAAACCGGAGGGCGCTCGGCTGTCGCTGCGGTGAAGTGCGGGCGGAACGCTATTTTATATTCGGGATCCGCAGTTCGATGCTCGTGCCCGACCACTGGTTGATCGCGTAGCGGGTGCGGGTCTCGCTCCCGTCGGGAAGCTCGATGCGGAGCTGCAAGGGAAAGGGTTTCGTTTCGGAGATGTCGCGCCCGGCGGGCAGCGTATGCGGAATGACGTACAGACAGAGCACGATGTGGTCGCAGGGCGGCGTTTCGAGCACGGTCGTACGCGGCGAGGCGTATGCTTCGGGCGGGGCCGGAAGATTCGCCCCGACGGGAGCCACGGTGCTTTCGGCGGATGCGAATCCCGTTCTGCGGTCTTCGCCGTCGAAACAACCGCACATGAGCGCCACGTTGTAGCGCCAGTATTCCGGGTAGGTGCTGGCGACGGCGATTTTGAATCCTTTTGCGATTTCCATACGGAACAAAGGTAGGCAATTTCCATGACAAGACCGCCTCCGAAGGCGGAAATATCGTCGGTTTTTTCGGCCTGCTTCGTCCGCGGAGGCGGAAGCGGCCGTCCGGTGCGGATGCGGCGTGCGGTCCGAAATATCGGCGAAATCTTTGCACTTGTCCGAATTTTTAGTAATTTTGCGCATTAAATGCGTTGAATGAACGTGGCTGAAAGGTATACGATCGCTTACAAAGGGCTGAAAAACGGGCTGCACGAATTCGACTTCGAAGTCGGCGCAGCGCTGTTCGAAGCTTATGAAAGTACGGAGATCAAGGGCGGCGCATGCGAGGTGCATGTGTCGTTGAACCGTGCGGAACGTATGCTCGAACTGCATACGACGATCGACGGTGCGGTAACGGTGTCCTGCGACCGCTGTATGGAGGATTGCGACGTTCCGGTGCATTTCGCCGGCGATCTGACGGTGAAGTTCTCGGACGAGACCGACGAGTACGACGGCGAGGTGATGTGGATCTCCCCCTCTGCGGGCGAGTTGGATCTTACGCAGTATATCTACGAGAGCATCGTGCTCTCGCTACCCTATCAGCGCGTCCACCCCGAGGGAGGGTGCGATCCGGAGATGCTCGCTCGTTTCCATATCGTTTCGGGCGCCGAATTCGCGGCGATCGAGGCGCGTGCCGACGGGAACCCGGCCGGCCGCAGCGTGCCCGAGTCGGAGTGGGGCAAGCTGGAGGCCCTGCGCGAACAGCTGACGCGCGAGGTCGGGGAGGCCGTGCGCACGGACGGGAGCAATCATGATGGGAGAAAATAGTTGAACTTATAAATAATAGAGAGAAAATGGCACATCCTAAACACAAAGTCTCGTCGACGCGACGCGATAAGAGAAGAACCCATTACAAGGCTGTGGTACCGACGGTGGTTACCTGCTCCAACTGCGGCGCTGCGGTGCTCTACCACCGCGTATGCCCCGAGTGCGGCTTCTACCGCGGCAAACTCGCCATCGAGAAAAAGACCGAATAGCCTCGGCGGCACGTCTGTGCCGCCTCGGGAGAGGTGCTGTCCGCGGGCGGTGCGTCTCCTCCGAATGATTTATAAACCGAATCTCACGATTTATGTTAAAGATTGGTGTTGATGCCATGGGCGGCGATTTCGCTCCCGAGGCTGCGGTGAAAGGGGCCGTGTCGGCGCTCGAAGCCGTGAGTGCGGAGAGCCGGATCGTTCTGTTCGGCGACCGGACCCGCATCGAGGCCGTGCTTGCGGCCGAGGGGTGTCCGGCCGACAAGTTCGAAATCGTGCATACCACGGAGGTGATCGAAATGGGCGACCATCCGGCCAAGGCTTTTCAGGCCAAGGCCGATTCGAGCATCGCGGTCGGTTTCGGCTATCTGGCCGGGGGAGCCGTCGCGGGCTTCGCGAGCGCCGGTTCGACCGGAGCGATGATGGTCGGTTCGATGTATGCGGTCAAACCGATCGCGGGCGTGATCCGTCCGACGATCTCTTCGGTCGTACCGACGGTGGCGGGGCGTCCCGCGCTGCTGCTCGACGTGGGGCTGAACGTGGATTGCAAGCCCGAGGTGCTCGAACAGTACGGACTCATCGGCTCGATCTACGCCGAGGCCGTGCTCGGCATCGCCTCTCCGCGCGTCGCGCTGCTCAATATCGGCGAGGAAGAGGCGAAGGGGAACACCCAGACCAAAGCCGCGCACGAGCTGATGAAGGCTTCCGGGAAGTATAATTTCGTGGGGAATGTCGAGGCTTCCTACCTTTTCACGGGAAAGGCCGCCGATGTGTTCGTCTGCGACGGTTTCGTCGGCAATACGGTGCTCAAGATGGCCGAGGGCCTCTACCGCATCAATCAGTCGTTGGGCTGCAACGGCAATCCGTTCTGGTCGGCGATGAATTACGAAAACGTGGGCGGCACGCCCGTGCTGGGTGTCAATGCGCCCGTGGTCATCGGCCACGGCTGCTCGTCGCCGCTGGCGATCAAGAACATGATTCTCACTACCGAGAGGTGTGCTCAGGCCGACCTCGCGGGCAGGTTGCGCAGAGCGTTCGAAAACGAAAAATTAGATTAGATGGGAAAAAAGATAACTGCTGCGATCACCGGAGTGGGCGAGTACCTTCCGGATCACCTTCTCACCAATGAAGAACTCAGCCGCATGGTCGACACTTCGGACGAGTGGATCATGTCGCATGTCGGAATCAAGACCCGCCACATCCTCAAAGGCGACGGAATCGGCACCTCCTATATGGGAGCCCGTGCGATTATCAATCTGCTGGATAAGACCGGCATCGACCCGATGGAGGTCGATCTGGTGATCTGCGCCACGGTAACGCCCGACATGTTCTTCCCTTCGACGGGCAACCTGATCGCCGATCAGGCGGGTTGCAAGAATGCTTTTGCTTACGACGTCTCCGCGGCATGCAGCGGCTTTCTCTTCGCGCTTACGACCGGTGCCAAGTTCATCGAGACGGGCACCTGCCGGAAGGTGGTCGTCGTGGGCGCCGACAAGATGTCGTCCATCGTCGACTATACGGACCGGACCACCTGCCCGATCTTCGGCGACGGAGCGGCGGCCGTGATGCTCGAACCCAACACCGAGGGATACGGCGTGATCGACTCGATCCTCCACTCGGACGGCTCGGGCGAGTTGCAGCTCTACATGAAGGCGGGCGGCTCGCGTTATCCGGCCTCGAAAGAGACGGTGCAGAACAACTGGCATACGATCACGTGGGACGGTCCGGCGATCTTCAAGGCGGCGGTTTCGAAGATGGCCGACGTGTCGTGCGAAATGATGGAACGCCACAACCTCAAATCCGAGGATATACGCTATCTGGTACCCCATCAGGCCAACCTGCGGATCATCGACGCTACGGCCCGCCGCATGGGGCTGTCCCGCGAGCGGTGCATGGTCAACATCACCACCAACGGCAATACGACCGCGGCGACCATCCCCACCTGTCTGTACGACTACGAGAAGGAGCTTCGCCCGGGCGACAATCTGATTCTCTCGGCCTTCGGCGGAGGCTATACGTGGGGAGCGATCTATGTGAAGTGGGCCTACGACGGTTCGAAAGCCTGAGGCTTTTCCGGAGCATAAGAGCGTAGGGGCGTAAGGGACGAGAGTTCGTTGCGAACGGGGTGTTCGTTTCGGGCGAAGTGCCTGCTCCGGACCGGGAGACGGACCGTGCGGCGGGCGGATGGAGCCGCCGCCTCGGCGAAATGGCGAAGCGAACGAGCGGACGGATTGATTTCCCGTCCGCTCGTTCGTTTCAGCGGCCGAAGCCGTAAGACGGAATTATAAGCGGAGCCGATGTTTTTATCGGATAATCCGATCGTGCGGATGGTGCAGGAAACGGATAATCTTGTATCTTTGTAGCAGGAAATGAATATTAACGCAACGTTAAAACTTTCAGATTATGTTATCGAAGCAATTGCAGGACGCGCTCAATGCGCAGGTCAACGCCGAGTTCTGGTCGGCTTATCTCTATCTCTCGATGTCGGTCGACTTCTCGGCCAAGGGGTACAAAGGCATCGCCAACTGGTTCGCCGTGCAGTTCCGCGAGGAGCAGGACCATGCCCAAATCCTGATAAACTACATCCTCTCGCGCGGCGGCGAGGTGAAGCTCGCGCCCATCGCCGAGGTCGAGACTTCGTGGGCTTCGCCGCTGGCGGCCTTCGAGGATACGCTCAAGCACGAGCGCGTGGTTACCTCCATGATCAATAACCTGTGCCGCATCGCAGCCGAGGAGCAGGACTACGCCACGTCGAACATGCTCGTGTGGTTCGTCGACGAGCAGGTCGAGGAGGAGGAGAGCGCGCAGGATATGATCGACGCCATGAAAGCCGTGGAGGGCAACAAATTCGGCACCTACATGCTCGACAAGGAGCTTTCGGCGCGGGTCTATACGCAGGCTGCGCCGCTGGCTGCCAAGAACGCCGAATGACGTCTGCTGCCTGTCGGAAACTATCCGTCTCGTCGGAGGTGATGCGGATATTTCCCGCCGGGATGACGAAACGGAAGCGGTTTTATATCGGTTTTTCATGCGATAGGCCGATTTAGGTGCCGATTTTGCAGGAAACCCGTTATACGATTCAATCAACATTAAAACGACGTAAGAGATGAAAAAGATTGCAATGATGTTGTTGGGAACCGCTGCGATGATGGTTTCGCTGGCTGCCTATGCGGATGACGATCGTCCGGTGAAGTTCTCGGAGCTGCCCGCTGCGGCGCAGACATTCGTAAACAGCCATTTCGAAGGCGTGGAGGTGCTGCTGGCGAAGAAAGATCCGAGCTTGCTGGGCGCCACCTATGAAGTTATGCTCGCCGACGGCACCGAGGTCGAATTCGACAGAGAGGGTGCATGGGTCGAGGTGGAGCGCAGGGGGTATCCGGTTCCCGCGGATATCGTGCCTGCCGAGATCGTCGATTATGTGAACAAGTATCAGCATGGAGCGATGATTCTCGGAATCGAACGCGACCGTCAGAGCTACGAGGTCAAACTCGGCAACGGATTCGAGGTGAAGTTCGACAAACAGTTCCGAGTGATCGATATCGACGACTGACACCCGACCCGATTCGAAAACGAAGCCCTGTGTCCCGTGCGGATGCGGGGCTTTTCGTGTGCCGAAGCCGCGCAGATGCAGACCGGCGGATCGTCTGCGGGTGCGGCCGTCTGCACGCAGGTCTATGCTGCCGCGGGACCGTCCCCGGAGGCAGGATGTGCCGTCGGGGAGGTATGGGAGCCCCGGCTGCAAAGAGGCCCGGCCGCCTTCCGAGAGAGGGTGTGCGGAGGTGCCGGAGCGAACCGGACGGCAGTCTCCGGTTTGCCCGAGACCGGGGTGCCTGTCGCGTAGACTTTGAGGACTTGGTGGTCGGAGGGAGCGGCTGCGCCGCTTTCCGCGGAGCGGGGTGTCAGTGCTGCGGTCTGAAGTCGATGCCGGCACGGTGGGCCTGCGCATGTTGGAGCGCCCGGGGAATGCGGTAGAGCCGGCCGTCTTTTCGGAGTCGGGCGCCCGTCTGGTGAAAAGTGAAGGGGATGTTCCGTTCGGTGCATTGGCGGCGAATATCGAGAATCCAGTCGTAGTCGCATATGCGGGCGTCGGCACCCGATTCGCCGCCTACGGAGACCTCTTCGAATGCGGGATCGAGTTGTGCGGCAAGGTCGATCGGACCGAGCAGGGGCGCACAGATCACGAGCTTATGACGAATGGGTGCGGCGCGGAAGATCGGAAGCCTGCGGTCGGCCGTCTCCTGCATCTCGACCGTGCAGCCGACGGCGACGTTCTCATACCCGTCGCCCCAATCGTCCGGGAGACACTCTGCGAGTCGGTCGATGCGTTTGGTGATGAAGAAGAACCGCAGGTCGCTGCGCAGCCGCATCATCGCCCATGCTTGGGCGCGCCACGGATCCGCCTCCTCGACCAGAAAGTCGGAGGTGAAACAGGTGTAGACCCGCTCGCCTGCAGGTACCCTGAACCGTCCGTCGCGGCTGCGGCGGACCGGGAGGTCGAAAGCTGCGGTGCGCCGGATTCGGGAGCTGTCCCTGTCGTGGGCGGCGTCCTGCCGGTAGACGTAGCAATGACGGCACCCTTCGCTGATCTTGCGGCATCCGTGCCACGGGTTCCACGAGACGGACATGATCCTTCAGTCGAGTTCCATGCGCAGCCGGATCATGTCGCGGCATTCGACCCCGTGTTCGACGACGGGTTTCGGGTAGTACTTGCGGAAATAGTCGCGTTCGACGCCGCAGCGGACGAATCCGCAGCGCTCGTAAAGGGCGAGAGGCCCCGAGCTCGTGTCGCCCGTGCCGATTTCGAGGATGCGGAAGCCGGCCTTGCGGGCCGTGGCGACGGCGTGGGCGAGCAGCGCCGTGCCGATGCCGCGGCGCCGGTATGCAGAAGCGACGGCGAGGTTGACGATTTCGGCCGTGAACGGGCGGGTGTGCAGCAGGACGTATTCGCCCACGAGGCGGCCGTCCGAACGGGCCACGTAACAGGTGCCGCGTCCCGCGTAGTCGTCCACCGAGGCGGGCGACTCGTCGGCCGACAGCAGCAGTTCGCGCGGAGGATGGTCCGTGGGGGTTATTTCGAGTTCCATGATGTCGCAGTGATTTGCGGTGTAAAGATAGCCGATTTTGCAGGATTTTTGCCCCGTGCGTTCGAAAAATTTGCGGTATGTATTGGCATATGGCCCTCAAGCTCGTCGTCGGAATGCTGGGCGTGCTCTTTTTCCTGCGTCTGTCGGGCAAGACGCAGATGGCTCAGCTTACGCCGCTCGACTCGGTGAACGCATTCGTGCTGGGCGCTCTGGTGGGCGGCGTGATCTATACGGCCGAGGTTTCGGTGTGGCAGCTCATCTTCTCGCTGGCGGTCTGGACCGTGGTGAATCTGTCGATCCGCTGTCTGCTGCACTTCCGACGGCTCCGGCGGTTCATTAAGGGCGATACGACGATGATCGTGCGCCGCGGAGCGCTCAACCTCCGCGAATTCCGCCGCAACGGTCTCGAAATGGAACAATTCCGGACGATGCTGCGCGAAAACGGCATCTTCTCGATGTTCGACGTGGGAGACGCGCGTTTCGAAACGAACGGCCGTCTGACGGTCTCCCGACCCGGGAAGAGCTCCGAATCCTATCTTTTCGTCAACGACGGGACGGTGATGGAAGGGGCGCTCGCCGCGGCGGACAAGGACGAGCGGTGGCTGCTGCGCAATCTGAAAAAGCTCGGGTACCCCGATCCGGGGCGGTTGTTCTGCGTGGAGTGGACGCCCGGGCGCGGGTTCTATGTCTCGTCTTTCGACGAACGGTCGCACGAAAGCGGCAAGACGCTCGGGCAGGACGGGGCTTCGAATTAGGCGAAGGCCGCGGCGGCCCATGCGTAGGAGAGCCACAGCACGAAGTAGCGGGCGAATTTCCCCGCACACATGGCCCCGGCGGTCAGCGCGAGGTTGGCCCGCATGAGCCCCAGTACGATGGCGATCGCCTCGCCCAGAGCGGGCAGAAAGGCGAAAAAGGCCATCAGCGCGCCCCGCCCGCCGAGAAACCGTTTGGCCTTTTCCAGTTTCGCTTCGCCCACGCCCAGTTTCTCGATCCACTCCGTCTTGCCCATGCGGCCGATCCAGTAGCAGCTCATGCCCCCGAGGGTGTTGCCCGCGGTGGCGGCCGCGAGACAGCCCGCCGGATCGAGGCCCGTGCCGAGCAGTACCACGAAGACCGCCTCGGAGCCCAGCGGCAGGATGCTGCCCGCGGCGAAAGCCGCGAGAAACAGTCCCCAGTAGCCCCAATCGAGGAAGAATTGCGCGAGCGCTTCGGTCATCCCTTGTATTTCTTCGTATTTCTTTCGTGTGCAGGAGGCGCCGGACGTTCGTCGTTCGCGGCTGCTGCAGGAGGCGGTCAGCTTTGCGTTCTGTATTCGAGCGGCGTGCGGCCCACGATCTTCTTGAACATGCGGCTGAAATGCTGCGGGTATTGGAATCCGAGTTCGTAGGCGATTTCGCTGACGGACATCTGAGTGCCGTAGATCCGTTCCTTGGCCAGTCCGATCACGTAGGATTGGATGTGCTCCTGTGCGGTGCGGCCGGTCTCCCTCTTGATGAGATCGCCGAAATAGTTGGCCGAGAGAAAGAGCCGGTCGGCGAAGTAGCGGACCGTCGGCAGCCCCTCCCGGCGGGGCGCGCCGCTGCGGAAGTAGTCGTCGAGCAGTTGCTCGAACCGCGCGAGTGCATCGCAGTTGACGTGGTGGCGCGTGATGAACTGCCGTTCGTAGAAGCGCATGCAGTAGTCGAGCAGCAGACCGATGTTCGATACGATCAGTTGGCGGGTGTGCTTGTCGATGGCGTGGTGGAGTTCGGCGTCGATGTTGCGCAGGCATTCGGCGACGGTCCGTTTCTCCTGCTCGGAGAGGTGGAGCGCTTCGTTGACCTCGTAGGAGAAGAAGGTGTAATCCTTGATCGTGCGGCCGAGCTCGGTGCCGCGGAGCAGGTCGGGGTGGAACAGCAGCGCCCAACCCTTGGGTTGGAAGGTCTGGCCGTTGTCCTCGATGCCGATCACCTGTCCGGGGGCCAGAAAGACGAGCGTACCCTCCTGATAGTCGTAGTAGTTGCGTCCGTAGCGGATCTCGCCGCATTTGACCTCCTTGAGAAAAACGGCGTAGTAGCCCACGCTGTGCCGCGCATGGCGTCGGGGGCTGCATTTCGAGAAGTCGATCACGCTGACCAGCGGATGCAGCGTCTCGACGCCCATCATTTCGTTGTACTGGCAGATCGTGTCCACCTTGAGAATTCCATCCATCGAGAGCCGGTTTTTTCCGGCGGTAAAGATACGTTTTTTTTCTTTTCCCCTATCTTTGCGGAGTGCGGTAATCGGGGTAGGAAGTTCCGTAATTCGTATACGGCCCGCCGCCGGCCGTCGCAGCTTTGTCTCGTGGAGGGAACGGAGACGGCACGGAAATCTCGAAAAACATCTGATTTTTTCCGTCCGTCTTCCGCCTCGGCAGAGCCCGGACGAGTTCGGCCCTGCACTCGGCTTAATGAAATGATTCGTATGATCGCAGCACTCATCGGGGCGGCCGTACTTCTCGGCATCGCCGCCGCCGTTTTTCTCAGCCGGCCGGCTTTCGGGCGGCTGCCCCGCGGAGCACGTCTCGCGCGGATCGAACGCTCGCCCAACTATCGGGACGGCAGCTTCCGCAACCGGCTCCCGACGCCGCTCTTCACTTCGGAGCGCGGCCGCCTCGGCACGATGCTGGCGATGCTCCTCGGCAAACCGCCGCGCGTGCGGCCCGACGGACCGCTGCCTGTCGTGAAGAGCGACCTTCGGGGGCTGGATCCCGCGCAGGATCTCGTGGTGTGGTTCGGCCACTCGTCTTACCTTTTGCAGGCGGGCGGACGGCGCATCCTCGTCGATCCGGTTTTCTGCTGCGCGGCGCCCGTCTCTTTCGTCAACCGTCCTTTTGCGGGGACCGATGCGTGGACGCCCGACGACATGCCTGCGGTCGACTGCCTCCTCATCACGCACGACCATTGGGACCATCTCGACTACCGGACCGTGATGCGGCTGAAGGGTCGCACGGCCCGTGTGGTCTGTCCGCTGGGCGTGGGGGAACATTTCGAATACTGGGGATTCGATCCGGCGCGCATCGTGGAGCTCGACTGGGACGAGTCGGCCCTCCTCGAAGCGGGGCTGACGATCCATTGTCTGCCTTCGCGCCATTTCTCGGGCCGCGGGCCGGTTCCGAACCGCACCCTCTGGGCCTCGTATCTGCTGGAGACACCGGCCGGAAAGATCTATGTCGGCGGCGACGGCGGCTATGACGGCCGCTTCGCCCGGATCGGCACCCGTTTCGGCGGCGTGGATCTGGCCGTACTCGAAAACGGACAGTACGACGAGGCGTGGAGATACATCCACATGATGCCCCGCTACCTGCTGCGTGCCGCGCGCGAACTCGGTGCCGCGCGCGTGTTGACCGTCCACCACTCGAAATATGCGCTGGCCCGCCATCCGTGGGACGAGCCGCTCGAAAATGCACGCCGCGCCGCGCAGTCGGGCGTGGCGGAGGTGATCGTCCCGGCGATCGGCGAGCTCGTGCCGCTGCGGGATTCGGCGCTGCGGCCGTGAAGCGCGGGGAGGGCCGCTGACCGAACGGACGGATCCGCAGCTTCCGGCTGCTCGACGGGCGATTCCTGCCGGCTGGGGAAGCCGGCCGTACGGCGGCGGAGGGTCGTCCGCATCTTTTTCCGTCGCCCCCCCCCTACATTGCATTTGCGAACGCGGCGGCCTCGGAATCGTGATCCGAAGTCGCATGTCTCCGCGGAGCGTCCGGCCGTGCACGCCCCTCCTTGTGGCCTGCGGCACTCTTGGCGGAAAACGGCGCGGGCCTGTCTGCGGCGGAATACCCCGAGGCGGGCGGGATGCGGGGGGCTTCCGACCGCGACGCCGGACGCTTCAGCCAACCGCTTTTGCTGCCGTGCGGTGCGGGCGTGCAGCGGCTGCGATGGCACAAAAAGACATAAAATGCCGTTTTCGAGCCTTGTAGTCCAAAAAATAATGAAAAACAGGATAGCGGATGAAAAAAAGTAATATCTTTGTCGCGTTATAGGTTCCGAGGCCGCATCGCCGGCCGGGATTAAAAGGGAAACCGGTGAAAATCCGGTACAGTGCTCGCTGCTGTAAGTCCCCTTCTTCGTAAGAAACGGTTCATCGCACTCTTTGCCACTGGCTCGAAGCCGGGAAGGCGCGGTGAGCGGGACGAGTCAGAAGACCTGCCTTGACGATCGTGGAATTTGTACCTGCGGGACACGGGTGCGAATCGTAACGTACGGTATCCGAATACCCGTTCAGTCGATTCCGCTCATCATTCCCGGAGTAAGCAAATTCGAAACAAAAAGAATTCGGGGTCGGATTATGATTGGTCGGAAACGCATGACATTCATGCCGTCGGGCGGCAGGGCAGATAGGATGGGCGGTTCGCAGGCGCTCGTCGAGTCGTCGTCGCTTGTCGTAAATCTCGATCTGCGGCAGGCGCTCTTTCCGCACCCAAAGACTGAAACCGAACGGGTTTCGTTCGGTCGGGTAATTACTTTTCGTTCAACCAATACGTTTATCTAAATGAAAAAAACTTTCCGTTATCTGGCCTTGGCTGTCATGGCGACAGCGGCCGCAGTTCTCACCGCTTGCAACGCGGATTCCGAATGGGCGCAACCGCTCGATTCGGCGACGCCCGAAACGCGCGGCGACGTACAGCCGAACGGCTCGGTGGTCATCACGTTCGAGGATGCCGGAGACTATCTGGCCGGCCCTACGTCGTACGGCGACAATCTTTATTCGGCCTACGAAGGGGGCGAACAGTACACGATGTGGATGGATGTGGACGCATATGCGATCTTCTCGATCAACGAAAATTACGGTACGACGGAGTTCTGGAACGGAGGCATCGCCGTTTCCGACTGGTGCATCCGCCGCAATGTGGACGGCAACACGAAGGACTGGTGGTATTCCTACCTGAACCAATGCAGCGTCTACAACGTTTCCGTCGGCGCGGATGCGCGCCGGGGCGGTGCGGGTTATGGCGGGTCCGACAATTTCGCCGTCGTTTACGGCTACGTAGACGAGTACAATGCGGCCTACATGAGCTATCCCGAGATTTCGTTCGAAGCTCCGGGTACGGTCTCCGACCTTTGGATCTGCAATACGGCCTACACCTACGGTGTGATTATGAACGGCAATCATTGGGACGACGGCGAGGACGACGGCTGGACGGGAACCGCCCGTCCGTTGAAGGAGGTCGTGGACGAGCAGGGCCGGAAAGGCTATCTGCGTGTGGATGCCTACGGTTTCTACGGCGATGAGCCTACGAACGGAGGCGAACCCGTTTCGATCTATCTGGCCGACTACAATGCTTCGGCGGCCGGAAACGTCCTCGACACATGGACGGAGTGGAACCTTTCCGCTCTGGGGACGGTCAGCAAAATCAGGTTCAATATCGTGGGGAACGATTCGGGCGAATACGGCCTCAATACGCCGGCTTATTTCTGCTTGGACAATATTCGTTTTACGTTCGAATAACCGTTGTTTGTGCCGGAGAAAATCGGGTTTTCTCCGGCACGTCTTAATTCTCTTCGGAATGAAAAAAATACGTCTCGTTTTCTTTTCTGCGCTGCTGCTGGCGTCGTCCTGCAACAAAGACGACGTAATCGTGGACGACGGTCCGCAGCCGCCCGTGATAACGCTGGATAGCGACACGGGCATCTATACGGTGAAAGTCGGCCGTGAACTGACGATCGCTCCGACGGTGGAGCATGCGGACGACGCGATCGTTACGTGGACGCTCGACAATAAGATCGTAAGCCGGCAGATCGTCTATACGGCGACGTGGAACGAAGTCGGCGAATATTATCCGGTGCTGAGCGTGCAGACCGAGGCCGGCAAGGCCGAGGAAGAACTGAAGGTCGAGGTGCTGGAACGGACGCCGCCCGTCGTCTCGATCGCCGTCCCGCAGCAGGGGCTCAAGGTCGTGGCGAATACCGATTATACGATTGCCCCGACCTTCAAATACGACGATCTGGAGGAGTTTGCGATCGAATGGGTGCGCGACGGCAAGGTCGTGAGCACCGAACGGAGCTATACGTTCCGTGAAGAGGCGCTCGGAACGTATCCCGTTACCATCAACGCCTCGAACATCGACGGGTCCACGACCCGCGAACTGGAGATCGAAGTGGTCGAAACGATGCCTTATGCCGTATCGTTCGGCACGCCGTCTTATTTCCAGAGTTCCACCGACCGTTACACGTTTGCCGGTCGTCCGGTGTATCTGACTCCGCTGCTGGAGTACTTCGACCGTCCGCAGTTCAGTTGGAGCGTGAACGGCGAGCCGGTCGGATGCACGGATGGAACCTATGTCTTCACTCCTCGGGAGAGCGGCGAATACGATGTCGCGGTTTGCGTTACGGAGGGCGGAGCCGCTCCGCAGTCTCTTTCGCGCGACATCGCCCGTGCGGCGACGAGCCTGACGGCGCGGGTCGTGGTGCATTGTGTCGCCGATTCGGAGACCGAGCGCTACCGCCCGGCGGGCAGCGGCAGTTCGAAATATCAGAACGAAGTCTACGAATGGACTCCCGCCCCGGGGCAGTTCATCGGCGAAACGAGCGCCATCGGCGGAATGACGGGGAACGAAACGACGCCCGAAGCGGCCAACGCATGGGCCGAACGGCGGCTGGCGGAGCGTAAGTTCGTGTCGCTCGGCGGCTTCGGCGGTTATATCGTCGTGGGGTTCGATCACAGCATCGCGAGGACGGAGAACGAGTACGATTTTGCCGTCGGAGGCAACGCATTCGCCAGTTCGAACGAGCCCGGCATCGTCTGGGTGATGCAGGATACGAACGGCGACGGCCTGCCGAACGACGAGTGGTACGAACTCCGGGGCAGCGAAAGCGGCAAAGAGGGAACGATCGGGAATTATGCCGTTACTTATTACAAACCTACTGCTCCGAAGATGAACGTCGAGTGGACGGATTCGGAAGGGGAGAGCGGTTGTATCGACTATTTGCAAGCCTATCACCGGCAGGATTACTACTATCCGGCGTGGATTCCCGCGGATGCCTATACGCTGCGCGGTACGCGTCTGCCCTCGAAAAACCGGATCGATCCGGTTACGGGGTATTGGTCCAACGATGCATACGACTGGGGATACGCCGACAACAAGGGGTCCGACAACCTGCCCGGAGGCGATGCCACGGACGGCAGCGGCCAGCGCAACGGATTCCGCATCGCCAACGCCGTTCAGCCCGACGGAACGCCCGTCGACTTGCAGTATATCGACTTCGTGAAGGTGCAAGTCGGGGTGAACGCGAAGAGCGGCTGGTTGGGCGAAATATCCACCGAAGTGTTTTTTTTCGAAGATTTATCCATTCAATAAACAATTCTGAAGATGAAACGATTTTTTACATGCTGGTTTTTTTTACCGTTGCTCGGCTTGTGTTTGGCGGCCTGCTCGGATGACAACGGAACGGAAGTTCCGGCGGATGCGGACGACAATTTCATCACCTCGTTCTGTTTGACGCTCGGCGGCGAAGAATACGCGGCGACGATCGACGGCAACGACATTACGGTAACGGTCCCCTATACGGTTTCGCTTCAGGGGGCTGTGGCGACGGTCGCCTACACGTCTTCCGCAACGATTCTGCCCGACCCGGCGACGGTCGACGAATGGGACGATGAGCAGATTTTCCGCGTAACCTCCTACAACGGCGAGGTGAACGAATATACGTACCGTGCCGTCAAGGAGGAGATCTCCTCCGAAGGCGACGTGGAGCTGAAAACGGCGGCCGACATCGCGGCCTTCGCCGAGGCGGGTACGTCGGTCGTGAAGGGCAATCTCACGATCGGCACGGACGACGGCGAGGAGATCGAGTCCGTCGAGGCGCTGACGAAGATCAAGCAGATCACCGGAAACCTCATACTGAAAAACAGCTTCAAAGCGACCGACCTGACCGGACTGGAGCACGTCGAGACGCTCGGCGGACTCGTCGTCGGATCGGTCGGGACTGCCTCGGAGGCGGAGCTGAATCTGGTAACGATGAATGCGCTCGCCGAAATCACGGGCGACGTCGTCATCCGCAACAATTCGCTCAAATGGATCGAGCTGGGAGCGCTGCAAAAGATCGGCGGCGACGTGGTCGTGGCATCGACGGCGCTGGAGAGCGTCGAACTCCCTGCGTTGACCGGGATCGGCGGCGACCTCGACTTGTGCGGCATCACCCAGATCGCATATGACGAATACGGTAACGTGAACATGGGCGGTGCGGTTGCGGAGCTGTCGTTTCCGCAGCTTGAGAAAGTCGGCGGCGTCGTCCGGATCAACTATTTCGCTGCGCTGACCGGAATCTCGCTGCCGGAGCTGTCGGCGGCCGGCGGGGTCGAGATCCCGACGCTGGGACACCTGTTCGAAACGATCGACCTTTCCGCACTGACCGTCGTCGACGAAAGTCTGAAAATCGGAAGCGTCCGCACCGCCGGCAAGTTCGCCAGCGATGCCGCGAACAATACGACGCTCAGGACTCTGGGCGATCTTTCGAAGTTGCAGTCGGTCGGCGATTCGCTCAAAATCGAGAACTTCAGCGGCATGACGGAGCTGCCGGCATTCTCCGCGTTGAAATCCGTGCGGGTCCTTTATATCGCTTATGCCGAAAGCGTCGAAAACGACCTCGATTTGTCCTCCGTGGTGTTCCCTGAAGACGGAGCGTTGATTATCAACAATAACTGTTCGATTCCGACGGTCGTCGGCAACGGAGCCATGGCCGGAGACATGATGCTGGAGACGAGCAATCTCGCGGGACCCTCCGTCAAAGGCTTCACGTCGGTCAGGAATCTGACCGTTACGGTGAACAACGGAGCCCAATACGATAAATCGGCGACCATTGCCTACGACTTCGAGCGGATCGAGGGAAATGTGGAGATCAATTATCGCGTTCCGATGAATGCAAAGGGACAGAATACGATAGCCTTTCCGAATCTGACGCAGGTCGGCGGAGCTTTCGTCATGCCGCAGCAGGCGACGATGCGATTCAAGAAGCTCTCCTGCCCCAAGCTGCAAACGATCGGCGGGCAGTTTTGCATCACCTCACCCGCCGAGGAGTACGATTTCCCCGAGTTGACGACCGTCGGTTGCGCGGACAACGCGGAACTGCTGAAGGTCGAGCGGACTTCGCAAAAGGTTCCGACATACGGAATGATGGACATCACGCTCTACTCGGTCGCATCGGTTTTCGAAATGCCCAAATTGGCGCGTGTGGGAGGTCTGAACGGATTGTATCTGGATTGCTCGAACACCAAAGCGACGACGATCTCGTGTCCGGCCTTGACCGAGGTGGATGAAAAAATCTGGATCTTCGGAAGCACCTCTTCGCTTAAAAATGCGAAGATCACGTCGATAGCTATGCCGAAGCTGGAGAAGGCGAAGGCCGTGTCCATCGAGCGTTTCTCCAAGTTCAGCGATTTTTCTTCGTTCGTCGCCGTCGTGCAGAACGGCAGCGTTACGGCGGAGAACTGGACGGTAACGGACTGTACGGCCTATGCGCCGACCTATGAACAGATGAAGGCGGGACAGGCGCGTCCCGAATGATGGATCGCGGGCGATGAGGCGACTGCTTTTCGAAGCGGTCGCCCGTCCCTTTTTGTATATGAAGCGGACTTTACGACATATTCTGACGCTCGCTGCGTGTCTGGCCGCCTTCGCGGGCTGCATGAAGTGGGACTACGGTACGACGGAGGATTTCCAAGCCTCGGAGCGGGGCCTGTTCATCACCAACGAGGGAAATTTCCAGTACGGAAATGCGTCGCTCTCCTGTTACGATCCGGAGACGAAGCACGTGGAGAACGAGGTTTTTTTCCGCGCCAACGGCTTCAAGCTGGGCGACGTGGCGCAGTCGATGACCATTCGCAACGGCGTGGGCTGGATCGTGGTGAACAATTCGCACGTCATCTTCGCCATCGACGTCGACACCTTCAAGGAGGTCGGGCGCATCACGAATTTCACTTCGCCGCGGTACATCCATTTCCTGTCGGACGAGAAGGCTTATGTAACGCAGCTCTGGGACAACCGCATTTTCATCGTCAATCCCGAGCGGTACGAGATAACGGGCTACATCGAATGTCCGGGGATGACGATGGAATCGGGCTCCACGGAGCAGATGGTGCAGTACGGGAAGTATGTCTACGTGAACTGCTGGTCGTACCAGAACCGCATCCTGAAGATCGACTCCGAAACCGACGAAGTGGTCGGCGAACTGACGGTCGGCATTCAGCCCACGTCGCTCGTGATGGACAAGAACAACAAGATGTGGACGATCACCGACGGCGGTTACGAAGGCAGCCCCTACGGCTACGAGGCTCCGTCGCTCTACCGCATCGACGCCGAGAAGTTCGAGATCGAGAAGCAGTTCCGGTTCGAGCTGGGCGACTGGCCCTCGGAGGTGCAGCTCAACGGGACGCGCGACACGCTCTACTGGATCAACGACGATATTTGGCGGATGCAGGTGGAGGCGGAGCGCGTGCCGGTGCGTCCCTTCATCGAGTACCGCGACACGAAATACTACGGACTGACGGTCGATCCGCGCAACGGAGACGTCTACGTGGCCGACGCCATCGACTACCAGCAGCAGGGCGTCGTCTATCGCTATACGGCCCGGGGCGAGCTGGCCGATCGGTTCTTCGTCGGAATCATCCCCGGCGCATTCTGTTGGAAATAACGGAGAGAAGCGTATGAGAAAGACCATCCGGATTATCGCAATTCTACTGTTCCCGACGGCGCTGTATGCCCAGAACGACGGCCTGCGGCCCGAAGTCCGGGAGACCGGCGGCCGTCCCGAGAAACAGATCTCCATCCGCGAGGTTCCGATCTGGGGCCGGCGTCCGATGAAGGAGATCGGCATCGAGCGGACGACCCTCGACTCGGCGGTCCTCAAGGAGAACATCGCCCTGTCGATCGCCGACGTGCTGACGTTCAACTCCCCGCTATTCGTCAAGCAGTACGGCCGTGCGACGCTTTCGACGGTCTCGTTCCGCGGCACGGGGCCGTCGCATACGCAGGTTACGTGGAACGGCATGCGCATCAACAACCCGATGCTCGGCATGACCGACTTCTCGATGATTCCGTCGTACTTCATCGACGACGCCTCGCTGCTGCACGGGACCTCGTCGGTGAACGAAGCGGGCGGGGCGCTCGGCGGCGTGGTGAAACTCTCGACCGTGCCCGCCGCGGCCGACGGTTTCGGCCTTCAGTACGTTCAGGGAATCGGCATGTACCGCACCTTCGACGAGTTTCTGCGCCTCACGTGGGGCGATGCGCACTGGCAGGTCTCGACCCGTGCCGTCTATCAGTCTTCGAAGAACGACTACAAGTACCGCAACCGCGACAAGAAGGAGAACATCTACGACGACGACATGCATATCGTCGGTTCGTACTATCCGGTGGAGCGGAACCGCAGCGGTGCGTTCGACGACGTGCACGTGTTGCAGGAGGTCTACTACAACACCGGCCGCGGCGACCGCTTCGGACTGAATGCGTGGTATATCCGTTCGGACCGCGAACTGCCGCTGCTGACGACCGACTATGCCGACGACACCCAGTTCGAAAACCGCCAGCGCGAGCGTACGCTCCGCAGCGTCTTCACTTGGGATCACCTGCGCCGCAACTGGAAGGTGGGCGCACGGGCCGGATACATCCATACGTGGATGGCCTACGACTACCGGCGCGATCCGGGCAACGGCGTGATGACCCCGATGACCCGTTCGCGCAGCCGGATCGACACCTTCTACGGGCAGGCGGCGGGAGAATACGCCGTCGGAAACGAGTGGCTCTTCACGGCCGATCTGGCGCTGCACCAGCACTTCGTCGAGAGTGCCGACAAGAACATCATCCTGCAACAGGGCGACAAGGCGATCGTGGGATACGATCAGGGCCGCGTCGAGATCGATGCCTCCGTGTCGGCCAGATGGCGCCCGGCGGAGCGGCTCGGCATGTCGGTCGTCCTGCGCGAACAGCTCTACGGAACGGAATGGGCCACGGTGCCGGCTTTTTTCGCGGACTATCTGTTGTCGGAGCGCGGCAATGTCGTGGCGAAAGCCTCCGTGTCGCGCAATTTCCGCTTCCCGACGCTCAACGACCTCTACTTCCTGCCGGGCGGGAATCCCGATCTGAAGAACGAAACCGGCGTGCAGTACGAAGCCGGCCTGTCGTTCGCCACGGGCAAAGAGGGGAGCTGGTCGCTCTCGGGTTCGGCTTCGTGGTACGAGCAGCGCATCGACGACTGGATTTTGTGGCTGCCGACCACCAAAGGATTCTTCTCGCCCGTGAACATCAAGAAGGTGCACGCTTACGGCGTGGAGGTGCGGGCCGATCTGGCGGTCATGCTCGCACGGGAGCTGAAACTTGATCTGGACGGAACCTTCTCGTGGTCGCCGTCGGTCAACGTGGGCGAGCCGATGTCGCCGGCCGACCAGTCCGTAGGCAAACAGCTGCCCTACGAACCCGAATTCTCGGCCACGGCCACCGGACGTCTCACGTGGCGTTCGTGGGGGCTGTTGTGGCAGTATTGCTATTACAGCGAACGCTACACCATGTCGAGCAACGACATCACCCTCACCGGACGGCTCACGCCCTACGTGATGAACAACCTCTCGCTCGAAAAGGGATTCGCGTTGCGCTGGGCCGATCTTTCGCTCAAGGCGACGATCAACAACCTCTTCAACGAGGAGTATCTCTCGGTCCTCTCGCGTCCCATGCCCCGTATGAACTGCGAATTTTTCCTGAGCATCAAACCCAAGTGGGGAAGAAACCGATAACGATTCCATAACCGACGACAAATGAATATGAAACGATTGCATTTCCTCTTTTTTTCAGCCGCGGCCCTGCTGCTCGCAGCCTGCGGAAGCCGGAACGCGGCGTCGCTCGACGATTTCACGGCTGCGGTCTATGCGCCGTCCCATGCCTCGGGCTTCGAGATCGTCGGGGCCGAGGGGCAGCGGAGTACGATTCTCAGGGTCTTCGATCCGTGGCAGGGAGCCGAGCGGACCGAAACGATGCTCTTCATCGCCCGCGACGGAGAGCGGGCCCCCGAGGGATTCGAAGGCCAAACGGTCGCAGCCGGGGCGCGCCGCATCGTCTGCATGTCTTCGACCCATGTGGCGATGCTCGACGCACTGGGCGAGGCCGACCGCGTGGTGGGCGTCTCGGGCCGGGACTATATATCGAATGAGTATGTCTCCTCCCACCCCGACGCCGTGGCCGACATCGGCTTCGACGGCAACATCGACTACGAACGGCTGCTCGCACAGCGTCCCGATCTGGTGCTGCTGTTCGGCGTGAACGGCGCCAGCGGCATGGAACCCAAACTGCGCGAAATGGGCATCCCGTTCTGCTACATCGGGGAGTATCTGGAGGAGTCGCCGCTCGGCAAGGCCGAGTGGCTGGTGGCCGTGGCGGAGATCGCCGGCATCCGCGAGCGGGGCGAAGCCGTATTCGCACCGATTCCGGATCGCTATGAAGCGCTGAAGAAGAAGGTCGCGGCGGTCGGAGCCGAACCGAAGGTAATGATCAACGCCCCCTACGGCGACTCGTGGTTCATGGCCTCGACCGAAAGCTACGTCGCACGCCTCATCGCCGATGCGGGCGGGGATTACATTTACAAAACGAACACGTCGAACCGTTCGCTTCCGATCGACCTCGAAGAGGCCTACGTGCTGGCTTCCAAGGCCGACGTATGGGTCAATGCGGGCAGCTTCCGGACGCTCGCCGAGTTCCGCTCCCGGCTGCCGAAATTCGCCGGCGTTCCCTGCGTCCGCCGGGGCGAGGTCTACAACTGCGACAAGCGGACGAATGCCGCCGGAGGCAACGACTACTGGGAGTCGGGCGTGGTGCGCCCCGATGTCGTATTGCACGACCTGATCGCCGTATTCCACCCCGAAGCGCTCGATGCCGCCGACCGGGAGATGTACTACTATCGGAAGCTCGAATAGGGCCGGCGGGCATATCGGGCGGCGCGAACCGGCTTCGTCCGCTTCGGGCGGTTCGTGCGATCGAAGAGCGGGCGAAGGAAGAATGGCTGTCCGACGAGGCTTGGACAGCCCTTTCTCGTTCGCACCGTCTGTGCAATCGTGCGGCGGAAATATTCGGCTATCGTGCAATAGACCCTTCGTCCGTCGGTTTCCGGCACCTTGTCCAGCGTTACGGGAACCTCCAATGCTTCGAGCCGTTTGATGTGTTTGTCGTATTTCTCGATTTGCTCGAAAATCCGCAGCTGAACGGCGGGATTTTGGGTTTTCGGTGTTTGGGTGTCGAAATCCCAATCGTCGGCGGGGATATTGATTCCCGTGCTTACATGGCGGCTGCGGCGATTGACGGTAAAACGCAGGTAGATGCTCGTGGTGCGGTTTTGATTGATGCGGTCTTTTCTGCGAATGGCATTGATGCTGACAATCATAATGTTGCGTTATTATGCAGACAAGCGCGAGCGGTGTTGTACCGCCGTAAAACACGGTTAAACAAATGGTAAAACAATCTTCGGAAAACGGCGCGAAAAAGGCATTACGGGGAGTGTTATTTCGCATCCGCAAAAAGAAAAAACGAGCGACAATCCATTGACTATCACTCGCTTGCCGAGAGCGGAAAACGGGACTCGGACCCGCGACCTCAACCTTGGCAAGGTTGCGCTCTACCAACTGAGCTATTTCCGCGATTTCCGCGGCCTGATCGGAGAGACCGCTCCGGGACTGCAAATATAGGTCGAAAATTTCATTCTGCAAAATTTTTTTTATTTTTGTTTCTGAAAATCTGTGTTTCCTATGGAAGAATTCACGCTGACCACTCCGGCGCTGCTTTTTTCGGCCGTCTCGCTCATTCTGCTCGCCTATACGAACCGTTTTCTGGCCTATGCCCAACTCGTGCGCACGCTCCGCGAGCGTTACCGCGAAAACCCGTCGCGCGTAACACGTGCGCAGATCGACAACCTGCGCCGGCGTCTGCATCTCACGCGGACGATGCAGATACTCGGCGTTACGAGCTTGTTTCTCTGCGTGGTAACGATGTTTATGATCTACATCGGATTATCGGCTGTTTCGGCCTATGTTTTCGGCGTCGCGCTGGTATGCTTGATCGGGTCGCTCGGAGTCTCGATACGCGAAATTCAGATTTCGGTGCGGGCGCTGGATCTCCATCTGCACGATATGGAGGAGCGTTGAACGGCGGCGGCCGAAGATGCAGTGACCGAGTACCACTGCATCTTCCCTTCCCTTAACCTGCTCGCAGTGCCGAATCTTCGGCTGAACACTTTTCACGCAGGCAAAGATGCCCCGAACGGATCGCATCCGTATGTCGATGCGGTGCCGGTCGTGTGAAAAGCGGAAACGAGGCGCTCCGCAGAGGTTCCTTCTGATGATTTCACCCCTGCCGGAACGAATTCTGACAGGGGTGATTTTCGGTTTCCGAGGCTTGGCGGACCGCCTCGCGGCTGCCTCAGGCCGCCGGATGTTGTTCCGCGGCGGATTCGGCGGCGCTGTCTTTGTGTGCGAGGAAGTAGTGCTGCGATTTGAGCAGGTTGCGCGCCTGAAGGATCATCGTCTTGGTCTCGTTGAGGATCGTGAGGTAGAGCAGGCCGGCTTTGGTGCTGGAGGCCGGATCCCGCTGGATGCGGACGAGCTGGCTCTTGGTGGCTTCCACGAGCGTGTCGAACAGCGCGTCGCGCATTTCGAGCACCAGATCCATGTCGGAGAAATCCTTGGTGCGCAGCATCTCGTTGATCTTGTCGAAGATGGCCTCCACCTCGTCGTTCACGCGCATGAGGTCTACGATCTGTTCCTTAGAGAGCCCCGCGTGGTTGTTGTCGATGTGCGCGAAGGCCGGGCGGGTGATGTGTATGAGCGCCTTGGTCGCTTCGGAGAGGTAGTCGGCCACCTGTACGTAGAAGTGTCCGGTGTCGATGTCGTTCTTCTGCAGGCGGCGGAGCGTCGGCATGATGCCGTATTTCCGGCGGCGGGCCTCTTCGAACAGCGCGTCGGAAGCGGCGACCATCTCTTTGAGCACTTTGCGGTTCTCCTTGAAGACGGCCACCAGCGTGCGGTTGTAGATCTTCGTAACCTGCTCCATCGTCGTGCAGACCTCCTCGACGCAGCCGTAGAGCACGTCGTCGGTCGTCTCGGAGGCGGTGATGACGGGTTTGGTGGCGGAGACGGTCTTTTCGACGGCGGGACTCTTGCGGTGGCTGCGGATCAGCATCCATGCGCAGAGTGCCGTCAGTGCGATCGCGGCGATCCAGCCGCCCCACAGCAGGAGGGCCGTAACGGCCAGTGCGATGAGGAAACCGCCGAGCGCCGTAACGAACCAGCCCGAAATGACGGCCATGACGCCCGTGATGCGGTATACGGCGCTTTCGCGGCCCCACGAACGGTCGGCCAGCGACGAACCCATGGCCACCATGAAGACGACGTAGGTGGTCGAGAGCGGCAGTTTGTAGGAGGTGGCGATCGAGATGAGGATGGCCGAGGCCGTGAGGTTCACCACGGCGCGGATCATGTCGTAGGGGGCCGACGAGCGCTCTTCGGGGGGCAGCTGTTCGAACCGCCGGTCGATGGCGGCCTGTATGCGCGCGGGGACGATTCCGCTCCAGAGGTTGTTGAGTACGAGCGTCGAGCGTACCAGACCGCGCGAGAGAAAGGTCGAGCCGAAGCGTTCGTCGCCTTCGTGCTGCGAAGCGAGCGAGAGTTCGGTCTCGGTTACATGGCGCGATTTCTTGGAGAGGAAGAGCGTGAGGATCATCACGATGCCGGCGCCGAGCAGCAGCAGGAAGTTGGCCTGCGCGGGGTGCATGAGCTGCCCCATGAGGATCGACTCGCTGCCGGCCTCCTGTGCGATGCGGTAGGAGTCGTAGCCGGCCAGCGGCACGCCGATGAAGTTCACCAGATCGTTGCCGGCGAAGGCGAGGGCGAGGGCGAAGGTGCCGGCGAGGATGGTGATGCGGATGATGTTGAGGCGCAGCAGTTGGAATACCCGCAGCAGGAGCGAGCAGACGATCCACAGGCCGAAGAGCGTGAGGAAAACGTGCTCCTTGACGTAGGCGAGGATCCCGTCGGGGATCAGTCCCGAGTTGTTGAGCCCCTTGAAGAGGGCGAAGTAGAGGATGCCGGCGAACGAAATGCCGCACCACAGAGCGCCGTAGCGGCGGAAAACGGGAGCGTAGCGGAACGAAAAGATGAGACGCGAAACGTACATGAACAGCGTGCCGGCCGCGAAGGCGAGCGCCACGGAGAGCAGGATGGCCGAGATGATGACCATCGCCTTGCCCGAGTTGATGAACTGCGACAGATCGGCGAGGTGGACCGACGGATCGACGGCGATGCGGTGGAGGGCCGCTGCGACGGCGGCGCCCAGCAGCCCGAAGACCATCGACACGGTGGTCGAGGTGGGCAGGCCGAGCGTGTTGAAGATGTCGAGCAGGATCACGTTGCCGAGCATCATGCCCAGAAAGAGCATCATGATCTCGCCGTAGGAGAATTGCGCGGGGTAGAAGACGCCGCTGCGCGCCACCTCCATCATGCCCGAGGAGGTGAGGGTGCCGACCAGAATGCCCGCGGCGGCGACCGAGAGGATCACTTTGCGGGGCGCGACCTTCGAGCCGAGGGCCGAATTGAGGAAGTTGACCGCGTCGTTGGCCACGCCGACGACGATGCCCATCACGGCGAGCAGGCCGAGTACGACGACCGAAAAGGTGAAGATTGGACTCATACGCTCTTTATAGTGGTAGTGTTTGGTTGCCGCAAAGGAACGAAACGGATGTTACAAAGAGGTTACGGGACGGTTACGGCTGTGCGAAGGTTGCCCGTGTGCGGGAGGGGCGGGGCATCGTCCGTGCCCCTCGGGCGGCGGCCCGCCGGCGGCGCAGTCCGGTTCCGGCAGGGCGTGCCGAACGACGGTCGGCACGCCCTCTCCCTGCCGCCCTCCTCTTTCGGCGAAACCTGCGGTTCCGGGAGGGGCGGCGGTTTCCCGTACTTGGCCGGCGATCGCCCGGTTCGGCTGCGGCTCTCTTGCGTCGTCTTGGGGCGGTGTGATTCGGCGCGGCGGCTCGTGAGGTTCCGGCCGCGGCCGGAGTGTGCGGCCGGACGGGTGTTGCGGAGTGCGTCATCCGGCTGCGTCCGGGGTGTGCGGGGCTGCGGCCGATTGCGCGGGCTGCGACCCATCGGCCGACCCGGAGAGCGGTGCGGCCGGACCGGGTGAGGATCGTCGGTTTCGCAGCTGGCGTCCGTGCTGCGGGCAGCGGCGGGCGGACCCGCAGCGAACCCCGTCTGCCGGCCGCTCACTCGGTCCGCAGACGCAGCACGCGGCGGTCGCAGGTGTAGCTGGTGAAGATGCCCAGCGCGCCGCGGATGTTGCCGTGCAGCGGCGTGGGCGGGATCAGCGGATCGCGGTTGGCGGCCTGCGCCTCCTTGACCGAGAGCTGGTAGAGATAGCCTTCGCGCGTCAGGCGCTTGAGCTCCACGGCCACGCTGTCGAGCGGGGCGCCCAGCCGTGCTTCGGAGGGGATGTCGTAGTGCTGGCTGACCGGCCCGGATTCGGTGTATTCGCGGAACAGCCGGTCGTCCGACAACACGCGGCCGCCGTCGCCCCAGCCCGTTACGGAGAGGATGAAGCAGCGTTCGGGCGAGCGGCCCTCCGCCTCGTTCGCCTCGGGACGGTATGCGGCCGTGAGCCGTCCCGCCTCGATGCGCACGTCGTCCAGCTCGGCTTGGGGTGGGATGGCCGTCGAGGCGGCGATGAGGGTGCCGTCGGGGGCCGTCATCCGCAGCCGCACGCTGTCGGCGGCCGCAGGGTCGAAGCGGCGCGACGAGGCGTAGTTGTAGATGTAGCTTCCGTCGTGGTAGAGGCTGTGCAGGAGCCGGAACTCTTCTCCGGCGGTGATCCACGTCTCGAATTCGAGCGAATAGTCGAGATACTGGTCTTGGTCGATGGGGGCGATGCGCGTGGCCGTGAGGCAGAACAGTTCGTCCGGCACGCAGTAGCACTCGACGAAGTAGCCCGCGTCGGCTCCCATGTGGCGCAGATCGAGGTCGTAGCCTTTGTGGCAGCCCGCAGCGAGGAGGGCCGCCCACAGAATCGTCAGTCGTTTCACCATGTCAGCGAGAGGGATAGATAGGGTATGACGGGCAGCAGCACCCGGGCCCGCGGAACAAACCGCGTGTAGTAGGTGTCGCGCGATTCGGCGCGGAACTGCACGTAGGAGGCGTTCGCCCGGTTGTAGGCGTTGTAGACGCCCGCGTGGACCGTCAGCGCGAGCCGCTGCCACGGACGGGTGTAGGCCACGTCGACGTCGAGCCGGTGCGTGGCGGGCATCCGGAAGTTGTAGCGTTCGCGGTAGACCGGCACGAATACGGGGTCGTTCTGCGGATTGTGGATGTCGTGCGCCACGGCCACGCCGACGGGGAAGGTCGTGTAGGTGCCCGACTGATAGCTCCACATGAAGGCGAGGGTCCAGCGTTCGGCCGGTTTCCACGAGAGGTTGGCCTTCACGTTGTGGCGGATGTCGAACGGCGGCCGGAAGCGCCTGCCTTCGTTGACGGCGTCGAACCGGCGCCACGAATCGGAGAGGGTGTAGTTGGCGCGGAAGTACCACGGACCGCGGTCGTACATGAGGTCGAACTCCACGCCCCGCGCTTCGCCCGAACCGTCGATCAGCAGCCCCGTCAGTTCCGTCTCGGCCGAGAGCATCCGCGAGCCGAAGTCTTTGGCGTGGTACATCTTGCGATAGAAAAGCGCAGCATAGAGATACCATGCCCGTCCGGCCTCGACGTCGGCGCCGACGGAGATCTGGTCGCACTCGGCCGGGGGCAGGCCCGCTTCGAGCGGCCGCAGGATGTCGAGCGGACTGCGGCTGTTCATCACGGAGAGTACGGCCGTGTACTGCGCCGTGCGGGCATAGTCGGCCCAGATATTCCAGCGCCCGGGCGAATAGCGGAGCCTCAGGCGCGGCGCGCAGCGCGTGTAGCGGCCGTCGCCGTCGTAATGCTGGAGGTTGAGGCCGCCTTCCGCATGCAGTTCGCCGGCGATGCGGCCCCGGGCGGAGAGCCAGCCGCTCCACAGACCGTATTCGGCGTCCTCTCTTCGGCCGTTGAAGCGGGTGCGGAACGCCGCGTATTCGAACTCCGCGCCTGCGGAGAGCTCCCACGATCCGGTGCCGATCCGGTGGCCGTATTCGGCGCCCGCCGTGGCGAAGCGCTCGGCGTTGTCGTAGTCGGTCGTTACCTGCTGCTCCGAATCGCCTTCGCTGTGCCGTCCCCGAAAGGCGGCCCGCAGGCTCAGGCGGCTTTCGCCGGTGCGGCGGCTGAAGCGCACGTTGCCCGATGCGGTCTGCCACCGGAGCGGGAAGGCGCCGCGGTCGATGCGGAGGCGGTCGGCGGAGTAGAGCCCGAAGGCGTCGAAGCTCCAGTGCGGGCCCAGCGGCACGCGCAGGGCGGCCGTAACGTCGCCGAACGAGTAGTCCGGAATGTCGCTCTCTTCGTCTATTCGGTTGTAGAGCCGCGTGAGCAGCTGCAGATAGGAGAGCCGTGCGGAGACGGCCAGAACCGTCCCGCCGCGTCCGGAAACGCGCAGCCGCAGAGCCGACGAGAGCAGTCCGAGGTCCGCCTCGCCGCGGCAGAGCGAATCGCGTTCGAGCGTCGGCTGCAAATCGACATAGGCCGCCAGCGACCCGTTGTAGCGGGCCGGGAAGCCGCTTTTGTAGAGCACCGAGCGACCCAGTACGAACGGGTCGAAGGTCGAGAGGATGCCCGTGAGGTGTTCGGGGCTCACCACGGGCGAGCCGTTGACGAAGCAGGTGTTCTCGTCGCTCGCGCCGCCGCGCACGTAGAGGCCCGCATCGAGCGCCGAGGTGGTCGCCACGCCGGGCAGCGTGGCGAGGTACTTCATCACGTCCTTCTCGCCCAGCAGCGTGGGGATGCGTTCGAGCGCGCTGCGCGTGGCGATGCCGGCCGCGGCGGAGCGGCGTCCGGCGATCTGCACCTCGGCCGCTTCGTGCGTGGCGTATATGACACTGTCGGCCTGCTGCGCCTGCGTCTGTGCTTGTGTCCGCGCGAGCGGCAGGGCGAGAGCCAGCATCAGGAGGTATCTCATAGGTCGGGGTCGAATACGGGGAATGGAACATCCGGCATTCGGACCGGACGTTCCATTCGCTTCAAAAGGGTTTGTCAGGGTCTATTTCTTTTTCGTGTAGGTGAATTTGTAGAGCGTGGCGACGCTGCCGTTGACCGGAAGGGTGTATCCCGAATCGCTGTCCGTGCTCTCCTGCCAATAGCCGTTCTGGTCGTAGTACCCATCCTCGCTTTCGCCCGTCCGGAAATCGCCGATGCTGAGGATACCCTTCATCGTGGTCGGATAGCCGCCTTCGTTGAAATCGGAGAACGAGGTCATCAGACAGCTTCCGTGGCCGGCCCAAGCCACCTCGTTCAGTGCGTTGGTCGGGTTGGCGGCCTCCATCAGCGGGCTGAAAGCCGTGAAGGTGTGGTTCATGAAGTTCTTGAGCGCATAGTCGTAACCGAATTTCGCCAGCGTGGTGTTGTCCGGAGCGTATGCGATCTTGGAAACCAGACACCCCAGCGTCTTGTCGTACTCGGTGTAGCGGTAGGCGAGGCCGAGTTCGCAGAAGATGTCGTCGTACTGCTCGTCCTTCTTCCCGAGTTTCGAAGCGCTCACCTGAAGTTCGGTGGGGTTCTTCTTGCTGTCGTACACGAAGCGGGCCACTCCCTGCGCCTGTTCGTAGGGTACGTCTATCGTCTCGATCTTGCCGTCGGCGTTGTAATTGAATTGCAGCAGATCGGTCTTCTCGCCGTCTTCGAATACCTGAAGCTTGTCCATGCGGCCGTTTTTCATCGTGATGAAGCACAGGTCGTAATTCTCGCCGTCGCCGTCGGTGCCGTTCATCTGGTAGTCGTCGCCCGAGTAGACGTATTTCACCGACACGCTGCCCATCGCGTCGCCCTGCGCATAGGTGGTCATGCGGCGGATGAGGAATTTGTAGCTGCCGTTGCCGCCCGTGGCGTCGTAGGTCTCCGAAGCCTCGGTCAGCGCATAGTCGTTCACGCGGTTGCCCGAGATTTCGTCGACGGCAGCGCCGGCCGTGTAGGGTTTGGCCGGATAGCTGTAAGAGTAGCCGGGAACCTCGATGCCTTCGATCCATTCCTCGTACATGTCGATTGTGAAATCGACGTAATGGGTCTCTCCCGCTTCGTCCTGATAGGCATCGCTGCGAACCGTCATCTGCGCCAGATCGTAGGCGGACATGCCGCGGGTGTCGGGGCTTACTGCATCGCCGTCATCCCCGTAGTCGGTATCGTCCTTGTCGAACGAGTCGGGGGCGACAGAGGTGTGCACCTTGTAGTCCGATCCCGATTTCACGACGCGGTAACGGGCCGTCTGTTCCGCTCGTGCGAGCGAAACGAACTGGTAGTAGGGGGCGCTTCCGTTGTCGAACACCTTGTAGAGGGTGTTGCCCCGTACGAACCATGCCTCGCCGTAGGTGTTTCCGACCATCTTCTCGATGAAGAGTTCTTTCCGGTCGCCGGCCTCGTATTCGTGGTTGGCGAACTCGTGGCTGCCTCCGATTTGGTCGTAAATATCGTCGTTGGGGAAGAGCTTGTCGAAGATCTGCGTCGCGGACAGGGTTTGAGCCTCGTTGTAGAGCCATCCCGGGATGCCGTAGCCCGACGAGGGGTTGTAGATTGCGGTCGGTTCGATGTCCGTAACTTGATTCTGCTTGGCATAGTAGGTCGCCGTGCGCGTGGCGATCTTGCCGTCGGCGTTGTAGGTGAACTTCACGTCGGCCGATTTTACGGGGGCGTTGAGCAGCGTCTCGTAGTAGGCGATGCTCGTCATGCGGTTCTGGTCGTCGTAGGTCAGCTGCGCGAAGGGCAGGTCGCCGTTGAGGATGCTCGCCAGCAGGTAGGCGCCGTTGAGATCTTCGAGCCGGTTGCCGATCAGTTCCTCGCCGTCGGTGCTCAGCGCGTATTCGTATTTGGTGCCGTCGGTGAGCGTGATCGTCAGGATGCCCGTTTCGGGATCGTACGAGGTCGACTGGATGCCCGTACCGGTATCGCCCTTGTCTCCCTTGTCGCCTTTGTCGCCCTGATCTCCTTTGTCGCCTTTCGCACTGACGCCGGTATCCTCGCCGCCGACCCACCAGTTGCCGTTCGAACCGACGGTCGGAATCTGAGCCTCGGCCGAGACGCCGAGATCCTCGCCGTTGACCCACCAGTTGCCGTTCTCGCCGATCGTGGGGACGATGTTGTCGGGCGTGTCGGTCGTCAGCACGGTGCCGTCGCCGAAGGTGAGGGTCATCTGTCCGTCGGCGAAGGCGACGTTCGTAATTTTGGCGTTGTTTTCAAGCTGCGCCTTGAGCGCGGCGATCTGCTCTTCGAGCTCGGCGATGCGGGCGTTGTCCTTTTCCGTATCGTCCGTACACGAACCTGCGCCTGCCGCGAGCAGACACAAGCCCAACATGAAGAATAGTTTTTTCATCTTTGCTGTTATTTATTGGAATTGTTCTTGCGGTTACAATCGTTCTTGCGGTCTATTTGATCGACACCAGTCCCAGACGGATGGCCTGCACGACCAGCTCCGCCACGTTGTGTACGTCGAGCTTTGCGAGCAGGTTGCGTCGGTGGGTCTCGATGGTGTTGTCCGACAGGCAGAGCAGGTCCGCGATTTCGTTGGTGTTGTAACCCTTGACGATGGCTTGCAGCACTTCCGTTTCGCGGCGGCTGAGCAGCGATCCCCCTTCGCCCTCGTGTTCGGCGCGGCGGCAGAGCTTCAGCAGCCGGTTGTCGAGGTAGCGCTCGCCCTCGATGACGCAGGCCAGCGCGCGGCGCAGCTCCTCCACGCCCGAGGATTTCGAGACCACGGCATGAGCGCCGCTCTCGCTGAGCCGGCGGATGGTCCACAGCTCTTCGTGCATCGTGTAGACGATGATGCGCGTGGCGGGCGAGACGGCCCGTATGCGCTCGATGAGTTCGAATCCCGAGCAGCCGGGCAGTTCGATGTCGGAGATACACAGATCGAACGGACGGCTTTCGATCTGCCGGATGGCATCGTCCCCCGAGAGGGAAGCGACGATGGTGCCGACACGGGGTATCAGTTCGACGATCCGTTTCATTCCCTGCAACACAATTTCGTGATCGTCTACCAATAGTACACTCAGCGACGGTTGGTTCATTCGGGTATCTTGGTTTTGAAGGCAAAGGTAGTCCGATCCCGTTAAACTTTTTTCACGGATTTCCGTGAAAATCCCCCCCCCGGAAAACAGGAGCGTTATTTTGTGGATTTATCCTTGGGTATCAATGCGGTATGCGGACTTCGACCGTGGTGCCCGACGTGTCGGAGACGATCCGGAGCGTTCCGCCGATGCTGCGGACGCGGTCGGCGACGGTGCGGGTGCCGATGCCGCGGCCGCCGTGCGCCGGGTCCATCCCGTGTCCGTCGTCGCGGACGGTGAGGAGGTATTCGCGGCCCGTGTCCGAGAGGGCGATGTCGATGCGATGCGCCGCGGCGTGTTTGACGGCGTTGCCCACCGTCTCCTGCACGATGCGGTAGAGCTCGTAGCCCACCTCGTCGGGCAGCGACGACCAGTCGGTCGCTGCGTCCGAGGCGTACTCCACCGTGGTGCCGTGCGTCTGGCCGAGGCGCGCGGCGAATTCGGCCAGTATCTCGTCCACCGAGGCGTGCTGGAAGCGGGGCGGCATCAGCGTGTGCGACATGGTGCGCACCTCCTCGCGCATGCGGCGCAGCAGGGCCAGCGTGCGGATGCGGTTCGGGTCGTCGGGCAGCAGCTCGCCCAGATGGAGTTCCATCCCGAACAGATCGTTGCAGATGCCGTCGTGCAGCTCTTTGGCCATGCGTGCGCGTTCGTTTTCGAGACCGCCGATGTAGTTGCGGGCCAGTTGCAGGTCGACCTGCTTGCGGAAGTCGTCGTACTCCCGCTTTTGGCGTCGGCGCTCCTCTTCGAGTCGCCGGGCGCGGTGCTGCGTGCGCCGGTAGCGCAGATAGACGACCAGCAGCACGAGCCCCAGTGCGAGCGAGCAGCCGGTGAACCAGATCGTCTTGCGCATCATCCCGTTCTTTTGGGCGAGCGCCTGACCTTCGAGCCGTGCGATCTCCAGCTCTTTCTCCTGCGTGCGGTATTTGACGGTGAGGTCCGAGAGCTGCTGCTGGATGCCGTGGGCCGTGAGCGAGTCCTGTATGCGGCAGGATTCGCTCAGCGCCTCGAAAGCCTCCTCGTACTGTCCGAGACCGGCCCGGTCGCCGGCGATGGCGCGCAGCAGCGTGGGCGTCGGCGTGTGGGCGTTCTCCCGTTGCAGGGCCAGCAGCCGGCGGCGGATGGCGAGGCTCTCGGCATGACGTCCGTACCGGCTCAGCAGATTGCCCTGTAATTCGAGGAAGCCCAATGCCTCGACGCTCCGCTCGGAGACTTGCGGGAGCAGCTTCTCGCCGACGGCGAGGTAGCGGGCGACCGAGTCGCGCCGGCCCTGCCGGTCGAAGCCCGACACGAGCGGGGCGAGACACTTCAGGGCGAGTTTCGGAGTGCCCAGCTTCTGCGCTCGGCGGAAGCTCCGGCGCAGAACGCCGATGCCTTCGTCGAGGCGGTCCAGATGGATCAGCGCGGAGGCTTCGACGCTGCGGTTGTAGAGCTCCTGTTCGAAGTCTCCGCAGCGGACGGCTGCGGCGGTGCCTCGCCGGGCGTATTCGACCGTTTCGCCGTAGCGCCCCAGAGCGCTGTACAGGACGGCGATGTTGCCGTAGAGATTGGCCGCCGACGCATCGTCGCGGCTGCGTTCGGCGCAGATCAGCCCTTTCCGGTAGTACTCCAGCGCTTCGTCCGTGCGGTCCTGCCTGCGCAGGGCGACGCCGAGTGCGCTGTACACTGCGATGAGCCCTTCGTCGAAGGCGAGCCGTTCGCCCGCGGCGGCCGCTTCGCGGAAGAGCCGTTCGGCCTTCCGCACGTCGCCGTCGTTCAGGGCCGTTACGCCCAGATCGTTCAGCAGGCGCAGGGCCGTGATGCCGCGTTCGCCGCCGTTGGCCGCCAGACCTTTTTCGGCATAGAAGCGCGAGGAGTCGTTCGAGCGATAGCACCAGTATTCCGCCAGATCGGCGCAGGCATTCGCCAGCGAGTCGTCCGGCGTCCGGCGGTGCAGGGCGATCCGCTGCCGCAGGCGGTCGCGGAGCGAGTCCAGTTCGGCGTCGGGCGCCGCGGCTCGTGCGGTCGAGGCGAAGAGCAGAAAGGCGAGAAGGATTCGTTTCATACGGGTCGTTTTGAGCGGTCGGTCTGCAAAAATAGCAAAATAAACCCGAATAATGCCCCGTATGGCTGTCGAATGTGTCTTTTATGCGCGTTTGGAGAGGGTGAAGCGGAATTCGAGGCCCCCTTTGTCGCGGTTGTGCGCTTCGATCGTGCCGCCGTGGAGCATGACGGCGTTCTTGACGATGGCGAGCCCCAGTCCCGTGCCGCCCATCTTGCGCGAGCGGCCCTTGTCGACGCGGTAGAACCGTTCGAAGATGTGGGGCAGGTGCTCTTCGTCGATGCCGATGCCGTTGTCGGCGAAACGGAAAAAGTAGCGTTCGTCGTCCTCGCCGGCGAGGTCGATGAAGATGTCGCGCCCCGAGGAGTAGGCCGTGGCGTTGTCCGCGAGGTTGCGGAAGACGGACCCCAGAAGCGCCGCATTGCCTTCGACGACGACGGGCCCCGCGAAGTTGCAGTGTACGCGCATCCGCCGCTCTTCGGGCAGCAATTGCACGTCGGACTGGATTTCGGCGACGATTTCGTTGAGCGAGACCGGTTCTTTCGAGATGAGCTGGCTCGCCTCGTCCATGCGCGTGATGGTCGCCACGTCGGTCAGCAGACGCCGCAGCCGCTCGGTCTGCGCGAGGCTCTTTTCGAGAAAGGCGGTCCGCTGCGGAGCGGCCATCCCGGGGTTGGCGAGGATGGTTTCCAGATAGCCCTGAATCGAAGCGACAGGCGTTTTGAGCTCGTGGTTGATGTTGTTGGTGAGCTGTTTCTTGATGCGGATCTTCTCCTGCTCCTCGTGCAGGGCGGCGGCGTGTTCGCGGTCGCGGTCGGCCGTGGTGCGTTGCAACTGGGCGTAGAGCCGGACGATGTTGGCCGAGATGTCGCCCAGTTCGTCGTGCGGGAAAGCCTCCGCGCCGCCGATTTCGTCGCCCCGTTCGGCTTGTTCGGCGAACTCCTTGAGCCGCACGATGTTGTGCCCGAGACGGCGGGTGGCGAAGTAGCCTGCCACGCTCATCAGCAGGGTGATGCCGAGCATGAACCGGAGGAATGCGCGGTCGGCCGAGAGCACCTCGTGCAGCGGCAGCGAATAGGGCACGGCCGTGCGTACGATGCAGCGCTCGCCGCGCATGGCCGAATAGAAATAGGTGTCGTGCGTGCTCTCCGAGAGGCGCCGGATGGTGTAGCCCGTGCCGTCGGCGAGCGCCTGTGCGATCTCGGGGCGGCCGAGGTGGTTGGGGAGCGAGGCGAGGGCCTCCGGCGGCTCCGCGGAGTCGTAGACGACGCTCCCCGCGGGATCGAGCACCGTGATGCGCAGGCCGCGGAAGTCGTCGCGGTGGCGGGCGGCGAACGCCTCGGGCGTCGTGCCCTCGTCGAGCGCGTCGAGCAGCCGCAGGTTGAGCAGTTGGAGACGTGCGTTGAGGCTTTCGGCCTTGAAGTGTTTCTCGCGGCCGTACTGGAACGCGATGAAACACCCCACGAGCACCCACGAGAACGCGAGCAGCAGCAGGAACAGCCGCCTGTGGAAAGAGAATCTACGCTTCAAATCCATAGCCGTAGCCGAGGCGTGTAACCACGTGTTCGCCGTAGGGGCCGATCTTGCGTCTCAAGCGCGTGATGTTCACGTCGATGGTGCGGTCGAGGACGATCACCTCGTCGCTCCACACGCGGCGGAGGATCTCTTCGCGCGAGAAGATCTTGCCCGGATTTTTCAGGAAGAGCGCCAGAATCTCGAACTCCTTCTTGGTGAGTTTCACCTCCGTGCCGTCGAGCGTGCAGATCTTGCGCTCCATGTCGATCCGCAGGGTGTCGTAGCCGATCGTCTCGGCGGCCGGCGTCTGCTGGCGGGTGCGGCGCAGGACGCTCTTCACGCGGGCCAGCACCTCGCGCACGGAGAAGGGCTTGGCGATGTAGTCGTCGGCGCCGAGGTTGAGGCCGGCGACCGTGTCGTCCTCGGTGTCCTTCGCGGTGCAGAAGATGATCGGCACGGAGGCCGTCGCCGGGTCGTCCTTGAGGATCCGGGCCATGCGGAAGCCGCTCATCTCGCCCATCATCACGTCGAGCAGAATGAGCGAGTAGCGTTCGGGCCGGAGCGCGAGCGCCTGCTCGGCGCTGTTGGCCGTGTCGACCTCGTAGCCCTCGACTTCGAGGTTGAACTGGAGGATTTCGCACAGGGACTCTTCGTCGTCCACTACCAGAATCTTCTGTTTGCCCATAAATACGGTATCGGTTTTTACGCGGTTCAAAAGTACGCAACAATCCGCCTCGTGCGACCGTGCGCATCCACATTTAACCGAAATGTAACAGTGCCGGCGAAGCCGCTGCGGAGGCTTCCGTCCGTGTCTGCGGCGGGGCGGCGGGGTTCGGCGGGCGGCGGCGGGGCCGGATCACTCGCCGAGTACCTCCATCTGCTGCCGGACCGACTCTTCGTGGATGGCTTGCAGGACGGCGCGCATGAAGGCGCCGTCCATTCCCAGCTTTTCGGCTTCGGCCGCGCGGCGGGCGAGGAGTTCGTCGTAGCGCAGGGTTTGCAGCACCGGCATGGAGTGCTCCCGCTTGTACTGTCCGATCCGGCGCGAGATGCGCATCCGCCGGGCGAGCAGTTCGAGCAGTTCGTCGTCGCATTCGTCGATCTCGCGGCGCAGCTCGTCGAGGCTCTCGGTCGTGGCCGTGGTCCGGCGGATGACCAGACGGCGGAGGATCTCGTCGAGGGCCTCCGGCGTGATCTGCTGCGCTCGGTCGCTCCACGCCTCGTCGGGCGAGCAGTGCGCCTCGACGATCAGGCCGTCGAATCCGAGGTCCATCGCCTGCTGGCAGAGCGGGGCGATCAGCTCCCGCCTGCCGCCGATGTGGCTCGGGTCGCAGAAGAGCGGCAGCTCCGGCAGCCGGCGGTGCAGCTCGATGGGGATCGACCACTGCGGGGTGTTGCGGTAGAGGCTCCGGTCCGCGGTGCTGAAGCCGCGGTGGATGGCGCCCAGCCGGCGGATGCCCGCATTGCGGATGCGCTGGAGGGCTCCGATCCAGAGTTCGAGGTCGGGGCTGACGGGGTTTTTGACCAGCACGGGGATGTCGTGCCCGCGCAGCGCGTCGGCGATTTCCTGCACGGCGAACGGATTGGCCGTGGTGCGGGCGCCGATCCACAGCAGGTCGACGCCTGCGGCGCAGGCCGCGGCGACGTGTTCGGCCGTGGCCGCTTCGGTGGCGATGCGGAGCCCCGTTTCGCGTTTCGCGCGGGCGAGCCACGGCAGCCCTGCGGCGCCCACCCCTTCGAATCCTCCGGGTTTGGTGCGCGGTTTCCAGAGGCCGGCGCGGAAGATGCGCACGCCCCGGGCGGCCAGCGCACGCGCAGCGGCCATCACCTGCTCTTCGGTCTCGGCGCTGCACGGCCCCGCGATGAGGGCCGGACGGCGGGGCGTGAGGCCCGCGAATAGGATGGGACGGAGGTTTTCCATGGTTCGGTATCGCAAAAATAGCGAAAGAATCCGGACGGGCCAACTATGCGGTCCGCTTTTTCGCGGAACCGCCGTGCCGATGTTTCCTGATTTCGCTTTCGAGGCGTTGGCGGCGTTCGAACGGAAGCCGCGACACGGCGCTCCGCAGTAGATTGCCGCCGATGTCCCATCCGCGGGCTGCGGCGGAGCGGGACACGATGAACGGATAGGCCGCGGCCGGACAGCCCGGCCGCCGGAGATCGACCGGACATGCACGGCGCGACGTCCGCCGGACGAAGGTCATCCGGTTGGTGTCGATCGACTGGAGGTGCGTGCTGCCGTCGGGTTCCGTACGGTAGAGGACGTTGGTGCGGTTGTAGTCGCTGTGCAGAACCCCTTTTTCGTGGAGCGACGCGGTGTAGCGGGCGAAGTCGTCGAGCACGTGCGCCGCCGCCTCGGAGAGGCCGAATGGGGCTGTGGCCCGCGACAGGGGCGCGTCGTCCGTGCGGAGGGCCGCGAAATAGCTTTCGCGCACGATGCCGAAGCGGTCGCGGCACTCGGCGCAGGCCGATCCCTCGGGCGTGTCGATCCCGAGCGAGCGCAGCCGTGCGGCGTGTTCGTAGGCGCGGCGTGCCTTGCCTTATGCGCAGAGGCGTGCCTTGCCCTTGCGCAGAAACGAGTAGACGATGCGGTTGAGGCGGTTGGGCGTCCCGTACCGTTTCACCGCGACTTTTCCGCAGGGGGTCTCGAACGCTTTGATGCGGTTGCGACCGTCATGGAGCGGCCCGCCTTGCGCGTCGAAACGGCCGGGCAACGCGAGGGCGAAGCTCCGCAGCGCTTCGGCGCGCGGGTTGAGGTGCAGATGTACGGTAAGCGGTTTTCCCATGCGGCATGGGATAGGCGTCCCGCGCGTTCCGTCCGGGGTCTGTCGGCCGGAGAAAATGGCGGAAAAAGGCGCTCCTCCGCATCGGGATGGACGGCTTTTCGTCCGCACGGCGGAGGAGCATGACCCGTGTGCCGCGGACTGCGGCGGCGCGGGCCCGGGCGTATCGCGGATGTTTTCGGGGCCTTCGCGGCGGACGGTCCGCGCTCGGGGCCGGTTCGGATCCGGATCGTAGCTGGACGGGGCGTTCCGTCCGTATCGCGGGCGCTATTTTGCGTCTTCCCGGTCCCGGGCGGGGCTTCCCTTGTCCGGGGTTGTGCGGATGGGCGGCAGAGAGGGCCGTTGCGCCGGGATCCGGCAAGGGGCGGGGCTGTGCGGACGATCCGCGAAATGAGGACCGAGCGGCCGTCCGGCAAGTTGCACGGGGAGTTGCGTATTCGGAGAGACCCTCGAAAGCGGTGCGAACGAAAAAGGGGAGGGTGTCCGAAACCCGTCGGACATTCCTCCCCGCTCTTCAGAGCTGTTTACGAGACTTGAACTCGTGACCTCTTCCTTACCAAGGAAGTGCTCTACCACTGAGCTAAAACAGCAGCTTCTCGCCTTATGAGTGGTGCAAAAGTACACAAGAAAAATGAATTTGCAAAAAAAACGATCGTTTTTCACAATTATTTTCTACCTTCGCTGTCAAATTGTAACTCTAACCACATGAAACGTATCTTAATTGTAGGTGCAGGAGGTCAGATCGGTTCCGAACTGACAACCTATCTGCGCAAGATTTACGGCGATGCGAACGTCGTCGCCACCGATGTGCGCGAATGCAAGGCGCTTGCCGAACAGGGCCCGTTCGAGGTGCTCGACGCGCTCGATGCGAATGCGATGGCTTCGGTCGTGTCGCGCTACGGGATCGACACGATCTTCAACCTCGTGGCGCTCCTTTCGGCTGTGGGCGAGAAGAATCCCCAGCTGGCTTGGAAGGTGAACATCGGCGCGCTGACCAACTCGCTCGAGGTGGCCCGCGAGCGCAAATGCGCGGTCTTCACCCCCTCGTCGATCGGTGCGTTCGGCCCCTCGTCGCCCAAGGACAAGACGCCGCAGGACACGGTGATGCGTCCCACGACGATGTACGGCGTCTGCAAGGTTACGGGCGAGCTGATGAGCGACTACTACCATTCGCGTTTCGGCGTCGACACCCGTTCGGTGCGCTTCCCGGGTCTGATCTCGAATGTTACGCTTCCGGGCGGCGGTACGACCGACTACGCCGTGGAGATCTACTACGAGGCGATCCGCAGCGGCCGCTTCACCTGCCCCGTGCCGTCGGACGTCTATATGGACATGATGTACATGCCCGATGCCCTGCGCGCATGCGTCGAGCTGATGGAGGCCGACCCCTCGAAGCTCGTGCACCGCAACAGTTTCAACATCGCGTCGATGAGCTTCACGCCCGAAGTCATCTGCGCCGAGATCCGGAAGCGGCTGCCCGATTTCACGATGGACTACGACGTGGACCCCGTGAAGAAGGCCATCGCCGAGAGCTGGCCCAACTCGCTGGACGACACCTGCGCCCGCGAGGAGTGGGGCTGGAAACCCGAGTGGGATCTTTCGCGCATGACGGACGACATGCTGGAGCACATCCGGCAGAAGCTCGCGCTGGCGTAGGCGTCCGGCGCGGAAGTCGCACGGAGCGGCTGCGTGGGCCGGAGATGCATCCGGCGGTCGGACGGCGGTCGGTTGTCCGTGCGCAGGCGTCCGGACGATGCGAGGTCCGGCTCCGGGGCGAACGAAAAGGAAGAAGCATGGGAAAGCAGGACGGCGGACGTGTGTTGCGCAGCGTCGTCGTGGCGGATGCCGCGACGAGTTGGGACGGAGTTTGCCTGCCCGCCTATCCCGCGGGTGCGCCGCGCCTGTCCGTCGTGCGTTTCACGGTGGAGCCCCGTGCCCGGTTGCCGCTGCACCGCCATCCCGTCATCAATGCGGGGATGGTGTTGCAGGGTGAGTTGACGGTGGTGGCCGCCGGCGGCGAAGAGCGGACGTTCCGTGCGGGCGAGGGGATCGTGGAGGTGGTGGACCGCGTCCGCTACGGCGAGAACCGCGGCAGCGAACCGCTCGAACTCGTGATGTTCTATGCAGGGGCCGAGGGGCTGCCTTTGTCCGGGGAGTGAGCCGGCCGGGTTGTCCGATCGGTTCGATTTTGGGGGTTGTCTAACAAGTTTTAGACACCCCTTTTTTATTCGTACCGCTATTCGGGAACTTTTCCGAATACGCTGTGCGCAGAGGGTGAAAGACGTGTCGGGCAACCCCTGTGCCTGTGTCTGCGGGGGCGGATACCCCGTCTCGTGCAGGCGCCTTTTCGTGCGGCCGGGTGCGGGACGGCTGGAACGACGGCCGGACCGGTCGAACGGCGGATCGGGGGGGCGAGCCGGCCGAACCGTGCGGCGGGTTGCGGAACGATGTCCGGAGGTTGTCCGAGGTCGCGGTGCGGGATGCGGGATCGGGTTGCGGAGCGTCCGTGTCCGGACGGCATGGCCGGATCGAGGAACGGAAACAGCCATGCCTCGGAGGGCGGACTACGGAGCCGGATGCGGGGAGAGAGCGGATTGCGGGGCAAAGGACGACATGGGACATTGTGGAGCCGGCGGTCGGATTGTCGGATAGGGAGAGTATCGGGGCGGGGCCGAGGAGGCGGACGCCCGAATCGGACGGAAGCGGAGGCGAGGCAGCGGAGCCGCAATGCGCCTTCATGCCACGCGGGATTTCTCCTCTTCTGCGGGCTGCGTGTCGGCCCTGCTGCGGCTGGAAGTAACCAGCCACACGCCGCCGAAGATCAGAGCTACGGCCGCCGCCTTTGCCGGTCCGAACGTGTCCATGCCCCAGCAGACGGCGACGATGCAGGCCACCAGCGGTTGAATGTAGTTGTACATGCCCGCAACGGTGGGGCGGAGCAGCTTTTGCCCGACGACCACGAGCGTGTAGCTGAGGAACGTGGCTCCCGCGACGATGAAGAGCACGCCGCCGATCTCTCCGGCGCCGAGGGCGCTCCACTGCGTCGCGGCCAGCTCGCGGGCGGAGAAGGGGAGCAGGCAGACGAAGGCGTAGGTGAACATCCACTTCATGAGGGTCGTCAGCGAGTAGCGGCTCACGAAATTCTTGAACAGGACGAAGTAGAGCGCATAGCTGAGTTGGGCGAGCAGCACGAACAGGTCGCCCTGTAAGGAGCCCGTGCCCGCCTCGGCGCCGGACGGGCGGCTGCCGAGAATCAGCAGCAGCGCACCGCATGCTCCTGCCGCGATGCCGGCGACCTTGCGGGCCGTGATGGGTTCCCGGAGGAAGATCGCGGCGAGCACCATCGCCCAGAGGGGCATGCTGGTGGTGATGATCGAGGCGTCGCCCGGGGAGGTGAGCCCCACGCCGTAGATGAAGCACCCTTGGTTGAAGACGATCGCCAGCAGCGAGGCGCCGAAGAGTTTGGCCATATCCTTCGGAGGGACGTGTTCCGGCTTCCGGAACAGCGAGGCGGTCCAGAAGAGGAGCATCGCTCCGAAGACGCGCAGATCGGTTACGACGAGCGGCGAAAGGGTGCCGGCCGTCATGGCCAGTTTCGCCACGGGGGACATCAGTCCCCACATGGCGTTGGCGCCGAACATGGCGGCATGGCCCTTCCAGCGGATTTTTCCGGCGTTTCCCACGAAATTCCCTGTTTTTCGCGTGCAAAAATAGGAAAATCAAGGTCTCGTTGTCCGGGTTCTCCCCGGTTTTTTCCCGATGGATGCCGGAGGCGCATCGCGCCGCTCAGGATCGGAGCACTTCGCCGACGGCTTCGAGCAGGCCCCCGATATCCGCGGGATGGATGTCGCCGATGTTGCCGATGCGGAATGTGTCGGCCTCGGAGATCTTGCCCGGGTAGATGACGTATCCCTTCGCTTTGAGTTTTTCGTAGAAGTCGCTGAAGTCGAATGCGGCCGACGGATAGAGAAACGAGGTGATGATGCAGCCTTGCACGTCGTCGGGCAGCAGGGTCCGGAAGCCCAGTCCGCGCATGCCCTCGGTCAACAGCCTGTGGTTCTCCGCATAGCGGCGGTGGCGGGCCGCTATGCCCCCTTCCTCGCGCAGCTCCTGCAACGCTTGGCGGAAGGCGTGCACGACGTGCGTGGGCGACGTGAAACGCCATTTGCCGCGCCCCTTCTCCATGGTCTCCCACTGGGCGCAGAGATCGAGCGAAAGCGAGCGTGCGTTGCCGCGGGCGGCTCGCAGTTTCTCTTTGCGGGCGATGACGAATCCGAATCCGGGAACTCCCTGAATGCACTTGTTGGCGCTGCTGACGAGGTAGTCGATACCCAGTTTTTCGATGTCGATGGGAATGCCTCCGAAGCTGCTCATCGCGTCCACGATGAAGGTGATGTCCCGCCCGCGGAGCACGTCGGCCACTTCGTCGATGCGGTTCAGCAGACCGGTCGTGGTTTCGCTGTGCACCATCGAAAGATGCGTCGCATCGGGGGTTTCGGCCAGTGCCTTCAGGGCGGCGGCGCCCGTTACGGGTTCGGTCTCCCGCAGCGACACGAGCTTATAGTCGATGCGGTAGTAATCGGCGATCCGGGCCATCCGTTCTCCGTAGGCGCCGTTGGCGAGGATGAGCAGTTTGTCGTGCGGGCCTACCGAGGTGCCGATGGCCGCCTCCACGCAGTAGGTGCCGCTGCCTTGCAGCAATACGGTCGTGTACCGGTTCTCGTCGAGCCCGGCGATCTCCAGCAGACCGCGGCGGATCGGCATGACGACCCCTTCGTTGTAGTCTTTGTCCCATGTGCACCAGTCCTGCATCATGGCTTCGCGGACGGTCTCCGTGGTGCTCAGCGGCCCCGGAGTGAGCAGCAGATAGTTTCTTTTCATGGTATGAGCGTATTCGTTATTTGCCGAGGCGTTCGTTCAGGTTTTCGATGCAGGCGGGCAGGTCGGCTATGGAATCCAGCACGCAATGCGCGCCTGCGCCGAGCATGCGCTGCCGGACCACTTCCTTCATGCGGGTCCGTTCTTCGTCGGAGAGCCGGGTGTATTCCGTTTCGGTCAGCCCCATCTCGTTGCTGCCCGCGATGACGCCGATGCTCCAGACGCCGGCATTCACTCCCTCCCTGATGTCTGCGACGGTGTCGCCCACTTTGACGGTCTCCTGTACGGAGGCTACGGCCAGTTCGGTCAGATTCCGGAAAATCATGTACGGAGCCGGCCGTCCGGCCGGAAGTCCGTCGGGCGTGGCCAGAAAGTCGGTCGAGTAACCCCGGCGCGCGGCACCGGGCCGGACGATTTCCATCATGCGGGCCGTGTAGCCGGTGGTGGATCCGATGCGGAGGCCCTGCCGGCGAAGCGTTTCGATCGTTTCGACCGCTCCGGGAATCGGCTGCGTGAACTCGGACAGCGAGGCGAAGAGGTGTTTCTCGAAACTCCGGTACATCTCCCGCACGTCCTCCTCGGTCCACGTGCGGCCGTAGCGGTTTTCGAACTTTCGTTCGACATCGGGCATCGAAAGGATGGCGCGGATATGGTCGATTTTCGGCAGTCCCATCGGTTCGCGGGCTTGGCGCAGGGTGATGTCGATTCCTTTCTCTTCGGAGAAAACGGTGAGAAAGGCGTGCAGCGGGGCGAAGCAGCCGTAATCGACGGCGGTGCCGGCCCAGTCCATGACGACGCATTGGATTCGTTTCATATCTGTCGTGTTCTGTTTTTGTGAATATGTATTCGTATCTGTCGTTATTGCATGTTGACGGAAACTACGGCATACGGTCGCCTGCGGCGTCCGGTGCGGCGGATGCCGGTGCGTTCTCTGCGCACCAGCCAGAGCAGACTCCCCACGAAGAGGAGGCAGCAGGCGCAGCCGAGTGCGGCGACCATCGTGTTGTAGAACTCGATCCAGTCCAGTCCGGCGGCGAAGATTTCCTTGAAGACGAGCATGCACACGGTGCCCAGATAGCCTGCGAAGTCGATGGTGATGATGAAGAATCCGACGTTGCCGCGTATGCCGAAACAGGAGACGAACCGCTCGAAGAAGAGGGTCTGGAAACTCAGGTAGGCGGTGTAGAGGCCGAGGCTCTGGATGAAGAGCCACAGCAGAGGCGGAAGCTGCAGCCGGTCGTAGCCGTAGGCCACGCCTGCGAGAGCGGCCGTTCCGGCCGTTACGAGCAGCAGGAGCGCGACGAGCACCGTCCGGTGGCTGCGGATGAGCGAGAGGAGCAGGAACGTGCCCAAGATGATGAGCGTAACGGCGCTGTCGATGCCGCTGAAGGCCCATGACGACAGAGCGCTCGTGTCGACGAGTTTGACGAGGAAATCCTCCTTGATGTCCTGCATGGTCGTGATGAACAGGTTGGCAAGCAGCAGCATGCAGAGGATCGGAGCGAAACGCAGGAAGACGTTCCGGCGCTGACGTGCGTCCATCGGAATGCGCTCGGTGCAGGAGGCGATGTCCTCGGCCGTCGGGGCGGGCAGTCTGTCGAGGGCGAAAGCCAGCAGGATCAACAGGGGAAAAGCGCCTGCGCCGATGGCTGCGGGCATCCAAAATTCGCTGATCCCGAGATCGTTCGTCAGAAAAAGCCCGAGCGATTTGGCCAGACCCGAGCTGAACGCGATGCTCAGTCCCATGATGCTGGCCAGAATGCCGCTCAGCCTGCGCCCTTCGAGAAAACTGAAGATGACGCCCCACATGCATCCCAGCGAGAGACCGTTGAAGAAGAGGGCGAGGATGTTGAACGGTCGGGGCAGTACGGCGAAAAGCAGCAGGGAGCATTCCGCCGCAGCGACGGAACCGATGATGAAACGCAGGCGGCATTCGTGTTTGAGTTCGGATATGAACTTGATGCCCAGTAGTTTGGAAAGCACGTATCCGGCGATCTGAATGATGCTGGCGGCTGTTTTGTAGTCCATGCCCAGAAATTCCAGACCGTCGAAGCCGGCGGCGGTGAAGGGTTTGCGCAGGGCGTAGACCAGTGCGTAGGAGAGCAGGGCGGCGCCTCCTGCCCAGAGGATGAAAAGCAAGTCGGATCTCTTTTTCGTGTCGGTCGTCGAATCCATAGGGCGAAGCCGGATTTGTTTCGGCGCAAAAGTAGACGATCCGGATTGCAGGAGTGTGTCGGTTTCGTTACGGAAGCGTTACGGTTTTCGGGCGGAACCGGCGCACGGAGAGAAAAAGAACCTCCCCCGCCGCAATCGTTGCGGCGGGGGAGGCCCTCTTCGACATCGGCGAGTGCCGCATGCGTTCGTCCCCGCGGACGCACGCGCCTGTCGGGATACGGCGCGGCTGCGGGGGTGCGGAGATCCTGCGGATCAGGCTTTGCCGGCCGAACCGAGGACGTTCTCGCACTTGTGCATGTAGAGTTTCTTCAGCTCGTCGCGGGCCGGACCGAGGTATTTGCGCGGATCGAATTCGGCGGGCTGGTCCACGAAGATCTTGCGGATGGCGGCAGTCATCGCCAGACGGCCGTCGGAGTCGATGTTGATCTTGCAGACGGCGCTCTTCGCGGCTTTGCGGAGCTGCTCCTCGGGGATGCCGACCGCATCTTTCAGCGCGCCGCCGTGGGTGTTGATGATGTGGACGTATTCCTGCGGTACGGACGACGAACCGTGCAGCACGATGGGGAAGCCCGGGATGCGCTTCTCGATCTCTTCGAGGATGTCGAAACGCAAGGGGGGCGGCACGAGTACGCCGTCGGCGTTGCGGGTGCACTGTTCGGGTTTGAACTTGTTGGCGCCGTGCGACGTGCCGATCGAGATGGCCAGCGAGTCGACGCCGGTCTTCTTCACGAAGTCCTCCACGTCCTCGGGACGGGTGTAGGTGTGGTGCTCGGCCGAGACTTCGTCCTCGACGCCGGCCAGCACGCCCAGCTCGCCTTCGACCGTTACGTCGAACCGGTGGGCATAGTCCACGACCTGCTTCGTGAGAGCCACGTTCTCGTCGTAGGGGAGCGCCGAACCGTCGATCATCACCGACGAGAAGCCCATGTCGATGCAGCTCTTGCACAGTTCGAACGAATTGCCGTGGTCGAGGTGCAGGACGATGGGAATGTTCTTGCCCAGCTCCTTGGCATATTCCACGGCGCCCTGCGCCATGTAGCGCAGCAGGGTTTGGTTCGCATACTTGCGGGCGCCCGACGATACCTGCAGGATCACGGGCGACGAAGTCTCCACGCAGGCCGCGATGATTGCCTGCATCTGCTCCATGTTGTTGAAGTTGAAGGCGGGGATTGCATATCCGCCCTTGATGGCTTTGGCGAACAGCTCGCGCGAATTCACGAGGCCCAACTCTTTGTACGATACCATAATGCTTAGTTTTTATAATAAATAAAGATAGATTGCCTGACGAATCGACTTTACAAAGTTAGTAAAAAATTTGAGAAATTCGGAGTTTCCGTCGAAAAATATGTCGGAGGGGACGCATGGTCCGTAAATTCCGACCGTTTCGCGGGACCGTGGTCGGATCCGCTGCTGGGTCCGGAGTTTTGCCCGAAGGCGGTCGGGGCGGAGTGTCGGCCGTGAAGAACCGAGCCGGGCAGGGCCGTTTCCGCCGTGCATTTTCGGATGACGGCCGGATGCGGAACGGCGGCGGGACTTTCACCCCGCCGCCGTACCTGTCGGAGTATGTCGCGGCATGCGGATCATTCGATCGCGAGCGTGCAGGTCGCGGTCTTCTCCTCGCCCTCGGTCGTTACGAACGTTACCTCCATCTCATAGGTACCGGCAGGAGGAGTACGGACGAAAGAATAGTTGAAGATCGTATTCGTCATCGCAAGATCGGTCGACGTCAGGTCCTTTAGCAGTTTTTGGACGGAGCTTGCGCCTGTCCGATAACCATTTCGTACGAATTCGGCGTACGAGTAGTACTCGACTACCGTAATATCGTCGAGCGGCGTGCCGGCCGGATGCGCATCGTCCCATGCCGCATTCAGACATCTGACATGCATGGCTTTGAAATTATCCGCACAGCAAATTGCAGGACTTTGACATGTACCTTCGATACATAGGATCTTTTGGTTGTAGGAGAGGTCTCCGTTCCTTTCGGCGATCTCCAGAAAACGTTCTGCCTCGGAACCAGTCGATCCGAATTCCGGTGCAAGGTAGCGTACTGTACGTCCCGTTTCCGAGACATCGTAATGCGGAAACCAACCCGAAATACCGATAGGCTCGTAAATCGGGTAGATCGCTCCGCGAGGAGAAACCGTCAAATCGTTGTCGATATATTCGCAGATATAGGAACGAACGAAAAGATAGGTGTATTCATTCGAAATATCGTCGTTGCATCTTATAAACGACAGCGATACGGCGATCAGAAGAAATATCTTTTTCATGGCATCCGATGTTAAAGATTATAATAGATCATCCATTTGTGTTTGGCCGTATAATCTCGGGGTGTACCGGCATATAGGTCTCCTTCCGAGATCTCTTTTTCCCCGTCCGGACGCGGACGAAACGGCGGCGCGGAGTGAAAATTTAAGACCCCGCCGCCGCATCTGTCGGCATATGTCGCGGTATGCGGATCATTCGATCGTGAGCGTGCAGGTCGCGCTCTTCTCCTCGCCCTCGGTAGTTACGAACGTTACCTCCATCTCATAAGAGCCTGCAGGAGGCAGGTTCGTAAAGTAAATGTATATCGCATCGGTGATCATTGATAAATCCGTATCCTTCAATTCTTGGAGCCGCTTTTTGTATCCCTTTGCACTTGCTTCCCCTTTCGGATACCCGCAGCGCACATAGGCTGCATACGAAACATATTCGACGACCGCAATATCCGAGAGGTCCGTACCTGCCGCGTGTCCATTATCCCAAGCTGCGTTCAGGCACCGGACCCGAAGATCCGTGTAATTATCCGCAGAACACCTCGGTAAATTTTCGACGAGTACGTTCACTTCCCGATCGTACGTACGGTCTCCGTTTTGCTCTGCAATCGCTAAAAATCGCTCTGCATTTTCACCCGTCCCGCCCAGCTCGGGTGCACGATAAACCGTCCCTCCGTTAAGAGAGCATAGTAAATAATATTTTCCTGTATTTGAAACATCCTTTTTATAAGGATGTGCAGTCCACGAATTTTCTATATAAAAGGGAATATATGAGTGCATGAAAACCATGTCCTGATCTTTCAAATCGTCGCAACCGCCAAACAGCATGCCGATCAAGCAAAATATAAGAATTCGCTTCATAATTCAAAGATTGTAATAAATCATCCATTTGTGTCCGGACGTATAATCATAATTAGAAGATCCTGTAATATCTCCTTCAATTTCATCTTTAACAGGCGCATCAACTCTCGGAGAGTAAACGGCATCGGCATAATAATACCCGTCGCAGCCGCCAGACCAGCCGTAATTGCAGTGATACATGGTTTTATACGTGTAGTCATAATCGTATCGTCCGGTTGACGGAAAATAAGTCGTATGCAATCGCTGCCATTTTCTCATTCCGTCGATCACCCAAGCGTGTCCTTTGGTCATTGTCCTTTTTCCGCATGCATAGACCGGAAGCCCCCGGTCTACGATCATCTCCTTCAGACGGCCTTCGGAGATGTAATAATTGTCTACGTCTTTGAACCCCATGGCTTTCAGAAAGCGCATAGCGTCTTTTTTATCAGCACCACTGCCGTTCGGACCGTAATCCATGCCTATTTCTGCACCGATCCCTCTCAGAAAATAGGTAATAACTAATGATTCACCGTTTTCTTTATAATGCGTTCTTGGAGTATTAGGCACAGTAATATATTGATGGATCATGGTAAATAGTGCATTCCATGCGACGAATAGGTTGCCCAAATACTGTGGTTGTGGATTAATATTATGAGGATAATATAGGGTATAATAATTAGTTGCGACGATTTGCCCCAAAGCTACCGCTACACATCCGACCGGGCAACGTTTTCCGTCTTTAATGGGCGTCAGTGAATTATAAGGAGCTCCCTGCCCCCACTTCATCTTGCAGTAGGGGCCTTTCTGTTCGCAGACTTCCCATTCGCCATAGGTATGCTTAATGTGCTCCGGCATAGTAACCCCTTTCAGCGAATCGTACTTATGGATTCCTCCGATGCGTTCGATCAGATAGTCTCCGATTTCGGGCACGACGGGCGGGGCCTCCACGCCGTCGTACTGTCCGTTCGCCGCGGCAGCGAGCTGCGCAGGGGTCAGCGATCCCCGTTCCGTAACTGCGATCACGGATTCGATGCGGTCGTCGGCCCCGAGGATCGCATATCCCTCTCCGTTCTGGAAGTTGGCGATGTAGACCAGATCGCCGATTTCTGCCGCGGCGGCAGCGTCGTGCTCGGCGCGTGTGGCGCGAGTGAGCGCCGAATCCCCGAGCGCTTCGACCGACGCCACTCGGCGCGCTCCGCCGCTGCGGGTTTCGGGTCCGTCGATGGCCCGCAACAATTCTTCCAGCTCTCCGAGCGCTTTTTCGACCGGAATCTTGTGCGGATCGGCCGGAGCAGGCGGTTCGGGCAGTGCATCCGAAAGGGGGGCTTGCGAGCAGGCGGCGAGCAACGCCGCGAGGAGCGCAAGCGGAAGGAGGCGAATCGGTTTCATAAGGCGCAAATTTCAGAGGGTCGGTAAAATTCGAACGGGGATCGCCGCACGGGCCGGCACCGGACTTCGCTCCCGTCGTTCGTAAGTAAAGTTACGGATAATGGATGAGAAATGAAAACTTTTTGCCTGTTATTTTTTCCGAAGCGTCTGTTCGCAAGACGAACCGGCCCGTGCGCGGCGTCGGGCCGCGGGCCTTCGCGGCCGTCCGACACGGCATCCGCTCGGGGGGCCTGCCGGCTCTCGCTGCGGAGTCTTCCGAAGCGGACCGTTGCGTCCGCCGCCGGCGAATGCACGAGGGGGCGCGGTGCGACGGGCGGAGAACGCACCGGAACAGCCGCCGCCGGTCGGCATTGCCGGTGCGGGTCCGGAGGCGAAACGGCGGCGCGGGATGAAAATTCAAGGCCCCGCCGCCGCATCTGTCGGCGTATATCGCGGCATGCGAATCATTCGATCGCGAGCGTGCAGGTCGCGGTCTTCTCCTCGCCCTCGGTCGTTACGAACGTTACCTCCATCTCATAGGTGCCGGCAGGAGGCAGGTTCGTAAAGTAAATGTATATCGCATCGGTGATCATTGATAAATCCGTATCCTTCAATTCTTGGAGCCGCTTTTTGTACCCCTTTGCACTTGCTTCCCCTTTCGGATACCCGCATCGCACATAGGCTGCATACGAAACATATTCGACGACCGCAATATCCGAGAGGTCCGTACCTGCCGCGTGTCCATTATCCCAAGCTGCGTTCAGACACCGGACCCGAAGTTCCGTGTAATTATCCGCAGAACACCTCGGTAAATTTTCGACGAGTACGTTCACTTCCCGATCGTACGTACGGTCTCCGTTTTGTTCTGCAATCGCTAAAAATCGCTCCGCATTTTCACCCGTCCCGCCCAGCTCGGGTGCACGATAAATCGTCCCTCCGTTAAGAGAGCATAGTAAATAATATTTTCCTGTATTTGAAACATCCTTTTTATAAGGATGTGCAGTCCACGAATTTTCTATATAAAAGGGAATATATGAGTGCATGAAAACCATGTCCTGATCTTTCAAATCGTCGCAACCGCCAAACAGCATGCCGATCAAGCAAAATATAAGAATTCGCTTCATAATTCAAAGATTGTAATAAATCATCCATTTGTGTCCGGACGTATAATCTCGGGGTGTGCCGGCATATAGGTCTCCTTCCGAGATCTCTTTTCCCCGTCCGGACGAGGGCGAAACGGCGGCGCGGAGTGAAAATTCAGGGACCCGCCGCCGCATCTGTCGGCATATGTTGCGGCATGCGAATCATTCGATCGCGAGCGTGCAGGTCGCGGTCTTCTCCTCGCCATCGGTCGTTACGAGCGTTACCTCCATTTCATAGGTGCCAGCAGGAGGAGCGCTTGCAAAGTAAAGGGAGATTCCAGATGAAAGCATGCACAAATCGTCTTCCGTTGTATCCGTAAGGGATTTGTGATGCTTCATGTTCGGGGTCCTCCCCTTGGGATATCCATTCCGCACATAATCCGCATAAGAATAGTAACGAATCCGAATGATATCGTCGAGCAACGACCCCACAGGATGCGCATCGTCCCAAGCCGCATTCAGACATTTTACATGCATTGTCATGTAATTGTCTGAACCACATCTCCTTCCGCTCCAATGAGCTATATTTTCATATGTGTTATAAGAACGATCTCCGTTGCGTTCTGCGATTTCCAAAAATCGTTCAGCCTCTTTTCCGGTCGCACCCAACTCCGGAGCTTTATAAACAACATGCGGCGCCTCTAAATCTTCGTGAAATATAGAACAATATAGATAACACTTCTCAGAGATCGACGTTGCATCTTCCAACGGACGTATGCTCAAAGCACTTTCTTCATACATAGGTATAAATGACCGCATCAAAGTCAGTTCAGCGCTGAAAAATTTCATATTGTCATCGCAGCCACCGAACAACAAAGATATGAAGGATAAAATCAATATTTTTTTCATATTCCGTTTATTAAAGATTGTAATAAATGATCACTTTATCTTTTACGTAATCAATTTGGCTTGCGTCATCCCCATCCCCGAGATCTTTGTGGACCGGCTTTCCCGGGCAAACGACCATTCCCGGATGATAATATCCATCGCAAGTACCGAACCATCCGTAATTGCAATGATACAATTGCCGTTTGTCATATCCCGTTTCGGTTTTATTCGTTTGTGGATTGTAATTGTAAATCATGCGTCGCATCGTTATCGCACCATCGACCAAAAAAGCATGTCCGCCACCAGTCGATCGGAACCCGCTTACATAAGTAGGCAGCCCCCTGTCTATAACCATTTCATGCATTCTTCCGGTTGTAAACTTATAGACCTTCGTATCGTTAAATCCCATTGCGCGGAGAAGACGGGCGGCGGCCTCATGGCCGACACGACTTCCATCGATCCCGTATTTCATGCCCATGGCCACACCAGCACCACTCAAAAAACCGGCGATCGTTTCCGGTTCTAAATCATGGTCGTTTTCGTTATAATAAATTCGAGGTGCATCGGGTTCTTCGATAAATCGACGGATCGAATTGAATATCGAATTCCAACGTATGGGAAAACCGCCCAATATTTGCACTTCCGGTCTTGTATCGGTCAAATAATATTTATCGAAATAATGGGCTGCAATAATTTGTCCGGTAGCAAGGGCTACGCATCCAAGCGGACAATGCGCTCCGTCGACCTCGGGAGTATATAAGTTTAACGGATATCCTTGCCCCCATTTTGTCCTAACATAGGGTCCTTTTTTATCCGCAAACTCCCACGGACCGTAAGACACTTCGTATGTAGGAAATATGCTTGCCAGCGAATCGTACTTATGGATTCCTCCGATGCGTTCGATCAGATAGTCTCCGATTTCGGGCACGACGGGCGGGGCCTCCACGCCGTCGTACTGTCCGTTCGCCGCGGCAGCGAGCTGTGCAGGGGTCAGCGATCCCCGTTCCGTAACTGCGATCACGGATTCGATGCGGTCGTCGGCCCCGAGGATCGCATATCCCTCTCCGTTCTGGAAGTTGGCGATGTAGACCAGATCGCCGATTTCTGCCGCGGCGGCAGCGTCGTCCCCGGCGCGTGTGGCGCGAGCGAGCGCCGAAGCCCCGAGCGCTTCGACCGACGCCACTCGGCGCGCTCCGCCGCTGCGGGTTTCCGGTGCGTCGATGACCCGCAGCAGTTCTTCCAGCTCTCCGAGCGCTTTTTCGACCGGAATCTTGTGCGGATCGGCCGGAGCAGGCGGTTCGGGCAGTGCATCCGAAAGGGGGGCTTGCGAGCAGGCGGCGAGCAACGCCGCGAATAGCGCAAGCGAAAGGAGGCGAATCGGTTTCATAAGGCGCAAATTTCAGAGGGTCGGTAAAATTCGAACAGGGATCGCCGCACGGGCCGGCACCGGACTTCGCTCCCGCCGTTCGTAAGTAAAGTTACGGATAATGGATGAGAAATGAAAACTTTTTGCCCGTTATTTTTTCCGAAGCGTCTGTTCGCGGGACGAACCGGCCCGTGCGCGGCATCGGGCCGCGGGCCTTCGCGGCCGTCCGACACGGCATCCGCTTGGGGGGGGGCCTGCCGGCTCTCGCTGCGGAGTTTTCCGAAGCGGACCGTTGCGTCCGCCGCCGGCGAATGCACGAAGGGGCGCGGTGCGACGGGCGGAGAACGCACCGGAACAGCCGCCGCCGGTCGGCATTGCCGGTGCGGGTCCGGGGGCGAAACGGCGGCGCGGAATGAAAATTCAAGGCCCCGCCGCCGCATCTGTCGGCATATGTCGCGGCATGCGGATCATTCGATCGCGAGCGTGCAGGTCGCGGTCTTCTCCTCGCCCTCGGTCGTTACGAACGTTACCTCCATCTCATAAGAGCCTGCAGGAGGCAGAACCGAAAAGTAGATGGAAAATCCGCCGGAAATCATGGACAAGTCCTTCTCCTTCAGTTCCGAAATACGTATTTTACAATCCTTTATTCCTCGGTCTCCTTCCGGATATCCCCTGCGGATATAATCGGCATAGGACCTGAACTCCACCTGCACGAGATCGTCGAGCAGCGAGCCCGCAGGGTACCGGTCGCTCCACGATGCATTCAGACACTTCACATGCATGGCCTTGAAATTATCGGCCCAACAGCGACGATTGGGGCTTTCCATATCGTACGGTTCCATCCGGTTGTACGAGAGATCGCCGTTTCGTTCCGCAAGTTCCATGTATTTTTCGGCCTCCTTTCCCGTCGTACCGAAATCGGGTGAAAAATAGTTCTTCGCACCTCCGCCCTCATACTCCGTGCAACACAGGTAATAGTCCGTCTTCGTTTTACCCGATTCCTTCACGGTACGGGTACGCATCCACATTACGAGATCGTTCTCGTAATAACAGGTGATGTAAGAGCGCAAATAAACGTACTTCACCTTATTCTTGGTGTCGCATCCCCAGAATAAGAGAGGCAGGGCGCACAAAAACGCGATTGTTTTCATAGTTCTTACAAATTATAATACATGATCCATGTGTCTCGTGTATAATCATTGGGTTCGCCTTGGGATTCTCGGTCGCCCTTTTCCGGATTTTTTCCGATTTTGTTTACGTTACCGAGCGTGTAGTAATGATAATATCCGTCGCAAACTCCGGCCCAGCCGTAATTGCAATGATAGTATTGGATCGACTCGTAAGACGTGGACCCTTTCGACGGACCGGAAACCGCAGTTTTCAGACGACGTTGTACAATCGCCCCGTCCACGACCCATGCATGCCCGCCTCCTCCGCTTTTCTGACCGCGCATGAATGTCGGAAGTCCTCGGTCGATGACCATTTCCTTGACTCTGCCGCACGTTTTTTCAGAATAAGTATGATAGTCCACATCTTTATACAAAGTCTTCATAAATTGTTCGGCCTTACTGTACTTGGCACTGCTGCTTTCAAGCCCGTAATCCATGTTGACTTCTTCGCCGATACCTCGCAGAAAAGCTGCGATGGCAACTACTTCGTTGGTGATTGCAGAGTTCTTGTCGTAATACGTTTGTTCTTTTTCGTCATACATGGAAATATCGTTGAATATGGCGGGCCATTTGACAGCCCATCCGCCGATGAACAGAGGATACGGCGTAAGATTGTCGGGATAGTATTCATTATAATAATTAGTTGCGATAATCTGTCCCAGAGCTACCGCAACACAGCCTACCTTACAATGTACCCCGTTATGCAGGGGCGCATAATAATTGTATGGATAACCTTGCCCCCACTTCATCTTGCAATAGGGTCCTTTTTTATCCGCAAACTCCCACGGACCGTAAGACACTTCGTATGTAGGAAATATGCTTGCCAGCGAGTCGTACTTATGGATTCCTCCGATGCGTTCGATCAGATAGTCTCCGATTTCGGGCACGACGGGCGGGGCCTCCACGCCGTCGTACTGTCCGTTCGCCGCGGCAGCGAGCTGTTCGGGGGTCAGCGACCCACGTTCCGTAACTGCGATCACGGATTCGATGCGGTCGTCGGCCCCGAGGATCGCATATCCCTCTCCGTTCTGGAAGTTGGCGATGTAGACCAGATCGCCGATTTCTGCCGCGGCGGCAGCGTCGTGCCCGGCGCGTGTGGCGCGAGCGAGCGCCGAAGCCCCGAGCGCTTCGACCGACGCCACTCGGCGCGCTCCGCCGCTGCGGGTTTCGGGTCCGTCGATGGCCTGCAGCAGTTCTTCCAGCTCTCCGAGCGCTTTTTCGACCGGCACTTTGTGCGGATCGGCAGCGGCCGGAGGGTCGTCGGGACGGGGATCGGACGGCAAATCGGCAGGGGGATCGTTCGAGCAGGCGGCGAGCAGCGCCGCGAATAGCGCCAATAAAAGGAATCGAATTGTTTTCATAAGGCGTGAATTTTAGAGGGTCGGTAAAATTCGAACGGGGATCGCCGCACGGGCCGGCACCGGACTTCGCTCCCGTCGTTCGTAAGTAAAGTTACGGATAATGGATGAGAAATGAAAACTTTTTGCCTGTTATTTTTTCCGAAGCGTCTGTTCGCGGGACGAACCGGCCCGTGCGCGTCATCGGGCCGCGGGCCTTCGCAGCCGTCCGACACGGCATCCGTTCGGGGAAGAGAGATCCGCGTGTGTCGGCCGCCGGACGGCCGACACGACAAGACAAGACAGGACTGGACAAGACTGGACAAGACTGGACAAAACAGAACAAGACTGGACAGGGCAAGGCAAGGCAAGGCAAGGCAAGGCAAGACAAAGCAAGGCAAGGCAAAACAAGACGAAACACGACACGAACGAGGCAGCTCCGGAATCAGACCGCAAGGAGCGCTCTTCCGCTGCTTGCCCGTTTCGTTCGGATTCGCTATTTGCGACCTCTTCCGGCTGCTCCGTCCCGGCAAAAACGAATGAAATTCGCTTTTACGCCGGACTTTCCGTATCTTTGACACGGCCTTAGACACAGAATGCGCCCCGAGCAAGCCCCCGACCGATTTGGCTTGCCGCCCGGCTTTCACTATCTTTGTCGGAATGGAAAAACCCACGAACGACATACACGCCCTGCTCAAACGCTACTGGGGCTACGACACGTTCCGCCCCATGCAGGAGCGGATCATCCGTTCGGTGATGGACGGGCGCGACACGCTGGCGCTGATGCCCACCGGCGGCGGAAAATCGCTCACCTACCAGATTCCGGCGCTCGCAGGTCCCGGGCTCTGCATCGTTGTTACGCCCCTGATCGCCCTCATGAAGGATCAGACGGACCGCCTGCGGGCCAAGCGCATCCCCGCCGCGGCCATCCACTCGGGACTGTCGCCGCGGCAGATCGACATCGCCCTCGACAACTGCGCCTACGGCGACACCAAGTTCCTCTACGCAGCTCCCGAACGCCTCGCCACCGAAGCATTCCGCCTGCGCGTGCAGCGCATGAACGTGCGGCTGCTGGCCGTGGACGAAGCCCACTGCATCTCGCAGTGGGGCTACGATTTCCGCCCCTCGTACCTGCGCATCGCCGAACTGCGCAAGCAGCTGCCCGAGGGGGTTCCCGTGCTGGCGCTCACGGCCTCGGCGACGGAGGCCGTGGCCGAAGACATCATGCGGCAGCTCCGTTTCGCCGAGCCGCACGTTCTGCGGAGCAGCTTCGCACGGCCCAACCTCTCGTACAGCGTCCGCCGCACGGAGGACAAGAACGGACAACTGCTGCGCATCGCGCACAACGTCGCGGGTTCGGGCATCGTCTATGTCCGCACGCGCGAGGGCACGGAACAGGTCGCCGACCTCTTGCGCAACGAGGGGATCGCAGCCGCGGCCTACCACGGCGGCATGGCCCACGCGGAACGCTCCGCACGGCAGGAGGAGTGGCTCTCGGGCAAGGTGCGCGTGATGGCGGCTACGAACGCCTTCGGCATGGGGATCGACAAACCCGACGTACGGTTCGTGGTCCACTACACCCCGTGCGACTCGCTGGAAAGCTACTATCAGGAGGCCGGCCGTGCGGGCCGCGACGGCGGGCGCAGCTACGCCGTGCTGCTCGTCTCGCCCGACGACGAAGGGCGGATCGTCCGGCGCTTCGAGGCCGAATTCCCCCCCATAGCGAAGATCAAGGAGATCTACTCGAAGATCTGCTCCTACCTCCGCGTCGGCATCGGCGACGGCGCCGAAGCGTCGTTTCTGTTCAACATACACGACTTCTGCGCACGCGAACGCTACTACACCGGCACGGTGCAGAGCGCGCTGAAACTCCTTCAGCAGAACGGCTACATGACCCTCACCGACGAACAGGAGAACCCCGCACGGGTGATGTTCTGCGTCAGCCGCGACGACCTCTACAAGGTGCGCGTGCAGCGCGACGAGCTGGACCACTTCATCCGCACGCTGTTGCGTCTCTACGACGGCGTCTTCGTCGACTTCCGCCCCATCGACGAAGGTCAGCTGGCCCTGTGGAGCGGCTACACCGTGGAGCGCGTCAAGGAGCTCCTGAAACGCCTCTGGCAACTGCGCCTCATCCGCTACATCCCCTCGAACCGTTCGCCGATCCTCTTCTTCAACGAGGAACGGCTCCCCGAAGCCGACCTCTACATCGCTCCCGAGACCTATCGCCTGCGGCAGAAACTCATCCGCGAACGGTTCGAGGGGATGCTCGCCTACGCCGCGAACGATGAGGAGTGCCGGAGCGTCGTGCTGGAGCGCTATTTCGGCAGCCCGGCCCCCGTGCCGTGCGGCGTCTGCGACGTGTGCCTCGCCCGCCGCCGTGCCGGCAGACGCCCAGCGGCCGACCCGGGCGCGATCCTGCGCCTGCTCTCCGCGGGTCCGCTCCATCCCGCGGAGCTCGCCGCACGCATCGGCGGGAGCGCCGACGCCGCAGCAGCAGCCGTGGAGCGACTGCTGGCCTCGGGCGAGATTTCGACCCTGCCGAACGGAAAACTGACGATTAAATGAATGTATTTTTCGGATTCGCCCCGTACATTCCGGTCCGGCGAAACCGAATGAAACTTCGTTTTCGCGCCCGGCTTTTCGCATTTCGGCTGCGCCTCGGATACTCCGTCCGGGCAAAACCGAATAAAATTCGTTTTTGCGCCCGACTTTTCGTATCTTTGATGTAGTCTGTATATGTTTAATTGACTACGAGCAGATTATGAAGGACTCGCATGAGATAAGCTAACGGATAAGAAAAAGGGAAGTGTTCGGGGACACTCTATTTCTCATGCTTTCAAATAACTCTTCTGCGACAAAGATAAGAATAAAAACTGAGAATTAGAGCGAATTGGGGCAGAAGGTTGAAAACAATAGATTTAGAGAGGAACGGACTGCGCTGTCGAAGCCAAACTGAAGCCATCGAAAAGCCAATAGAAACCGGAATTACGTTACTAAATCGTTACCGCATCTATTTCCGAATAGCTTTTCAGCTTGTTGCGTTGGATCTACCAACAACAAATAACTCTATTCAACGTATTAACCTTAAATTTATTAGAGTTATGGCAAAAAGCACTTTCAAAGTCCTGTTCTATTTGATACATCAATCCGCGTAGAATGGCAAAGTCCCCATTATAGGGCGTATCACGACCAACGGCACGATTTCGCAATTCAGTTGCAAGTTATCCGTTGCTCCCGTATTCTGGGATACGAAAGCCAAAAAGCCTCCGGCAAGAGTGGCACGGTATTAAGAAAAGCTGGAAAATATAAGCAACTCACATTTAAGCTAAAAGCACAAGGGATAGCATTGCCATCCCTTGTGTTTATATTGTTTAATGAATGCGAATAACCTTAGCTGCCGTTTGTTTGAACTGCGGCATGGCGTTTCCGATGGGCGCTCCGATATAAGTAGGATCGCAAACAAGGTATTTACGATCGTCAAGCATAAGATAGTCTCCTGCAATCTCTTCACCGAAAGATACCGCAGTAGCCAGATGGTTCGGATAATGGAGCAACACGACGTCCAATCCGAGCAGGTCGCGCACCAAAATCGAATAGAAAATCGCGCGATCCTCGCAGTCCGAATAAGGGTAATAGAGCGTTTCGTCGGCGAAAAGCGGTCGTTCGTACCCGAACTGCTCCTCATCTGTTTTATACTCGAAAGCCGTTTGTACGAAATCGATCAGCGTATTGGCAGCCTCCGATTTCGATTTTCCGGCAATACACCGGCGCAGAACGGGATACAACTGCTCCTTTGCCCATGCACTCAACGAACTCCGAGAATATAAATCCCATCCGATACGGGGGTATTCGTCGTAAAAGTCGATCAAATTACGGTTGGTTTTAACGATAGCCGAAATGTCGGGATAACGTTCTGATGCGAACCGACGCGGTTCGGAAGGACGGATCGCCAACAACGGTTCCGTAGTAATTTGCAATGAGAAAAACTGTTCTTTCGGAAATTCGCGGTCGAAAACGTGAAATGACTGCTGCCGTACGGTTGGGTCTGCCACGTAATAGCGGTGTCCGTCGACGGTCAAATAGGGCATTTCATATATATCGTCTTCGGATGGCAACAACAACACGAGCCGGTCGTCGGTACGGGCAATACGCACTTTATATCCCGATTGAGTCAGAATATACATTTGCAACAGACGAGCTTCGTTCCGTTCCGAATCTGAAAAAAAAGCGGTTGCCATACATTCGACCAAACGCATGTAACCCCAGTCGCAAAGACGCAGCCGGTCGCGCCATGCAAGGCATTCGGCGACGATCGTGAGATAAGCATCCGACGACAATCGTGTCCACGCATCGGCCACCGCATTTTCATTGATATTTCGCAATGTGAAATGATGGCCTGCATCGAGCGATACCGTACAGGGAGTGCCGTAAAACTCGAATGCGAATGACGGCTGTACGGGCCGTTCCGGTACCGGTAGCGGAACGACCGGCTGCGGGGGCCGTACGGGATCGGGACTCGGGATCACGTTGTCGAATGGAATCGGGTCGTTCGACGGCCCTGCATTCGGGTCTTTTACCGCCGGTCGCGGCGGCTCGGGACGGTCGGGAACCGGCTCGGCAGGCTGCGCATCGAACTGCGGCCATGCGCGACGCATATATTCCGCAAATTCGGCATTTACGCGGTCGCGGTACTCCTTAAAATCTCGTTGTTGCTGTTTCTTGTAGTTATTGAAATCGGACAATGCCTGTCGTTTGTATTCTTCAAATGACTGAGCATGGATTTCAGATATACTGACAAATAGGTACCCTAATAAGGCAATACCTACCCTTATATTACGGCTACTCATACGTTCCCACATTTACGCATTCATATTTAAACTCATTAGACGATTTCAGTATGTGACCGGATGCATCTTCCCGTTCAATACAATGATTCCGATATTCATGTTGCGATCGTGTTTTATTCCTTTCCGAATCCTCTTCATACGTAACAATCAACACGATATCCGTTTGTGTCTCTTTGTCCGTTTTTAGAGATGATGAGATAAATTTATAATTTATTAAAGTTCCACGACCAATGGAGATCGTTACGGTTTCTTCCTCTTCATCCATAATATCGGATAGTATTTGGAAACGGCAGGTCTTAATACTATTCACTGTTGTAATTTTTTCACGATCTTTTTCCGTGGATTTACCTACATGAACAGCGCTACATGTGATATATCGGCAAAGAGCATCCATAAACGCCTCTTGGCGACGTATCAATGGGTCGGAGTTCTTAGAAACTCCGACCCAAAGAGATGTATCCTGTGCATGCAGTTGCTCTGTAAAAATCGCTAAACCGACGAATAATAGAAATTTTTTCATAACGCCTTACTCTAAAACCGGACAAGCATAGCCGTCGATCGTTTCGTATTTCCAGCGTTTATAGGTCGTTGTACCAGAATTGGACGAAACCCAGCTATTCAACAATGATACGATATCTGTTGAATTTCCTTGCAAGAAACATCCAGAGGTAGTACGTGTGTACCAATGTGTTATGTCATAAGATTTATCATTCTCTATCGCATATTCTTGTCCAATGTTATTGGCCACATCATATAACCAATATGTCGTTCCTGAAAGGAACATCCCGCTATCGCTATCTTTAAAGTTGTAACCACCAGAGGGGTAATCAAGAGAATAATGTCCACATATTGTGCAATTTGAATTATTGATGCAATTAAACACATTCACGATTGTTTTAAAGTAGAAATAATTACCATATCTATTGTTGTGCGCGCAGCAATATAATTTAATTCTTCCACAGATGCCGCCTCTATTATTACCCGTTATATCTCCGCAATTGAAAGAATTAGCAATTGAAGTTGTTAATCTCATTGATGATGCCGCCATATTGCTCCCAGTATAAATAAGTTCAACACTACCAATGATTCCTCCTGCATCATCACCTGAAATTATACCGAAATTAGAACAGTTTTGGATTCGCCCACAATCAAAAGTTCCGGAAGATGCAGATTTTGAGCTCTCAGCAACTATTCCCCCAACTATTCCATTTCCACTAATTGAACCATAATTTATACATCCGTCAATAATTCCGTTGTCCGAATTAGTTGCAACAATGCCCCCTGTAATCACGTTATAGCCAGTTGACTGAATTTTGCCTTTATTTGTGCAACTTTCAATTTTTCCAGAATTAGACAAGCAAATACCAGCGATATTATTACTGTTTGATGTTATAAAACAATTGTTGACACAATTTGTTATTGTTCCAGTATTTGTAAGACATATACCAGCATTTTGCGAAGTCCCACTAATTTGAATATTCATCACGGTTCCACTTACTGCAGAAAAAATTGATGACGTCACTCCAGTCAAAAGCATATTATTACCATCAAACGTACCCGCAAATGTTCCAGAGCGCGACCATGCATGGTTGTTCAGCCCAATATTGGTTGTCATCTTAAAAACAACTCCTGAATAAGTTGTTCCCGATGATACTCGATCCAATAATAATCTTAGTTGATCTGCCGAATTGATGATGATGGGATCGCTTTCCGTTCCCATGCCGCCACCGAATTTCGTAGCCACCGATACACCGTCCCAAATGTCGATATCCGTATCTGTCGTCGTAAACGATGCGTCGTCGCTGTATCCCGTTCCTTTCGAATTGATTGCATAAGCCCGCACATAAACCGTTGTCAGCAAAGGCAGATCTTGTAATTTCGTTTTGAATGAATTACCAACTTCGCAGGGGACTTTATTGTCGTATATGGTCGGATCGGGATTGGTCGCCCAACAAAAACCGCATTCGGTTATCGAGGCATTCCCTGTTTCCGCAACCGTTGCCGAAGCATAGGCGGTCGTCCGGCCGACGTTCTCGATGACAACCGGACTCAATTTCGGAACGGTGACGGCCAACGTCGTAAATTCCGCCTCTTTGCTATAGGCGACTCCCATTGCATTTTTGGCATAGGCGCGTATATGATAGGTCGTACCTTCTTCCAATCCGGTAATATTTTTCCCGAGTTCGGCCGAAGAGGGATCGCATGCAATCTTCGCCCCGCTTTCGACGGTCGGAGCGGCACCTTTCGAATAGCAGAATCCACATTCGGAAATGGCCGAATTGCCGTCCGATTCGATTTTGCTGACGACGGTCGCACTCGTCGTCTGAATATTGGATACGGTTATTTCTGTCAACGACGGAAGTGCGACTTCTTCGGTCGTTGTAAATTGTTTTTCATTACCGTAAAATACATTGCCATCCGAGGTTCGAACATAAGCCCGAACATGATAGTTCGTTTCTTTGGCCAATTCGGTAATCCGGCATGAAAAGCGATCTTCCGCTCTCGTAACGTACTCCGTGCGCGTTTTAACCGAGGACGGAATCGACCGGGAAACCAAAGCCGACAGTTTGTCATTGTCGGCAACCGTATAATTGTCTTCGACTGTCGGTGCCGATTTCGTACTCCAGCAAACACCTCGCTCTTTTATCGTATGCCCTCCGTTGTCGGCGATGACACCTCCGCAGGTCGCTGCGTTATGGACGATCTCGGTGACATCGGAAGTTGTCAGCCGAACATCGTTTTTTGCAGTCGTAAATACATTCTCTTCGCCATAAGCAGTTCCCTTTTCGTTGGTTGCATAAGCTCGTATATAGTAAATCGTGTGAGATTCCAATCCGGTTATTTCACTGGAGAACGCCATTGTCTCCGTCGCTTCGCCGAGATTCGTGTATTTCCCTGTCTGTAAGGTCGGCTCCGCTGTTTTGCTCCAGACATGGCCATAGGCTGTTACCTTACCGACATTGCCCAACGACGTGATATTGCCTTTGGCTACGGCTGTAGTACTCGTGATTTCGGTAACGGCTCCGCTCGTTACCGACGGTAAAGTCGGCAATCCGGCAGTGGTGAATGTCAGTTCCTTTTCACTATATACGATACCGACGTTGTTTTCGGCATAAGCCCGAAAATAATATTTCGTATCGGATTTCAGATCGTTTGCGACACTTTCGAACGCTGTCGGCGCCGTGCAGTCTCCCAAATTGGAATATGAGTCTTCGAGTGTTGGTGTAGGTTGTTCGCTCCAGCAAAATCCGTATTTCGTCACTTTCGAACTTCCGACCGATACCATCGTCCCGTGCAATACCGCGCTATTGTAAGTTGCATCGGTCGCATTTTCGACCGATACCGTAGGTTTCTCATTTACGGCGACCTCCATTTTTACAGGAACGACGACGTTTCCTCCGGAGACGGAGAACGAGATCGTCGCATTATACTTTCCAGCAGATAATCCTTCGCGTGTAACAATCGCCTCCAAGTAATCGGTTTTTGTTACCGACCCGGATTCTTTATTCAATACCAACCATTCGTTAGACGATTCGACCGTATATTTCAAAGTCCCGGAACCTGTATTTTTCAATGTCAGTTGTATGGAATTCGTAAGCGATCCGAAGTTTAACTCTTCGGGTTCGATTTCGAGATTCACACTTTCTACGGACATAGAAACGGGTATTTTTTGGCTCCCTCCGTTCGAGGTGACAACGATCATTCCGTTATAATCACCGCGATCCATTTCCGTACGCGAAACCGTAACGACGACGGGGGACGATTCTTTATTGGTCGTTCCGCTGACGGGGGAACAGGACAGCCATGCGATATCCTCGTCGATGTTCCATTGTAAAGTTCCTTTTCCCGCATTGGTGATGTCGATAGCAAGCGTTGCGGTTTCCTCCCCGAAATCCAATTCTTTAGGCATTACATTCAAAATCGGAGTGATCGGTTCCATCGAAATCTGGACGTTCGATGCCGTACCGGCCTTTACGGAAACTTTTTGCGTCTGACTGACATAATCGTCTTTGGTGAAAGTCAGTGTATATTCCTGTGGGTCGATATTATCGAACAGGAAATTTCCTTCTGTACCGGTCACTTGGGACGTTCCTCCCGGTGTCAGAGAAACTTTTACGCCGGCTAACGGTTCCTTCGTTATTTCATCGGCGACAGTACCGGCGATACCGCCGAAAGTATCCACTTCGCTCTCGCTACATCCGAAACAAAGCAAGACCAACAAGAAAAGAGAAAGGCGTTTCATAAGATGATGAATATCCGTTAAAAAGTAACCGCTGCGATCATTCCGGCACTACCGTCCGGCATCACGGCCGGTACAAAAGAGTATGTTTGTCCATTTCCATTTCTTCGATGGACTACGATACGTCGTGCTCCGGGAGCCGCTATCGCATCGATTAAATTATAGACGTAGAGTGCGGCGGCGGCTCCGATGCAAATATTGCGTGCAGTAGCGAAATGGTCGGCTTTGGTCGAATAAGTTTTTATGTGATTTATATTGTGTGTTTGGGCTATTTTCCGGGCATAGTCCGAACGCTGGCTTTCGGTAAAGACGATTCCTGCCGCTAATGCCGCACACCCCCCGAGGATCAGGCCGCCCTTGAGATTGGCTCCTTTGTGGAATTGGCCCCAGCCCGGAATGATCGCCGACCGCCACAGTCCACGGGCGCCGTAGCGGGTTGTCAGTTCGATATTATCGAACAAAGGGGCCTTGCCTAATTCGGATTTGGCATAGAGTTTCGTCAGATAATAATTCCCCGAACGATCCCGTTCCCAATATTCGGCAATGTTTTCGACGTGCAATTTTATCGCATCGTATTGGGCGTGTGTACTCGTGTGGCTATCGTATTCTACTCGTTCCGTTAATTTGCCGTTATTCCATATTTGGGATAAGCGTTCCGAAGATTTATTGTCGGAAATCGCTACAACGCCATTTTTCAATCCGGAATTAGCAATCAACTCGGCAAGACATTTTTCGCGAGCATTATCCAGCGAAGAGGCCGAGGCTGAAACCGTTTCGTACATAAACGATGAATTACTCGGTTTTGGGAGTTTATGAAGCCACTGCGGTTTGATTTTCTCCGACGACCGATATTGAGCCGATGCCGTTTCTCCCAAAAGAAACAGCATCGACGCATGGATCAACAGAATTACGAAATGCTTCATACTACTCCTGTATTTGCTTCTTCTTATATTCTTCAAGCCCTTCGGCCATCTTCTTCACGAAACGATCTCGATCGTACTGCAATTCGATGATGCCGTCACGGTCGAGGGTATTGTTAAGATTCTTTTCGAAATCGTTTTTATTTGTCCGTATTTCGAGACATACATATACTTGGATGCTGCCATCGGCCAAATCATAAATAGACGTTTTGAGAATTCGTGTATTTTTAATCTCTTCGGCGACAAACTGCGTCATAACGGACTCTCCGATTGTCCCCGCCGATTTTTTCAAATTCTTATTTGCATTCTGCTCGTAATCCTGCGCAGCCCCTTCTACCGCTACTTTTATCATAGCAGCAAGTCGGTTGCGGGCATCCCGCTCTGCTTCGTTTAATGCAGTTTTTTCAACATAGGATGTGGCTGTTCCGTAGGCTCGCAGGTTTTCTGCATCCGCTTGTGCCAATTCGATACACGGTTCGGTTGTGCGAAGAGTACGTGCAGGACGCTGCGGTGCAGTTGCCTGTTGTTCCTGTTGTTGTTTCCATTGTTGATACTGATAGTCGGATGAGGTTGTTTTCTTCGATGCACCGCAAGAAACGGTCAAAAAAGATGTCGCGAAAACGATAAAAAGATGAAAGGATTTCATAGTAAAATTGATATTAGGGTTAAACAAAAATTTCAATTTTACCGTCCGGCTCCTATACGGTGGGTTGATACAAAAAGAAAGTGTGGAGTCGATTTCGTTTATCTAACGGAAGGTTCTGACAAAACCCAAGGGAAAATAAACGAATACCCCACACTTGAATAGATATGGAACCCATGAGCAATGAAAATGCCCGATCGCATATATCTAAACAAGAAATGAGTGCTGTTCGTAGCCCTTTCCCTTTGAAAATTGTCAGATTTTCCGTTAAGGACGGTGCGAAAACACTTTCTAACAATATGTCTGTCGATTGCTCGACAAAACAAAAGTAGAAAATAATTTTCACATAGAACAACACTCATGTAAAATTCAGTGCAAATTTCCGCAAAACAATTTTTTATTCCAAGTACAGAAACCCTTGAAATGCAACTTTGTTATTTCCGATGCAAAAAGATCATGCTTTGTTTGGTAAAGACGGGCAATCTTGTTCCGCTCCCTTATGCGGGAGCGTCATTCTTCCTGCACATACACTACTCATACCGACTGTTCAGGCGCATGGCAGGGACGAATATCCGGACAATATCCGCGGCGGAAGGTAGTGTCCCGGGGCGGTCGAAACGATAGTCGTTCCGACCGTTCGTCGTTTCCGCATTTTGCCCGTACCGACGCCAACCTCTTCCAACACCTGTTCCAACCGAGACAACGGGGGCGGCCGGTCTGCCCGGGCCGTTCGCAGGCGGGTTAAATTCGTCCCCTGCACCGCTATTGGTGCTAATCTAATATTTCGCAAAGATGGACGAAAAAGTAAAGAACGACGAGAAGAAGGTAATGCTCGTCAGGCAGACCGGAGAAGGTCAGGAGGGCAAGCTGAAGGCCGTCGGCAGTATCGACGAAGACGGAAACATCGAGACGCTCGACCCCACTGCGGCGAATGTCGCCAAACTGTTCGACGTGAACACGAACCAGCCTGCTCTGGAGGCGTTTTTCACCAAATTCATGGAGCAGTCGCAAGACCCTGTAAAAACGGGTATCTCGGAGATCTTCATCATGGCCGAAAGCGTGCTGGACAAACTCATCAAAATCGACCTCGATCCGCAGCTGCTCGAAAACTACCGCGTCGATCCGGCCGAAGAGCTCGCAAAAATGGAACAGCAGATCGCGGTTCCCCGTTTCGAGCCTATGGATATTTCGAGAATCGACACGGCGGATATGGAGCGCATGGGCATCCGTATGGAAGACCTCGAACCCCATTTGAAGGCGATGTCCTACGGGCACAAATCGCACGGACTGATCGAAATGCGGCCGGAGAAGGAACCCGGCGGCATGCGCGTCACCACCAAAGGGCGCGTATCGCTCGAAGAGCAGGCCGACGGCTCGCTGAAAGTCGTGCCGCACTACTATCGGGAGAAGTGCGACCTCGACGCGCCCTTTCACAACGTGCTGCTCGACGACGAGGCCAAGCGCAACATCGCCGAAACCCGTCATGCAGGCAAGGTGATCGACCTGGAGCTGGAGCCGGGTAGGATGACGCCCTGTTACGTTTCGCGCGACAAATGGACAAACGAACTCGTTGCGATGCCTGTCTCGGAGTTCGAGAAACGCGCATCGATCAAGAACGCCGACCTCTCCGAGGGTGAACAGCTCGACTTCTACTCCGGACGTAAAATCCTGCTGAAAGGCTATACCACCCGTTCCGGTTACAAACGCGATGCTTACATTCAGATCGACGCCTCGGAGAGCAATATCGAGTTCGACCACAGCGGCCTCGACAAAAGGCGCTATCAGGAGCACAACCGAGGGGTATATGCCGCCAAACGTTTCGAGCAGGGCAACCCCCTGCCGGAAGGCCCGCAGGCCATGTTCATTCCCAAGCGGGTGTTCGGGGTGGAGCTGCCCCAAGAAGCCTACAATCAATGGCTGGACGCCCTCAATTTCCCCGAAAAGCGCAAAGATGTCAAAGCGACTTATTTGCAGGGATTGCAATTCCCCGGAAGCCCGGAACGTGCGGATCGCTGGGTAAAACCCGATTACGAGGCCGGAAAGATCAAATCGTACCGTTGGAACCCGGATTACTCGCGCAAACAGTCCTCCTCGCAGTCGCAGGCTCCGGCTCAAACCCCGTCGAACGAGCCGTCCAAGCAGACCGAAGGACAGCCGCAGAAACGGCAGTCCAAACGCGAAGTGCGTCAGGTCACCCCGCCGAAGCCTCAGCCGAAGAAGTCCAAGAGCGTGGGAGGTCTGTAACATGTTCGCGGCCATTCTGATTATCATCGCGGCCTCGGTGTCGCTCTCCGTCGTGATCCTGCTGATCCTCTATTATATCGGCAAACGCCCCGATGCGGAACGGACGCAGGACGACGACAGCCGGTATTACGACGAGAACGGCAACCACCTCTACTACGACCGCAAGCTGATCGCCCGCCTCGAAAAGGAGAAAGAGCGGGCGGCGCAGCAAAATAAATAGCCACTGAAAACATCCGAAAAACCGAACGAATGAAAGTCATCATAGCAGAAAAGCCCTCGGTAGCACAGCAGATCGCCGCCGTCGTGGGCGCTACCGCCCGTAAGGACGGCTATATCGAAGGGGGCGGCTACGCCGTCACATGGGCCTTCGGCCACCTCGTAGGCCCGGCCATGCCGGAAGCCTACGGCATCGAAGGGTTCAAGAGGGAGAACCTTCCGATCCTTCCCGAAACCTTCGTCCTCGAACCGCGCCGCGTCAAAAGCGGCAAGGAGTACAAGCCCGATCCGGGAGCCGTCAAACAGCTCGCCGTCCTCAAGGAGCTGTTCTCCCGCGCCGAACGAATCGTCGTGGCTACCGACGCCGGGCGCGAAGGCGAGCTGATTTTCCGCTTTATCTATCACTATCTCGACTGCAAGACGCCCTTCGACCGGCTGTGGATCAGCAGCCTCACCGAGCGGGCCATCCGCGAGGGGTTGGCAGCCATACGTCCCGGCAGCGAGTACGATGATCTCTACCTCTCGGCCCGTGCCCGCTGCGAGGCGGACTGGATCGTGGGCATCAACGCATCCCAAGCTCTCGCCATCGCCGCCGGACGCGGTGCATGGTCGCTGGGCAGGGTGCAGACCCCTACGCTGGCGCTGGTGTGCGGGCGCTATCTGGAAAACACCTCGTTCACGCCGCAGACCTATTTCCGGCTCAAGCTCCACACGGCCAAAGACGCTACGGCCTTCGCCGCCCTCTCGTCCCCGAAATTCGACACGAAAGCGGCGGCGGAGGAAGCCTGTGCCACCGTCCGGGGCAGCGACGGCGTAAAGGTTACAAAGGTCGAACGCCGCCATGCAACCGAGCAGCCGCCGCTGCTGTACGACCTGACTTCGCTCCAGAAAGAGGCCAACACGCGGCACGGCTTCTCGGCCGAAAAGACGCTCGGCATCGCACAGGAGCTTTACGAAAAGAAGCTCGTCACCTATCCCCGCACGGGGAGCCGCTACATTCCGCAGGACGTGTTCGAGGAGATCGCCCCGCTGCTGGCCTCGCTCTCCGGCCATACGGGTTTCGGCCATCAGGCCGCCGACCTGTCGGGCGGAGAGCTGAACCGCCGTTCGGTGGACGGCAAAAAAGTGACCGACCACCATGCCCTGCTGATCACCGGCTATACGCCTGCGGGACTTGCGGCGGACCATGCCAAAATCTACGATATGATCGCCGGGCGCATGGTCGAGGCGTTCTCGCCCGCGTGTCTGAAAGAGATCACCTCCGTCCGTATGGAGTGTGCGGGCATCCCGTTCGAGGTGCGCGGTACGGTCGTAACGAGTGCCGGATGGCGCAAGGTATGGGGCGAGCCGGAAGAGCGTACGGAGGAGGATGCGGCGGCTCTGCCCGATCTCGCCGAGGGGGATATGCTCGCCGTGCGCGGATGCGACCTCGTGGAAAAGCAGACGCGCCCCCGCCCGCTGCATACCGAAAGCAGCCTGCTCGCGGCAATGGAGACCGCCGGCAAGGAGCTGGAAGACGAGGCCGAGCGCGAGGCCATGAAGGATTCCGGCCTCGGAACTCCGGCCACCCGTGCGGCGGTGATCGAAACGCTCTTTTCGCGCGAGTATATCAAACGTGAAAAAAAGTCGCTCGTGCCCACCGAGAAGGGCCTCGCCGTGTACGGCATCGTCAAAGATATGCGGATCGCCGACGCCGCCATGACGGGCGGCTGGGAGCTGGCCCTTGCGAAGATCGCTATCGGGGAGATGAACGCCTTCACCTTTCGTAAAGGTATCGAAGTTTACGCCTCGCAGATCACGTCCGAACTGCTCAAGGTGCAGGTCGGGGCGGTCGCCGGGCGTACAGGCGCTCTGTGTCCCCGCTGCGGGGGCCGGGTGACGTTCTACCCGAAAGTAGCCAAGTGCGAAAATGCGGAGTGCGGCCTGACCGTATTTCGGACGATAGCGAAAAAGGAGCTTACGGACGGCCAGCTGGAAGCCTTGCTCGTCAAAGGACGAACGCCGACGATCAAGGGCTTCGCCAAGAAGGACGGGGGCACGTTCGAGGCCGCCGTAGTCTTCGACGGCGATTACCGCACCGCGTTCGCCTTCGAGCAAGGCGGCAAGCCCCGTAAGCCGGGTGCGGCGAAAGTCCGGAAATAATCCTTATCTTTGCCGCTGGACGACTTGTCACAGACGCTTTCGGCGTTCGGCAGGGATGTTCAGTGGCGGCGCTTCGGGTGGGAACCCGGAGCGCCTTTTCTTCCTTCGACCTTTGCGTTTCACACCACTGAACAATCCACATCATGCCGAACGATCATCATAACGCCCCGCAGACGGGGTTATCTTATTACGGCCTTTCGCTGCTCTCTTATCTGCGGGAGAGCCATCCCGACCTGGCGGACGATGCCGACTTCATCCGCACGCGGGCGCAGTCTGCGGCCGAAACATACAGCCGCATCATCCGCAGCGGAGGCTCCCGCATCGAAGCGGCCGAGGAGGCCGACGCCGTACTCTACCGGGGGCTTCATTTCTCGCTATACAGTACGCTCGCAAACGTTATCCGCAGCGAGTTCGCGGAGGACATTCCCGAAGAGGATGTCCGCGAGGCCGCCCTCATCCTCCTGCCGCAGGCCAAAGAGGTCGCCCGAAGCTACGAGCTTACGGACGACTTCGCCGCCACGCCGCAGTACGAGCGGCTCTACACCGAACTTACGGGAACCGTTCAAATCCTGCTCGACAATGGCGTACAATAAGACCGAACACCTGCGCCGCAATATCGAAGCGATCCGCACGGCCTTCGCGCTGGAGAGGGAACAGCGGGCGGCCACGCCCGAAGAGCGGGATGTGCTGCGTGCGTACAGCGGCTTCGGAGCGATCAAGGAGGTGTTGGAGCCGCTGCCGCACAAAAAGGAAACGGCGCTCACACCTCTGATCGAAGAGCTGCACGCCGTGCTGAAAGAGAACACCGGCGGCGAGCGCGAGTACAAACGCTATCTGGACGGCCTCAAAGCTTCGGTGCTGACGGCCTTCTACACACCGGAACCCGTGACGGACGCCATTATGCGGATGCTCTATAATGCGGGCGTCGTTCCGGTGCGTGCACTCGAACCGAGCGCCGGGACGGGGGCTTTCGCGGAGTACCTGCGCCGTTATAACGAAGAGGCCGAGATCACCTGCTTCGAGAAAGACCCGCTGACAGTACTTATCCTGCACCGCCTGCATCCCGACGATACGGTGCGGGTGCAAGGCTTCGAAACCATAGAACCCGCCTACGAGGGGCACTTCGACCTGATTACGAGCAATATCCCATTCGGGGACGTTTCGTTGTTCGATCCGGCGTTCTCCTCTTCGCGCGATCCGGTGCGCCGGCAAGGCGCATGGGCGATACACAACTATTTCTTTATGAAGTCGGTCGATCTGGTGCGCGACGGGGGCCTCGTCGCCTTCATCACCTCGCAGGGCGTGGCCGACGCGGAGCGCAATCGACCCGTGCGGGAGTGGCTGATGGAGCGGTGCGATCTGGTCGCGGCCGTGCGGCTGCCGAACAACCTCTTTACAGACCATGCCGGAACGGAGGTGGGCAGCGACCTTATCGTTCTGCAAAAGAACTCGGCCGCCCGCCCCCTCTCCGAGCGGCAGCGGGACTTTATCGAAACACGCACGCTCTCGAACGGCATTACGGTAAACAACAGCTTCCAATCGCTCGACCGCGTGGTGCAGACCTCGGCCAAAGTGGGCACGAACCCTTACGGGAAACCGGCGATGGAGTTCACCCACGCCGGAGGCGTGGAAGGCATCGCCCGTGCGCTGGCGGATATGCTCGCGGAGGATATGGAGCGGCATTTCAACCGGGAGTTGTACGAAAGCCATGCCCCGAAGACCGCTCCGCGTCAGTACAGGGAATGGCAGACGGAGACGGTAAGTCCGCGACAGGCGCACGACGACATCGGACAGGCACGGAATACGGAGCTGTCCGGGCAAACGGCATTGCGGCAACACGGGAACCGAGAGATCGCACGGGAAATTCCTGCGACGGAGCGTAACAGCATCGGGCAGGAGCAAGAAATAGAATTATCCGGCCAGACAGTCCGGCAGCAGACGCGGCAGGCAGCACCGTCCGCGGCGCAGGCTCCGGAAACTACGGCCGGTATATTCGACGACGAGCCGCCGTACCCTCCCGATCTCGATCCGTTCTGGCAGGCCATAGAAGACCATTGGTTTCCGGACGAGGCCGAGGCGAGAATCCGGACGGAAGAGGCCCTCCGCGCCGAAAGGCGGCAGGCGGAACCTTCATCCGCGCAAACGATGCTCTTCCCGGACGCTCCGGTTTCGCCGCATTCTTCCCGGCAAACCGCCGGATTCCGGCAGCCGGCGACCTCCGTCCCTCTTCCCGAAACAACTCGCGGCGGCGGCCCGCGCCGAGCCGGAGAAGTACTGCAAGAAGTACTTTCCGATCTGCGGCAGAAAGCGGAACGGTATCAGGGCGGCCGGATGCAGGAACCCGCACCTTTCGATGAGCAGCCGGGGCCGTTCTGGCACCCTACCGAAGAGGAGTGGCGCGACCTTAACCGCTGGATGGAAGAACGGTATGCCGTTACGCAGGCCGCCTCCGACGGCTACCGACTCGACCCCGAAACGGGAGAGATGATCCCTATTGAGGATGCCGAAGCGGAGGAAATACGGGACGAAGCGACCGTGCAGGCCGAGGGTGCCGCCATGCCGAACGAATCCCTGCCCCCTCTGCCTACGCAGGAAGCATGGCAGCCTGCCGGGCAGGATTGGGCGGAGTTCGGCGCGTGGCAGGAGGAGCGGGAGAGGCGGTTTATGGAAGAGTACCCGCCCTCGCCGGAAATGTACGGATATGCCGAACCCGCCGTGCAAACGGTCGCGGCAGCAGCCCCGGAGAAGGAGCAGGCAGATACATCGGAGATGCGTCGGGAACCCGTCGTACAGGGTGTTCGGCCGGAAATATCCGAACCTGCGGTTATGGAACCCGCTGCACGGCGGACAGCAGCACACGCCCCTGCCTCGGCGCAAGAGCCGCAGTCCGTGCAGGAAGCGGAACGGTGTGCCGGCAGCACGGTACGCCCGGCCGACGACGGGCGGGAAGAGGCGGCTGCGGAACCCGCTGCAACGGCAGCGCAGGCACGAGCGGCCGGACAACCCTCGCAGGATGGGTTCGCAGGATCGCTGTTCAATGCTTTCGATACGCAGACCGAACCGGAGCCGGTGCTGAACGTACAGCAGGAACCGGTGCTTACGCTCTACGACCTGTTCGGGTTCTCAGCCGAAGAACGCAGTCAGGTGAACCGTCCCAAGAAGCGCGGCCCGAAACCTAAAGGCAAACGACAGGCAGCGGGGATGCCGCAGGTACGACACCGGCCTGCACAACAGGACTCGGCGACTTCTTCTCAGAAGGCGTCCAAGCCCGTACAAGAGGAGGAGCGTCCTCTGGACTGGCGGGAGAGGCTGATGCAAAACCGGCCGCATCAAGAGGAACGACAGCCGGCAGAGGTATCGACCGCCGTAACGGCGGAGCGCTCCGCAGGTACGTCCGCAGAAAATCAACCGAGAACGATAACCGGAAACAGGCAGGATGCGGCGAAGCCTGCGGCAGGGCGATCCGGCGTAGCCGGGCAGCCGCAGGCCGCGACCCGAACGGAATACGGAAGGGAGCGGCCGGAACCGGCACGCAAGGTTCCCGACAGTGCTGCGGACGGCAAATCCGGAGACAGGGCGCAGCTATCGGACGCATTGTCGCCACAGGCCGACCCGTTCGATGCGACCGGCTCTCCGCATCCCGCGCCGGATGCCGCCGCCGTCACAGGGGCCGCTGCGGACAATCCGGCACCCGCAGGCAGTGCGGTACGGCAGGGCGTCCCGTCCGCACGTGTTTCCGGAAAGCGAGCCGAAGCCGCTACGCCGCGCAATACGGCACACGGCGACGAAGCGGCCGAAGACCCGCTCGCACCCCGGCCTTTCAAGGGAGAACGGCCGGAACATTACCGCGACGGGACGCTCATCGTGGATAAAGAGAGCCGTGTAGGATACCTGAGCGACCTGAAAACCCTACGCCCGATGTTCCATCCGCTCGACCTGCCCGAAGAACAGCGGGTGAAAATGTCGCTCTATATCGAGGTGCGGGACACCTATTATCACCTCTACAACGTGGAGGCCGATACACTGGCCCCGCACCCCGCGCTGCGCGTAATGCTGAACAGCCTTTACGACAACTTCGTGGAGCGGTTCGGCCGGCTGAACGAACCGCAGAATATCGACCGGATACGGATGGATCCGGGAGCCGACGAGATACTCTCGCTGGAACGCTACACCGACGGTATCGTGAACAAGGCCGACATCTTCGACCATCCCGTCGCCTTCAATCCGGCGGAGATCGAAAAGACGGACGACGTGCATACGGCACTGGCGGCCAGCATGAACCGTTATGCGGACATTAATATCGAGTATATATCGGAACTTACCGGGGCGAGCGAAGCAGAGGTGCTGGAACAGCTCAAAGGGCGTATCTACTTCAACCCCGACAGCGGGAAATACGAGATCGCCGAACGCGTCATCGCGGGCAACGTCATCGAAAAGGCCGACCGCGTCGAGCGCTTCCTCGACGAGAATCCGGATCACGAGGGCGCACGGGAGACCCTCGCGGCACTGCGAGAGGCTACGCCCAAGCCCATCGCTTTTGAAGATTTGGACTTCAACTTCGGCGAGCGGTGGATACCTACGGGTATCTACGACAGTTACGCCTCGTGGCTCTTCGAAACGGAGGTCAAGATCGGTTACATCGCCGATCTGGACGAGTTCGGCATTACGGCCAAAGACGAGTACAATATCAAGATACAGAACCAGTATGCCGTTCAGGGAGAGTTTCGCCGTTATACCGGGCTGCACCTGATGAAACACGCCCTGCACAACACGATTCCGGACATCACCAAAAAAGCCCGCAAACTGATCGACGGCGAGTGGAAAGAGGTAAAGGTACGCGACGGGGAGAAGATACAGCAGGCCAACATCAAGATCGACGAGATCCGCAGCGGTTTCACGGACTGGCTGTGCGACCAGTCCGCCGACTTCAAGGAGCGTCTGGCCGACATGTATAACCGCAAGTTCAACTGTTTCGTGCGCCCGAAGTACGACGGTTCGCACCTGACCTTTCCCGGCCTCGACCGTAAGGCGTTAGGCATCGAAGACCTCTATCCGAGCCAGAAGGACGCTATCTGGATGGATATTCTGCTGGGCGGCGGTATCGTGGACCATGAGGTCGGCGGCGGCAAGACGCTTATCATGTGCTGCGGAACCTACGAGAAAAAACGCATCAGACTGGTGAACAAACCGATAATTACGGGACTGAAAGCCAATATCCATGAGATCGCCAAAACCTTCTGTACGGCCTATCCGATGGCCCGCGTGCTCTATCCGGGCCGCGAGGATTTCACGCCGAAGAAGCGCGAGCAGATATTCCGGCAGATCAAGAACAACGACTGGGATGCGGTGATCCTCTCGCACGAGCAGTTCGGCATGATCCCGCAGTCGCCCGAAGTCCAGCAGGAGATCTTGCGGGCGGAACTCGACAGCGTAGAACAGAACCTTATGCTGCTCAAAGCGCAAGGCAAGAGCGTGTCGAAACGTATGCTGACCGGCTGCCTCAAGCGCCAGCACAATCTGGAGGCCAAACTGCAAAAGGCGCAGTACGCCCTCGACCATCGCAGGGACGATGCGGTGGACTTCCGCCGTATGGGTATCGACCACCTCTGCGTGGACGAATCGCACAAATTCAAAAATCTGATGTTCAATACGCGGCACGACCGCGTGGCGGGCCTCGGCAACCCCGACGGGAGCCAGCGGGCACTCAACATGCTCTTTGCCCTCAGAACCATACAGGAGCGCACGGGGCGCGATCTGGGGGCGACATTTCTGTCGGGGACGACCATTTCCAACTCCCTCACGGAGCTGTATCTGCTGTTCAAATACCTGCGTCCGAAAGCGCTCGACCGGCAGAACATCCGCACCTTCGACGCATGGGCCGCCGTATTCGCCAAAAAGAGCGTCGATTACGAGTTCTCGGTCACCAACCAGATCGTGCAGAAAGAACGCTTCCGCTATTTCATCAAGGTTCCGGAGCTGGCGGCTTTTTATTCGGAAATTACGGATTTCCGCACGGCCGAGGACATCGGTATCGACCGCCCGCGCAAGAACGAGATACTGCACAACATCCCGCCCACGCCCGACCAGCAGGCGTTTATCGACCAGTTGGTGCATTTCGCCAAGACAGGCGATGCCACCGTGCTGGGCCGGGCACCCCTCACGGAAAGCGAGGAGAAAGCCAAAATGCTGATCGCTACGGACTACGCCCGTAAAATGTCGCTCGATATGCGTATGATCGACCCGGAGCTGTACGGCGATCATGTGGACAATAAGGCGAGCCACTGTGCCGCGCAGATCGCGCAATATTACCGCAAGTACGATCAGCACAAGGGCACGCAGTTCGTCTTCTCCGATCTGGGGACATGGAAGCCGGGAGACGAGTGGAACGTGTACGCCGAGATTCGGCGCAAGCTGGTCGAAGACCACGGCATTCCGGCTTCCGAGGTTCGTTTCATACAAGAGGCAGCCGGCAGCGAGGGCAAACGCAAGAAGATGATCGAAGAGATGAACACCGGACGCATCCGCGTATTGTTCGGCTCGACCGATATGCTGGGTACGGGCGTGAACGCCCAGAGGCGGTGCGTGGCGATCCACCACCTCGACAGTCCGTGGCGGCCCTCGGACTTGGAGCAGCGCGAAGGACGCGGCATCCGCAAAGGCAACGAAGTGGCCAAGCTCTACGCCGACAATCAGGTGGACGTAATCATCTATGCCGTCGAAAAGTCGCTCGACGCCTACAAGTTCGGGCTGCTGCATAACAAGCAGCTGTTCATCCGCCAGCTCAAGCAGAACCGTCTGGGCGTGCGTACCATCGACGAGGGCGGTATGGACGAAGGCAGCGGCATGAACTTCTCGGAATACGTCGCCGTGCTGTCGGGCAACACCGACCTGCTGGAAAAGGCACGCCTCGAAAAGAAGATCGCGGGGCTGGAGAGCGAGCGTCAGGCGTTCGTGCGCGGCAAGTCGTCGAGCCGCAGCCAGTTGGAACATACGCTCGGGGAGATCGAAAAACTCGACGACAAGATCGGGCGCATCGAAAAAGACCTCGAAGCCTTCAGAAGCCGTGCGGAACTCAACGAGGACGGTTCGTACCGCAACCGTATCACGCTGGACGGGGTGGAGAGCAACGACCCGCAGTTCATCGGCAAACAACTGAACCATATCGCAAAAACCGTCGATACGGGAACGGGTGAGAAACGGATCGGTTCCATTTACGGGTTCGAGATCATCGTCAAGAGCGAAAAGAGCATGAAGGAGGGGTTCGAGTCCATTCACAACCGCTTTTATGTGCGGGGAGAGGGAGAATACCTCTACCAGTACAACTACGGCAATCTGGCCGGAGACCCGCGCACGGCGGCGCTCAACCCCCTGCACGCGCTGGGCACGATCGAACCGACGCTGGAGAAATTCCGCAAGGAGCGCACCTTGCTGGAAAAGGACGTGCCCCAGCTCCGGCAGATCATCGAGGGCACATGGCGCAAAGAAGCCGACCTCGCAGCTCTGAAAAAGGAGATGGAACGACTCGACCGGCAGATACAACTCGCGCTCAAACCCGTAGGCAGCGACCGTGACGGCGGAGAGGCCGGAGAGCAGCAGGAGAAGGACGCGCGACGGGAAGCACCTGCCGCCGATGACCTACAACGGCATATTCCCGCACGCCTGCGGCAGATCGCCGATGCCTCCGGCGGATGTATCGTCATCGGGGGCGTGCCGCCCCGCACGGACGATGATTTTTCATCCAAAAAAATCAAACTATAAACAGGAAAGCCTTGCATTTTATCCTTGCAAGGCTTTCCCGTTTCATCGGTTATCGGTGTCCCGATCGGAGTGTTTATTCCTTATCCGAACCAAGCGGCGATGCGGGAGGCATTCGCGCGGACGACCGCCCGGGCCGAGATCGTCGTGCTGGAGCGGCGGTAGCGGCAGGAAAAGCGGCCGGGGGAAGGAGGGCTCCCCCCCCGGCGGTCTCCGGCCTGCCGGGGGAATATCGTCGGGAAGGGTGCCGGGGTGCCGGGCGGAAAACCCGGCGATACGGCACGCCGCAAAAAACCGGAACGTCTCACGACGCTCCGGCAACCTAAAAATAATTAAAACCAAGATAAAACTTGCTTCTGCCTTGTTTGGATCGGTGGCAGACCCGATTGGGGAAAAGGGGGAACAGCTCCGGAGCGGTCGGGCACTCACTCGTCGGCCCCGCCTATGGATGCCGGGCCATTCCCCCGCGGCGGTTCGGCGAACGACCGCCAGAAGAAGGAACCGACCCCGGCGGCGTTGACCGCGGCATTC
>NZ_FCNT01000093.1 GCF_900021155.1 Alistipes sp. CHKCI003
CGGGGCGCGGCGGACACGGCGGACGGGAGGCAATGCGGCGGATGCAGCGGAAGAGACACAATGCGGCGGACGGGGCGCGGGAATGAACGGAGCGTCGATGCGACGGGGCGCGGCGGACACGGCGGACGGGAGGCAATGCGGCGGATGCAGCGGAAGAGACACAATGCGGCGGACGGGGCGCGGGAATGAACGGAGCGTCGATACAACGGGGCGCGGCGGACACGGCGGACGGGAGGCAATGCGGCGGATGCAGCGGACGGGAGGCAATGCGACGGACGATGCATACGCCCGCAGCGGTGCGAAGCCGGTGTGTCGCTACGCAGAGGCGGCGAAGAGCTTCGGCGGCGCAGACGGGCCGGCCAGCGAACGAACGGGCCGACGGATGGACGAACCGCCGGATGTACGGACATGCGGGCATCATCATCGACTTGCGGGCGGGCCGGCCGGCCGGGACGCGGCGGACGCGGCGGGACGCGCGGGGTTACGATACCCGTTTGTCGGCCGGCGGCGTCCCACCGGGTTCGGTGCGGGAGCGGCTCAGGCGGTCGATGCGGTCGACGATCACCGCCACGGCGCCGTCGCCCGTAACGTTGGTGGCCGTCCCGAAGCTGTCCATGGCGATGTAGGTGGCGATCATCAGTCCCGTGAGCGTGTCGTCGAAGCCGAGCATGGATTCGAGCAGTCCGACGGCGGCCATGATGGCACCGCCCGGGACGCCCGGGGCGGCGATCATCGTAACCGACAGCAGCAGGATGAAGCCTGCGAAGGTGGCCGGGGCGATCGTGTGGCCCGAGAGCATCGAGACGGCCAGCGCGCAGGCCGTGATCTTCATCATCGACCCCGAGAGGTGGATCGTGGCGAAGAGCGGGATGACGAAGCCCGCCAGCTCGGGACGCACGCCGAGTTTGACGGTCTGCTCCAGCGTTACGGGGATGGTAGCGGCCGAAGATTGGGTCCCGAGCGCCGTAACGTAGGCCGTGAGCATCGTGCGCAGCATGCGGAGCGGATTGCGGCGGGCGACGAGCCCCGCGACCGAGAACTGGAACAGCAGCAGCAGGACCGTGAGGCAGAAGATCACGGCGATGAGCTTCACGAAGACGCCCAGCACGCCGGCGACCTGTCCCGACCGGGTCATCGAGAGAAAGATGCCGAAGATGTAGAACGGGAGCAGCGGGATGATGAGGCCCGCGATCACGCGGTCGATGATCGACTTGAAGTCGTCCATCACCCCTTTCAGGCGCGTGCTGTGCGTGTAGGCCATGCCGAGACCCAAGACGAAGGCGAGGATGAGCGCCGTCATCACGTCCATCAGAGGCGGCATGCCGACCGTGAAGTAGGGGGCGGGCGCTTCGGCTGCGCCGCCGGTTTCGGCGAGCTGCGAGCCGGAGAGCAGGCGCGGGAGCAGCGCCGTGCCCGCGAAATAGGTGCCGAAGCCCGAGATGAGGGTGAAGATCCACGCCAGCGCCGCGGTGAGGGCGAGCAGACGGCCGGCGCTTCTGCCCAGATCGGCTATGCCCGGGGCGACGAGCCCCAGAATCAGCAGCGGGATGACGAAACTGAGGAAGTTGCCGAAGACGGAATTGAAGGTCAGCACGATGCGCGTGAGCCAGTCGGGGAAAAAGAGGCCGCAGCCGACGCCCGCCGCGATGGCGAGGACGATGCGGGGCAGCAGTCCGAATTCGAATTTCATAGGTCGGTCGGTTTATAGGGTGTGTGTTTCGGATAGGAACCATTTCGTTAAGACGAGCGCAGAGCCGAACTCGTTCGAGCTATGCCGAGGCGAGAAACGGACGAAAGATATTCAACGTATTTCGGGGCCTCGTGCGTATGCGGCCGGCGCGGGCGACGGCCGAATCCGGGGCGCCGCCGCACCTGCCTGCGCCGCGGCGGGTGTCGGC
>NZ_FCNT01000064.1 GCF_900021155.1 Alistipes sp. CHKCI003
GCCCCAGCGAGGCATCGCCGCCGGTCAGTTCGCCGCGTGGTACGACGGCGACGAACTGGTCGGCTCGGGCGTCATCGACCGATAGTCTCCCTTTCGGGGGGGGAGGGAGCGGGAAGCGCCGACCGAGTATTTACGACATCAGAAACACAGGATTCTGATCGCGTTCCGGCTGTAAAAGACGGGCTCGCAGCCTGCGGAACACGTCCGCGGGAAAGGGCGGGTCTCCGGCGGCGGAGGCTGCGGACCGCACGGCTCAAATGAGCCGTGGACGTATGTTTATCGCATCATAGACAAACGGCCCGTCCTACCGGCCGGACGATCCCCGAACGATCGTCGCTTTCGCACTATTCCGTCTATCCCCTATCCGAAATGACGATCGCTTAGCTATCGCAGAGCATTGCTTAGGTATAAGCGGTCAATACGAACGGCACGATTTTTAGTTTCACACCAGAAATCCGTGTATTCGTGAAAACATCCGTCGATCTATATGTCATCGTTGCGGTCCGAAGGGAACGTAAGGCACAAAAAGTGTCGCAGGCGATGCTGTCCTACGGGATCGGCGTCTCTCGCGGATTCGTCGGACAGGTCGAAAGTCCGAAATTCGAAACGAAATACAATATTCAGCACCTCAACGAAATCGCAAAGTTTCTGGGCCTGCTCGCCCCGCAAGTTTCTGCCCGAAGAACCCTTTTGATACAACTGTTCTCCACACTGCGCCTCAGAACGAATCGCTCTCTATATTCATCATTTCACCATTTCGTTGCAGGTTCGACACCGAGCAATGACACTCTACCTCTGCTTACGAACGCGGAAGACATTGATCGAACCCGCAAACACATACCCATAGGTTTATATTTCATTTGGCATAATTTTTAGTTTTACATTCAAAAATTATTGCCTTTTGAAATCCGCATTCGACACCTTTGTAATCGACGCCATCCGTAGGGAACGCATCGCTCAAAAAGTATCGCAAGCTACACTTGCGTACGGAATTGGTGTATCCGCCGGATTTATCGGTATGGTGGAAAATCCGGACTCGCCGAAAAAATACAACCTCACTCATCTCAACGAGATCGCAAAGTTTCTGGGCTGTTCGCCCCGCAAGTTTCTGCCCGAGGAGCCCATATAGCCCCGCGACCCGGCCCTTCCGACGCTTCCGCTTCCAACACCGCCCCCTTCACGCCTCGTTTCCAGCCCGATGTCCGACCCGCTTCCCCCATATCCCGCTTCCTCGACACGCTCCGGCAAACCGTTCGTCCGCCGGCTGCTGATCCTGTGGCTGTCGCTCGCCGCAGGTCTGCCCCTCGAAGCCGGAGCCCAGCAGCCCGTGGGATTCGCCTATTACGATGCCGACCGCCTGTACGACACCGTGCCGGCCCTGTTCTACGACGACAGCGACTTCACGCCGCAGGGGCGTCTGCGCTGGACGGCGGAGCGCTACGCCCGCAAGATCGCCCGGACGGCCGCCGTGCTCGATTCGATGCGGATGGATATCGTGGCTCTGGCAGGCGTGGAAACCGAGGCGGTCGTGCGCGATCTGGTCGTCGCATGCCGCGAGGATTACTGCTACATCCACCGCACGTTCAACACCTTCGACGGGCTCGACATCGCTCTGCTCTACCACGGCGACCGCTTCTTTCCCGACCGCATCGAGCAGGGACGCGGCTGGCTCTACGTCGAAGGCGAACTTGCCCCGGACGGCCCTCCTCCGTTCGCGGACACCGATCCGGGTTCCACGCCCGATCCCGATTCCACGGCGGACGGCCGGACGATCCGTTCGACGGACGGCGCCGCTTCCCGCACCTCGGCCCGCACTCCGTCCTGCGCCGCTCCCGATGCAACCCCCGCAAGCCGCGCCGTTTCCTCATCCGCGGATCGCCGCAACCCGTCCGATCCGCGCAACCGCCGCATCGGAATTCTGGCCTGCAACAACGCACGCTACGCCGCCGAAGCGCTCGCCGACTGCCGCGAGCAGCATCCGGACATTCCGCTCGTCGCGGCCGGCCGGTTCGGAACCGAACTCGCAGGCCGACACGGGATGCGCGACCTCTCGGCCGCAGCCGAACGCGCGGGACGCGGCAACATCCGTTACCGCGACGGCTGGCGCATGCGCGAACGCATCCTCGCCGACACGGCGTTGCGAACCTCGGCGGCCGACGTCTACCTGCGGCGTTTTCTCTTCGACGTGCGGCGCGGCACACCTCTTGCGACCTACGGGAAAACACGCTACCTCGGAGGCTACGGAAACCTCCTGCCGGTATTCACCTACTTGGTGCAGAATTATTTGGAATATTAGAAAACTTTTCGTACATTCGCGGTCCCATTAGGTAGTTCGGTATTTCAAAACGTTTTCGACAAGCCGGGCGCAATCCGCATTCCGCTCAGAGGTCGTTGCCGAGGCGGGAAACACCCGCCCCGAAAAAGGCCGTACTTTTTACAAGCCGCTTCGGGAGCATCTGCCGTCGGACGGCGGCGGAGCCGAAATGCAGTCCGCCGCAGCAGAAAGAGGCGGCGGCGGGGGGAGTGTCAAACCGCGGATACCGCGAAGCCATGTCATCTCCGCCGGCAAGCGCCGGGCGCCCGGAATCGGATCGGATAATGCCGGGACTTTCGGACACGGGACAGGCATGTCCCGCGCCGCCCGAAGGTCGGGATAAGGCATCCGGAAGAACCGTCCGACAGAAAACGGCAGAGAGCGTCGAGAGGGGGGGGCACGTTCAACGGGCGGTTTTCCGCCGCCGATGCGCGTCATGCCGGAACCGGAAGGGCGACTGAAAAAGAGAACAATACATCATACTAATTCATCAAATATCAAAATTCGACATTATGGCAGACGTTAAACGTGTCTACACTTTCGGCAACAAGCAAGCCGAAGGCAACGGCAAAATGCGGGAGCTGCTCGGCGGCAAGGGTGCCAACCTCGCCGAGATGAACCTCATCGGGATCCCCGTCCCCCCGGGATTCACCATCACCACGGAAGTATGCGCCGAGTACTACGCGCACGGCAAGGAGCAGGTGATCGCGCTGCTCCGCCCCGAGGTCGAGAAAGCCGTCCGCAACATCGAACGTCTGACCGAACGCCGGTTCGGCGACAGGGAGAAACCCCTGCTCGTATCGGTCCGCTCGGGCGCCCGCGCCTCGATGCCCGGCATGATGGACACGATCCTCAACCTCGGCATGAACGACGAGGCCGTGGAGGCCGTGGCCGCCCTCTCGGGCAACCCCCGCTTCGCATGGGACTCGTACCGCCGTTTCGTGCAGATGTACGGCGACGTGGTGCTGGGCATGAAACCCGTCTCGAAAGAGGACCACGATCCGTTCGAAGTCATCATCGAGGAGCAGAAGCGCCAGCGCGGCGTACAACTCGACACGGAGCTCACGACCGAGGACCTCAGGGAGCTCGTCGCCAAGTTCAAGGCCGCCGTGAAGCAGCAGACCGGCGAAGACTTCCCGACCGATCCGTGGGATCAGCTGTGGGGGGCCGTGTGCGCCGTCTTCGGTTCGTGGATGAACGAGCGCGCCATCCTCTACCGCAAGCTCAACAACATCCCGGCCGAATGGGGCACGGCCGTCTCGGTGCAGGCGATGGTCTTCGGCAACATGGGCGCCAACTCCGCCACGGGCGTCGCTTTCTCGCGCGACGCCGCCACGGGCGAAAACCTCTTCAACGGCGAGTATCTGATCAACGCGCAGGGCGAGGACGTCGTGGCCGGCATCCGCACCCCGCAGCAGATCACGCTCGAAGGTTCGCGCCGCTGGGCTGCCGCGCAGAACATCTCCGAGGAGGAGCGCAAATCGAAATACCCCTCGCTCGAAGAGGTGATGCCCGCCGTTTACAAGGAGCTGGATGAAATCCAGCGCCATCTGGAGCACTACTTCACCGACATGCAGGACATCGAGTTCACCATTCAGGACGGCAAGCTCTGGATGCTCCAGTGCCGCAACGGCAAGCGCACGGGCGCCGCGATGGTGAAGATCGCCATGGACATGCTCCGCGAGGGGCTGATCGACGAGAAGACCGCCGTGCTCCGCTGCGAGCCCGCGAAGCTCGACGAACTGCTTCATCCCGTCTTCGACAAGACGGCCATCAAGGATGCGCAGGTGATCGTCAAGGGGCTGCCCGCATCGCCGGGCGCCGCCACGGGTCCCGTGGTCTTCTTCGCCGAAGATGCCGAGAAGGTGCTCTCCGAGACGGGGCAGAAAGCGATCCTCGTACGCATCGAGACCTCGCCCGAGGACCTCAAGGGCATGCTCGATGCCGCCGGCATCCTCACCGCGCGCGGCGGCATGACCTCTCACGCGGCGGTCGTGGCCCGCGGCATGGGCAAATGCTGCGTATCGGGCGCCGGCGAACTCCAGATCGACTACAAGGCCCGCACCATCGAAGTGAACGGCTTCACGGTCAGGGAGGGAGACTGGATTTCGCTCAACGGCTCGACGGGCGAAGTCTATCTGGGCAAGGTAGCGACGAAGGCGGCCGACCTGAGCGGCGACTTCGCCAAGCTGATGGAGCTGGCCGGCAAATACGCCACGCTGAAAGTGCGCGCCAATGCCGACACGCCGAAGGACGCCGCGCAGGCTTTCGCCTTCGGAGCCGAGGGCATCGGTCTGTGCCGCACGGAGCACATGTTCTTCGAAGGCGACCGCATCAAGGCCATCCGCGAGATGATTCTGGCCGACGACGAAGCGGGGCGCCGCGTGGCGCTGGCCAAGCTGCTGCCCATCCAGCGCGGCGACTTCGAGGGGCTGTTCAAGGCGATGAACGGCTTCCCCGTTACGGTCCGCCTGCTCGATCCGCCCCTGCACGAGTTCGTGCCCCACGACGAAAAGGGCCAGCAGGAGATGGCCGCCGAGATGAACGTGCCGCTCAGGAAGATCACCGAAAAGGTCGAATCGCTCGCCGAGTTCAACCCGATGCTCGGCCACCGCGGCTGCCGTCTGGGCAACACCTACCCCGAAATCACCGAGATGCAGACCCGCGCCATCATCGAAGCCGCGATGAATGTCAGGGCCGCCGGCACGCCCGTTCACGTGGAGATCATGGTGCCGCTCGTGGGCAACCACAAGGAGCTCCGCTACCAGAAGAACATCATCGATTCGACGGCCGAACAGGTCTTCGCCGAGCGCAACGACAAGATCGAATACATGGTTGGCACGATGATCGAAGTGCCGCGTGCGGCCGTAACGGCCAACCAGATCGCCGAAGTGGCGCAGTTCTTCTCGTTCGGAACGAACGACCTCACGCAGATGACGCTCGGCTTCTCGCGCGACGACATCGCCAAATTCCTGCCCGTCTACCTCGAAAAGGGCATCCTCAAGAACGACCCCTTCCAGATCCTCGACCGCAACGGTGTGGGCCAGCTCATCCGCGAGGCGGTCTTCAAGGGCCGCGGCACGCGCGAGAACCTCAAGTGCGGCATCTGCGGCGAGCACGGCGGCGAACCTTCGTCGGTGGAGTTCTGCCACTATGCGGGTCTGAACTACGTCAGCTGCTCGCCTTTCCGCGTGCCCATCGCACGTCTGGCGGCGGCTCATGCGGCTCTGAACGAGAAATAGACCTATATATTCAGAAGCGAACGAGGGGTGTCTATCAATTTTACCCCTCTGAGAATTGCGTATTCGGAAAAGTTCTCAAATCAGCAGTACGAATAAAAAAGGGGTGTCTAACACGTGTTAGACACCCCCATTTTTCGTGCGCTCGGTCCGGATCGGCATCGGAGCCCGACCGGCCTATCGTCCGCAGCATTGTCCGGCAAGAAGGGACTACCGATCCGAATGCCCGACCGATCTGCGGCACCGTTCGTACACGGAACGATCCCGGACGGGAGAATCCCGGTTCAGTCCTCGTTCGAGCTTCGGCGCTGTCCGGAGCGGGTTCGATCCACGTATTCTCTTTCCCGACCTCCCCGCAGCGATGTCGGCCGTTCGCCGCCCTTTCCGTGCGGCGGACCGCATTCGCCCGAAAAAACGTGCAGGTATCGGCTTCGGCCCCGATTCGCATCCTCCGATCCTATTTTCGATTCCGGCTCGCGGGAGCCGTGCGGGTCGCAGCTTCCGGGGCGAGGGCCCGCCCTCCGTGCGGGCGGGTTCCGCAGACTGCGGGCTCGCTTCTCATCGCCGCAAGGCTCCGAACCGCGTTCGCAGCGGCCGTGAAGAGCATTTCGGGCGCTCTCCGCCGCGCACATGGAGGCGAAGACCCAGCAGAGCCGCATGTTCCGCCGGCCGCATTCCGATTCTCCGCGGGGGAGGGAAGATTTGCAGAAACGGACGGGAAAACGACCTCGCACGGGGATTGCGCCCCCATGCACAAGCCGGGAAGCGGCCGAAGCCGTTTGTCCGGCGGGCCGAAACGGACGAAACGCCAATCCGTTCACGCAACAAATCCCGGTCCGCCCGCATCGTCCGATGTGCTCGCCGCGGGCCTTCGGAGGCGATCGGAACACATTTTTTCTTCCTCAGCCTGCATTTTCATCGGGCGAAACCACAGGAAAGGCAAGTTATTTGTTAAAACGAAGGGAAAACCGGAAAGCGTATGAAAAAAATTATCCTTTTCGCGGTCGCGGCCTTGTGCGCCTTCACGACCGCATCGGCCCAAGAGAGGGCAAGAAATCGTGATTGGGAAGCCGAGCGCTCACGTGCCGCCGCATCCCAACAACAGGTTGCGGGGCCCGAACACTGGAAACAGGGTCCGGAACGTGAAAGGTGGGCGGTAGGCCCCCGGATCGGCATCTACACCCATGCGGGCGGCGACGGCGCCATCTTCGGACTGGGCGCTTACGGACGTTACAACATCTCCAACCACTGGCGGGTGGAACCGGGTATCACGGCCCTGCTCAAGGACGGTTGCTCGATCGACATCAACGCCGACATCCAGTACCTCTTCCCCGTCGCCCGCTGGTGGAATGTGTATCCGCAGGTCGGCATCAGCGGCAACGATCTCTACGGCTGGTCGTTCGGCTTCGACGTCGGCGCAGGCACGGACTTCATTCTCACGCGCCGCTGGGACCTTTCGGCCGGTGTGCGCTGGTTGATCCAGACGGCCAAACACCACGACAATCCCATCGTCATCAACATCGGCGCGACCTACAAGTTCTGATCCCGAGCCCGGCGAAAAACGAACGGGGCTGTCTAACAAGTCTTAGACAGCCCTTTTCTATTCGTATTGCTTTCGAAAGCATGCCCGAACGAGCGGTTCCCGAAGGGCAAGAAACTTGTCAGACAGCCCCGTCGTCATCCTATCGTCCGCAGCGCTCAGACGAACGCCGCTATTCAGCTGCGGACGACACCTCCTCGTTCCCGGCAATGCGGCACCGGGCCGGTCCGCAGACCGGCCCGGACGCAATCAGAACCGGTAGGAACAGGTGATACCGAAGTTGCAGAGCGCATGTTCGTTGAACTCCGACGCCGAATCTCCGTCCCAATAAGCGATCCCGGGACCGAACGCCGGCGACCAGTCGAACGACAGACGCACGGGAGCGCCACTGAAATCAATGCCCAGCTTGGCGCAGCCTGCGGCACCGACATAAGCGTAATGGCCCTTGCCGCCCACATTGATGCCGGCGCCCGCATCGAAAAACCACGTACCGGCCGAGGGGGTCCAATTCATCCGGCAGATATTCCAATTGTACAGGGCGGTGAAATCGGCCGTTACCGTGCCGCCCGCATTGGCCCAATAGGCACCGAAACGCCCTTCGATGTAGTTGTCGTTGCTGAAAACATACTGCACATCGGCCATGAAACCCGAGCCGATACGCCCACCGACAGCCCAATTCTGGGCCGAAGCCGACCACGCGCACATGCACACGGTCAGCACAAGCAAAAGTTTCTTCATCTTTCTGTTATTAGGTTTAACGGTTTCGATTCGTATTAACAAAAGTAAAACTTTTCATCCGGAAGAACAAATTTTCAACGGGTTTTGTACGAACAGCGGTATTTCCCCTTGGCCATATTCAGCAGTTTGCTCTTCAGCAGATTCCGCCGCAGGGGCGAGAGGCGGTCGGTGAAAACGATGCCCTCGATGTGGTCGTACTCGTGTTGGATCACCCACGCGGGCAGCCCCGTGAACTCCTCGTCGTGTTCGACGAAATGCTCATCCATGTAACGCATCCGGATCGACAGCGAACGGCGCACGTCCTCGTGGATTCCGGGCAGCGAGAGACACCCCTCGTTGTAGAGTTTGGTCTGCTCCGAACGGAAGTAGATCTCGGGATTGATGAACGCCCGGCGGTATTCCGCCAGCTCGGGATTGTCCTCGCCCCACGGCGTGCAGTCCACGATGAAAAGGCGGATGTTCTTGCCGATCTGCGGAGCCGCGAGCCCCACGCCTTCGGCCGCTTCGAGCGTCAGGAACATGTCCTCGATCAGCTTTTCGAGCTCCGGATAATCGGATTCGATCCGCTCGCACTCGGCGCGCAGGATCGGGGATCCGAAGATGACGATAGGATAAATCATAATTACTTGTTGAATTCCATGTAACTTTGTAAAATAATCGTGGCGGAAATCTTGTCCACCAATGCTTTGTCCCGTCGGGCCATGCGTCCGATGCCGCTTTCGAGCATCGTGCGGTGCGCCATCACGGAGGTGAACCGCTCGTCGTGGAAAACCACCTCCTTGTCGGGATAGCTCTTGCGCAGACGCGCCGCCAGCGGCTCGACGTACTTCCACGTCTCGGACGGGGCGCCGTCCATCCGCACGGGTTTGCCCACCACGATGGTCGAAACGTCGTTGGCGGCGAAATATTGCGCCAGCCAGCGCTCCAGCTCCTTCGTCGCCACGGTCTCCAGTCCGCCGGCGATGATTCGCAGCGGATCGCTCACGGCGATACCGGTGCGTTTGGTGCCATAATCAATAGCGAGGATACGTCCCATGTATGTCAAAATCTGCGGTTCGCTTTCTTGTCGTCGTCTTTCCATCACGGCAGAACCCGTACAGGGGTTCGGCCCAGCGCCCGGCTTACCGAAAACGGGTTCTGCGGAGGAGCCGCTTACCCGCCCCGGCGATGCACGAGCAAAGCCCGGACTGCGCTCGGGCTTATCGCTAACGCCGTTCGAACTACGGTTCTTTCGAGCCGTACGGGCCGATGCCGCCGGCAGCAGGCACCGTCCTCTTCGAAAGCGAGGCACAGCCCGCCGCTCCGGTTTTTAGGGCAAAAAACGCTCGAATAAAAACGTGAAAGACACTTTTATCTTCTTTCCGCCGTCTCTATTGCCTCCGCGATGCCGGCCGTTCGCCACCCTCGGCGGCAGGCTGCATGTCGCTTCGAGGGCTTCGCGTCGTGCAGCCTCCGACGCCGAACTCCGTTGCAAAAACCGTTTCTTTCGGGGCCGTCATTCTCCCGCCTCGGAAAAACCCGGACGGAATGCGCCGCTGCGATCGGACGCTCGAAAACCGTCCCCCGCGTCCCGCTTCGCACTCGCCGAGCGGCCCGCGGATACATCCCTGCCGACAAAAACGTCCGGTCCCGCCGACACCCCTTCCTGCGTAGCGGGCAACCGTACTCTGCCGGCGATCCTCGCAGGCAGCGCCGGCGTTCGTGGGCATTCCCGTCCCGCACGGTCCGTCGGCCCTTCGTCCCGCCGCATGAAGGCTCCCCACTACAAATTCAACTTTTTGAAAAGGCGGCGGAACGAACACTCCTCCTCCACCAGCGACGGGAGCGCTTCGACGAGCACACGCTCCTGCTCCATCGAATCGCGGTGGCGGACCGTAACGGTGCCGTCCGCGAGCGTCTGGCCGTCGACCGTTATGCAGAACGGCGTACCGATCGCATCCTGACGGCGATAGCGCTTGCCGACGGAGTCCTTCTCGTCGTAGACGACGTTGTAATCGTATTTGAGCATATCCACGATCCGCTGCGCCACCTCGGGCATGCCGTCCTTCTTGACCAGCGGCAGCACGGCCGCCTTCACGGGTGCGAGCGCCGCGGGCAGACGCAACACCACGCGCGAATCGCCGCCGTCGAGCGGCTCCTCGGCATAGGCCGCGGACATCACTTGCAGGAACATGCGGTCGACGCCGATCGAGGTCTCGACCACATAGGGCACGTAACTCTCGCCCGTCTCGGGATCGAAGTACTGGATCTTCTTGCCCGAGAACTTCTGGTGGCTGCCCAGATCGAAGTCCGTGCGCGAGTGGATGCCTTCGACCTCCTTGAATCCGAACGGAAAGTCGAACTCGATGTCCGTGGCGGCATTGGCGTAGTGGGCCAGCTTCTCATGGTCGTGGAAACGGTACTTTTCGTCCCCGAAGCCCAGCGCGCGATGCCACGCCATGCGGGTCTCTTTCCAGCGGCTCCACCACTGCATCTCCTCGCCCGGGCGCACGAAGAACTGCATCTCCATCTGCTCGAACTCGCGCATGCGGAAGATGAACTGCCGCGCCACGATCTCGTTGCGGAAAGCCTTGCCGATCTGCGCGATGCCGAACGGCAGTTTCATGCGGCCCGTCTTCTGCACGTTGAGGAAGTTCACGAAGATGCCCTGCGCGGTCTCGGGGCGCAGGTAGATGGTGTTCGCCCCCTCGGCCACGGAGCCGATCTGCGTGGAGAACATCAGGTTGAACTGCCGCACCTCGGTCCAGTTGCGGGTACCGGAAATGGGGCAGGCGATCTCGCAGTCGAGGATGATTCGACGCAGCCCTTCCAGATCGTTCGCGTTCATCGCCTCGGCGAAACGGGCGCGGACCTCGCTGCGGCGTGCGGCGATCTCCGCCACGCGGGGCGAGGTCTCGCGGTACTTGGCCTCGTCGAACGCCTCGCCGAAGCGCTTGCGGGCCTTCTCGATCTCCTTGTCGATCTTCTCGTCCTGCTTGGCGATCCAATCCTCGATGAGCACGTCGGCGCGATAACGCTTCTTCGAATCCCTGTTGTCGATGAGCGGGTCGTTGAAGGCCCCCACATGGCCCGACGCCTCCCACGTACGGGGATGCATGAAGATCGCGGCGTCGATGCCCACGATATTCTCGTGGAGCTTGACCATCGAGTCCCACCAGTAGCGTTTGATGTTGTTCTTGAGCTCCACGCCGTTCTGACCGTAATCGTACACGGCGGCCAAGCCGTCGTAGATCTCGCTCGACGGGAATACGAACCCGTACTCCTTGCAGTGCGCGACCAGTTTCTTGAAAACCTCTTCCTGTGTCATATTCCGTTGTCTTGATAGTTCGTCGAATTTCCTTAGGTATTCCCCGCCTCGGTGCAGTCCGAACGGAGTTCGGCTCCGCCTCGGGTCCGAAGCGAACACTTGAAGATACAAAGATACGAAACTAATCTCAATAATCCGTTTCCCGCATCCGAAATCAGTTGCGGAACATCCCGGCTCCCGCGCTGCGGCGGAAGAAGCGGAGCGTTGGACAAGGCCCCGGCCCAGCCAAACGGACACCGGCACGTCGTACGGCTCCGATGCTGCGCCGCACATGCAGGGCCGATCGCTCAGGCCGGGCCCCTCCTCCGGAAACATGCGGATCGCAGCCGGCGGCGGCAGTTTGCAAATACGAGAAAACGCAACCGTTTCACCGTACCGAACGCCGCAGGAAGGATGCAAGATACAAACCGCACCGAGGCGGACGAACGGCTCGACGCAAAAGAACCACACCGCTGAACCGGTGCAACGAAATCCCTTCCGGCGGCCGAGCAGGGAAATGGACGGACGAAATTCGTGCAATCCACAGCACGCAATCACCGCGTTACGCAATCGTCTTACCCGCGGATGTCGAAACCGGAAATTCAGGAGAAGCAAAACACGATCCGCCGGGAAATTCCCCGTCTCCGTCAACGGATCAAACCCGCCTCCATGAAGCTGAAATGTCCCGAGCGCGAGACGATCAGATGATCCAGCAGGCGGATGTCGAACAACGCAGCGGCCGCAGCGACCCGCTCGGTCAGCACCTTATCCTGCGGACTGGGTTCCGCAGCACCCGAGGGGTGGTTGTGCACGAGAATCAACTGCGTGGCCAGCAGCTCCAAAGCCCATTTCACCACCAGACGGTAGTCGACGACCGTACCCTGCACACCGCCCCGGCTGACCAGTTTGCGTTCGATGATCCGGTTCGAAGAGGTCAGATAGACGGCCCAGCACTCTTCGTGCGACAGCGCCTCCATCTGAGGCCGGAATAATGCGGCCACATCGGCACTCGTGCGGATCTGGTCGATCCTGTCCGCCGTTTCGGCAGCGGCCCGGCGTCCCAGCTCCACGGCCGCCGCGATCCGCTGAGCCCGTCGCAGGCCGAGCCCTTCGATCATCCGCAAGCGCTCGGTCCGAAGCTCGGCCAAAGCGGCTGCCGTACCGCCGCAGGCGGCCAAAAGCCGGACCGCGAGCTCTTCGTCTTCGATCAGCAGCGCAAGCAATTCGGCGTCGGCGAGCGCACCGGCCCCGCGCGATTGGAGTTTGTCTACGATATTTTTCAAGGGTAGAGGCGTATTTGAAAAAGTTAGTCGATGATCTATTTGCCGTGCCGACGGTCTGCCGCGCAAAGTTCAGCCGCACGACCCGACCGCAGCCCCTTTCCCGGAAAGGCCTGCGCAGGTTCCTTTTCCGCCGCGGTCCGGCGCCCCGCACATGTACGACCCGGCCCGTCGAACGCAATCCGAAGGAAAGTCCCCTCCGCAACCGCAGTCCGAGACTGCGAAAACGACAGCGGTCCGAAACGGCGACCGAATCCGGCATTCCCGGTCCGGCAAAGCGTATACAGTCGTCCGCATCTACAAGGAGAGCCGGTCCACCTTATCCAGCAGCGAGGCGCATGCTTCGTCGCTCACCCCCTCCGACACGGAGCGGGCCGCCTCCTGCTCGGCCTCCTTCTTCGATCCGCCCGTGCCGTGGCCCGTCTCCAGCCCGTCGATGTAGACCGTCGCATGGAATTGCGGACGCATTCCGGCACTGCGGCTCAACCCCGAACGGAACGCGATCGAATGGTGGTTCTTCTGGCACCACTCGATCAGACGGCTCTTGAAATCGGTCTCCGACTCCGTGAGGTCGTCGAGATCGAGGTAATGATAAAATATGCGGTTGATGAGCAGCCGGTTGACGAATTCGTACCCCTGATCGAGGTAGATCGCCCCCATCATCGCCTCGAACGCATCGCCCGAGATGTGCTTCTGCGTGCAGTTGCCGCTCGAATTCGAGATGATGTACCGATCCAGCCCGATCCGCTCCGCAATGCCGTTGAGCGACTGGCGCGACACGATCTTGGAGCGCATCTGCGTCATGAAGCCCTCCTGTTCGTCGGGAAATTCGATGTAGATATAATCCGACGACACGGCCTCGATCACCGCGTCGCCCAGATATTCGAGACGTTCGTTGTTGATCTGCCGGCCGTCGTCCAAAACCAAAGAAGCTGACTTGTGAATCAAAGCCAGCTTATAAAGTTCGATGTTATGCGGAACGAATCCGAACAGATCGTCGACGATGCGGTAATACGTCTTGTCCCGCCCGAAATTCCTCCGCAGAGGACGCAACAGAAAATCGATCACGGCACGGACACGATCAACACGTTAGCACTTGCGGAATACGATCGTGGAGTTGTGGCCTCCGAAACCGAACGTATTGCTCAGCGCGCACTTCACGTCGCGCGTCTGCGCCTCGTTGAGCGTGAGGTTCAACCGGGCGTCGATCTCCGGATCGAGATTCTCGCAGTTGATCGTGGGGGGCACCACGCCGTGCGTGATGGCGAAGATGCAGGCCAGCGCTTCGACGGCTCCGGCAGCACCCAGCAGGTGTCCCGTCATGGATTTGGTGGACGAAATGTTGATGTCGTAGACGTGATCGCCCAACACGCCTGCCACGGCCTTCAGTTCGGGTATGTCGCCCGCAGGGGTCGAAGTGCCGTGCACGTTCACGTAGTCGATCTGCCCGGGATCCACACCGGCGTCTTTCATCGCGTCGCGCATCGACTTCATGGCGCCTTCGCCTTCGGGGTGGGGCGCCGTGAAGTGATAGGCGTCGGCCGAACAGCCGCCGCCGGCGATTTCGCAATAGATCCGCGCGCCGCGGGCTTTGGCATGCTCCAGCTCCTCCAGCACCAGAGCGCCCGCCCCCTCGCCGATCACGAAGCCGTCGCGGTCCCTGTCGAACGGACGCGAAGCATGCACCGGATCGTCGTTGCGGGTCGAAAGCGCCTGCATCGCGTTGAAGCCGCCCACCGAAGGTTCGTTGACCGCAGCCTCCGAACCGCCCGTAACCATCACGTCGGCCTTGCCGTAGCGGATGGCGTTCATGGCGTCGATCATGCCGTGGTTGGACGAAGCGCACGCCGAAACGGTGCAATAGTTGGGTCCCATGAAACCGTACTTCATGGAGATGAAGCCGGCGGCGATATCGGCGATCATGCGGGGAATGAAAAATGGGCTAAACCGAGGGGTTCCGTCCCCTGCGGCATAGCCCAGACATTCGTCGAAGAACGATTTGAGTCCTCCGATGCCCGAGCTCCAGATCACGCCGACCTGTTCGAGGTCGATGCGTTCGAGGTCGAGCCCCGAATCCTCGACGGCCTGCGCGGCCGCGATCAGCGCATACTGCGTGAAAAGGTCGTACTTGCGCACCTCCTTACGGTCGAAATAACGGCCCGGGTCGTAATCTTTGACTTCACAAGCGAACTTAGTCTTAAATTTTTCGGCATCGAAATGAGTAATCGGTGCGGCACCGCTTACGCCCTTCTCAAGATTCGAAAAATACTCTGCAATGTTATTACCGAGCGGATTGATCGTACCGATGCCCGTAACAACTACTCTTCTTTCTGTCATGAATTTAAGCTTTTAAGAACTCGCGCAAGTCCTTCGTATGGTGATTTATTTTTTGTGCTCCTCGATATACTTGATCGCGTCGCCTACGGTTGCGATTTTCTCGGCATCCTCGTCGGGGATCGTGATATCGAAAGCCTTCTCGAACTCCATGATGAGCTCCACCGTGTCGAGCGAGTCAGCGCCGAGATGGTTCGTGAAACTTGCTTCGGGAACTACTTCCGACTCCTTTACGCCCAGCTTATCAACGATAATCTCGACAACTTTGGACTGTACTTCTGACATAATTTTAATTTTTTAGTTAAACAATTATTAAGAAACAGTTACTCGATTTCCAAATGAATTTTGCGCAAAAGTAACACTTTTTTTATTACTTTTGACAAAAGAACCTAATTTTTTATTCACAATAGTTTCGACATTTAGCACATTTTTCAAACTAAAATTTTAGCAGCCAGAACATTATGAAACTGCTCCTGATCTCGAATTCGACCAACGCCGGAGAGCCCTATCTCCAATATCCCATGCCCCGCATCGGGGAGTTTCTGCACGGCGTGCGCGAGGCGGTTTTCGTCCCCTACGCCGCCGTTACGTTCTCCTATGCGGAGTACGAAAAAAAGGTCGCGGCACGCTTCGCCGAGCTGGGTATCCGCCTGCGTTCGGTGCACCGCGCAAGCGATCCGCAGCGCATGATCCGCGAAGCGGAGGCCCTCTGCGTGGGCGGCGGCAACACCTTCGCCCTGACCCGTAAAATGCAGGAACAGAAGCTTCTCGGCACGATCCTGCGCAAGCTGAAGGCCGGCACACCCTACGTCGGCTGGTCGGCCGGCAGCAATGTCTGCTGTCCGACGATCTGCACCACGAACGACATGCCCATCGTGGAGCCCGAGTCGTTCAAGGCCATCGGCGCCGTGAAGTTCCAGATCAACCCCCACTACCTCGATGCCAATCCCGAGGGACATGCGGGCGAGACGCGCGAGCAGCGCATCCTCGAATACATCGAGGCCAATCCGCGCCGCTGGGTCGTGGGCCTGCGCGAGGGGTGCATGCTCCGCTGCGAAGCGGGCAGGCTCGAATTGATCGGACCGCGTCCGATGCGCATCTTCAAAAAGGGCATCGCCCCCTATGAGGTCCATGCCGGCGACGACCTCTCGTTTTTATTATAAGTATCCCCCGGATGCGACGGGGAGCGAAGGAGGTCCGCGGACGGAGCAGTCCCGCGGCGGCGGCAGGGAATCCGCAACACGACGGAACATCACGGCAGCGTGCGGGAGCCGCACTGCGACAGGCAGGTCCGCACGTGCCGTCGGATATTGCGGGGCTGTGCCTCGGCTGCCGTCTGCGGACGATGCAGGGCAGCCGCACGCCGCAGGCAGGACGACAAAAACGGGACGGCGGCGGATGCGTTCCGGCTCCCCGCCGGTCGCGGATAACCGCCGCGCAGACAACGCCCCCGCTCCCGGTTCGGGCGGCCGCAGAAACGAAACGACCCGAAAAAGTAATAATCCGGCATGAAATCACTTTCCGACAGGAGCGATCCGCAGACGAAGAGGGAACGACGACCCGCAGACGGGAAATCCGCCGCGCACGCCCCGACCGGCAGGGACGATCCGAAGATGCGGACGGAGCGACAGCCCCCTGCCCAATCCCCGCGCGGGACGGAATCCCCGTCCGCAATGACGGGGCGACGCGGCGAGGAGCTTGCGGCGGAGTGGCTCCGGCGCGAAGGGTACGAGATCTGCGCCCGCAACTGGCGCAGCGGGCATTACGAACTGGACATCGTGGCCCGCAGGCGGCAGTGTCTCCACTTCGTAGAGGTCAAAACCCGCAGAGCCGGCGGACTGACGCCGCCCGAGCAGGCATTGACGCCGGCCAAATGCCGCGCGCTGGTGCATGCCGCCGCATGCTACATGGCGCGACACGCCCCGGACGAAGAGCTGCGTTTCGACCTCATCGCCGTGGACATAGGCCCACACGGCGATGCGGTCGTCCGATTTATCCCCGATGCGGTCGAAAGCCACTGGTAATTTTGCGAACCCGACAAAATATACTATCTTTGTCCGGCCGAAAGATCGTTCTCTCTCTCCGCCGTTCGCGCCGGAGGGAGGGAACGATTGCCGGAAAAACGGTTCTCGACAGACGGCCTGCCGGAACGAATCTGTTCCGCTCCCGGCGGACGCAGAAAAACAAATGCCGTATATTGAACCCAAACCGATGAAATCAGATGTGGATCTATAATTTCGGTCTCGCCCTCTACGCATGGGTCATCCGGTTGATCGCACCGCGGCACGCCAAAGCCAGACTTTGGAGCGAAGGACGGCGGGACCTGTTCGAACGAATGGCCGGGACCATAGACCCCGGGGCGCGGATCGTCTGGATTCATACGGCTTCTCTCGGCGAATTCGAACAGGGTCGTCCCATCATCGAACGCATCCGCCGCGAACGCCCCGAATACAAGATTCTCGTTACCTTCTTCTCGCCCTCGGGCTACGAGATCCGCAAGAACTACCCGGGCGCGGACTATATTTTCTATCTGCCGATCGACACGCCTGCGAATGCCCGCCGTTTTCTCGACATCGCCCATCCCGAAATCGCCGTCTTCGTCAAATACGAATTCTGGCTCAACCTTCTCGCCGAACTGCGGCGCCGCAGCATCCGCACCTACATCGTCTCGGCCATCTTCCGCCGCAACTCGATCTTTTTCAGACCTTACGGGGGGATGTGGCGACAGGCGCTCGAAACGTTCGACACCCTTTTCGTCCAGAACGACGAATCGAAAAGCCTGCTGGCCGAGCTGGGTTTCGACAACGTGGTGGTCGCCGGCGACACGCGGTTCGACCGCGTGGCGGAGATCGCCGCGGCCGCCAAGCGGATCGAGATCGCCGAACGCTTCAAAGGCGGCAGCCGGCTCTTCGTGGCGGGTTCGACATGGAGTCCGGACGAAGAGCTGCTGATCCGTCTGATGAACGACAATCCCGACATCAAATTCATCGTCGCTCCGCACGAAATGGACGAATCGCGCATCGCACGGCTGATGGACGAAACGCGCGGCGGAGCGCTCCGCTACACGGCCTGCACCGACCGAACCGAATACGGCGACCGTCAGTTGCTCGTGCTCGACACCGTGGGACTGCTTTCGTCGGTCTACGGCTACGCCACGTGGAGCTACATCGGCGGCGGTTTCGGCGCGGGCATCCACAATACGCTCGAAGCGGCGACATTCGGCCTGCCTGTGGCATTCGGCCCCAACTATCTGAAATTCAAGGAAGCCCGCGACCTCGTAACGCTGGGGGCCGCCAAATCCGTCGCCAATTACGAAGAGCTGAAGCAATGGTTCGTCCCCTTGCGCGACAACGAGGAATACCGGCGGAAAACCAGCCGAGTCGCCAAAGACTACACCACGCGCCACCAAGGAGCGACGGGGTTGATCGTGAAGGCGATCGTCCGGTGATATTTCCCGACGATTCCATCTCTTCGCCATCGCGGGCCGATCTGTCCGCGCTGCTCCGGAATACGATCCGCGTCATCTTTTCATAAGAGGTCATCACGAAGCCGGGCTCTTCTCCGCCGCGGCGATCCGACACCGCACGCGAAGCGCGGTCGTCCCGCCCGATGCCGCACCCGCCCGCGAACGCACACGATTCGCCCGTTCGAGCTGGTCCGGAAAACGGTCCCGCCCTTCCTTTCGTCCTGCCTGCGATTCCAGCGTCATTCGTCAGAAAAGACGGGAGCAGCCTGCGCGGTATGTCCGCACAAGATGAGATGCCTCCGCAGTCGGAGGCTGCGGCCCGCACGGCTCTCCGAAGATCCGCAACCCGGATAACGGGGCCGGCATGCCGAGCGCAAGCCGGGTTTGCGCGATTGGTCGCCGAGACCGGGAGGCGCCTCCCGAAAAGGGGAAGGGCTGGCATGCCGAGCGCAAGCCGAACGAAGTGCGGGCAATGGCAGAGACGAAAACGAAAGAGGCTGTCCAACACGTTTTAGACACCTCTTTTTCATTCGTACTGCTATTCGGGAATTCCCAATACGCAATTTTCGGAGGGTTGAAAAAAATTTTGTCAGACAGCCTCTTCATCTTTCGGCGCTCCCCATAATCCGGCATCTTCGGAAATCCCGCGGCCTCGGACGGAGGGCAACGCCGCGAAAAGCCACGGGCTCAGGACTTGTGGGTCATGATGTCGAGCACCAGACGGTCCGTCTCGTTCATGCCGTCGCGGCCGATACGCGTGAGGTTGCGGATGCACTTGTCCACGTCCTCCTCGACGATACCCTCCACGGCCGTTACGCAGCGGTGCTCCATGGCCATCATCGCCGACAGCACGGCCGTCGAGACGCCGCTCATCAGCTTCATCGCGCAACTGGGTTTGGCGCCGTCGCAGAGCATGCCCGTCAGCGTAGCGACCATATTCTTTACGGCCGCCGCCGCCTCGTCGTAGCCGCCGCCCATCAGATAGACGATGCCGCAGCTCGAACCGGTGGCCGCCACGACGCAGCCGCACAGGGCCGACAGACGGCCCAAACTCTGCTTGATGTAGATCACCGTGAGGTGGCTCAGCGTGAGCGCGCGGATCGTCTGCTCCTCCGTCGCGCCGTTCTCCTCGGCAAACACCACCACGGGAAGCGTCGCCGCGATGCCCTGATTGCCGCTGCCCGAATTGCTCATCACCGGGATCATCGCACCGCCCATGCGGGCGTCGCAGGCGGCGGAGGTGTAGGCGAGGATATGCGCATATACGTGGTCGCCCATCAGCTTGCGCTCCTGCATGCCGCACATCGTGCGGCCGACGCAGTGGCCGTACTCGCCCTTGAACGACTGCTCGGCGGCAGCCTTGTTCAGCCGGCGGGTCTCAAGGATGAAACGCAGCTCGTCCAGCGGCGCCGTCATGGCGAAATCCCACACGCGGCGAAGCGTCAGCTCGGGATCGTCGTCCGCGGCACCGGCTGCCGACGACGCCCCTGCGCGCTTATCGAGCAGCGCTTCGCCGTCGCGCGCTATATATATAAAAGAGGTGTGTCCGCCGGCGATGACGGCCGTGGCGGTGTGCCCCCCGGCTTCGACCTCGATTTCGATATACAGTTTTTCCGCGATATGCTCTTTCAGCGAGATCGAAATACGCTTCTGGTCGATGTAGCGGCGCCCCTCTTCGACGGCCTCGGGCGTCAAGTCCTTCAGCACTTCGAGCTGATAGTCCGAGCGTCCGACCAATGCCCCCAGCGCGATGGCGATCGGCAGGCCGATCATGCCCGTACCCGGGATTCCGACGCCCATGGCGTTCTTGAGGATGTTGGCGCTCAGGCGCGCCGTGATTTTCTCGGGCCGGCATCCGAGCGTCTCGGCCGCACGCGCCACGCAGAGCGCCACGGCGATGGGTTCGGTGCATCCGATAGCGGGGACGACCTCCCGACGGATCAGGTCGATGATGCGTTTTCGTTCAGGTTGTGGTATCATTCGGTTACGGTTTGTAATTCTCAACACAAAGGTAACGAAAAATCGTTATCTTCGTACCGAAAACAAGGTAAGAGATGGAAAAATCGAAACCCCGCCCATGGAAAGTTCTCCGGAGCGAATACGTCGCGCGCGAACCGTGGTTCACCGTGCGGCACGAGTGCGTCGAACTGCCCGGCGGCGCCCATGTGCCGGACTACTACGTCTTCGAATACCCCGCTTGGGTCAACGTGATCGCCATCACGCGCGACGGACTGTTCGTGATGATCGACCAGTACCGCCACGGCCTCGGCCGCACGGACTACGAGCTGGCGGCCGGCGTCTGCGACCCGGACGACGCTTCGCCTCTCGAAGCCGCCCGGCGCGAGCTGCTGGAGGAGACGGGTTTCGGCGGCGGCCGATGGCGCGAGACGATGCGCATCTGCGCCAATCCCGCCACACACGACAACTTCACCCACTGCTTCGTCGCCACCGGCGTGGAACGCCTCTCGCCGCAGCATCTCGAAGCCACGGAGGACCTGAGAGTCCATCTGATGACGCGCGACGAGGTGCGCGGTCTGCTTGAACGGGGCGGAATCGTGCAGGCGTTGATGGCCGCTCCGCTGTGGCGCTACTTCGCCGAAAGCGACAACGCAATCGGGGCTGCCCGAGACACCGACAACGGCGCCGACAACGAAATCGACTCCGCACGAAGCGACGACCGCGGAAACGCCTCCGCGCGCTGATCCCTCCGCAACGGGGTTCTCCCGCCGCCTGCCCCCGTTTCCGTCGGGACCGAGCGGTGCGGACCGCATCGCAAAGGCCGCCGGACGGAGAAAACATACGGACCGTCGGATATTCCATAAGGCTCCCGAACTATACGAATACGCTCTTTTTATACGCAAAAAAGGCCGAAATCGAGGGGGGGGGAGATGTCCGGAAGATTTTACCTAAATTTGTCCGCATCAAATAAAATATCCATTCAACCCTAAATGTCAAGTGAAACTATGAATGAAATTTCGCAAAAACATGGGGGGGGGAATTTAATCAAACGAATTATTCCGCTCCCGTAATCAGCCTCTTGGAGGTATCCGCCGAGCAAGGCTTCGCTACTTCCCAATTCGAACACGGTGAATACGATCCCTATTAAACCGCACACACGTCATGAAAAAAATCTTTTTCCTCGTGAGTGCGGCCGGATGCGTCGCACTCAACGCCTGCTCGACGGACCCCGTCGGCGAACTCGAACCCACAGTGCCCGAACCGCTCGGCACGCACACCCTCACGGCACGCACGCCCCGAACCGCCGAAACGCGCACCCATCTCGGACCGCAGGAAGGCGCATTCTCGCCGGTTCTCTGGAGTACGGACGACCGGATCGCCGTCGTAACCGACCGAGGCTCCCTCTGCCAATACGTACTCACCGGCGGAGAGAACACCGAAGACGGCACCTTCACCGTCTCGGGCACACCGACGGCCGAAGGCGCCTCGTCCCTCGAAGCCTACTATCCCTATTCGGCCTACTCGGCAGGCAAACTCACGATTCCCGGAGCGCAGACCTACGCCGAGGGGTCCTTCTCGCCCGAGACCAACCCGATGTATGCCCGCACCACGGGCGATGAAATCGGCACGCTGGAATTCACCCACGTGGCGGGCGTCATCAACATCCGGCTGACGGACGACGGCACCGGACGCAAGGTGAAGTCGATCCGGCTCGTGTCGACCGACAAGACGCTCTCGGGCGCCGGCACGCTCGCCGAAGGACCCGACGGCGGCCGGATCATCGTCTTCGACGGCGGCGGCAACGAAGCCATGCAGCACGTGGACGAAGCGGGCGCTCCCGCAGCGTCCGACGCACAGAGCGGATCGGAAATCACGCTGACCTGTCCGGAGCCCGTAACGCTCGATGCGGAAACCCCGACGGATTTCCTGTTCGTCGTTCCGGCACAGACCTACCCGGCCGGCACGCTTTCGTTCCGGATCACCGACGATGCGGACCAAACCGTAACGAAGGCGCTCTCGAAACAGCTCGTCGTAGGCCGCGCCAAGATCGTCGACTTCACGGCCATCGCCATCCCGAAGGTCGTCGTGGCCGGGAGTGCCGACGATGTGTCCGACGCGATCAAGAAGGCAGCCTCCTCACCCGAGGAAGCACCCGAAGTGGTGCAGGTCGGCTCGAAGGTCGAGAGCGATGCCGAGGTAACCATCCCGAAGGCATTCGCCGAATCGGCCGCGCTGACGGTCGAGGTGCCGCAGGTCGCTGCGAATGCACAACTGACTTTCAAGGAGAGCTCCGCCGCCGATGAAACGGCCGCACTGCCCGAACGGGTCAGCATCGTAACCGACACCGAGACAGCCAAGCGACTGGTGATCGACATGCCCAACACGACCGTAACGGTGAACGGCAAGTACACGGAAATGACCGCCTCCACCGCCGAAAATACGCTCTACGTCGAAGAAAATGCCGAAGTAGGGAAATTGACGCTGAAAAAAGGCAATGCGAAGATCTACGGCACCGTCCGCGAGATCGTCCGCGAGAGCGGCTACGACGGCCGGATCGTCGGCTGCATCGGCACGCAGGCCGGACTGGAGCGCATCCTCGCACAACAGGAGCAGTTCGACTGCATCGTGATCGAGAAGGACGTAACGGGTCTCGACGGCAAGGGAGGCACGCTGAGCAAGCCGCTCGAAATCGCAGCCGACGCCGAAGTCGCGAACCTCACGATCGCACCGACGTCCGAGGCAGAGGCCACGCACCCGATCGTCGTGTCGGGCGACGGTGTGAAAGCCCTGTTCGACAACGTGCTGCTCGTCTGCAACACGGCCAAGAGCTACGGCATCAGCTGCACGGGCGCAGACCCCGACATCACCCTGCGCAACTCCGAGATCAAGGCTCTCGGCACGGACTGCCGCGGCGTCTCCGTCCTCAACAACGACCTGACGAGCACCGAGAGCCGCATCACGATCGACGGGACGTCGATCCACAGCAACGAGACGGCCATCGGCAGCCGCGACTACACCGAAGAGGAGATCGCCTATTTCAAGAGCCGCGTGAAGGACGGCAACTACTATCCCCGCGGCATCGCCGTGGGCAACAACGGCGGTACGGTACGGATCGACATCCGCAACGGATCGGCGGTTGAAGGCTTCTTCTACGCCGTGAACATCGCGGGTATCACGACGCCCGTGATCGTGAACGCGGAGAATTCGCGTCTGGACGGCCGCGCCGCGCTGAACGTCCACGGCAAGGAGTGCGTATTCGACATCGAAGGCTCGGAACTCATCGGCCGCAACTACTTCACCGGCCCCACCGAAGATTTCGCCGCGATCGTCCTCGACTCAGCGGTAGCGACCGCCGGGAGCAACGCCGTAACGGTTACGGATTCCGAAATCCGCTCCTACAACTCGCCGCAGACCGCCACCAACCACCAGTTTTCGGCCGACCTGCGTTCGAAGAACAACACGCTCCGGCTGCTCGGCGCGACCAAGCTCGTCGAGGCGAACACGCCTCAGCCCGCACGCATGAACTTCCTCGTCATGAACCGCGACGATTCGAACACCGTGGAGGTCGCCCCTTCGGTTACGGTCGAAGGCAGGGAGGGCGCCCACGCACTGCCCGTTACGCTCTGGGACGGCGCGACCGTTACGGAGCCCATGTCCGGCACCGTGCGAAACGACGGCACCGAGTGGTTCTGCTACGAAATCTACGAAGCTTCGGATCTGGCGTGGATCGCCCGCGAAGCCAATGCGGGACGGTTGGCCGAAGGTGCCGGCGTACTCTTCTGCAACGACATCGACCTCGGCAACCACGAGTGGACCCCCATCGGCTACACCAGTCTCACGAACCCCAACGACACGGAAGCGAACTACACGGCCAAGGGGCACCTCTTCAGCGGTTGCGTATTCGGCAACGGACACACCGTCCGCAACGTGCGGATCGACCTGACGACCCCTGCGCGCGGTCTCTTCGGACAGGTCTACGGCACCGACGACAAACCCGCGGCGATCGACGACCTCCACGTCGAAAACGTCGCGATCGAAGGCGAAGGCAAGTGGACCGGCGGTCTGGCGGGCTACGTGCGCAACGTCTCCCGCATCAGCAATTGCTCGATCAAGGAGGTCGCCATCGCCTGCGGCGAAGGCGCCAACACCTACGGCAGCGGCGGTCTGTTCGGCTATTTCGGCAACAATTCGGGCGAAGTGCTGATCGAGAAGTGTTCGTCGGAGAATGTCGCATTCACCGGCAAGAGCGGCTGGAACAACGGCGGCCTCATAGGCAAGTTTTACAGCGGCAAAACCGTGAAGGTTACGATCCGCGACTGCCAGCCGTCGAAGGGCTACTTCCGGACCGTCTTCGCCAAAGGTCAGACGATCGGCGGTATCACGCCGTACTATGCGCCCGACGGCTACAACAACTCGTGGTTCATCGGCAACATCACCAACACCAAGGGATTCGATCTGGTGATCGAGCGGATCGCCGACAACAGCGCCAACTGGACCGAGACCGACGCCGCGACCGGCGCCGAACTGACGCAGGAGGCCCTGTCGGCATTCTACAAGGCGCCCTACATCAGCATCTACGACAACTACAAGAACACGGCCGTCGGCACCGATTCGGGTACGATCACCATCGACGGCGTCAGGGTACATCCCGCGGCGGCGGAATAACCTCCGCCCGCAGGCGATACAAAAAGAGGCTGTCCGAAACTCGTTCGACAGCCTCTTTTTCATTCGTACCGCACCGTTCGGAACCCTTTCCGAGCAGGCGATTCCCGTCGGAGGGGGAGGAAGGGCAGCTCGTCGGACGGACCTCCGTTTCCATCCGCGGATGCGCCCCGGCGGGAACCTCCCCACCGGGGCGGCACGCAGCGCATCCCCTACTTCCCGACCGAGACGGCCAGCGCGAAGAAATAACGCGCGGGGTCGAGGCCGAGCGTTTCGAGCAAACGGTCCGAGGCGCTGCCGCGCGTAACGGATTTCAGTCCGTGGCCGGCGGCATAGAGGTTCGCGTTCTCGACGTAGCAGGCGGCGTCCTGCCCGCAGAGGAAGCGGACGTGTTCGGCCGGGATCGCCTTGCCCTCGTACACGCTCAGATCGGCCACGAAGACCAGATTGAGCGGTGCGGTCGCCACGAAGGGCTGGGCGCCCGACACGGCGCGGTGGTCGCCTTCGAGCACGCGCGTGAGCTTATGCGCCCGCGCATCGTAGCTGTACACGCCCTCGCGGAAAAAAGCGTAGGTGCGGATCGGGTAGAGGCCCAGCGCCGACGGGGCCGTGAGGTGGTCGTTCGCGGGGCGGTTGATGCCCGCGGCGGCCCACACCACGCCCGAAAGCTCTTCGAGCGAGAGAGGCTCCGCCGCGAACTCGCGCGACGACCGGCGGTTCCACAACGCCTCGTCGACGGTCGTGCCGCCGACCGAATCGGGCCTGAGAAGCGCGATCTCCGCGCCCATCTCCACTTTCGTGGCCGGTTCGGGGGTCTTCGCACCCCGCCCGGCCGGCGCTCCGCACGCTGCGAGCGCGAGAGCGGCCATTGCTGCAATCATTCTCATCGGATACGATCTATTTTAAACAGTTTATATGCAAATATACAAAAAACGGGACAATCGCTGCGAATTCGACGGAAAACCGCTATATTTGGAACTCCGTTTGGTTAGTAGGAGACACGAACATACACCGAGAAGATGAAAGTAGGACTCTTCATTCCCTGTTACATCAACGCCGTCTACCCCGAAGTGGGCGAAGCCTCGTACAGGCTGCTCGCCTCGCTGGGGCTCGACGTGGATTATCCGACCGGGCAGACCTGCTGCGGGCAGCCGATGGCCAACGCCGGATTCGAACGCGACGCCCGCCCGCTGGCCGAACGCATGGAACGGCTCTTCGCCGCGTACGACTACGTGGTCGGCCCCTCGGCCAGCTGCGTGGTTTTCGTCAAGGAGGGCTACCCGCGCCTGCTGGACGGCTACCGCGAGCACGCCTGCATCGACGCGCGCATCTACGAAATCTGCGAATTCGTGCACGACGTCGTGCGCCCCGCGAAACTCGGCGCCTGCTTTCCGCACAAGGTGAGCCTCCACAACTCCTGCCACGGCGTGCGCAAACTGGGGCTCAGCACCCCCGGCGAGCTGAACGTCCCCTACCGCTCGAAGCTGCGCGACCTGCTCGAAATGGTCGACGGCGTCGAGGTATGCGAACCCTCGCGGCGGGACGAATGCTGCGGCTTCGGCGGCATGTTCTCCGCCGAAGAGAACGCCGTCTCGATCCGCATGGGCCGCGACAAGCTCCGCGACCACCTCGCCACCGGCGCCGAATACATCACCGGAGCCGACAGTTCGTGTCTGATGCACATGCAGGGCATCATCGACCACGACCGGCTTCCGATCCGCACGCTGCACATCGTCCAAATTCTCGCATCGAACCTATGAGCACGCATTCCCGAGCCGCGGCGCGGTTCGTCGCCGACGCCGCACGCACCGCATGGCACGACGGCGCGCTCTGGACCGTCCGGGCCAAACGCGACCGCATGGCGCAGAGCGTCCCCGAGTGGGAGGCGCTCAGGGCCGCTTCGTCGGCCATCAAGCGCCACACGCTCAGTCATCTGGGCCATTACCTCGAACTCTTCGAACGCAATGCCTCGGCCAACGGCATGCAGGTCCACTGGGCCGCGGACGCCGACGAGATGAACCGCATCGTCGGGGAGATCGTCGCGGCGCACGGCGGCCGCAACCTCATCAAGAGCAAGTCGATGCTCTCGGAGGAGTGCGGGCTGACGCCCTATCTGCTCGCGCGGGGCGTCGACGCCGTGGAGAGCGATCTGGGCGAACGGATCATGCAGCTGTTGCACCGTCCGCCCAGCCACATCGTCCTGCCGGCGATCGCTGTCAAACGCGAGGAGGTGGGCGAACTCTTCGAGCGGGTGTGGCATACCGCGGCGGGCAACAGCGACCCCGCCTACCTCACGCACGAGGCCCGCAGACACCTGCGCGGCAAGTTCCTCGGCGCCGACATCGCCATGACGGGCGTGAACTTCGCCATCGCCGAAGCAGGTGCTTTCGCCGTCTGCACCAACGAAGGCAACGCCGATCTCGGCACCTCGTTCCCCGATCTGCACATCGCCATCATGGGGCTCGAAAAGGTGATCCCCGACTACCGGGCGCTGGCCGTCTTCACGCGGCTGCTGGCCCGCTCGGCCACCGGGCAGCCCGTAACGACCTACACGTCGCTCTACCGCCGGCCGGCCGCAGGCAAGCAGATCCACGTGGTCATCGTGGACAACGGCCGCACCGAAAGCCTCGCAAACGAGGCGCACCGCAACATGCTCAAATGCCTGCGCTGCGGCGCCTGCATGAACACCTGTCCCGTCTACCGGCGTTCGGGCGGCGCCACCTACTCCTATTTCATCCCGGGTCCGCTGGGCATCAACCTCGGCATGCTCCGCTCGCCGGAGCGCTACCACGGCAACGTCTCGGCCTGCTCGCTCTGCTACTCCTGCTCGGAGGTCTGTCCCGCGAAGATCGACCTCGGCGAGCAGATCTACGCATGGCGGCAGGAACTCGACGGCGAAGGGCTGGCCGACGCACGCAAAAAACTGGCGGTCAAAGCCATGAACTTCGCCATGCGGGCCCCCGGCCGGTTCTACGGCGCCATCGCGCTCGGACGCTTCGCCGGGCGGCTGCCCCATGGCGTGCTGAACAATCGGCTCAACCCGTGGTACGGTTCGGGCCGCGACATGCCCCGCTTCGCTCCCCGCACCTTCGATGCACTCTGGAAAGCGGGCCTCGTCCGCAAGGCGTGCGGCACTTCCGACGACTCAAACCCCGAAAAACACCGGCAAACACCATGACAACCAAAGAACGCATACTCCGCCGGATCGCCGACGCACGCATGCCCGCGGAGGCATACCCCGCATTCGATTTCACACCCCAGCGGTTCGAAGACCGCACGGCCGAGTTCATCCGGCAGACGGAAGCCGCCGGCGGCCGGGCCGTCCTCGCGGATGGCGCACCGCTCGACGAACTGATCCGGCAGCTCTACCCCGATGCGCGGCGCATCGCCTCGCGCCTCGCCGAGGTAAAGTCGGCGACGATCGACCCCGATGCGACGGACGATGCGCGCACGTTGTGCGACGTCGATCTGGGCGTGGTCGAGGGGCTCCTCGCCGTGGCCGAAAACGGCGCGGTGTGGATCCGGCAGAACATCCGCCACAAGGCGCTCTACTTCGGAGCGACGGCTCTTCTGATCGTCGTTCCGCGCGAGGCCGTCGTCGACACGATGCTCGACGCCGTCGGACACCCCGCTTTCGCCGATGCCGACTTCGACTACGGCTGCTTCATGTCGGGCCCCTCGAAAACGGCCGACATCGAGCAGGCGCTCGTCTTCGGAGCGCACGGTCCGATCTCCACGACGGTCGTCCTGCGCTGACAACACATACATCCCCACGCTTATGAATCCACAGGAACTCTGCACCATCTGGTTTTCGCCCACGGGCGCCTCGCGCCGAATCGCCGAGGCCGTCGCCCGCGGCTTTTCGGAGCAGCCGGCCGGCATCGCACGCACGCACGAGGCCGCCGCTGCGACGGTCGCGGCCGACGCAGCGACAACCGACGCCGCAACGGCACGGCACGCAGGCGAAACGCCCGGCACGCTCCCCGTCCGCACCGTCGACCTGACCCATGCGGCACCCCGCCCGACCGTCATTCCCCGGCATGCCGCGGCCGTGATC
>NZ_FCNT01000070.1 GCF_900021155.1 Alistipes sp. CHKCI003
GCGCACGCCCCCCCCTCACTGCGGACCGTATACCGCCCGCAGCCCGGTCCGGCTCTTCCGCCTGCGCCGCACCGCGGCCAAGCCCCGGCGCCGGCCGCGGATGCGCGCGCTCTTTTCGGACGCCGCACCCGCCGGCGGTTCCCCTGCCGACGTTCGGCGCTCCGCTCCCGGGAGCCCGGAAGCACCGGATTTCCGGGTAGGCGCTCCGCCAGCGGCGGAGGCGGAAAACGCTTCAAAGGTACTAAATTTTTCGGGAAACGCATTTCGGGGTGTCGAAATTCGCTAAATATTACTATCTTTACACCACGCAACCAAATTTACTTACACTTTAATGAAAACAGACACCCAAATCTTCGATTTGATCGCCGAGGAGCGCCAGCGGCAGATGAAAGGCATCGAGCTGATCGCCTCGGAAAATTTCGTCAGCGACGAGGTGATGCAGGCCATGGGCTCCGTGCTCACCAACAAATACGCCGAAGGCTATCCCGCCGCCCGCTACTACGGCGGCTGCGAGGTGGTCGACAAGGTGGAGCGCCTCGCCATCGAGCGCATCTGCCGGCTCTACGGCGCCGAGTATGCCAACGTGCAGCCCCACTCGGGCGCACAGGCCAACATGGCCGTCTTCTTCGCGTGCCTCAAGCCGGGCGACACCTTCATGGGCCTCGATCTGGCGCACGGCGGCCACTTGTCGCACGGTTCGCCGGTCAACATGTCGGGCATGTACTTCAACGCCGTGGGCTACCAGCTCAACGAGGCGACAGGCGTGATCGACTACGACAAGATGGAGCAGAAGGCCCTCGAATGCAAGCCCAAGCTGATCGTGGGCGGCGCTTCGGCCTATTCGCGCGAATGGGACTACAAGCGCATGCGCGAAATCGCCGACAAGGTGGGCGCGCTGCTGCTCGTCGACATGGCCCACACGGCGGGTCTGATCGCCGCCGGACTGCTGGAGAACCCCGTGAAGTACGCGCACATCGTTACCTCGACGACGCACAAGACGCTGCGCGGCCCGCGCGGCGGCATCATCCTCATGGGCAAGGACTTCGAGAATCCGTGGGGCCTCAAGACCCCGAAGGGTGCGGTGAAGATGATGTCGCAGGTGCTCAACTCGGCCGTCTTCCCCGGCATACAGGGCGGCCCGCTGGAGCACGTGATCGCCGCCAAGGCCGTGGCTTTCGGCGAAGCGCTCGAACCCTCCTACAAGGAGTACCAGACGCAGGTGCAGAAGAACGCCCGGGCGATGGCCGAAGCGTTCGTCAAGCGCGGCTACAAGATCGTTTCGGGCGGCACGGACAACCACCTGATGCTGGTCGACCTGCGCACGAAGTTCCCCGAACTGACGGGCAAGCTGGCCGAGAAGTGCCTCGTGGCGGCCGACATCACCACCAACAAGAACATGGTGCCGTTCGACAGCCGCTCGCCGTTCCAGACCTCGGGTCTGCGTTTCGGCACGCCGGCCATCACCACGCGCGGCGTGAAGGAGGACAAGATGGACTACATCGTGGGCCTCATCGACCGCGTGCTGAGCGATCCGGAGAACGAAGCCAACATCGCGGCCGTCCGCAAGGACGTGAACGCCATGATGGCCGACTATCCGCTCTTCGCATGGTAGCCGATGAAGGAGGTCATCGAATTTTTCCGCGAACTGCACGACCACAACACCCGCGAATGGTTCGACGCGAACCGCGCGCGCTGGAAGAGGGTCCAGACGCAGTTCCATGCTTTTGCCGAAGGGTTGATCGACGGAATCGCGTCGTTCGACCCTTCGGTCCAAGGGCTTCGTGCGAAAGACTGCACCTACCGCATCGCCCGCGACACGCGCTTCAGCCCCGACAAGTCGCCCTACAAGACCTATATCGGTGCCTATGTAGCCCCGCACGGCAAGAAGTCGGGCTATGCCGGCTACTATTTTCACATCGAGCCCTGCGCCGACACGCCGGTGTGGAGCAGCATGCTGACGGCGGGTCTCTACTGCCCCGGGCCGGTCGTGCTGCGCTCGGTGCGCGAGGAGATACTCGACAATGGCGCGGAGATTGCAGCGGCCATCCGCGAGGCGACGGGTTTCACGGTCTGCGAGCAGAACAAACTCAAACGCACTCCCGCGGGCTTCCCGCGCGGCAGCGAGTACGACGAATTGCTCAGGCTCAAGGACTTTTGCATCCAGCAGCGGATCACGGAGGAGTTCCTCGCGGCGCCCGATCTGCTGGAGCGGACGCTCGCCGAGTTCCGCCGGACGAAACATTTCGTCGGCATTCTGAACCGCGCCGTGCGGTTCGCTCACGAAGAGATGATGTGATATGAAAAAGTTACTGTGGTTCGCAGCGCTCTTCGCCGCCGTGGCGGCGTCGGCGCAGGAGGTGGAGAAGACGACGTTCCTCTACGCCGTCGAAGGGAGCGATTCGCTGCGCGTGGATCGCTACCGCGTGCAGGGCGACAGGGCGGAGCCGGCGCCCTGTCTGGTCTTCGTCTTCGGCGGCGGCTTCGTGTGGGGCAGCCGCGACGACGCCTCGTACCTGCCGTTCTTCGAGTACATGGCGCGCCGCGGATTCACCGTGGCCTCGATCGACTACCGGCTCGGTCTGCGGGCCGCTTACGAAGCCGGCACGCTCGACGAACGAACCTTCCCCGCGGCCTTTCCGGCCAGCATCGAGACGGCCGCCGAGGATCTGTACAGCGCGACGGCCTATCTGCTGGCCCATGCCGACGAGTGGGGGATCGACCCCCGCCGGATCGTAGCCTGCGGTTCGAGCGCCGGAGCCATCACGGTGCTGCAAGCCGAATACGGTCTCTGCGCGGGCGCCGAGGCCGCGCGCAAATTGCCCGCGGAGTTCAATTACGGGGGTGTGATCGCGTTCGCGGGCGCCCTTTTCGCCGTGGGCGACGATCTGGCGTGGGGCACGGCGCGCACGCCGGCGCCGATGCTGCTCTTCCACGGAGATGCCGACCGCAACGTGCCCTACGGCGCCGTGCGTGCCATGGGGGCCGGGTTCTTCGGTTCGGAATATATCGCCGCGCAACTCACCGAAATGGGGGTTCCCCATGCGTTCTACTCGGTCGCCAATGCGGGACACGAGATCGCCGTCTCGCCGATGAACGAGAACCGCTTCGAGATCGACTCGTTCCTCGAAAAGCTGGTCTTCCAACGCCTGCCGCTGCGGATCGACACGCGGATTGCGGCACTCGACAAACCCGATGTGCCGAAGGCGTTCACGCTCGGAGAGTACATCGAAGCCAACTTCGGCGGCCGGTAGCTCCTGCGGCGGCCGGGGCGGCGGAAATTCCGCCGCGCCATTCCGAGGCGGGCCGCGGGCAGAGCC
>NZ_FCNT01000080.1:0-7414 GCF_900021155.1 Alistipes sp. CHKCI003
CCCGCGGAAGGTGCAACGGCCGGGACAGTGCCGCCGTTTGTTCGCAGAGACCAGAATACGCTATCCACGGCGAGGGCGGACAACACCTCTTCCCGAAACGAATCCCGCCCCTTCCGAAACCCTCCCCGCAGAGGCGGAATGCCGGCGGCAGGGGTGGCGTACCGGGGGGCCGCTTGCGCGGGGCTTCTGCCCGAATCAGGAGATTTTGCAGAGCAGACGTTCTTCGATGCCGTGAAATAGTACCTCCATGGCCCTCTCGTAGGCCGTTGTCGGAGGCACGGAGTCGTTCTCCAGCTCGTGCATCGCCTGAATCAGGCGGTATTGGATGTCCTGCACGGAGAGTTCTGTGCCGCTCTCTTCGCAATAGTCGTGGAGCAGCTCGGTAACTTCGATCAAATCCGACAGTCGGTCGGCGTCGGCGGATATGTTGACGATTCCCTTCAGGAGTGCGGGTTCGCATTCCGCTCTTTCGCGGGCTCTGAACAACTCGACCAGTTCGGCATTGAGCAAATTGACGGTTTCCGTACGACAGGCGATTTTAGTTGCGTCCATATTATTCCTTTGGGTTGTGTGTTGATGTGTTCAGTGTTCAAACGTTTTGCAGTACGCACAAGGTGCGTTCCAGAGAGTAGGCCGGGAGGTGCCCGGCTTTGAGCAGAGCCAGATAAATCGCAGCGGCCTGCGAGGCTCTCTCGTCGGCTTTTTCGTGCGAGACGGCTATGTCTGTCGTCAGTTCGTAGAACTTGCCGACGAAATAGTTGCGGTAAAAATCGAAATTCTGTTCCATACCACTGCTTTTTTAGTTCGGCCGTTGTTCCCGCCGCAGCGAAGGGCTTCGGGACCGGCGGATTCGGTGTGTGCGCATCAAAAAAATTCCCGGACGGAAAAGAACCGTCGGGAATTGCGAGGGTTTTTCCGTATCATCGAATCCAACGATTAGAAAGAACCTCAGGCAGTACGTACCGGTTGGTACCGATATGCAAATGTATAAAATAAAACGGAGGATGCAACGATGGCTCATAGCGTCCGTTCTGTGGCGGGAAACGGCCGGGTGTGTGGTAAAGTATATTGTGTATGAGATAGATATGATGCGGTCCGAATGCAATATGATACGATGCCCAACCGCAGATTGCATCGAAAGCCGCCCTAAAGACACGTTGCGTTTCAGTGAAACGTCATTTATCCGTCCGTATGTTGCATCGCTTTTTCGGACCGTGGCGGGAGGCGCATGCGCTAAAGCGTACAAATCAGCAAGATGCGAGGAGACGGGGCGCACGGATCGCGTGAACGGACACGGAATGAAGCATTGCGGCGCATGGCATCCGGTCGGCGAGCCGCTGCGGTCGGAGCCCCCGTGCCGAATCCGGGCGATGCCTCCCGGCGGCGGATCCGTGTTCCTGCCGCCCGAATCGCATCCCGTATGCGGCGCCGAATGACGGCCGGACGGCTCGGAAAGGAAGGGTATGATATGACCGTGCGGCTCGTGTGCGGAACGCTCCCCGAAACTTGGCCGCGAACGGCTCCGCAGCCCTTTCCAATGCCGTATCGGCCGCCGGATTCCGGGTTCCGAAGTCGAACGGACGTTTATCATAGGCTGCGTTCGGAGGCATCTGCCCCCTCCCTCTTGCCGCCGTACCGGACACCCGCGGTCCCGGCGGACGGCAGCGGCTCTGCACGGACGAAGAAGCGGCCGACCGCCTGCTCCGCAGGATTCGTGCGGACGGGATGGCCGCCGTCCCCCTTGCGCAGCTATTCCAGGGGTTCGGGACGGGAATCCGCCGTCCTGCTCTTCGGGATCGTCAAATCTTCCGGTCGGATCTTGGGGACGTAATGCACTCCGTCCCGACGGTAATAAACGGTGCTTTCGCCCGCTTCGATCGGCACCGTTTCGATCTTTTCGATCCCTTTGCCGATCGCCAGCACCAAGATCGGTTCGAGCTCCAGACCGAGCGCTTCGGCGATGCGTTTTTTGTCGAACGCACCGATGCAGATGCCGTTCAGGCCGATTTCGGCGGCCTTGAGCAGCATGCTTTGCGCCGAGATGCCCGTATCCATATCCACATAGCGGTTTTCGCCGATCGTCGAGCAGACGACGATAAAGGCATTCGGCGCGCTGTCCGGCGCAGGCAGGTGCAGCTGCGGCAGAGCCGCACCGAGACGGATGTGGGGCAGCACCTTGTGCGCTTCGTCCGCCAGTACCGGCCGGAAACGCAAGACCTGTTGGTTGCGGGCCGACGGGATCTTCGCATTCACGCTGATGATCGTGCGCAACTGGTCTTCGCGCACGGCGAAGCCCGTGTCGTAGCCCCTGTGGCTGCGATTTTTCTGCAACAGGCTGTCCAGTGCCGCCGAAGGTTTGCGGCGGTGCGGCGGGGCCGCGGCCGAACGGGCCCTGTACTCTTCCATCTTTCGTCCCAAATAGTCGTCTGCCATCTGTTTTTCGTGTTGTCGACAATCCGTGAGCGCTGGATTCCGCGTCCGTATCCGGCGGGCCGATATGCCGCGCCGGAAGGGATCCGTTGCGGCTCCCGCCGCTTCTTGCGGCGCTGCGCGTCCGCTTACAAAGTTAGACGAAAGAATCGGGAAATCAAATGCGCCATGCGCTATTTCTGCTCTTTTCGTGTGCCGAACCGACGCAGGGTGGAGTACCGCAGCCTGCGGGAACGGTTTTTGTCCGGTGGAGACGACGGCTTTTTTCAGTCGCCGTCTATCGTCAACACGACCGGTCATATGGATAAAAACGTAATAGCCCTCACTCTGTTGGAGTGGATAAAAAGATTCCTTTCGTGGATCGGCATACCCCGCGACATGCTCGACGAGCTGGATGAAATCCTGTTTCTGATCCTTATCGTCGCCATCGCTTTCATCCTCGCCGCGATCGTCCATTCCATCACGGTGCACGTGATTAGACGGATCCTGAAGCACAAGGAGGTCCCGGTGCTCCGTTCGCTCGTGCAATACCGCGTCGTCCGCAATCTGACGGCTCTGATACCGCCGCTTATCATCTCGGCGCTTCTGCCGTTCGCCTTCGATCATAAGTCCGGATGGTATGTCATCGGTGAAAAATCGACATGGATCTATTTTTTCGTTGTGCTGATCTTCTCGCTCAATGCCATTCTGAATACGGTCGGCGACGCGCTCCGCAGCAAAGAGGAGCTGCAAAACCGCCCGATGAAGGGGTTTATCCAGATTTTTCAGGTGATTTTCACCTTCGTCATCATCGTGGTCATCGTTTCGATTCTGGTCGGGAAATCTCCGTTCAACCTGATTACGGGGCTGGGTGCGTTCGCGGCCATCCTGCTGCTCGTGTTCCGGGATGCCATCCTCGGACTCGTCGCCGGCGTGCTGATCTCGCAGAACGATCTGGTGCGGCTCGGCGACTGGATAGAGATGACGGACAACAATGTGAACGGCATCGTAACGGACATTACGCTGACGATCGTCAAAGTCCAGAATTTCGACAACACGATCGTCTCCGTACCCTCCTACGCGCTGGTCTCCGGATCGGTTATCAACTGGCGCGGGATGAGCGATTCGGGCGGTCGCCGCATCATGCGGGAGTTCGCGCTGAAGCTCGACTGCATCGAACCCTGCACGCCCGAATTTCTGGAGAAGATGAAGACTTTCGATCCCGATCTGTCGAAGTTCATCACCGAGAAACAGAAGCAGGCGGCCGAAGGGCATGTCGCCAACACGGAAAATCCCGCCGGTCTCGTGGACGGAACGATCGACACGAACGCCGGCCTTTTCAGAGCCTACATGGCGATGTATCTGAACCGGCACCCTTTCGTCAACACCGACCTGCTGTCGATGGTGCGCACGCTGGCGCCGACGGAGAACGGTCTGCCGATGCAGGTCTACTGTTTCTCGTCCAACAAGGACTGGCCGCGTTACGAGTCGATCCAATCCGAGATCATGGAGCATTTCGCGTCCGTCTTGCCGGTGTTCGGGCTCTACCCCTACCAGCGGCCCGATGCACGCGACGTCGTCGTCAGCGGATTGCTCGAATCCGGGAAAATCGACTGGACGGCGGTCGAGGGCCTTCCGTGGCACTTCGTGCAGCCGTCCGAAAAAGACGGTAAGGCTTAGACGGCGGTCCGGCGCCCCCCCCCCGCGGGGCGCCTCGGTTCCGAGGGGGGGGGCTCCGCAGCGTTCGCCTGCCTGCGGATCGTGCCGGAGCTCCGATAACTTGTCGCGGCCCTCTGCGATCCGTTGCGACAGCGTTCTGCCGTGCTTTCTGCCGGGATCGCTCCCGATCGGCATCCGTCGCCGAAGGGGGGGGGAAGACGACGAGATCGTTGCGGCCTCCGCAATCCCTGTGAAAATGCGGTTCGGAACGGGTGAGCCCCTTTCCGGTAGATTCCGGACGCGGGACGTTCGTATATTTCCGTGCGGAGCTCGTGTGAAAGGCGCCCGAAGCAAAAACTCCCTGCACGTGCCGCCTCGGTGCGGAAAGCCGCATGCGGCGGGGCGTTCTGCCGGGGCTGCGGTCCGGCCGTCCGTTTCGGGATGATGCCTTTCCGGGCGGACGCCGTCTGCCGCCGGCCGGCACCTGTCCGGATTGTGCGGCGCTGCCCCCCCCCTGAGGGAACCGCACGCTACGGCATTTCGCCGGCCTGCGCCGCTGCGCCCTCCGGCTGTGCATCCTCTTCGGTGTCGCCGAGGCTGAACTCCTTGTCGGCGAAGAGTTCCGCGAGACCCGTGATCTGCTTGAGCCGCAGCAGTTCGTCGCGGTCCATGCCGATGTGCCGCATGATCCATTGGTCGGACATATGGGCCCGTGTCAGTTCGGCGACGATCTCGCTCATCAGTTCGACGTTGTGCGTGCCGCGCGCCCGGTTGTGGCGGATGGTCGAGGCCATGCGGTTCGAGAGGTCCTTCTCGATCACGGCCACGGGCAGCAGCCCCCGCTCCCGTTCGTAGATGCGTTTCGAGGTCTTGAGTACCATGTACCGGTGATAGCCGTCCACGAGTTCGTAGAGATCCTTTTCGGCGTCGTAATAGCAGACGCAGGGCATCGTGTAGCCGTCCTCCCAGATCGACAGCTCCAGCAGTTTCATTTCGGGCGGCGCGACCACGTTGGGATTGTAGCTGTTCGCCACGACCTTCTCCACCGGCACGGCCCGTACGTTATAGACAGGGCTCCGGTAGGCTCCTTTTTTCGGAGGGTTGCAGTAACGACTCATATTTTTCCATGATTTTTTTCCGGCGCAGCGTCTCGCTCTTGTTCGGCGAGAATCCCATGTACTTGCAGGCGTGGTCGTTTTTCAGAATGCAGATGCAGATCCGCTTGAACGTCGGCAGCCTGCTGAACTCGGGCAGATCTATGTCGTCGAGATACTCCATGCGCACGGGGCGCTTGTCCGTCCGATAAGCGCTTTTGTCGCCCACCTCGATGCGGATGCCCGCCTTTTGCAGTTTGGCGATGGTCTCGTCGGGCAGACACCCGCCCTTCTCGCGCCAGAAACGGATGCTGACCGAGAGTTTTTCGAGGTAGTTGCGCCGTGTCCGCTCCGGAAGCGTCGAGAGCAGGAACCGCATGTAGCGCTCCCACGTCATCCCTTCGGGCAGTCTGACCGACTGCCAGCCCGTAGCCGCCGTCCGGCCGTACAGGGCGGCGAAGTTCGCGCCGTTGACCCGTCCGATCATGCGGCCCCACGTGTCGGGGTCGATGGCTTTGTAGAGGTGCAGGCTGGCGATGGCCTGCGAGATGAACGGACTGGCGACGCGCTGGCTGTCCAGCGGCACGCCGGACATGTAGAAAAGGTCGTACAGACGGTTGTAGGGCCAGCCGAACCGTCCGTTGGCCGTCCAGATGTCGGTCGTCAGCCAGTCGTATAGGGGATAGGCGTTGCAGATGTCGCCGCTGGCCCATTGGCGTATCCATCGTTTGCCCGCGAAGCGGTGGTAGTTGCGATCGCTGTAAATCGTGCGCCAGCGATTGACGCTTTCCTGCGTGCGGATGCCGATCAGACAGCAGGTGCGCGCCGCACCGCTGCGGGCATGGAGCCACTCGGCGAAGCAGTTCTGGAATTCGTAGTCCCACATGTCGTCCTTGAAAAACGGGAAGTCGCGGCGCGTGAAGCATCCCGCGGGCATCTTCCGCACCCACAGCTCCCGCTTGGCCTCCTCCCACGGCCGCCAGTATTGCTGGAACATCGAGGTGCAGGTCCGCACCTTGAAGGGCACGCAGACGCGGTAGACGTCGAGAATATCGGCATTCGCGGCCAGCGTCCGGTCGACGTATTCGATCGTGTCGCGGTACTGGATTTCGTAGTCCATGTGGAATACCGCGAGGCGGCGTTTCAGACCGTGCCGCCGGATATAGTCCATGCAGAGGTTGAGCAGCACGCCGCTGTCCTTGCCTCCCGAGAAGGAGATGCTGATGTTGTCGAAGTGATCGAAGATCGTTTTTAGCCGCTGTTGCGTCCGCTCGTAGACATTCATGGTTGTTGCCGGTTTTTGCCGTACTGCATGGCGACATACTGCTTCCACTCGCGTATGGCGGTGAATCCTTCGGCACGGAACACCTCCTTGTGGCGGATCAGCGTAACGGATCGGATCGTATAGTCCCGTCCGTAATACTGGACTACTTCGCGCAGAAACCGTGCGAGCAGCTTCGGATCGTCGCCCGAGACGTAGTAGTTGTTGATTCTGGCGATCCCGTTGTCGGCGAACTCCACCGGTACGAATCCGTAGACCGTCTCGCCCTCCCACGCGACGAACCACGTATGCGAGCGCGAAGTCCAGAACGGGTAGTCGTTGTTCTGGCGCAGGACACTGCGCCGCATGACCAACGGTGCGACGAGCGCATAAAGTCGGGGCGAAGTCCCCTCCAGCTTCTCGATTGTCATAACAAAACCTCAGTCGTTTGGACCATAAATTACATGAAGGTGTCCGAATGTGCTATATGCTTGAACATCTGCTACAAATATACGAAATATAGTCCGTTTTTTCAAAATATACGGTTTTGCGGATGTCCGTTTTGCGGAAAATCATACGGTGTGCGGACGCCCGCCGGCACAGCGGGCGGATCGCGGGACGACGGTCGTCGTCCGTGCGGAAAATGGAGGGTCCGCTGCCGTCCTCCTGCCTGCGTATCCGTCGTTTCGGGCATTAAGCCGGAATCGCCGCGTGTCGCCCGGCCCGGAGGCTTTGCCGGCCGGCGTCCGCCCGCACCACACGGCTCCGGGGGCGGCGCACGGGAAGAAACCGCGTGTAAACAGCCCGGGACAGGATAGGATAGGATAGGGCAGGACCGATAGGATACGAACGGTTCGGAAGAGCCGGACCCGACAGGTTCGGTCGGATTGGAATAAGGTCGGGGTAGGAGGGTTGGGTGAAGACCAATCGGAATCGTGCAGACCGGATGGGATAGGGGCGGGGCAGGTCCGAATGAAGCAGGGTAGAAGGG
>NZ_FCNT01000080.1:7452-9118 GCF_900021155.1 Alistipes sp. CHKCI003
CGGGAGGTTCGGTTTCGGGATATGTGCGGGATACGACGGGCCGTGGCATCCCCCACTGTACCGTGAGCCTGCTTCGCTATTCGGACACGACTGAATTGTGCGGGACCACGAGCGACACGTGCGGTTTCTTTCGTCTCACGTATCCTCATTCGGGTCGTTATCTGATACGTTACGAGCATCTTGCGTACCGTTCGAGCATTCGCTCCGCGGACCTGCCTGTGGTCGGACCTCTCATAGATACGTTGACCCCGTGGACGGAGCATATCGACGAGGTCGTCGTACTTGCGCAGTACACGAAATACAGTGCCGGGAAGTTGACGGTCAGCATGGCGGGGAATCCGATCGCAAAGAACCGTAGCGTTTCGTCGGCGCTCGATCTTCTGCCGGGCGTCAGGACGGACGGAGCGTCGCTTTTTCTTTACGGGAAACCGGTTTCGTTGGTGTACATCAACGGCCGGAAATCGAGTGTGGAAGAGCTTCGGTCGGTACTTGCCGAGAACGTGGATGAGATCGAGCTCGAAAAACATTCGGGCAGTGCGCACGATGCGATGCTCGACGGCGGAATCGTTCGAGTCCGTCTTCGCAAGCAGCCGAGCGGCAGTTTCTACGGGAACGTTTCGGCCGGTGCGGATTTTTCGCCTTACCTGCAATATTACAACGTACCCTTCACCTTCAGCGGACAATACGGCAATCTCAATATCTACAACTATTTTCTATCGGCCTATGGTGACGGCGACCGCGAGGTTTCCGCTTACGGAGAGTACCGAACGGAAGGTTCGCGGCTCGATGCTCGGACACGCGGTTCAGGTTGCAATTATCAGATAGGGGATCTGTTGTCTCTGGTCTACGAGCTTGCACCGAATCAGCAGGTTGGTGTTCTGGGTTCTTACGAGTGGAAGAATCAGCCGACTGTGAGTTCACGTCAGATTTCGACGCTGACCCCTCTCTCCGGTTTTCCGTCCCCGGACCAGCCTTCTGCTCGGCAAACGGTGTACGACATGTCCGGTCGGAGTTTTACCCGAACGAGGAAGGCCGCAGCCACTTACAGATACGATTTCGATACGCTGGGCTCCCGTTTTGCGGTCCAAGCCGAATATGTTGGGCGAAGTCAGGGCATACACGCCGACTATACGACCCATCTGTTCCGGATTCCGTCCGCTGGTTCGCCGTATTCGACGGAGTTTCAGCACGAAGATTATATGCCGGATATTTCCGCATTCCAGTTTCGGGCGGACTACACGAAGAGCTTCAGGGAACACCGGACTTTAACGGCGGGGGTTTCGTACGAGTATGAGGACATCGACAACGATTCTGAGATGAGGGAGTTCGTGTCGGGCGCGTGGCGGCGGGACGAGGATCAGAGCGTCTGGTTTCGGAACCGCACTCAGAAGACGGGAGCCTATGCCGATTATTCGGACGTTTACGGCAAGTTCTCGTTGCGTGCGGGTCTGCGGTTCCAATGGGACCGGCTCTCGTACAAGTCGTCGGAGTCGGCTCCGACGACCGACCGGGACTACTGCCGATGGTTTCCGGAGCTGATTCTTTCGTACGCCTTCAATGAAAACCGAGGAACTTTTATGGATTTGTGCTTTATGAGCTACAGCGGGCCTTTGCCTTCGGGGAAATCCATTCTGCCCAAACGCACGCGGACCTCGCAGTACAGCTA
>NZ_FCNT01000013.1 GCF_900021155.1 Alistipes sp. CHKCI003
AAACCGCACGTGTCGCTCGTGGTCCCGCACAATTCAGTCGTGTCCGAATAGCGAAGCAGGCTCACGGTACAGTGGGGGATGCCACGGCCCGTCGTATCCCGCACATATCCCGAAACCGAACCTCCCGACGACTGAGACTGTGCTCTCGATTCCGACCATCCCGGAAATCCAACTAAAAGAACGGACATGAAAAAAAGACGGACCGTATTCATATATAGTTATATTGTCGTATATTCACTGCAATCCGATCACTACCGTCCGACTTCGGGTTCACGAGGCGAACCGGATTGTTCCTCCGTGCGTCCGATCTTCGGAGTGCCGCCACGGCATGCGGACCGTACGGGTCTTCGGCCGCTCCCGAACCGCTGCCCAGCCCGACAATAATCCGATGCCGCAAATTCCGCACGGCGCCGAACCGTAGCAGAGCACGTCAAAAAGCCGTAACAGCAGACCTGCCTGTCGCGTACGTGCCGGCCTCCATGTCCGCCATTCCGCTCGTATCGGAAAATCTACCCCCCCGACGTCGAACCTTCGCGCCGCTCACCGGCTGCCGGGCAGGAACTCTGAAGCGAAAACGCAACAGGACGGTTTGCGCAACAGCCGCTTCCGATCCGCAACGGGAAAAACAATCCCACTCCGCCGTCGCCGCAGACCTGCTTTCAGCCAAAGTTCCGAATCTGCGGATTTTACCGATCTCCGACGGGAAAGCCCGCCGAAAGATGTCCGCCGGTCGCTTCTTTCTGTAAATGTATGAAAAGATCGTTGTCAGACAACTCATACATGCCTTTTTTCATATCATACCCCCTGCAAAAACATGCCAGAATCCGCTTCCGGCGCCCCTGTTCGCAACTCTCTGCCGGCAACCCGAGGCGTCTCGTCCCCGAAAAACCTTCGTGCCGCTCTACGACCGTATGCTCGTCTCGGGCGCCGAACGCATCGGCGGAACAGCCGATGCAGCGGCAGCGGTTCCCGCCGCACGCGGCGCGGACGACGGGAATGCGCCGTTTCCGGCCCCGTCCGAACCGCCGACATTACCGGACATAATATTAAGAATGGAACCGTTCCGCCGGCACGATCGCACCGCACAAGCCACGCCGTCTCACACCAGCACGGGCACGGCGCGCCGCCGGAACGGACTGCGCTCACCGAAGGCGTATGGCATCCCGGCCTCTGCTTCGGCCTCTGCTTCCCGTCCGGCACTCGCATACGGTGCGGCACTCTCCCGAAGCGTTTGCAGCGGCTCGTGTTTGCCACTCAATGCGCATATTCCGGCGATGAGGGACAGGAGGCTCTGTTCCGGTAAAAAATTCATCGGATTTCCGGACAAGGCCCGAAAATGCGATTCCGGTCTCGTCCGCCCCGGCGAAACATCCCATGTCTTCGGTTGAAAATCCGGCGGATCGTCTTGTGTTTCGAGCGGCTGAAATTCATCGGATGCGATCCATCCGAAGTAAATCCGCCCCCCAAACTGGCTGTTTTACCCCTGAATGCTACGACATAAAATGCAAAAAAAGACCGATAATCGACGATTATCGGTCTTTTGCACTGTACCCCCTCAGGGGCTCGAACCCTGGACCCCAACATTAAGAGTGTCGTGCTCTACCAACTGAGCTAAAGAGGCATTGCGAGTGCAAAGGTAGCAAGAATTTTTCCAAATCCAAATTTTTTCACAAGAAAAAATATTTTTTCTTTTATTTTCCCGAAGTCCCCCCCCCTCTCTCGACCGTCCGGACGCTCCCGGATTCGGAGCAAACGACAAGGAGGCCCGCCCTGTTCGCCGGAAACATGCTGCGGCCGCCCCGGCATCCGCAGCCGCCCCACCGCTCCCGCCGCATCGGTCTGCCCGGCCTCGCCGAGACCGCTCCGACCGGAAGCCGCTCCGCTAAAACCCGCAGGCTCCCGTGCAGAATACCGTTCCGCCAAAACCGCCCGCAATCCGGCACCCGGCCCGTCCGTTTCCGATCCCCTCCGAACCGACCGGAGGACTTCCGGCGGTACGGATGCTCCGCCGTCTGCGAGCACCCCTCCCGCAAATGTCCGGAAAAGATTCGGCCGGCCCCGCTCCCGCCGCCGCCAACATGCCCCCCGCCCCCGCTATCGCATCCTCCGCCCGCCATGCGGCAGTCCCCCAGCGAGCGGCATCCACCTCCACTCCGGGACCCGAATGCCGCAAACGGTCCGGAATCTGTCGCAGGCGGGAACGTCCGCGGCTTTCGAATCATGTTCTCGAACGACAATTTTTATGAAATCAATATTTTACGACAGTCATTTTTCCAATTCCGGCACGGAATTAGTCGGGGTGCACGTCGAATGCCGTCCGCAACGGCTTCATCCTGCGGACGCAACGACGAAACATGGTTCAATTAAAACAATACGACTATGACAAAAGCAGAAATTGTAAAGAAGATCTCCCAGCAGACGGGGATCGAACAAACGGCCGCATCGGCTGTCGTAGAGGCATTTATGGAACAGGTGCGTCAAGCTCTGATCGGCGGCGAGAACGTCTACCTGCGCGGCTTCGGCACTTTCAACCGCAAGCACCGCGCCGAGAAGGTCGCCCGCAACATTTCGAAAAACACGACGATCAAGGTGCCGGCACACGACATCCCGGCCTTCAAGCCGTCGAAAGAATTCCTCGACAAAATCAAATAATCCGCCTTTTCTCTGCCGCAGACGGACTCCCCTCCGGCCGATGCGGCGTCCGGCGCATACCGGACGCCGTACCGGCGGCGGCAGCGACGGATAACGGACCGACATGAACCGCATCCTGAAATTCCTCTTTCCGGCCAAAAGCTACTGCACTTCGGAGTCGTGGCTGCTGCTGACGCTCCGAATCCTGTTCGGAGTGCTGCTGATGACGCACGGCATCGCCAAGTGGAGCGCCTTCGGCGACCTCGCAGCCTCGTTTCCCGACCCGCTCGGTTTCGGACGGCATGCATCGCTCGTGCTGGCGATTTTCGCCGAAATCATCTGTGCGGCAGGCGTCATCGCCGGCGCGTTCTTTCGTCTGGCCCTGATCCCGATGATCTTCACCCTGTGCATCGCTCTGTTCGTCGTTCACGGCGGCGACCCGTTCGCCGCCCGCGAGCTGCCGCTCCTCTACCTCGCGGTCTTCGTGCCGCTGTTCATCACGGGGCCGGGCGCCTATGCGCTCGACCGGCTGATCGGCCCCGGGCTTACGGCCCGAAAAACGGCTTCGCACTGAACGGAGCGCGGGCGGCGAGCAGCCGCGGAATCCGCACGAAGAGGAGCTGTCCGACAAACCGCGGACAGTCCCTCTTCATTCGTACAGCCATTCGAGCCCCTTCCCAGCGCAGAGCGCAAGAAACTCGTCGACAGCCTCTTTTCGGCCCACTCCGGCCGGTGGCGCCACATCGCGCACGCCCTAATCTCCCCCGATTCGGCGAGATACCCGCATCCCGAAAAAAAATGCGACCGATCCGGGCGTCGGCCGTCTGCGGCTCCGGTCGCACTGCAACTCGCAGGCGACCTGCGCAATGCTCGTCCAGCGCACCCCGGCCTGCCGCATCCGCCGAAGCGCAGCCTCGTGCGCCGCGGCCGAAGCCCCCCGCGGCATCCGCGACCGGACAAGATTTCCGCTCCTTCGGCGAGCGCATCGAGCACCGGGGAACGCAAGAGACGCCCCGGTCCGCAAAGCCGCCGCGCCCAACTCGCCGCGGTTCTTCTCCTGCACCGTTTCATAGCACACCCCTCCTCCCACGCACCGACAGCCCCACGGCCGTACGATGGAATGCCGCCCAACGCACGGCACAAGACAGGCGCCGTCTCCTTGTCGCCCCCCACGGCGGCGCCGACCGTCGAGAGGAGCACTGGCCGCCCGAAGATGCGGACCGCCGGCGCAAGGTATACCGCGTTGCGCAGCAGCCCGGCACGGTTCATCGAGTCGGCCGCGTCGAACTGCGACGACCGACAATCGCCCGGGACCGATGCCGCGTTTCAGGGGTAAACAGCCGGTCTTTCGTCCGATATGCTCCGTGCAAACCACCTCGATAAATATCTGTGCGGGGCTCCGACGGAACTCCGCGGCATGAGGACGAAAACCGTTTCTTCCGCCTCCTACGACCGGCCGCCGGAACCCTTCCGACGAAAAATGAGCCTGCGGGCGCATCGCAACGCATAGCACATACGGACTTTCGCATAAAATATCTATCTTTGCATGCCAACTCAACGATATGAAATATCTAATACTGATTATCTTTTTTCTCGGCGTCTCATGCAGCCGGCAGCGCGAAACCGATCTCGTTCTCGACAACGCGCGTGCGCTGATGCGCGACGAACCGGCCCGGGCACTGGCACTGCTTCGGACCCTCCGCACCGAACACCTCAAACGCGCCTCCTCCCGAGCCCAATACGCTCTGCTCTACTCGCAGGCGCTGGACAAAAACCGCATCTTCCGCACCGACGACTCGCTGATCCGGATCGCGGTCCGCTACTACGAGAGCCGGGATACTCCCCACGAAAAAGCCTCGGCATACTACTATCTGGGACGGATATACGACAACCGCTGCGACAAAATCGGTGCGGCGGAGGCTCTGTTCCATGCGCAGGCCCATGTCAGCGAGACGGACGACGACTATCTGAAAGGACAGATCGCTTTCAGCATCGGTCTGCTTTACAGCAACCAACTCAGTTACGAAGAGGCGCTCGGCTACCTCAAACGGAGCAACCGGCATTTCCTCAAAGCAGGACAGAGGCTCAATACGGCCATTTCGCTCGAATGGCTGGGGCATGTCTACCTCAATCTGCACGATAACTACCGCTCGGATTCTTGTCTTCGGGAAGCATCCGCTCTTTATGAACAGCTCGGCATGAGCGACGATCTTCTCAGAGCGCAATTGAACCGCTCATGGATACTCATGAAAGAGGTCGGCACCGATTCGGTCCGCAGATACGTCGACGCGCTTTTCGCACGCCATTCGCCGAACCTTTCGCCCAGCACGCAATGGGGATTGATGTTGTCCCTCCATTTCAAAGAAGGCAACCTCGACTCGGCGCGTGCGTACGGGCTGAAATGCATCGGCGCCGCGGACCGCGCGTCGGGATACACGATCGCCGACTGCTATTCGCTCCTCGAACAGATCGAATTCGCAGCCGGAAATTACAAAAAGGCTCAGAACTACGCCTACACCTACTGCCGTATCATAGATTCGATGAACGCGCTCAAAGACCGAACCTTCATGCAGGAGATCGAGCAGCGTTGTCAGAATAAACTATTGACCTCTCATAATGAAGCTCTGGCGGTTCAACGACATTATCAGTCGATCGTCATTTTGTTGCTGACAATTATTTTTACGATCGGTATCTGGATCGCAATCAGGGCCTTCTGCCGATGGCAAAAAAGAGCGCACGAACAAATAAGGCAGGCCGAAACGGAACTGTGCAGTTTGCGCACGACCTACGACGGTCTGCAAAAGCGTATGGCCAGCCTGCAAGAGCAGAGCGACAAGGACGACCTGCAGGAGACACAGCTCTACAAAGCGCTGGAAGAACGCATGATCGGACTGCGCGAACTGATCGCCTCGTCGCAAACGATCAAACCGAGTCTGTTTATCAAGAATTTCCAGAAATATGTCGGTGTCAACGTCAATTCACGGCATGCGCTCACCGATCTGCAATATGTGGTCAACCGCAAATACAACGGTGTGGTCGACTATCTGAAGGCCCACTATCCCGAGCTGACGAAACACGATCTCGACCTTTGCTGTCTGCTCTGCTTCGGATTTTCGCAACAGGCCATCTGTTATATGTACGACTACGGGGATATCGGTTCGTTCTACAACAAACGCAGCCGTCTGCGCCACAAACTGAAACTTCCGGCCGACTATAAGATCGAGGACTTCTTCACCGATCTGCTGCGTCAGCTCGCACCCCGGGCGCAATGATCGCAGCATAAAGTCTATATTCCTTTCGGGTCGTTTCCCGTTCGAAACGGGCCGAAAGGATATTCCGAAAGCATTTTATATAATAGCTCTTTCTGTGTTTTATACTAAACTAATAACCAATAATTTAGCGGTACGAAAAATAATATTTACACCCATTTGCATAGGATCCCACAGCTATAAACTATTGATTTTCAATCCCATTATCCGGCAACCTATGATATTGCGGAAGATGCTGAATGTTTGGATATTCCGTAAAAAACGACTAACTTCACGTTCATAAACCAAATAAACTATTTAATTTATATTATGAAGAAACTTTTACTGTTCGTCGCAGCCTCGCTTTTGTTCGTAGCGTCGGCGACCGCCGCAACCGTCCAACCGCTCGATCCGCCGAAAAAAGAGCAGGATATTCCGATTACGGATAAGACGCCGCCGACACCGCCGATGACGACCTCCGCACAAGCGACCGTCGAAGCTCATTACACGACCGACCTCGCCCTGCTGGAAATCTGGTTCAACCGCAACGTGGGAACGGTTACCGTCAGCGTAACGGACAACTCGACGGGACGAACACTGACCCGTTATACATGCGACAGTTCGCTCGAACCGCAGGTGTGCCTGAACGTCGCACTCGAAGCAGGTTTCTACACATTGCATATCATCGGCTCCGACTATGAAGGGTATGGGGACTTCGATCTTTAATATTTTCCAGTAACAGGCCTCGCCCCCGATTCCGAAGCCGGACGGCTCATTCGAACCGCACCGGTTTCCGACCCGGAAACGAGGGACAGGCCGCCGTCGGAGGACGCCGCAGATCCGCAGCAGAGCGGCCGGATTCAACGATCTGCTTCGGCGAACCGAGCGTCCGAAAGACGGAAACCCGATCCGGAGAACGACCTTCAGGGGTCGTTCTCCGTTTTTTCGCTCCACGGGGGCCGAGAGACGCGAAATGATGCGAAACGGGAGGAAAGGCGTCATCCATCGCACGTTCCGGTCGGCACCGGACCGTGATCGACCGAAATATCTTCGGAATACGGTCCGTTCCCCGATTTTTTTCTATCTTTGAAGCGGTGCGGCACCGCACTTGCCGCAATGGAAGCAAACACCGTTATATAACAGTTAAAAGTATCGACCTATGAAAAAGTACAGATGCACCGTCTGCGACTGGATCTACGATCCCGCCGTAGGAGACCCCGATGGCGGTATCGCCCCGGGCACGCCGTTCGAAGAGATTCCCGACGATTGGGTATGCCCGCTTTGCGGCGTCGGAAAAGAGAGTTTCGAAGAGGTCGTGGAATAGTGTGCCGACCCGCTGCGCCGCCTGCCGGCGCAGTTTTTTTATATGTCGGCCTCCTTCCTCTTCCTCTTCCTCTTCCTCTTCCTCTTCCTCTTCCTCTTCCTCTTCCTCTTCCTCTTCCTCTTCCTCTTCCTCTTCCTCTTCCTCTTCCTCTTCCTCTTCCTCTTCCTATTCCTATTCCTATTCCTATTCCTATTCCTATTCCTATTCCTATTCCTATTCCTACTTCCTATTCCTACTTCCTATTCCTACTTCCTATTCCGGATCCGATTTTCCATGCCCCGGACGAATACTCCGAATTTCCGTTGCCGGTATTGCAAAATCGGGTTGAATTCGTTATCTTTGAGAAACGAACCTCCGTCCGCGGGCCGATCGGCGGAAGTCGCGCCGGAAGGCAGTGCTGCGATCTCGCAGCCGCCGGATCGGCTGGAAGGGAGAGGCAGGTTGGCAAACAGGATGGATAACAGACAGGCGGACAGACTGATAAACCGACGGGAAGACGAAACAGACAGACTGACGGAAACCGAGCAGGCAGACCGGGAGACAGACAAGCAGATAGGCTGACAGTCAGACGGGGCAGACTGATAAACCGACGGGAAGACGAAGCGGACAGACTGACGGAAAACGAGCAGGCAGACCGGGAAACAGACAAGCAGATAGGCTGACAGTCAGACGGGGCAGACTGATAAACCGACGGGAAGACGAAACGGACAGGCTGACGGAAACCGAGCAGGCAGACCGGGAGACAGACAAGCAGATAAGCTGACTGTCAGACAGGCAGACTGATAAACCGACGGGACGACGAGACGGGCAGACTGACTGACAGGGGGGCGCAAGAAGGATGGCAAGCGGACTGACAGGCGGGCTGGTCGGCGGACAGGCTGAGCAAGCCGCGAAGCGGGAAGGAGCTCTGCAACACGCCTTCCGGTGAGCGGAGGCGCTTTCGGTGCAGGTGCAGCGTTCCGCTACATACGGCGGAAAAACACGTTTCAGCCGGTCCCGGAGCGTTTCCGGCACGGTGTGCAGAAGAGCGGCGCGATGTATGCAGCGGAAGCGAAACCGGTGCATGCTCCCGAAACAGGACATTGCCTCGAAACCGTGTGCACGGAAATCCGCGGCTCGAAAGCCTTCCCGAACCCGCGACGGGGAATCCGGCCCGCCGAGCGGAGCCGACGGGCCAAGGAACGGAGCGAACGAACGGAGCGAACCGAGTTCCCGTCCGGAATTCGCCGAAGCGGATAGCGATAGGGAAAGAGGACAGGCTATGTAAAACCGTCCGCCGTCCCGCACGGATGGACGGGCGCCGATTCCGCCGCGACAGGCCCCCTCTCAAACAAAGAGGCCGACGAACGGTCCAGAAC
>NZ_FCNT01000076.1 GCF_900021155.1 Alistipes sp. CHKCI003
GCACCACCTGCGCGACGAGCATCATCACCACGAACGAGAGATTGCCCGTGCCGATGCCCTTGTCCACGACCGACTGCGTGAGGAACGGCAGGATCAGGCTCAGCACGCTGGCCGTGAGCATCGCCAGCGCGAGCTGTGCAAGGTAGTTTTTGTAGGGCCGCAGGTATTGCAGCAGATAACCCAGTTTCAGCCGCTTGTCTTCGTCGCCTTTCTCGCGGTAGAAGGTCGGTGTGGGCTCCAGAAGCAGGGCGATGCCATATCGGGATGCAGCAGAAGGCGCAGCTGCTGAACTGTCCGATATGTTGAATGATTTACAATCGCTTTGTATCCACGATTTCAGAAATTGGGCTTCTCTGTATTTCAACAGTCCTGCGGCTGGATCGGAAATGTGAATCTCCCAATCATTATGGATTTTGACGATTTTATAAACGACCACAAAATGTTGCTGATTCCAATGTACGATACAAGGAAGTGTAGCCTTCTCCCGCAATTGTTCCCAAGTCATCTTTACCCCCGTGGTGCGGAAACCGATCGACTCCGCGGCGTCGCTGATACCCAAGAGTGATACTCCTTCGCGCGTAATGTGACACCGCTCGCGCAAATTTTGCAGAGAGTAGTGCTTGCCATAGTATTGCGCGACGATTTTCAGCGACGTCGGGCCGCAATCCATCGCATCGAGCTGGGTAAAAGAGGGGAAGACCATATCCGATTAGTCGTTAAGAATTTTCGAGTATAGTTCAATATAGTCTTTTATGCGGCCTTTGAACGGCGTGCAACAATCGTTATGTTTCCCTTTATATACATTCTCGAAACGACGAATGGGACAACCGCCTCGGCATATAGGCAAATAACTGCACTTACGGCATTCCGGATCGTTATAATGGTCAATTCCTACGGCATATTTCGCAATTAATTCGTAATTGTGCCATACCTCCGGGTCATTGATGTTCCCTACGGTCAGCTCTTTATTTCCGAGGTCTTCATAACATTTATAAATTTCGCCTTGACTGCCGATAAGCATGCTATACGGACTGCGGGTCATGCATTCCATATTCACATCATCGGGATATAATTCCTCCGTGACTACTCCGTATTTGGTAAATAAATCGAGGAAAATATCCGTTACGGCATTTCGACTCAAGCACGTCGAAGCGTTGCAATCGGTTTCATCCAGAACCACGATTCCGGGGTATACGATTAGCTTTTTAGATTTATATCTGTCATTCAGCCATCTGTATATTTCCATAAAGCTATCGTAATTCCGATTGTCGATATTTACCCGAATCGCAATGGCGAATGCACCCCTGAAGCGGCTGTTATAATAATCATCCAAATTTTTGATAATCGTATCGAATGTTCCTTTTCCATTAATCAAAGGTCGCCGAATATCATGAGTTTCCCTGAACCCATCGAGAGTTATCTGGATTTCCGAGATTTTAGCTTCGACCAGTTTTTCGACAACTTCCGGCGTGAAGAAATATCCATTGGTTATCAGCAGGTTCTCATTGATTTTCAGTCCCAATTCATCGATTCTTCGAGCTAATGAGATAACCCTTTTATATTGCAATAACGGCTCACCGCCATACCATGTAAGATTGACGGATTCAAGGCCATCCTCCTGCTTTAGATGCTTGATATAGTTTATAATCGCATCTTCGGTCCGATTCGAAAGCGCACCCGACTGACGCCATTTCTCGAAACAATACGTACAAGCAAAATTGCAACTTTGAGTAGGTGCAATGGTCAAAACCATGGTCTTTTTCGAATACAACCGAGACATGCTTTGATGATGAAGAATGTCTACCAAAGCATCATCATCTTCGACCAGTGCATATATCTTTTTCAGATATTCTATTTCCTCTTCGGAAAATGCCGACAAAATTGACGTTCCATTATCCCGAGATAAAAACAAGAGGCTCGCATACAACGAGTCATCCAATGCGATTAAGCTATTGGAGCGACTGCTGTACAAATATTTCCGATGTTTTTCCGTCTCGACCGGAAAATTGAAACGAGACCATTTCAGATCGGTCATGTACTTTTAATTTATTGGGTTGGATTCAATGATTTCCAGCAATTTGTCGAGCATGGCATCCCGTCCCGAAAGGTAATCCCGTGCTACGTATGGAATGACGATGTCGGGCATGAGCACTCCATCGACGGCGCAGGTGTATTCGTCAAATTCGACCGTCGAGATTGACGTAGGAATCAGTAGTGTCGGAAGCAACGCTTCGCCATTTATTTCTTCTCCGTATTTCAGGGCATTGTGTAAAAGAGGCTCTCCTACGAGCGATGCCGCGTCATTAAATTGTAGAATATTGCAAAATGAAGCGGCTATCGATCCTGTATCTTTGCTCATCAAAACATAATATTTCATGTCTCCGACATAACATGCAGGATCCAGTGTGATTCGGGTCGTTACGTATTGTCGGGGTATTTCAACCACTTTCCCAAGCGAATCGGTCGTCAGAAAATCATAATCCTGCAGGGTCTCTTCAGATACTTTCAATCTTTGATTTTTCAAGTAGGGAATTGTGGGCTTATCGATGAAAATAGAAAGTATCTTATCAAAGTTATGACCACTGCCGCCCTGATTTTTACGCAGATCAAGTATGACAGAAGTACAACCGTCCGTTTTAAATTGCCTGATGGAAGATCGTAACAGTTTGAACAAGCGATCGTTGTTTGGGAAGAATTTGGGAATGGCAATATAGCCACATCGAGCATTTTTATATCTGCGGATATTGTTATCCATTGATTCGGAGATGTCTAAATCGAAAACGGCTTTATCCGTAGCCTCACCTGAAGTATTGACTGTGAATGCGCTCCCGTTCCGAATCAATCGAATCGTATAATTCGAAGTTGGATAAGAAAAATAATAATACCGCATAAGCAGATCAAGGCGATTGTAGCGATCTTCATATGCATACGGAAGCATGCGGCTTACAGGAATACCGTTGACGGACAGGAGCATATCCCCTTTCATAAAAAGAGGGTCTATCGACCTGTTTATGACGACCGTGTCATTAATAACCACAACGTTGAAGGCGGGGCATTTCATTGATTTGTTGATTCTTCGAAAGTCCCGTTTCGTACCGCCGATGGGCATGGACTCCCAAATGCGAAAATGAGGATCTATGTGATGGAGCCAATCGAAATAAGGGCGCATTACATAGAAGAGATCGGCGGTCAATAAAGAGTCTTTTCCTATTTCATCGCATCGGGCCTCGATCGCGCGCCTGATTTCCGCTTTTTTTTCCGGGGTTAACAGCGAATCGAAAGCCGGATGAGCCGGAAAAGCGAATAAATCTTTGATTTCTGTCCGGGGTGTCAGAACGTCAAAGACGAGGAACCCGTTTTCGTTCGCTCTTATGGTCCTGCTTTCAAGCACTGATCTCAAACTGTCGTTTCCCCATTTTTCACTCCCATTACTTATATTGATGTTCAATAAAGTAAATGATAATATAAATACTAAATATCTCATAATTATCAATTTAAGCGATTTTAATTTTGATGGTATGGATTTTAATCCATACCATCAAAATTTTCAATAGGAAGTCTCTGTAAGAAAGGACTTTAACATAGGATAATCTACTCACTCAATTTACCCCAGTTCTTTCCTATATGAATAATGAAATCTCCCTTATTATTAGAACCGATCATGACCTTGCGGTCTCGCTTCATGCAGGAAATGCAGAATTCGCCGCCTTTTACAGAGGCCATTTCTGCATGCGAAAGGCGTTCGAACTTCGAACCGTTGATTACTTCAAAACGTTTCATAACATTGTAAAAATTAGTATTAGTGTCTACTCTTTTTAAGGATTTTCGACAACCTCCCTCAGGACTGCGCAATCCGAATTTCAATAATTAAATACCCTTTATGTCAGACCACATTCAATTGATTATTATAATGGGCGTTCTATAAGTAATACTCTCCGTAAGCTTCTATCTGGTCTCCGATAATATTGATGGTATAATTATCCTTATCAACCGGGACATTCATGATTACTACCGGCTCGAATGTCGTATCGCAAGGATGCGAACAGACGATTTGTCCATATGAATTTTTCACCGTAATTGTAACCTTGCCGACGGTTTCATAGAAATTAATAAATAATAGGTTGCCGTTCAATTCGGCAGCCACGATATCCCAGCTTTGTTCTGACCGGGGGCGAGGCCTATCTCCTCCTAAAATAACAATTTTGATTTTTACTTCCCGGCTAATTTCATTGGCCGCAACGAGTTCTCCACACGCAAGAAAACTCAGAAACATAAGAAGAATAATCCTTTTCATTTTTCTATGTTTATATTAGTAATTGTGTATGTCAAATTTAAAAATTTGAAATGGGAAAAATATTAAAAAACCATACATTTCGATATTATACTATGATTTGCAATTATTTGATTATCAATTATATGTATAATAAAAATCATATACCCATATTATGCACCGGAACATTATGCGTAAGTGTTTGATTTTCAGTATAATAAAATAAAAATCCCCCACAGATAACTCTGCGGGGGGGGGTATTTTATTGAAATACAAATAGTTGCATAAAGTCAACTGTTTTGCCCAGATATTTTTTCAGTTCTACGATGTATTTTTCAAGGTTCGACGAATCGTTCGTTATTCCCAATTTACTGCGAATCTTGCTTCGCAGTGTATAGATGCTATAAGTATTCGTATGATTATATAAAATCCGAATACTTTCCGGAGAAAATCCCAAACAAATAAACCCGCAATAGCAAAGTTCGCGTTGTGAAAGTGCCGGATATGACTTTTGTAAATAGTCAATTATTCCATGACAGGATAAGTTCGCGATAGCAATCACATCATTCGCCAATTCTTGATTTTTCCCGGAAGCGACCTTGAGATGTTCCTTGAATTGTCTGTAAAAATTATCTGGATTCGTTTCACAAATAGATGCCAATTCCAGTAATTTTTGCAGACTTTTGATTCTATTCTCCAAGATGACAAATAAAGTTTGAGAATGCTCATTGGGAATCTTCAGATTCCTTTTGATTTCATTATACTCATGGGTCAGTTCCGCATAATGCGTTTTACTTTCCTTTATATAATGTTCATATTCGCTGAGTTCCTGATTTTTTCGATATATGGCCCGTTTGTAAGACGCAATTACAACCGCTGCAAGAATTATGATTATTGCAATAACCAAAATCAAAGATACCATTGCATACCAGCTCGTCTTTTTCAATGCGGCATACGACTTTTGAAAATATTCGGTTCTATATTTCCGTTCGAGATTTTGCACCAGGTTATTACGCCATTCCATATTGAGAGAATCGGAATAATTGGAGTACAAACGTTCATAAAATAACGCTTTTTTATAATTGCCATCCGATTCTTCAACCTGAGACAGAATACTCAAAACGCCCACATTCAATGATGTTATATGAGGTTGGAGCGAATAGTATCGATTGCACAATATACGGGCGGAGTCGATCCGTCCCTCCTGCCAATAAATATATCCGATAAGAGGATAATGCTCCACCGGAATTTCTCCATCAGCATATCTGTTATATATATTGAATATATCTTGTTTATAAGTTTGTAAGGATGCTATATCGTCGTTCCTACCTATTTTTATTCCTCCGATGGAAGCTGTAATATCCAAGATTGCGGGGAGGTCTTCCAAATCTACCGCGATCGTTTGCGCTTCGGATAGACACTCGATAGCTTGTTGTGGATTATCGGCCAAATTCAGCGATACACCTTTTCTCCATAATACGTATAAAAGGTAAGTTTTATTATTGAGAGTTTCGAAGAAGGGAATTGCAGAAGAATAAGCTGCAATGGCTCCATCAAAGCTATATTGACTATAGTACTGGTCCCCGAGATACGAAAATATTAAACCGTTCAAGAGAGTGTCTCTCGTTTTCTTGGCATATTCCTCGGCCATAACGAGAGCTTTGATGGCTGCCTCTGTATTTGAAGCGTTACCTTGAACTATCGCGTGATAGTAATATGCTTTAGCCCGGTCTTCATAACTGCCATGATTCGCGTAATAGTCAATAGCAATACGGATTAAAGAATCATTGTTTACATCTATATAATTTTTGTCAAGTGCCTGTGACGACAAAAGAGCGTGACGGGCTCTTATGCGTCGGGAATCGAGTGCTTTCCGGTCGATGGATTCGAGTATATGCCAAGCACTGTCAGGATGTTCCGACATCAGTTCTTCCGCATGATTCAACCGTAATTCAACAGTACTGTTTCTCTGGCAGCTGCCGAACACCAGCAAGGTGAAAACAGATAGAATTATCGTTCGTTTCATAATGAGGAGGATTGTTTTAGCAGGGGCAAAGATATAATTTACAGCTTATTTCTCCAATACTGTATTGCTATGTCATATGATGCTTCGCCTTCTAATTTGCTTTATCTTCGAGTCTAAAACGTTCTTTCTTCGACAGCCCGTTTACGGCACTCTTTGCGAACGCTTCCTGCATAAGTGTACGATAGAAAGTGCTGAAATCGCCGCCAACGTTCTGTATCATCTTCAGCTGCGGTCTGTCGAGAACCCCATCGGCAGCAATGATACGGCCTCGTCGCCCGGACACCGCAAAGATTCCGCACATTGCGGAAAAGTAAAGCGGTAGAGTACTAAGGGATTGCGAGGTATCCAGCCGTTGTTGAAGGCCGTATTGACCATGTATTTCAGGCAGTTGAATCCGGATAAGTCGTTGGAGAACATGCCGAGGTCATGATGCAGATAGGCGTGGAATTTTACGATGAACGACTGTTCCAGTTACAGGGAAGATAACGACGTTCGGCGTATGTCGGTTTGACATGGAATCCCGCGAAAGGGTCGACGGAAACCCAGCCGTTCTTATACACCGTATAGGTCATCAGACGAAGTTTTTTTGACCCCGGCATGGATCGTTCCGGAAGCAATACCTTTTACCGTGGAGAGGTAAACGACGAACTTGTCGATAAAGTCACCTTTCGGCTCTTTGAAAGGAATGTCCTTGACATGGTATTCATATTCGAGGAAAGCGGCAAGACGCCTGCGACGCAGACAGTAATCCTCGTAGGTGGAATAAGCACGATCTTTATCGATACGTTTGAGGAAGTCCGCAAGGTATTCGTTGAAAATCTGCAGCAGGCGGCAGTCATCGCCCATACCGAGGCTGGCGTTGCGGATCTTTTCGGCCGTGACATACGAATTCCGATCGCAGAGGCGTTGATCCCGTTTACCGATATATTGGTCTTGATATTTTCCAGCTTTTCGTTGATGTGCTGGGCTTCGAGGCTTTTGCCTGCCGCTTTGGTTAGCCTTGGCATCCCAGAGTGAGGCGCGAACGGAGAGTTTGCAGCCAAACCGCGACATCGTGCCATTGATCGTGATACCGAACCATAATGGGGACCTGACCGTATTTTTCCGACAGCCTTCTTACGTAGAAAAAGACTTGGAAAGCGCTGCGTTGCATGATAACTCGAACATTGAGGGTTTGTCAAACGTTAAGTCAAGTTATTTGTTATGCGGAAGTTCGATGTAAAATGTTGAAAAATAATATTTTGCAAAAAACAAAGCATTTCGGACAAGTAACGGATAAGTAGCTGAACTTACCGTTAAACCTGCCCGATTTTGCTGCTTCTATTACTCCAAGCATATGCAAAACAGAGAACTAATATACTGTAAATAAAATACTTGCTCTTTTTCTGCACTCTCGTTATCTTACTAAACCCTGACCGAGATAGGGATGTATCAAAAATCTGCGTTTTGACACAATTCCGTCTTTTTATGCTCCTTGCTCCGGCGGCAGCAGCTTGCACAGCACGGGGTCTTTGCGCAGGCGGTCGAGTTCCTTATCGACGATCTCCGCGGCTTCGGCCTTGATGCGGTCGTAGTTCTCCTTGATCGTTTCCTGCATGCGATCCGTGCCGTTCTCGTCCGTGAAATCGGTGATTATGGGTATCTTCTCGTAGCGGGCCGTCTCGGCCTTGACCTTCGCGCTGTCCACGACGATTTCGGCGTGGAATATCTTCTGCTCGATAGGCTGCTCGAAGCTGTCGGCCACGGCCCCGACGAACATCCCCTGCGTGAGCGTCGAGATTTTCGAGGCCGGGATCAGGCTGTCCATCTGCGTCGATATGGAGGTCGATTTGTCGTTGCGGCTCAGGGTCATGCTCTGCCGCTTTTGCAGCACCTTGCCGAACCGCTCCGAAAGCATCTTGGCCGTTTCGCCCACCACCTGCCCGGAGAAGATGTTGCCGACGGTGTTCATCACCACGGCGGCCTCCTTGTCGCCGTAGTCGCGCTTGAGCTGGCTGAAATCTTGGAATCCGAGCAGCACGGCCACCTTGTTGCTCCGGGCCGTGGCGATCAGGTTGTCGAGGCCCTTGAAGTAGATCGTCGGCAGCTCGTCGATGATGACCGACGATTTGAGCTGCCCCTTCTTGTTGATGAGCTTCACGATACGGCTGTTGTAGAGGCCGAGGGCCGCGCCGTAGATGTTCTGCCGGTCGGGGTTGTTGCCCACCGCCAGCACCTTCGGATCGTCCGGATTGTTGATGTCGAGCGTGAAGTCATCGCCCGACATGACCCAGTAGAGCTGCGGGGAGATCATGCGCGAGAGCGGGATTTTGGCCGAGGCGATCTGGCCCTGCAACTGATCCTGCGCCCCGCCGAGCCACGCATCCATGAAGGGACTCAAATAATTTTCCAGCTCCGGATAGCTCGTCAGAATCGGGAAGATGTCCTCGTAGCGTTTGTTCAGGAACTCGATGGCGTGCGGAAAGGTGCAGTACCGTCCCCCGTCGTAGATGCGCAGGAACCAGATCACGGCGGCGAAGAGGATGATCGGGCTTTCGACGAAGAAATCGCCCTGCTTCTGCACCCATGTCTTGTTCAGGTTCAGCATGATGGTATAGGCGCTCTCGTAGGCGTCCGAGATGTCGTTCATAAAGGAGGGGTTGATCGGGTTGCAGCGGTGCGAGCGGCGCGGGTCGTCGAAATTGATGACGTAGAAGGTCGGTACCTTCTTGTAGCCTTCTTGGTGCATCAGCAGGTGGTTGTAGGCGATCTCCGCGAGGTCGGGAAACTTGAAATCGTAAACGTACATCGTGTACCCCTTTTCGATCTGCTGCTTGATGAATTGATTGACGACGGCGTAGCTCTTGCCCGACCCCGGAACGCCGACGCAGATACAGGCTCTCTGCGGCACTACGACGTTGGCGAAGCCGTTGTGCCACCGCTTGTTATAGTAGAACCGCGTCGGTAGGTTCACCGAGTATTCGTTCTCGATGAGGCGCGTCTCCTGCATGAACGATTCGTTCTCGTTGTTGAACACATCGTCCATCATGTTGTTCTTCAACAGCCGGCTCATCCACACGCCGCCCATCAGCAGGCAGATATATCCGGCCGATAGCGTCAGGATGTAGAACCCCGTGACGGCGGACAGCGGCAGCGGTAGGTCGAGCAGCCACCAGTTGAAAAAGAAGAGTACGAAGCCGGCTGCGAGTGCCGCGATGATCCGGCGCCATGTGATCTCCTCCTCCCTGACCCCTTTGGTGCCGAGGCACGAGAGGCTGAGAAAGAGCACGGCGAAAAATTTGGTGTAGAGTATGCTGCCGAACAGTCCCGCCGTGCGGTCGAAGCCGAGCAGAATCCTGTCTATCACGCCTATATCGACGTTCCACGCCAGAATCTGCCCGTAGCAGAACCAGTAGATGTGGATTACCACGAATAAAATACTCAGGGCCCGCATGAAATCCATGACCTTGGCCAACCCCCTCAAATCGTCTTCCTGCGACATAATCGACTCGTTATTAAATGGTTCTACGCTAATTTAAGACGATGCGGACGGCGATGCGGTGCCGCTGTGGCAGCCGTTGGCGTCGGCATGGCAACCGTTGGCACAGGGAACGGACATGGCGCTGCGAACTGGCGGAAAAAAGAGTATCTTTGCACTGCCGATTGGGATTATGGCGAAACGGACGATCGGAACCGGACGGTGCGACCGATATTGCGGCGGGCGGGGCCGACCCTTCGGCTTTCTATGTCGGGGCGGATGGCCGTGCCGTAACGGGAGGCCGTCTGACAGCCGAGGCGGCAGAGGGCGTGGTAACGATCCGCAGCAACCGGTTATCGGAAAAGGAACTGCGCAGAATCTTCGCGGCGTTCCTGCCCGAAGCGCAACCGGAATAAATCATAATGAACCTATAAACGATAAGGATATGACAAAGGCGGACATCGTAAGCCGGATCGCGGAGCAGACCGGCATTGAGAAAGGAATTGTAACGAGTATAGTGGAAGGATTCATGGAGCAGCTCCGGGACTCCCTGATCGGCGGTGAGAATGTTTACCTGCGCGGTTTCGGCACGTTCCTGCTGAAACATCGGGCGGCCAAAACGGCGCGTAACATCTCCAAGAATACGACGATGATCGTTCCTGCCCATACGATCCCGGCCTTTAAGCCCTCGAAAGCCTTTGCTGCCAAAGTGAAATAGTCCGCGTTCCGGCCACTTCGGGGCGTAATTATACGATAACGGGGCAGGTATAAGTTCTGTCCCGTTGTTTCTGTTTATTTCTTTTTTGGGGAAACGTCGGCACGTCATCCGCGTGCTTTCAGTCGGACGAACCTTTTACTTGTTCATACCGGAAATTAGCGAATTAACCTAATTTTGTTAAATTTGCACGTTCATTCAACATTTTGTAAAACGAAAAGCCCAATAAAAATGGAAGCATTACTCAAAGACATCGAAGCCCTGATGGAAACATTCAAAATTGACGCTCAGCTTCAACTCACCAAGAACAACAAGGCAGCCGGCACCCGTGCCCGCAAAGCCGCTCTAGAACTGGGCAAGCGGATGAAAGAGTTCCGCAAGGTTTCGCTCGAAGCCTGCAAATAAGCAAGCTGTATCCAGCTGGGGAATGGGTGTTGCCGTCGGCAAGGCCCATTCTTCATTCGACACGGTTTTATTTATGATAACGAAGGCAAAGACTCTGTCGTTCCTCTGGTAGGCTTTTAAGAACGGCTGAAAGCATGGCTACTCCTTCTTCTGTAAAAGCAAACATTTCGGTCGATCCGATGTTGTAATCAGGGGGTATCACATTTTGTGATCTCCCTATGTTTATCAGTCGGTTAGCTTCATCGGCCGATAGGCGGAGCATGAAATCTCCCGGGAATCGTTCGATATTTCGGCGCACGGCCTGTTTCAAAACGCGCGTTTCCACTTGGTAGAGTGCCGCAAGGTCGAAGTCGAGCATCACGCGCTGGCCGCGGATTTCGTAGATTTTGCTTTGGATCGTAGTGAGTTCTTCCATCGGTTCGGGCAAAATGAACGGTTATTTCTCTTCCTTCGGGAGTTTGAACCCGATTGGCCGGGGCTTTTTGCGGGCCTCGGGAACTTTGACCGACAGGGCCGCGATGGCTTCGTAGATGTTGTCCAGCTCCCTGCGCATATCCTCCGAAAGATCGTTCACCGCCTCGGCATTATCTTCGTCCGCACGCTCCAGCAGAGCCAGCTTCGCCCGGATTTCAGCCAATTCCGAAGTAACGGTTGTAGCTGTCGTAATATAATTGCGCATGGCGACAAATGCTTTCATAATAGAGATACTTACTTGTATTGCCATTCCACTGCGCAATACCGCAGAAAGCATCGCAACTCCCTGTTCGGTAAAAGCATAAGGTAGGGCTGCCTTCGGCCGCTTCACTCTGGATGTCGTCACAAATTGTGATGACATATTTTTCCATTCAATTTCCGAAATGCGGAACATGAACTCTTCCGGAAATCGTTCGATGTTACGTTTTACGGCTTGATTCAATGCACTGGTCGTAACTTGGTAGAGTGCCGCAAGGTCGAAGTCGAGCATCACGCGCTGGCCGCGGATTTCGTAGATTTTGCTTTGGATCGTAGTGAGTTCTTCCATCGGTTCGGGGAGGTCGGGATCGTTTTATTTCTTGATTTGATGACCATAGAAGGCGATTTGTTCGCGGCAGACTTTCTCCACGATGTCGCGCAGGCGTTCGACTTTCGGCACAAGGGCCTCGATGTCGGCCTTCGTGATCTCGAAATCGGGATTGTAGCGCGATTCGATGTAGGATCGTTGCAGCAGGTCGAACAAGCGTTCCTCCTCGGGCGTGTTGCGCGGAAATGCCCGGCACAATTCGATCGTGTATGCCTTGCAGCTTCGGATCAATTCGTCCAGATCGTGATTCTTCGGACTGTATAGGATAAAGACTAAGGATATTGTATGTAAGAGATTTTCAGTAGTCTGATGTAAATTAAATGCACACATCAGCAAATCTCCATCTTCAATATCATGGTGAGCATTGCGCAAAAAACTGATGCCACGATCAAATCGTCGATCAAAATATTTTTGAGCTCGCTCCTTAATCTCCACAAAATCGAGTTTGCGCCGCCGCGCCAGTTTGTACTGCCCCGAATCATAGAGCAGGATGCCGTCGCGTTTGATCTCCGTTTCGAAATAGTGCGCCTTGGTCAGCGCATGATTGAACTCGTCGATTCCGTAGTTGATGAATTGGGGGTGCGTATGAAACGGTCGGTTTTTATTCTCGAAAAAGCGGTCTTTGATCTTCGCGTAGAGCGAATACTGAATCGCGCCGATCTGCTTGCGGGTCAGAACGAGCAGGTCGTAATCGCTCATGTAGTAGGTCGGCGTGCCGAACTCGATGCGCTGGTCGTAATCGACGTACTTGTTTTTCGCGTAACTGCCGAACAGGATCACCATGCCCACATCCTTAATGTGGATACGGATCAAATCGACAAGCTGCTGCAAATCCTGCCGCTTGTTTTCGGGTAAAAATCCGATGCTTTGTTTCATATCCACAAAATTATGAAAAAAATCGGCAAATATTTTGGCACGAGCTGTCATTTGCAGGATAATTTGCTATATTTGCATCGTTGCTGCAAATAGCCTGCGAGTTTCCGACGGAGGCGGCAAGAGCCGCTTAAAAGAAACGGAACGGACTATGAAACGGTATTTCGATAACTCGGCATAGCCGACGGACATAACTATAAAGGGTAAACAACTCTTTATACCTAACAGTAAACTTGGAGACCTCTTCGGAGGATGTTTAATCAGATGGTATAATGGTTGTCAGTTCCCGGTTATGTCCTACCCTTGTTTTGGGTAGGGCTTGACTGGGGCGTAGGACAGCTCTCATCTGAAGGTAACTCCAAGACCGACTGTTAGGGGCTGACACCGCGCCCCCTTTTTATTTTCTGCGGGCGCATCATCCACTAACCCGAAACCGTCATGCACCGCCATTTGCCGAATACATTACATCATACGGATTGCACCCGCCGAACGACCGCCGGCGGGCGGAATCGGTATGCGCGTATCGGCCGCGGCATTGCAAACGCTCCGGGTGCGGGACAAATGAATTCTTCACGTCGACGTTGCGTCACCGATTTATCCCTCGACGGTTCCGCACCCGTTTTTTCTATCGTATGGTTCACCCGAGGATCAATCGACGCCTCCGCCGCACGGGGCTGTGCGGCGGAGTTCGGGGGCACGAGCCGTGCGGTACCGACCGAACGACTTTTCAGCCGGTTGGCGAAATGTGGAGTCCCCTTTGGGGGCGGACGCTTCCGCCGTGCCGCCGTGCACGGCGGAGCGTCCGATTTTTCGGATCGGAGAACAGC
>NZ_FCNT01000079.1 GCF_900021155.1 Alistipes sp. CHKCI003
GGGCCATTCGCCCACCTCCATGTCGCGCATGTCGGCGCCGTCGATCGTGAGACGAACGGCGGTGCGTACCTTGTGGAACCCGTAGCAGCCCGCGGCCCCCGGGTTGATGTGCAGCAGGTCGTGTACGGGGTCGTAGACGACTTTGAGGATGTGGGAGTGTCCCGCGACGAAGAGTTTGGGCCGCAGGGTTTCGATCTTTTGCAGCGCGCGCGGATCGTAGCGGCGCGGATAGCCTCCGATGTGGGTCATCAGCACGGGTACCTCCTCGCAGCGGAACGAGGCGAACTCGGGCCATGCGAGCCGCACGGCACCTCCGTCGATGTTGCCGTATACGGCCCGCAGCGGTTTGAAGCGGGCGATATGGTCTGCGAGCTCGGGCGAGCCGATGTCGCCGGCGTGCCAGATTTCGTCCACGTCGCGCAGGAATTCCTGCAGCGGAGCGTCGAAAGTGCCGTGGGTGTCGGAGAGGATGCCGATGCGTTTCATGAGCGGATGGGTTTTCGGACAAAGATACGAATAAGTCGGGCGCAAAAGCAAATCTATTTGCATTTTGCCGGGCGGAAATATCCGGGATGAAGTTAAAGGCGGCGGTAGGGCCGGCGATCCGTTTGATCCGGCCGGGGCGGACGTGCGCGGTTAGGGACGAACGGCGGACTGTCCTGCTGTTCTGCGGATCGGCCGGAAGCGGAACGGACCGTCCGTTCGCGGAGCGGGGCCGCCGGGTGTTACCGATATTTGTCTTTCCAGAGTTCGCGGATGCGTTCGGCGATTTTGAGTTCCTGTGCGTTGCTTTCGTTGGGCGTGTAGAATTTGGTGCCCGCGAGCGTCTCGGGCAGAAACTCCTGTTCGGCGAAGCCGCCCGCGTAATCGTGCGCATATTTGTAATCTTTGCCGTAGCCTTCGCGCTGCATGAGGCGGGTCGGTGCGTTGCGCAGGTGCAGCGGCACGGGACGGTTCGTCGTGTCGTGTTCGACGAGGGCGAGGGCCTTGTTGATGGCTGCGTAGGCCGAATTGCTCTTGGGGCTGGCGGCGAGGTAGATCGTCGTTTCGGCCAGCGGGATGCGCGCCTCGGGCATCCCGATCTTGTGGACCGTGTCGAAACAGGCGTTGGCCAGCAGCAGCGCATTGGGGTTGGCCAGACCGATGTCCTCCGCGGCGAGGATCACCAGCCGGCGGGCGATGAAGCGCGGTTCTTCGCCTCCGGCCAGCATCCGCGCCAGATAGTAGACGGCCGCGTTGGGATCGCTGCCGCGAACCGATTTGATGAAGGCCGAGATGACGTCGTAGTGCTGTTCGCCGTTTTTGTCGTAGAGGGCGATGTTCTGCTGGAGGCAGTCGGTAACGTAGCGGTCGGTGATCGTTACCTTGCCGTCGGATGCGCCGATCACGATGTCGAGGATGTTGAGCAGCTTGCGGGCGTCGCCGCCCGCGAAGCGGAACAGGGCGCCGGTCTCGTGCACCTCGATCTCGCGGGACTTCAGCTCGGCGTCGGTCGTAAGGGCCCGGTCGAGAAGCGTTTCGAGGTCCGCGTCCTCCATCGGTTTGAGCACATAGACCTGACAGCGGCTCAGCAGCGGAGAGATCACCTCGAACGATGGGTTTTCGGTCGTGGCGCCGATCAGCGTGAAGACCCCCTGTTCGACGGCTCCCAGCAGAGAGTCCTGCTGCGACTTGTTGAAGCGGTGGATTTCGTCGATGAACAGAAAGGGCGGTTTGGCGTCGAAGAAGCGTTGTTTTTTGGCCGCTTCGATTACTTCGCGCACGTCTTTCACGCCCGACGTAACGGCCGAGAGCGTGAAGAAGGGGCGCTGGAGCTGCGTGGCGACGATCTTCGCGAGGGTGGTCTTGCCCACGCCCGGAGGACCCCAGAGGATGAACGAGGGCACGTTGCCCGTTTCGAAGAATTTGCGGAATACGCCGTTCGGACCGACCAGATGCGACTGGCCGATGTATTGGTCGAGCGTTTTTGGGCGGAGGCGTTCTGCGAGCGGAGCGGACATAGGCATCGGAGTTATCGGGAGTCAAAGATACGAATAAGTCGAGAGCAAAAGCAAATTTATTTGATTTTGCCGGGCGGGAGTATCTAAGACGCAGTCAAAGGTACGAATAAGTCGGGTGCAAAAGCAAATGAATTCGGTTTTGCCGGGCGGAAGCATCTGAGACGCAACCGAAGGTCGAGATTTTCCCGCGGGTTTCCCGCGAACCGCAAAAATCATGCAGCTCCGTGCGCCGAAACCTTTTTTCGCTCCGGCCGGAGCGGGCTTCATCCCTAAGCAGGACCCGTTTCCGCGAGACTGCATGCGACCGGATTCGGCCGAAGCGGGGGCGCGGCGGCTAAAAAGCGAACCGTTCGGTCTTCATTTCGCCCAATTCGCGCAGGCGCGGAACGATGCGGAGAAAATGGGGAGCCTGCCGGTGAGCGTCGAGCGCCTCGGCGTCGCGCCATGTTTCGCAAATCATCAGCACGTCGGCACGTGTGGCGCTTTCGAATAGATCGTAGGCCACGCATCCTGCGTCTCGGAGCGAAGCGGCGACCAGTTCGCGGGCCAGCCGGACGAATTCGTTGCGATGTTCGTCCGTCGTGCGGACGAAAACGTTGAGTCGGATCATGTCTTTATTCCTTATTGATGGAGTGCCTTAGGGCGGCGATTGCTCTCGGGGGAGGGCGTGAGACGATGCCTTTCGATGCGGAAAGGCGTCGTCTCACGGTTCGCCTTCGTCGTGTTATTCGGGTTTCACCAGCGAGAGACGCAACTCGTCGAGCTGCGATCGGTCGATGGCCGACGGAGCGTCGAGCATCACGTCGCGGCCGGCGTTGTTCTTCGGAAAGGCGATGTAGTCGCGGATCGACTCCGCGCCGCCGAAGAGCGAGCACAGACGGTCGAACCCGAAGGCCAGACCGCCGTGGGGCGGGGCGCCGAACTTGAAGGCGTTCATCAGGAAGCCGAACTGCTCCTGCGCCCGTTCGGGCGTGAAGCCCAGCGCCTTGAAGATGCGGGCTTGGAGCGCGGCGTCGTGGATGCGGATCGAGCCTCCGCCGATCTCGGTGCCGTTGCAGACGAAGTCGTAGGCGTTGGCCCGCACGCGGCCCGGGTCGCTTTCGAGGTATTGCACGTCCTCGGGTTTGGGCGAGGTGAAGGGGTGGTGCATGGCGTAGAAGCGCTGCGTCTCGTCGTCCCACTCGAACATCGGGAAATCCACGATCCAGAGCGGCGCGAACCGCTTCGGGTCGCGCAGGCCGAGCTGCTGGGCCACTTCGAGGCGCAGGGCGCAGAGCTGCGCGAGCGCCTTGAACTTGGGGCCGCAGAGGACGAGGACCAGATCGCCGGCCCCGGCGCCGCAGCGAACGGCCATGGCGCGCACCTCGTCGGGCGTGTAGAACTTGTCGACGGAGGATTTGACGCTGCCGTCGGCCTCCATGCGGATCCAGACGAGCCCTTTGGCCCCCACCTGCGGGCGCTTCACGTAGTCGGTAAGGGCGTCGATCTGCTTGCGCGTGTAGCAGGCGCAGCCCGGGGCGGCGAAACCGACGACGTACTGCGCGTCGTCGAAGACGGAGAATCCGTGGCCGCGGGCGAGGTCCGTGAGGTCGGCGAACTCCATGCCGAAACGCAGGTCGGGCTTGTCCGAGCCGTACTTCTCCATCGCCTCGATCCACGGCATGCGGCGCAGCGGTTCGGCGAATTCGATGCCCATCACTTCGCGGAACATGTGCTTGGCCCAGCGTTCGAAGATTTCGAGCACGTCCTCCTGCTCGACGAACGACATCTCGCAGTCGATCTGCGTGAACTCGGGCTGGCGGTCGGCGCGCAGATCCTCGTCGCGGAAGCAGCGCACGATCTGGAAATATCTGTCGTAACCGGCTACCATGAGCAGTTGCTTGAGCGTCTGCGGCGATTGGGGCAGGGCGTAGAACTGGTTGGGGTTCATGCGGCTCGGGACGACGAAGTCGCGCGCACCCTCGGGCGTGGACCCGACCAGATAGGGGGTTTCGATTTCGAGGAACCCTTCCGCGTCGAGGAAGCGGCGGATCTCCTGCGCCATCTTGTGCCGCAGGATCATGTTGCGCTGCAAAGGCGGACGCCGCAGGTCGAGGTAGCGGTATTTCATGCGCAGGTCGTCGCCGCCGTCGGAGACCTCCTCGATGGTGAAGGGCGGGGTCTGGGCTTCGTTGAGGACGACGATCCGCTCGGCCGCCACTTCGATGTCGCCCGTGGGCATCTTGGGATTTTTCGACGAACGTTCGACGACGCGGCCCGTAACCTGCACGACGTATTCACGGCCCAGCGTCGCAGCCGTCTCGCGCACCTCGGCGGGCGAGTGCTCCTCGACGACCACCTGCGTGAGGCCGTAGCGGTCGCGCAGGTCGATGAAGGTCATGGCTCCGAGATTGCGCACCTTCTGCACCCAGCCGGCGAGGATGACGGTTTCGTTCACGTTTCCGGCTCTGAGGCAGCCGCATGTATGGGTTCTGTACATAATTGTTATAGCGGTTTGATTTTCGTTTTGTTTCGTAATCCGCAAAATTACGAAATAATTCGGGAATCCGTCGTCTCCGGCGCGGGTTTTTTATCGGGCGGTGCCGTTCCGAGCAGCCGGGGCGGAGGACGAACGGCCGTCCGTGGTGGCAAACGGATCGGAAGAGAGGCAAGTGCGGCGGCGGGACGATATCGAAAATTTCAATAATGAAGCGGCCGGAGACGGCTTATTTTCGAAACGAAGCGTCGGAATGGTTCGTTTTTGTTTTGCGGGCCGGATTATTTTCTTAACTTGCAGAAGATTTCCACGCACATGAACGAAATTTGACAACACTGCGAACTTTTCTATGGAGAAAATAAGATCGCTGGCCGATCTGGAGGGATCAAGGCGGCTGCGCTGCCCCGGATCGATCTGCGGGAGAGAAGCGACCGGAATTTCCCGGCGCAAACATGCGGGCGCGCATCGGGGACGCGGAAGATGCAAATACTGGTTTGCAGCGGCACGGGGTGCAACGCTTCGTCGAGCCGCACGATCGTCGAGCGGCTGCGCGAAGCGCTGCGCGCGGCCGGATTGGAGCGGGATGTAGAGGCGATTGCGACGGGTTGTTTCGGTTTCTGCGAGAAGGGGCCCGTCGTTAAGATCATTCCGGACAACACGTTCTACGTGCAGGTCGCACCCGAGGACGCGGCCGAGATCGTCGCCGAACATATCGTGGGGAGCCGCCGTGTGGAGCGGCTGCTCTACCGCGACCCCAAGGACGGCCGCCGCGTGAGCGACTCGAAGCATATGGATTTCTACAAGAAACAGCTTCGCGTGGCGCTGCGCAACTGCGGTTTCATCGACCCCGAGAACATCGACGAATACATCGCGCGCGACGGCTATGCCGCGCTGGCGCGCTGCCTGACGGAACGCACGCCCGACGATGTGATCGGCGAGATCGAGCGGTCGGGTCTTCGGGGCCGTGGCGGCGGCGGCTTCCCCACGGGGCTCAAATGGAAGCTGACGAGCCGCAGCCGCGCCGGCCGGAAATACGTGGTCTGCAATGCCGACGAGGGCGACCCGGGCGCGTTCATGGACCGTTCGATCATGGAGGGCGACCCCCACTCGATCATCGAGGCGATGGAGATCTGCGGGTACGGCATCGGAGCCGACGTGGGGCTGGTCTACATCCGTGCGGAGTATCCGCTGGCGGTCCGGCGCTTGAGGACGGCCATCGCGCAGGCCGAAGCCTGCGGACTGCTCGGCGAGCGCGTGTTCGGTACGGAGTTCAGCTTCCGCATCGAGATCCGCTACGGCGCCGGGGCCTTCGTCTGCGGCGAGGAGACGGCGCTGATCCGCTCGATGGAGGGCCGGCGCGGCGAGCCGACCATGAAGCCGCCCTTTCCGGCGGAGGCGGGCTATCTGGAGTGCCCGACGAACGTGAACAACGTGGAGACGCTGGCCAGCGTGCCGGTCATCATCACGCGCGGCGCCGAGTGGTTCGCGTCGATCGGCACCGAACGTTCGAAGGGCACGAAGGTCTTCGCGCTGGCGGGCAAGATCAACAACGTGGGGCTGATCGAGGTGCCGATGGGCACCACGCTGCGCGAGGTGATCTACGAAATCGGCGGCGGCATCAAGAACGGCAAGCGCTTCAAGGCCGTGCAGACGGGCGGCCCCTCGGGCGGCTGTCTCACGGAGAAGCACCTCGACACGCCGATCGACTTCGACAACCTCGTGGCCGCCGGTTCGATGATGGGCTCGGGCGGCATGATCGTCATGGACGAGGACGACTGCATGGTGGCCGTGGCGAAGTTCTACCTCGACTTCATCGTCGAGGAGTCGTGCGGCAAATGTACGCCCTGCCGCGTGGGCAACAAGCGCCTCAGCGAGATTCTGGAGAAGATCACCGCGGGCAAAGCCTCGATGGACGATCTGGAGCAGCTCCGCATCCTGAGCGGCGTCATCAAAGACACGGCCCTCTGCGGACTGGGGCAGACGTCGCCCAATCCCGTGATCTCGACGCTCGAACACTTCTACGACGAATACGTGGCCCACGTCGCGGACAAGTGTTGTCCGGCCAAGCGCTGCAAACCGCTGCTCACCTATTACATCAACCCCGAGATCTGCGTGGGCTGCACGGTCTGCTCGCGCAACTGCCCGGCGGATGCCGTCGTGGGCGAGCGCAAGAAACCCCACGTAATAAACCCGGCGCTCTGCGTGCGGTGCGGCACCTGCATCGAAAAGTGCCGTTTCAAAGCCATCGGAGTCAAATAACGAATATCACGGACCGACACACATGGAACAGAACGTAACGCTTCGGATAGACAAACATACCGTGCGCGTGCCTGCCGGGACGACCGTGCTCGACGCGGCCCGCAGCGTGGGCATAGACATCCCGACCCTGTGCCACATCGACTTGAAAGAGCTCTGCATCCGCAGTGCGCCCGCATCGTGCCGCGTGTGCGTGGTGGAGATCGAGGGGTTCAAAAAACTGATGCCCGCCTGCGTAACGAAATGCACGGAGGGGATGACGGTGCGCACGAGCACCGTGCGGGTGTTGAACGCCCGCCGGACGGTCGTGGAGCTGATCCTCTCCGACCACGCCAACGAATGCCTCGTCTGCCCCAAGTCGGGCAGCTGCGATTTGCAGAGCCTCGCCGTGCGGGTGAACGTGCGTCGGATCCCCTATGCCGGCGGAGCCTTTTCGGCGCAGAAACACGAAATGTCGCCTTCGATCGTGCGAGATATGAACAAATGCGTCTACTGCCGCCGCTGCGAGACGATGTGCAACGAGATACAGACCGTCGGTGCGCTGGCTGCCGTGAACCGCGGATTCGAATCGACCGTTGCGCCCGAAGGCGGGCGCAACCTCTCCGATTCGGAGTGCACCTATTGCGGGCAGTGCGTGGCGGTGTGCCCCGTGGGGGCGCTCACGGAGGCGGACCATACCGAGCGCCTGCTCGCCGATCTGGCCGATCCGCACAAGACGGTGATCGTGCAGACGGCGCCCGCCGTGCGTGCGGCGCTGGGTGAGGAGTTCGGGTTCGAGCCCGGGACGTCCGTAACGGGCCGTATGGCGGCCGCACTCCGACAGTTGGGCTTCGCCAAGGTTTTCGACACGGATTTCGCCGCCGACCTGACGGTCGTGGAGGAGAGCGCGGAGCTGCTTGACCGTCTCGTACGCTTCCTCGGCGGGGATAGGAGCGTGTGTCTGCCGATCCTCACGTCGTGCTGTCCGGCGTGGGTCAACTTCTTCGAACACCAGTTCCCCGATCTGCCGGGCTTCCCCTCCACGGCCCGTTCGCCGCAGCAGATGTTCGGTTCGGTGGCCAAGAACCTCTGGGCGCGGCAGGAGGGCATCCGCCGCGAGGAGCTCGTGGTGGTGTCGGTCATGCCTTGTCTGGCGAAAAAATACGAATGCATGCGTCCGGAGTTCGGCCTCGGCGGCGATCCCGACGTGAACTACTCGCTCACGACGCGCGAGCTGGCGCGGCTCATCCGGCGGGCCAACATCGACTTCGTCCGGCTGCCGGACGAGGAGTTCGACGCTCCGCTGGGCGCATCGACCGGTGCCGGCGTCATCTTCGGCGCTTCGGGCGGCGTGATGGAGGCCGCGCTCCGCACGGCTTACGAACTCCGTACGGGCCGGGAGCTGCAAAGGGTCGAGTTCGAGACCGTGCGCGGACTCGAAGGACTGAAGCGGGCGACGGTCGATCTGGACGGCTTCCGTCTGAAGATCGGCGTGGCGCACGGACTGGGCAATGCCCGCCGGCTGCTCGAAGAGATCCGCAGCGGCCGCAGCGAGTACCACGCCATCGAGATCATGGCCTGCCCGGGCGGCTGCATCGGCGGCGGCGGGCAGCCGTTCCACCACGGCCGCGGCGAAGTGCTCCGGGCCCGCATGGAGGCGCTCTACCGCGAGGATCGCGCGAAGGCTGTGCGCAAGTCGCACCGCAATCCCTCGGTCGTGCGGCTCTACGGGGAGTGGCTCGGCAAACCGCTGAGCGAGCGGGCCCGCCGGCTGCTCCATACCCGCTATTTCAACCGATCGGAATAAATTCCACAGCCATGAGCGGATACAAGATAGCATGCGATAAACTGAAGGAGCTCGACGCCATCTGCGAGGAGTTCGGCGACCGTCCGGGCGAACTCATCAACATCCTGCACAGAGCGCAGGATCGTTTCGGCTACCTGCCCGAGGAGGTGCAGCGGGTCATCGCCCGCAGGCTCGGCATCCCCGCGGCGAAGGTCTACGGCGTGGTAACGTTCTACTCGTTTTTCACGATGACTCCCAAGGGCGAGCATCCCGTTTCGGTCTGCATGGGGACGGCCTGCTACGTGCGCGGCGCCGAGAAGGTGCTCGACGAATTCCGGCGTCTGCTGAAGATCGACGTGGGGCAGACCACGGCCGACAACAAGTTCTCGCTGTCGAGTCTCCGCTGCGTCGGCGCCTGCGGCCTTGCGCCGGTGGTGATGATCGGCAAGAAGGTCTACGGACAGGTCGTGCCCGACGACGTGGAACGCATCCTGCGGGAGTTGGATGGCGATAGATGCTGACCCGTTTCATTGAGCCGGACGCGGAGCCGAACTCGTGCGGCTCTGTCGGGCTCTGTTGGGCGGGAAGACGGGGCGGAAAACGGAGCGCTCGTGCGGAGCCGGAGGAGCGGACTGCGGTCCGGCGGACGGGCTTTCGGACCGTCCGCCGGAAGCGTTGTGCCGCAGGGCGCGCTTCGCCCGGAATTCCGTCGGAGAGTGCGTATTGCCCCGGAATGTATTATTTTTGTGCGGATTTCGTGCGGACCGGATGCGGAACCGCACGGTGTGCGGCCGCTCCGGATGCCTCCCGATGCCGGAGGCGGGGCGTGATTGCACTGTTTTTGTTTGAACGGAAGACGATGATGGAACGGAACGAAGTAATCGACGAACGGTTCATGCGGCTGGCGCTGGCCGAGGCCCGCAAGGCGTTCGATGCGGGCGAGGTGCCCATCGGGGCCGTGGTCGTGTCAGGCGGCGCCGTCGTGGGACGCGGCCACAATCTGGTGGAGACGCTCTCCGATCCCACGGCGCATGCCGAGATGCAGGCCCTGACCGCCGCCGCAACGACGCTCGGCGGCAAGTATCTGGCGGATTGCACGCTCTACGTAACGGTCGAGCCCTGCATCATGTGCGCCGGAGCGATCGGCTGGAGCCAGATCGGGCGGATCGTGTGGGGCGCCGACGATCCGAAGAAGGGTTACCGCCGCTATTCGGAGGCGGTGTTCCATCCGAAGGCGTCCGCTGCGGGCGGTGTTTTGCGGGCCGAATGCGAGGAGCTCATGCACAATTTTTTCGCGCAATTGCGCGTTTAGATTTTGGGGAAATCCGAAAAAACGTTACTTTTGTGTCCAATGTGCCTTTGCGGTGCATCCGAACCTGAAAAATTAAAGCGTAATAGGAAAAATGAAAAGACTTTTTGTATCCGCAATCGCGCTGTTTGCGACGCTTTCGCTCTCGGCGCAGGATTTCACGGCGCTGTACAACGAGGCGGCGACCGCTTACACGAGCAAGAATTTCGCGGCTGCGGCCGCCAGCTTCCAGAAGTTGATCGACGAGGGCACCGGCTCGCCCGAGGCCGCCGATCTGGTCGCAACGGCCAAGGCGACACTCCCCAAATGCTACTTCCAGTTGGGCGGCATGGCTTTCAAGAGCCAGAATTTCGACGAGGCGCTGGCCAATTTCGAAAAGTCGGCCGAACTGGCCGATCTGTACGGTGACTACACCCAGATGCAGAAGTCGAACACTTGGGTGGCCAACATCTATCAGGTGCAGGGCGGCGAAGCCTTCAACAGCAAGGATTATGCTGCGGCGGCCGAGATTTTCGCCAAAGGATACGCGGCCAATCCCCGCAATACGGATATGGCGCTCAATCTGGCGATGAGCTACTGCGAACTCGCCGTGGCGAACAACGACATGGCGCAGTATGAAAAGGGAATGGAGGTTTACGAGAACGTTGCCGCCATGAAGGGTCCCAAGTACGACGAGGATGCCGCGAAGGCCGTGGAGATGATGGCTCTCTACACCAACAACATGGTGGCCAAGATGCAGCAGGCGGGCGATACGGACGGCATCATCGCTATGGCCGATGCGCTGCTTGCGAAGAATCCGGTGAATCCCACGGCGCAGAAGGTCCGTCTGCAGGCCTATGCCGACAAGAAAGACTATGCGAAGGTGATCGAACTGGGCGAAGAGGCGGCCGCTGCTCAGACCAATGACGAGGATAAGGGATATGTATATCTTGCGTTGGGCGCTGCATACAACGCCAAGGAGATGAAGCCGCAGGCCATCGCCGCATTCGAGAAGGTGGTCGCGGGACCTGCCGTGGAGCCTGCGAAGGCCGCGCTCGCCGAACTGAAAAAATAACCGGATCGGCCGCAGACAGTGAGAGGAGGGCTTCGGCCCTCTTTTTTTGTGCCGCGGCGGCCCGTCCCGCCCCATGCTGTTCCGTGCGGATGCGCCGGCCGAAAAGGTCTCCGGCACCCCGGACTTTTGTGGGACGGGTCCGTAAAACGTCTGGACCCTTCCGGCCGCTTCCCGGCTCCGGAAGAGGCGGAACGGTCGGCTGCACGCCGTATTCGGGCGCGCAGCCTCTTGCGGCCCGTTTTTTGCTCGGGGATGGGTCCGGATGGGAGGTCGGACCCGAGATGACAGCCGCGGTTTATCCTTCGTCCGCTACATTGCGCTTTATGCGCTCCAGTCCGCTGCGCATGAGCGGGGTTTCCCCGAAGCATGACGCGAACTCCCCGCAGCTCATCGCGGTCCAAGCGTCGGCGTCCAGCGCCGTCGGATCGAAAAGGGGGTCGAATACCGGATTGGAGTGCATGGGCGCTTTTCGGTTGTAGGGACAGCAGCTCAGGCACTCGTCGCAGCCGAAAATCCAGCCGTGGAGGGCGATCGGAGCGGCGGGTTCCCGCTCGATGGTGTGGCAGGAGATGCAGCGTGCCGTGTCGATCGTGCGGGGTGCGACGATCGCACCTGTCGGACAACTGTCGATGCAGTTGCGGCAGCGGCCGCACCGCGATCCTTCGAAAGGAGGGTCGTAGGCGTCCGCTCGGTCCGTGAGGAGCAGTTCGCCCAGCAGCACGTAGGAGCCGTAGCGGGGCGTTACGAGCAACGACTGGCGGCCGATCCATCCCAGACCGGCTTCGACGGCGAGTTGTTTTTCCAGCACAGGCGCCGTATCGCAGAACAGGCGTCCGCCGAGACGGGGGTATTCCGTACGCAGGGCGTCGAACAGCGTGCCGAGCATGCGTCTGATCGTCGTGTGGTAATCCTTCGTGCAGGCATAGGAGGCGATCTTCGTCCGGCACCCGTCGGGATAGCCCTCGCCGAACCGGTTTTTGTAGCTTACGGCGCAGACCACGGCCGTCTCGGCTCCTTCGACCAGACGGCGCGGATCGAACCGCTTGTCGAGGTTGCGTTCGAGGTAGCCCAGCGACGACTGATAGCCGCGTGCGAGCCAGTCGCGGAAGCGGGCTTCGTTGTCGGCGAAGTGGCGGCATGAGGCCACGCCGCAGAGGTCGAAGCCCGCTTCCGCGGCGAATTTTTTGATAGCTTCGGTCCGGATCATGACAATAATTTGGTACAAAGGTAACGTTTTTATGGTGTATAATTCGTACCTTTGCCGCGACTCCGTTATTTCCGGATAGCGGATAATATTGGAAAACAATATGGCTATAGATACGCTTTACGAGCTCGTCCGGCACAGCGTCCGGATGTTCCCGAACAAGGTCGCATACGAGATGTGCGACGGCGAAAAGGTTACCTATGCCGAGGTCGGCGCGCGAATCGCCAAGGTGCAGGAAATGCTCGTTTCGGCCGGTCTGGAGCCCGGCGACAAAGTGGCGCTGCTCAGCAGCAATATGCCCAACTGGGGTGTTTCGTACTTCGCCGTTACGACGGCCGGCATGGTCGCCGTACCGATTCTGCCCGATTTTTCGGACGACGAGCTGGACCGGATCATCGCCCATTCCGAATGCAAGGCGCTGTTGGTGTCGGACCGCCTCTTCACCAAACTTTCGAAACGGACGGTCGAGTCGCTCAATGTCGTGATCCGCACCAAGAATCTCGGCATCATCTCGCAGAAGGTCTCCCGAACCGGCGGAACGCATGTGCCCGCGCCCGACGATCTGGCGGTCATCATCTACACGTCGGGCACCACCTCGAAACCCAAGGGGGTGATGCTGACCCACAAGGCCCTGTGTGCGCAGGTCGGGCTCAGTTCGTCGATCTTCCCCGTCGTGCCCGACGACGTGTTCCTGTCGGTGCTTCCGCTGTCGCACACCTACGAGTGTTCGATCGGCATGATCTACCCCTTCTCGATGGGGGCCCGCGTCGTCTACCTCGACCGTCCGCCTACGGCTTCGGTGCTGATGCCCGTGTTGAAGCGAGTCAGACCCACGGTGATGTTGATCGTGCCGCTCATTATCGAGAAAATCTACCGACATCAGGTGCTCGCCAAGTTCCGGTCCAACGGTTTCTGGCGCACGCTTTATAAGGTAGGGTTCATGCGCCGCTATCTCCACCGCGTAGCGGGCCGTAAGCTCATGGAGGTGTTCGGAGGCCGTCTGCGGTTCCTCGGCATCGGCGGAGCGAAACTCGACCGCGGGACGGAGGCGTTCCTGCTCGAAGCCCGCATCCCTTATGCCATCGGTTACGGTCTCACGGAGACCGCTCCGCTGCTGGCCGGCGCCGCGCCGTCGCAGGTGCGTCTCGGATCGACCGGACCGCAGGCGCCGGGAGTCGAACTGCGGCTCGAAAACGTCAATCCCGCGACGCGGCAGGGCGAGATCGTGGCCCGCACGCCCAGCGTCATGCTCGGGTATTACAAGAATCCCGAAGCCACGGCCGAGGTCTTCACGGCCGACGGTTGGTTCCGCACGGGCGACTTGGGCGAATTCGACAAGGACGGGTGGCTTTATATCAAGGGCCGTCTGAAAAATATGATCGTGGGGCCGAGCGGCGAGAATATCTATCCCGAGGAGATCGAGAGCGTGCTCAATACGCACGTCTACATCTCCGATTCGATCGTTACCGAACAGGAGGGGCGGCTCGTGGCGCTCGTACACTTCAACACCGAGGCGCTCGAAGCCAAGTTCGAAGGCTGGCGCGAAGAATGGGAAGAGAAGAAAGAGGAGTGGGAGGCCCGGATGGAGCAGCTCAAGAAGGAGATCGTGGACTACGTGAATGCCAAAGTCAACCGCTTTTCGCGTATCTCGGAGGTCGTGGAGGAGAAAGACGAATTCATCAAAACCCCGACCCAGAAGATCCGGAGGTTTCTGTACAGCGGTAAAAATACGAAAGAGGCCGACGGCGGCCGGACGAGCGGCGGCGGGGCCGTGCGTTCCGAAGCGGGCGATCCCGATCGGGCTTCCTGAGCGCGTCCGATTCCGGGATTGCGGTGCGACGTTGCGAGACTGCGGGACGTCGACCGCGGCGGGCGATTTCGTTTCTGCAAATGTGGAGGACGACTGTCTGCCAAGTTTTCGCCCCCCCCCTGAGAAGTGCCGGTTCGGAAAAAACCTTGAAACATACGTATGGAAGGGGCTGTCTAACAAGTTTTTTCAACCCTCTGAGAATTGCGCATCCGGGAAAGTTCCCGATGAGCAGTACGAATGAAAAAAGGGGCTTGTCTAACAAGTCCCGAAAATCGGAAATCACCCCTGCCAGAATGAATTCTGGCAGGGGTGAAATCGTTGAAATCAGACTTGTTAGACAGACAGCCCCTTTTCGAGCGGCCTGCGACGCCGTCTGCCGGTCTTCCCTCGCTCAGGGTTGGGGAGCCGGTCGGAGCGAGTCGGCCGATGTCCGGTCGCCTACGTCGTAGAGTTCGGCGTCGGAGGCGCCCAGCGTCCGGAAATAGGCGTTCAGCTCGGCGACGATCTCCGTGCGGCCGGCGTAGGCCGCGAGGTGGTAGAGGTTCCACAGCATGTCGTACTTGTCGAGCATCACATCGTTCACCATATCGGCCTGCACCCCTTCGAATTGCAGGTAATATTCGATATAACCGATCAGATTGTCGATATATTCCCGCATCAGCGCGTCGCCTTTCTCGATGGCTCCCTCCGCCTTCATGGCTCCCGCGGCATAGTAGGCCTCGATGTAGGGATAGGTGTTGGACTCCGTGAAGCGGATCTGCGACGTGGGCAGTTTGGCGAGGCCCGCATCGAGCAGTTCGACCGCCCGATCGGTCTCGCCGCGGCGCAGCAGTTCTTTGGCCGTGCGGGCGAAGGCGTCGCGGGAGCGGGAGGCCCCGAGATTGTACTGGATGAAGTAGTCGACATAGACGCGCGGATCGGCCAGATTCCCGTAGCGGAAACCCCGCTCCCCTTCGCCCAACAGCAGCGGGGCCGTGTAGTCGGGATCAATGCGTCCGATTTCGAGCGTCCGGCGGTCGACGGGCGTGAGGATCGGCACGAAGCGGTAGGCGTAGCCGTCGAACTGGAGGTAGTCGAGCAGACCCAGCGCTTGAAAGATATAAGGCTGCGTGAGGTAGATGGGACGCTTCCATTCGAAGTTGGCCAGCATGTCGAGAATCATCAGTTCGTTCTTGTCGAGCGAGGACTTGGTGATGTTCAGATAGACCGTGTCGACCATAAGATCGCGGTCCGCCTCCTTGACGATGCCCGAGGCGACGGCGTTCTCCTTGTCGACCGGCAGGGCGATCCGCCGCGTGGGGATGAAGTCGGTCAGTTCCCCGTTCGAGAGTATGCGTTTGCTGTCGGGGTGGTCCGTCGCCACGAAGTCGATCACCTCCCGAATGTCCACGGGGCGTTTGATGTCGTCGGTTACGGGCAGCCAGTCGTTCACGAAGGTGTATTTGCTTTTGGGCAGCGAGAAGGGCACGGGAGCCGCTTCGTTGGCCCGCGTTTTCATCTCGTCGATGTACCACTCGCCGCCGAGGTAGGAGGTGTTCATCACCCGCACGTCGGTGCGCACGCCGTCGACCTCCTGATTGAACCACAAGGGGAAAGTGTCGTTGTCGCCGTAGTTGAGGATGATCGAGTTGGGCAGCGTCGACTGGAGGTAGTTCCAACCGATGTCGCGCGCGAAGGTGCGGTGCGAACGGTCGTGGTCGTCCCAGTTCTGGGCCGCCAGAAGGGTCGGAATGCCCAGACAGAGGAGCGCAGCCGCTCCGGACAGAAGCGGGGTGCTGCGGCGGAACAGTTTTTCGAGCAGCGCCTTGACGGCCAGTACGCCGAAGCCGATCCAGATGGCGAAGGCGTAGAACGAACCGGCGTAGACGTAGTCGCGTTCGCGGGGTTCGGCCGGCGAGGTGTTGAAGTAGACCACCAGCGCGATGCCCGTCATGATGAAGAGCCACATGACGATCGTGAAGTTGCGCTGGTCGCGGTTGAGCTGGTAAACGAGGCCGACGAGCCCCAGCAGGAACGGCAGGAAGTAGTAGGTGTTGCGTCCCCGGTTGCCGGCCACCTCGGGAGGAAGGTTCTCCTGCGGACCGACGAACTTCTCGTCGATCCACCGGATGCCCGACAGCCAGTTGCCGTCGGTGATGGGCGACCTCGACGGCTGTATGTCGCTCTGCCGTCCGACGAAATTCCACAGGAAGTAGCGCCAGTACATGTAGCTGAGCTGGTAGTTGAAGAAATAGTTGAGGTTTTCGGCGAAGGTCGGTTCGAGGATCGCATAGGACTCGCCGTCGGCCGTGGTGTAGATGCGCTTGCGGCCGAAGTCGAGCACTTCGCCGCGCTGGGGACGCCCCTGCGGGTCGCGGAGAATCTCGCCGTTCTCGTCGCGCAGCACCTCGGTGCGGGTGCGGTAGGCCGCCCACGGCTTGTAGTCTTCGTCGGAGAACTTGTAGTTCCACATGCGCGGGAAGAGGTGCATGAATTCGGCGTCGTGCTCCATGCCCGTGAGGACGGAGGCTTTTTTATACTTGCCGTCTTCGTCCAGATAGTAGAGCGTCTTGGACTTGAAGTCCGAGGGCGGGGCCGAGTAGTAGGCGCCGTAGAGCAGTGGGCGGTCGCCGTACTGGTCGCGGTTGAGCAGCGAGAGCAGGGCGTGGGGGTTGTCGGGGTTGTTGCTGTTCATCGGGGGATTGGCCGCGGCGCGGATCGTTACGGAGGCGTAGGAGGAGTAGCCCACCAGAATCATCGTCGTGCTGAGCAGGATGATGTTCCACACCGTTTTGCCGCGCCGGTAGGTCGCCCACGAGGCCCATCCGAGACCGCCGATGAGCGCCAGTGCGAAGACCGTCATGCCCGAATTGACCGGAAGCCCCAGCGCGTTGACGAAGAAGACATCGACCATCGCTCCGATGTAGACCGAGTAGGGCATGATGATGCCGTTGATGGCCAGCAGGATGGCGCCCGCGACGAGTGTGGCGCAGACTACGCCTTTGAGCGTAATCCGGTCCGTCTTGCGGAAGTAGTAGATGAAGACCAGTGCGGGGATCGTCAGCAGGTTGAGGATGTGGACGCCGATCGACAGTCCCATCAGATAGGCGATCAGCACGATCCAGCGCGAGGAATGGGGTTCGTCGGCCTGTTCCTCCCATTTGAGCATGAGCCACACCACGAGCGCCGTGAACATCGACGACAGAGAGTAGACCTCGCCTTCGACGGCCGAGAACCAGAACGTGTCGGTGAAGGTGTAGGCCAGCGCTCCGACGGCTCCGGCGCCGAGGATGCCCCAAGCGTTTGCGGGGGAGAGCTCCATGCCGTTGCGCTCCGCCAGACGGCGGGCGAGGTGGGTGATCGTCCAGAACAGAAAGAGGATGCAGAATGCCGAAGCGAGGCAGTTCATGGCGTTGACCATGTGGGGCACGTAGTGCGTCGAGGGGGCCAGCAGAGTCGCCAGCCGCGCCAGTATCATGAAGAGCGGCGCCCCGGGCGGGTGCCCGACTTCGAGTTTATAGGAGGTGGCGATGAACTCCGAGCAGTCCCATAGGCTCGACGAGGGTTCCATCGTCATCAGATAGGTCAGCGCCGCGACGGCGAATACGACCCAGCCGATGATGTTGTTCCAGCGTTTGTAGAGGTGCATGATTATGTGGTTTCTCGTGTGATTTCCCGCAAAAGTAATCATTTAACGCCGAATATCCATCATTATTGCCTCTAAATTCTGCGCGGCGGACTTTGCGGCTGTGCAATCGGCTGGAAAACGATTCCGCCGTGCGGCCGGCATGCGGGGTGTCGGGGCGCCGGAGGGGATGTCCGGCATTCGGGCAGGCGGACGGGCGGCGGCCCGTTTGCTTTCGGGTCCGTCCGCCTGCCGGGCCATCCGCCCGCTTATCCGTCCGCTCCTCTGTTCGCCCTCCTGTCCGCCGGCCCGTTTGCTTTCGGGGCCGTTTATTTGCCGGGCCAGCCGTCCGCTTATCCGTCCGCTCGTTTGTCTGGCGGTTCAGCCGTTTATTCGTCTGCTCCGGTTCGTTTCGAAGCGATCCGGGTCGGGAGCGCACGCGCGGTCTTCGGACGGAAGGGGCGTCCGACAAGTTTTTTTGATCCCTCTGAGAATTGCATATTCGGAGATAACACGAATAAACGGTGTGAATGAATGGGCTGTATAATAAATTATATTACAGCGATTTAACCTCTGTGGGAATGAATTCTGACAGGGTTGATTTCCGATTTTCGGGACTTGTTAGACAGCCCTTTGCCGCCGCCGTTCCTGTTATCGCCCGCCGGAGGTTTCGAGGCGGCACCCTTTTCGATCGGGTGTTTCGACAGACGAACGTTTTGCGCGGGGCCGCCTCCCGATTATTCCTTTAGGGTATTCGTCGTAAAAGGTTGGTCCGTCGAAGGCTTTTTCGCCTTCGAACGCTGCATAGAGGCAGGAGACTTCCTGTCAGTAACAATGCTTCGGTATCGGCTTGGGACCGTGCGGTGCGGGATCGCTTCGGTTGCGGGTGAGGCGAGTTTCCTAAGATGAGGCGATCGGGCAGGATTAAACTTACGGTTCGATACGAATATACGAAATCTTCCGACGCCGGATCGTGGGTATGATACGAAACTCGGCCGCGAATACGCAAAAAAGCGGAGATGCCCCGATTCGGCATCTCCGCAGGTCCGTTTGGCGGCCGATCCGCAGGCTAATAACCCGTCAACGGATCGCAATCGGTCAAATCGGTGCCATAACGACTGGCGTCTTTGGGATTCTCGATGAGATTCCAGATCGTTTGCAGTCCGACCGTTTCGGCTCCGAGACCGAGCTCCTCGCGCGTGTATTCCCTGACGGGCGCTTCGAAAACGACTCTGTCCTCTTCGACCGAAACCGGCTTGAGCTCCGCATCTGCGAACCAGCCGTTCCGGAGTTTGTCGCGTGTGGCGGTCAGCAGGAGCACCTGAGCGGTCGGATCGTATTTGTAAGTATATGCGTTCGAAAGACTTTTCGTCTCCTGTCCGTCGTAGACCGTGTATTTGCGGATCACGCCGTCGCCGCGCATGTAGAATACGCCGAGGTCTTCGTCGAAGGTGGGGTAGGTTTTCTGATTCTCGATCCCGACGGCCTCCTGAAGATCCGAGAGGGATTTGTCTTTCGAGACGACGGTCTGTCCGTCCTGCATGACGATGGGGTAGGTCGTCTCCTTCCAGTAGTTGCCCGTGAGGATCGGGTTCAGATCGGGAAAGACGACTCCTTCGTCTTTGGAGTCGTCGCAGGCCGCTGCGAGAAACAGTCCCGCGAGAAGCAGTAAGAAGTTCGGTTTTCTCATAAATCGAGGTTTTAAGGTTGTCTGGAGTGCGGATAAAAACGTTATTTTACCGCTTTCGTTTACAAATGTAATAAATTCCCCCCCCCCTCCAAAGTTTTTCGCAAAAAGTTCGACGGCTTTATGCGTTTTTTATTTTCCGTTTGTTCTGCGGCGGTTTCTCGGGCCGCTCTTTGCATCGGAGATTTTGGCGCATGTGGAGAAAAATTGCTATTTTTGCAGAAAATTCGCTGTTTATGGAATCCAAACCGGTCCTTTATAATACGCTCACCCGCCGCAAGGAGGTGTTCGAGCCCATCGATCCGCCCCATGTAGGCATGTACGTCTGCGGTCCCACGGTCTACGGCGACCCCCATTTGGGCCATGCCCGTCCGGCCGTAACGTTCGATCTGCTGTTCCGCTACCTCCGCTCGCTGGGCTACAAGGTGCGTTACGTGCGCAACATCACCGACGTGGGCCATCTGGAGCACGACGCCGACGAGGGCGAGGACAAGATCGCCCGAAAGGCGCGGCTCGAACAGCTCGAACCGATGGAGGTGGCGCACTACTACACGGAGCGCTACCACCGCGCGATGGATGCGCTGAACGTGCTCTCGCCCTCGATCGAACCCCATGCTTCGGGACACATCATCGAGCAGATCGAGTTCGTGAAACGGATTTTGGCCGACGGCTTCGCCTACGAGTCGAACGGCTCGGTCTATTTCGATGTGGAGGCTTACAACCGGAAATACCGCTACGGCATACTCTCGGGCCGCAATCTGGACGACATCGTGGCCAACACGCGCGAATTGGACGGCCAGAACGACAAGCGCCGTTCGTTCGACTTCGCCCTGTGGAAGAAGGCGGCGCCCGGGCACATCATGCACTGGCCCTCGCCGTGGGGCGAGGGATTTCCGGGCTGGCACATGGAGTGTTCGGCCATGAGTACGAAATATCTGGGCGAGCGGTTCGACATCCACGGCGGCGGCATGGACCTCATGTTCCCCCACCACGAGTGCGAGATCGCGCAGTCGACGGCCGCGCTCGGCCACGATTCGGCGAAATACTGGGTGCACAACAACATGATTACGATCAACGGGCAGAAGATGGGCAAGTCGCTGGGCAACTTCATCACCCTCGAAGAGCTTTTCGGCGGGACGCACCGGCTGCTCGCGCAAGCCTATTCGCCCATGACGATCCGTTTCTTCGTGCTGCAGGCCCACTACCGTTCGACGCTCGATTTCTCGAACGAAGCGCTGCAGGCTGCCGAGAAGGGCCTCGACCGTCTGATGAAGGGCATCGAGACCCTTTCGAAACTCCGACCCGCGGCCGTGTCGACGGCCGATCCGGCGGAGCTGGAGCGTCGCTGCGCCGAGGCCATGGCCGACGACCTGAACTCGCCGATGGTGATTTCGGCCCTGTTCGACTGGGTGCGTATCGTCAATCAGGCTGCCGAAGGAGTGCAGACTTTCACGGAGGCCGATCTCGAAAAGCTCCGGTCGCTCTTCGCCCGCTATGCGTTCGACATCCTCGGCCTGCGCGACGAGAAGGCTACCGGAACCGCCTCGGGGCGCGACTACATCACGCCTCTGGTGGAGATGCTGCTCGACGAACGCCTCAAGGCCCGTGCCGCGAAGGATTGGGCCGCCTCGGACCGCATCCGCGACGGACTTGCCGCGGCCGGAATCCGTGTCAAGGACCGCAAGGACGGTTCGGACTGGGAGCTGGAATAGATACCGGCGGCCGGCGATACCATCGGGACCGGGACGTAAGGCGCGGAGTCCGGACCGCCCGGAATCATAGGACGGACGGCGGCCGTCCGGCGGACCTCGGAGAGGACCGGAGGCGTTCGGGAAACCGGAGCGGTCGGTGGGGATGCGTTTCGCGTGCGGAGCATAGTCTTCGAGGAGAGGCGTCGGGGCGCAGTCTCCCGCGGGCGGGCTGTTCGGTGGGACGCCTCGGGTGTTTTCGTCCGAACGTATTTCGCGGAGCAGGCGATCGCGGGGGGGGGCGACGCGCCGGCGGCACGTCGAGAAACGGGGCCTCGGAGAGGGCCGGCGTCGGAGAGTTCGCCCTTGTCCGGCTCATACCGGGACGGGCGTCGCACGGGGCGGATCCGGCAGCGTATCGCAGGAGCGTTCTCTTTCGGACCGTTCCGTGTCCGACCGCAGAAGGCTCTCTTCCGGCCGGGTCGGTACCCGACGGTTTTACAAATAATTAAGATAATGACTCGATAATGAATGCAATAAAAGGAGCGGCTGCGGAACTCGGGACCGAACGCATCCGCAAACTGCTCGTTCAATATGCCGTGCCGGCGATCATCGCGATGACCGCTTCGTCGCTTTACAACATGATCGACAGCATCTTCATCGGGCATGGCGTGGGGCCGATGGCGATTTCGGGACTGGCGCTTACGTTCCCGCTGATGAACCTCGCCGCGGCGTTCGGTTCGCTGGTGGGCGTGGGTGCCGCGACGCTCGTGTCGATGCGTCTGGGGCAGCGCGATTACGAATCCGCGCAGAATATTCTGGGGAATGTGCTGGTACTCAATCTGATCGTCGGCGTCGTATTCGGCGCGGCCGCCCTCGTGTTCCTCGATCCGATCCTCTATTTCTTCGGTGCGAGCGACGCGACGATCGGCTATGCGCGCGATTACATGCAGATCATCCTGCTGGGCAACGTCATCACTCATATGTACCTCGGACTGAATGCCGTGCTGCGGGCTTCGGGCCATCCGCGCAAGTCGATGTACGCCACGATCAACACGGTCGTCATCAATGCCGTGCTCGACCCGATCTTCATCTTCTGGTTCGGCTGGGGGATCGAGGGCGCGGCCGTCGCCACGGTGCTCGCGCAGGTCGTGTCGCTCGTGTGGCAGTTCCGTCTTCTGTCCGACAAGGAGGAGCTGCTCCACTTCCGGCGGGGCATCTACCGCCTGCGCCGGAAGATCGTGGGCAATATCTTCGCCATCGGCATGTCGCCCTTTCTGATGAACCTCGCGGCGTGCTTCATCGTGATTCTCATCAACAAGGGTCTCAAGGAGTATGGCGGCGACCTCAACATCGGCGCCTACGGCATCGTCAACCGTCTGGGCTTCTTTTTCGTGATGGTGGTCATGGGCATCAATCAGGGCATGCAGCCCATCGCCGGATACAATTTCGGCGCCCGGCAGTTCGACCGCGTGAACCGCGTGCTGAAGCTGACGATCATCGGCGCCACGTGCGTTACTACGGCGGGCTTCCTGCTCGGCGAGCTGGCGCCGCGGCTGGCCGTCTCGGCCTTCACGAACGATCCCGAGCTGATCCGCCTTTCGGCGGAGGGGATGCGGATCGTCTTCCTCTGCTTCCCGATCATCGGATTCCAGATGGTTACGACCAACTTCTTCCAGAGCATCGGCATGGCCGGCAAGGCGATCTTCCTGTCGCTCTCGCGGCAGCTGCTCTTCCTCCTGCCCGGGCTGTTGTTCCTGCCCCGCATTTTCGACGAATACACCCGCTGGGACGGCAGTTGGGGCGTGTGGTGCGCCATGCCGCTCTCGGACTTGCTGGCCTCGATCGTCGCTGCCTGCATGCTCGCCTACCAGTTCCGGCGATTCAGGGCGCAGAAAGCGGCTCGGACCCACCGATAATAACGCATGGATATGGATCAGGATCAATTTTTCATCAACATCGGCCGTCAGTTGGGCAGCGGCGGCAAGGCCGTAAGCGAGATCATCGCCCGCCGGCTGGGCGTGAAGCTCTACGACAAACAGCTCATCAACCTCGCGGCCGAGCAGAGCGGCATCTGTCCCGAGGTGTTCGAGAAAGCCGACGAGAAGGAGTCGCGCAGCGTGCTTTCCACGCTGATCGGTTATCTGCGGGCGCCCTTTGCGGGCGACGACGGCGGTTTGACGGACGTGCTGAGCAGCGAAGCGCTCTTCAAGATCCAGAGCGACGTGATCCGCGACGTGGCTGCGCGCGAGTCGTGCGTGTTCGTAGGGCGGTGCGCCGACTACATCCTGCGCGACCGTCCGCGCGTGCTGAACGTCTTCATCGCCTCGGGCCGCGCCGAACGCCGCGACCGGCTCTGCCGCCTGCACGGCATCGCGCCTGCGGCGGCCGAAGAGCTGATGGACCGTACGGACGCGAAACGGGCCTCCTACTACAATTATTTCAGCCACGGGACGTGGGGCATGGCGGCGACCTACCATCTGTGCGTCGATTCCTCGGTGCTGGGGGTCGAAGGCACGGCCGACTTCGTGCTGGAATACGCGGCGCGCAAATTGGGTGTGAAACCCGCGGAAGAGCAATAACGGAAACGACTATGATACTTGCGGAACAAATCAAGGAGCTGACCGAGCGCACCGCGCAGCTCGAACGCTATCTGAACATCGAACAGAAACGCATCGACCTGCGCAACGAGGAGGAGAAGACGCAGGAACCCGATTTTTGGAACGATCCGGACAAGGCGCGCAAGCAGTTGCAGAAGGTGGCGTCGATCAAATCGTGGGTCGAGGAGTACGACGCCGTGCGCAAGGATGTCGAGGATCTCCGGCTCATGCCCGACTTCGTGAAGGAGGGCGTGATGACCGACGCAGAGATGGACGACCACTATGCGCGGACGCTGGAGCGCGTCGGCGCACTCGAAATGCGCAACATGCTGCGCCGCGAGGAGGACAAGCTCGGAGCCGTCATGGACATCAACGCCGGGGCCGGCGGCACCGAGGCGCTCGACTGGGCGCAGATGCTCGTGCGGATGTACACCCGCTGGGGCGAGGCGCACGGCTATAAGGTCAGGGTGCTCGACTGTCAGGCGGGCGAGGAGGTGGGAATCAAATCGTGTACGCTCGAATTCGAGGGCGAATACGCCTACGGTTACCTCAAGAGCGAAAACGGCGTGCACCGCATGGTGCGCCTCTCGCCCTTCAATGCCAACAACAAGCGCCAGACGACGTTCGTGTCGGTCTTCGTGTCGCCTGCGGTGGACGATACGATCGAGATCACGGTCAACCCGTCGGACATCGAGTGGGACACGTTCCGTTCGAGCGGCGCGGGCGGTCAGAACGTCAACAAGGTGGAGACGGCCGTGCGTCTGCGCTACCACGGCAAGGACCCCGATACGGGCGAACCGGTGGAGTTCCTGATCGAGAACATGGAGACCCGCTCGCAGCTGATGAACCGCGAGAACGCCATGCGGCTGCTGAAATGCAAGCTCTACCAGCGCGAGCTGGACAAACGCATGGCGACGCAGCAGGCGCTCGAAGCTTCGAAAAAACGCATCGAGTGGGGCTCGCAGATTCGTTCCTACGTCTTCGACGACCGGCGTGTGAAGGACCACCGCACGGGGGTGCAGACTTCGTGCGTGGAGGCGGTGATGGACGGCGATATAGACGCTTTCATCAAGGCCTACCTGATGGAGTTCGGAGGCGAAGCCTGAGGGACGCTGCCCGCAGAAACGGCCGAACGCTCCGCGGCTGCCGCCGATCGTCTTTTCGAGGATCGGATCGGCGGCCGCAGGTGTTTCGGATCATCGGCGGCGAATCGCCGCGGTGGTGTGGGTGTCCGGTGCGGGGCGTTGTCAGGCCGCGGCAGAGAGCGCATGGATTCGTGCCGAGCCTCCGGTTCGTTGCGAGCGCTCCTTTCGCAGCGGGGCGTGTTCCCGTCTCGGCGTTTCGCGGGGGCGCGTCCGGATTGCGCACGAGGCTGCCCGACGAGCCGAAGGCAGTCTCTTTTGATGCGGGGTTGTGCGTTCGGGAACGTATTCCGATCTGCGATTCTCGGATAGGTCCGGCGGGTCTGCCGGACGATCGTATCCGGGTGCCGGACGAAACCGACGTGCGGCTCCGGCCGGAGCCGCACCTGTTCCGTCGGAACACCCCGATCCTGTTGCGTAGCTCGTCTCCGGTGCGCCGCGTGCGCAGAAAGGCGTGCTGCGGAAATATCGACCGTCGTTTCCGGCGCATATCGCTGCCGTCCGCATCCGCTGGTCGTGTTTGCAGTCCCGGCCCGCTGACGGATCGTGCGTAGGGGCGAAGGGAGGCCGGGACAGTACGGATTGCTGCTCCGCCGCGCGGGTACGAGGTCCGTTCGCCCTGCCGAACGAAATGCTGTGCGGAGACTGCTGCGGATGCGGGACGGGCGATCCGCACTGCGGGGTGGACCCGGTCGGGGCTCGCCGTGCGCACAAGGATCGTTGCCTTTTTATTCGGAGGGGGCTTGCGGCGGGAGAATGAAATGGCTGGATCCGGGAGGAGGGCGGAACATCTGTTCGGCCGCATCGGCCGAATGTGGTGCGGGAAGCGGGTGCCGCATGAATTTTGCGGCGAATGTCCTATCTTTGTCCGCATGAAACGAATCTTGTTTGTCTTGTGTGTGTCATGGAGTGCCGTCGCCGTGTGGGCGCAGCCTTCCGATTCGCTCTGGCGGACGAGGGGGCGATGCACGGGCGCGACGGATGTTTGCGGGGCCGTGCAGGTCGGCATGACCGATACGGCAGCCTATTTTCCCCTTTTGCGCGGACGGCGCGTGGCCGTGCTGGCCAATCATACCGCCGTAGCGGAGCGCTCCTCGATCGGCGCCCCTGCGGCGGCCGGAAGTCGCCTCGAAGCACCGGGGCGCTCGCAGTCGGCCGCTGCGTGCTCCGGTGCCGGCGGTTTCGCCGACCGTGCTTCCGAAATCCGTTGGGGCTGCGGCTCGGGAGTATGCGGCCGCAACGGTTCGGGCCTTGGCAGCCGCTCCGCTTCGGCCGGTCCCGGAGCTTCCGATGGCCAGCTGCACCTCGTGGACCTGCTGCACGCCTGCGGCTTCGACGTGCGCGGGATATTCGCTCCAGAACACGGATTCCGCGGCACGGCCGACGCGGGCGAGGCGGTGCCGGGCGGCACGGATGCGGCGACGGGCATTCCGGTCCTTTCGCTCTACGACGGGCGGACGCTGCGTCCTTCGCCCGAGGCGATGCGTTCGTTCGACGTGCTGGTGGTCGACATGCAGGATGTGGGGCTCAGGTTCTACACCTACTACATCGCCATGCTCCGCATGATGGATGCCTGTGCCGACAGCGGCCGCGAGGTGATCGTGCTCGACCGCCCCAATCCGAACGGGCATCATGTCGACGGCCCCGTCCTCGACATGCGTTACGAATCGGGGGTCGGAGCACTTCCCGTGCCGGTTCTGCACGGACTGACGATGGGCGAAATCGCCCGCATGGCCGTGGGCGAGGGGTGGTGCGGACCCTGCGCGCTGACCGTGGTCAGATGCCGGGGTTATGCCCGCGATATGCCCTATGCGCTTCCGGTCGCCCCTTCGCCCAATCTGCCCACGCAGCGGTCCGTATACCTCTATCCGTCGCTCGGTCTCTTCGAGGGGACGGTGGTGAGCGTGGGACGCGGGACGGAGAAGCCGTTCGAACTGTACGGACATCCCGATCTGAAGGGGTATGCGTTTTCGTTCGTACCTCGTCCGACGGCCGGTGCCGGACATCCGCCTTTCGAGGGCATGCGCTGCTACGGGGAGGACCTGAGCGCAATGCCTGAGGCCGAGGCGCGGACCGTGGGGCTGAATCTCGAATACCTCGTGGAGGTTTACCGGAAGCTCGGGATCGGGGAACGGTTTTTCACCCCGATGTTCGAGAAGCTCGTTGGCGTGGATTGGGTGCGCGAAATGATCGTCGCAGGGGCCTCGGCCGAAGAGATCCGTGCACGCTGGCAGGGCGACGTCGAGCGGTTCCGCCGACTGAGGTCCGGCTATTTGCTCTACGAATGAACATCCGTCCGGCGAGCGTGAAAGACGCGCTTCGTTCGCCGCGAGGGGCCGATCCGGCTCCGGATTCTTCGTCGGTTCTCCGAAACGGCCCTTTTCGATAGGCAGAGTGCCCGAACCGAGTATCGCCCGAAGACGACCGGAGCGAATCCCGCAGGCATTGAAAATCCGAATACCTGTCGACCGTTACCTTTCCCGCAGCGGTTCCATCGGAGAGGCGCGGAGCCGCTGCCGATATTCTCCGCCGGCGGCGGAGGGGGCGTGCCGGGGCGTCTCTCGGGCGGTCGTATCTTTGGGTCGGGGCACTTCTCTCGTCCGCACCGAAAGAGCCGCCGTGCGGAGAGCCTCTGCGGGCGGAGGAACTCCCCGCGGTGGAGGTGCTGCCGGAAGCTGCGGGAAGAGGCGCTGTCTGCGGATGGACCTGACGAAGAGCCCGCGGAGCGGTTGGGGGAGGCCGTATGCCCCCCCTCCTTCTTGCCGGCGCTAAAGGACGGTCTCGATGCGATCCGCCGCAGTGATCGGACGCACGACGCGGCAGGGGTTTCCGAAGGCGATCACGCCTGCCGGTATGTCGTGCGTTACGACGCTCCCCGCGCCGATCACCGACCCGCTGCCGATCCTCACCCCCTGCATCACGACCGTGTTGCCGCCGATCCAGACGTCGTCGCCGATCGTGATCGGCCGCGAGCGCATGATGCCCGCATTGCGCTGCCCGGCGTCGAGGGCGTGCGTTACGGTGTAGAGCCCGACGTTCGGGCCGATGAAGACGTGGTTGCCGATCGTAACGGGTGCCTCGTCGAGGATCGTGAGGTTGTAGTTGCCGACGAAATGGTCGCCGATCGCGATCTGCGTGCCGAAGTCGCAGTGGAACGGGCTGTGGATGATGCAATCCCGGCCCAAGCGGGCGAAGAGCCCGCGGAGGATGGCTTCGCGCTCCGCCGTGCTGGAGGGCGGCAGTTGGTTGAAACGGAACATCAGCTCTTCGGTCCGGCGGAGCGCTTCGCCGATCTGAGGACGGATGGCGTGGCACCATGCGCCCGATTTCATCTTTTCGAGATCGTCCATGCGGTCGTTTTTAGCGGTTGTCTTCTTTACGGTGCGGCAGGGGCCCTGTCGTGTAGGAGCTTGTTCGTCGGGCGGTCTGCTTTCGGGTTCCGGTCGCCGGGCAGCCCTCCGCGACCGTGCGGTGCGGAGAACCGTGGCCTCTGCTGCGCCGTGCCTCCTCCGCCGGTCGGAGCCGGGCGGCTCGGTCGCGCGTTCCGCTCGAAAAGGTCGTGAAGGGTGTGTTTCGGGTGCGGGACGATCGCGAGGCGCGGTCTGTCTTTAGCGTGCGATTCCGAAAATACGCATTCCGTCGGCAGCAGCGGCCTTTCTGCGACTTCGATGCCTTTGCGGCATCTCTTCCCCGCCCCGCATGATGTCCGGCGGTATTTCAAGTCTTCCCTGCGGAGCCTGTGCAGCATCTTTTCCGAGCCTTGCATAGTGTCTTTTCACTCTTCCTTTTGGGGCGCTCTCCCGGTGTCTTTCCCGCACCTCTCCCATAGCCCCCCCCCTTCGTTCAGTGCGCCGGCGTTCGGTCGGCGTACCGATCCGGGCGGGGCGTCGAGCCGTGCATGCCGCTGTTCGGGTCGTCGGCGAAGTGATCGTAAACGGCTGCCGAGATGGCGGCGATGACGGCGGCGTTCGCCGCGTCGTCCTCCTCCGAGTCCGTTACGAAGACGGCGATGCAGTAGCTTCGTCCGTCGGGCAGGAGCACATAGCCCGCATCGTTGTCGGCGATCCGGATGCCATCGGCCGTCCGGTCGGAGGAGCCGGTCTTGTGCCCGATGACCGTGCGTGCCGGAAGACCCGCTTTGAGTTTGTCGGCTCCGGTTTCGGTCGAAACGAGCAGACTGCGCAGGAAGGCTTCGTGGGCGGCGCTGAGCACGCCGCCCCGCAGAAAGCGGTCGAAGAGGGCGCAGACGGCCGAGGGGCGCGCTGCGTTGAGGCGTTGGTTCCCGACGGTCAGGTGCATGCGGCGCTCGTCGGTCAGGATGCGCATGCCGTCGATGCCGAGCGAGCGGACATAGTCGTCGACGGCCGCCGGGCCGCCGGCGAAGTCGATCAGCAGGTCGCAGGCGATGTTGTCGCTCGCGGAGACGGCGTAGCGGAGCAGCGCTCCGAGCGCGACCGTGCCGCCGCCGGCGGGGAGCGAGTCCCGCATGGGGCTGTACGTGTTGCGGTCGAGCCGTTCGAAACCGACCGTTACGGGATGCGTCAGCGGAAGCGTGTCGCGTTCCATACGGTCGAGTGCGGCCAGCGCCACGGGAAACTTGAAGACGCTCAACATCGGCAGCAGGGTGTCGTTGCGGCTGAGCAGCAGACCCGCGGGTGTGGTTACGGCAACGCCGATCCGGGCGTCGCAGCGTTCCGCGATCCGGTCGATGCGGCGCTCCAGCCGTCCGATGTCGGTGGTGCAGCCGACCGGGAGCAGGAGGCAGAAGAGAAGTATCCGGGTGAGTGTTCGCATGGTCGGGGTACGTCGTGTCGATCTGTTTTTTTGTTTTGCCGCTGGCGGCTCCGCGCAGGGCTGTTTGCCGGTCTGTCCGCTTGCCGGTCGGCTTCGAGCCTGTCGGTCTGTTTTCCAGTTCGCTTCATCTGTCTGTCCGCATGCCCGGGTATCTGTCTGTCCGACTGCCCGGTCGGCTTCGAGCCTGTCTGCCGGTGAGTCTTCCGGATCGTCCGCCCAGTCCGTAGCCGGACGGCTTTCATGCGTTCGGAGGGGTGTCGCTCCCCCCCCCTGTCTATTTCGGTCGCCGGAGATGTCCGCCGCCGTCTGCGGGATCGCGCTGCGGCAGATGCTTCGCGTGCGGTTCCGGTTGCCGACGGACGTCGCCCGCCTCGCGTTCGGGTGCGGTGCGACCCGTCAGAGGGCGGCAGGCTGCCGCCGGCAGGGCGCCGCTTCGGTTCTGCGGCAGCCCGATCCGGGCCGGAAGCGGCACTTGGGCCGCCTGTGCGCCGGGGCGGATCGTCGTCCATGAAAAAAAGCACACTCCCGATCGGTCGGAGTGCGCTTTTTACGGATTTGCGATGCTTCGAACTACTCCGCTACGATCGCTTCGCTGGGGCAAACGCCTGCGCACGTACCGCAGTCGATGCACTTGTCGGGGTCGATAACGTAGATGTCGCCGGCCGAAATAGCCTCGACAGGGCACTCGCCGATGCAGGTGCCGCAAGCCACGCAGGTGTCCGTGATTTTGTAAGCCATGTCTGTAAGATTTTTGTGTTAGTGTGTTGTGTGTTTTGCGCGGCAAATATACGAAAATTATTTGATGATGTCAAATCCGGTATAAGGAATTAACACCTCCGGAATGCGGATGCCGTCGGGCGTCTGGTTGTTCTCCAGCAGGGCGGCCACGATGCGCGGCAGGGCCAGCGAGGAGCCGTTGAGCGTGTGGGCCAGCCGGATCTTCTTCTGCTCGTCGCGGTAGCGGAGTTTCAGGCGGTTGGCTTGGAACGATTCGAAGTTCGAGACGGACGAGACTTCGAGCCATCGCTGCTGCGCTTCGGAGTAGACCTCGAAATCGTAGGTGAGGGCCGAGGTGAACGACATGTCGCCGCCGCAAAGCCTGAGGATGCGGTAGGGCAGCCCCAGCGAACGGACGATCGATTCGACGTGGGCCACCATGCCGTCGAGCGCTTCGTAGGAGACTTCCGGAAGGCTGAGCTGCACGATCTCCACCTTGTCGAACTGGTGCAGGCGGTTCAGACCGCGCACGTCCTTGCCGTAGGAGCCGGCCTCGCGGCGGAAGCAGGGAGTGTAGGCGGTCATCCGCACGGGGAAGTCCCCGCGGTCGAGAATCACGTCGCGGTAGATGTTCGTAACGGGCACCTCGGCCGTCGGCACGAGGTAGAAGTTGTCGGCCGCGGCGTGGTACATCTGCCCCTCCTTGTCGGGCAGCTGGCCCGTGCCGAAGCCCGAAGCCTCGTTGATCATCACCGGAGGCTCCACTTCGAGGTAGCCGGCCTTCGTGTTGCAGTCGAGGAAATAGTTGATCAGCGCACGCTGCAAACGGGCGCCCTTGCCTTTGTAGACGGGGAATCCGGCGCCGGTGAGTTTCACGCCGAGGTCGAAGTCGATGATGTCGTATTTGCGTGCCAGCTCCCAGTGGGGCAGCGGGTTCTCGGGCAGCGGCGTGTAGCTTTCGACGAGCTTCACGACGAGGTTGTCCGCCGCGGTCTTCCCTTCGGGCACGATGTCCGCGGGAAAGTTGGGCAGCGCGACGATCTCCGATTGCAACTCCTCGGCGGCCTCTTTCTGTTCGGCGGCCAGCTTGGCCGAAAGCGCTTTCAAATCCGCGACGAAGCGCTTGCGCTCCTCGGCCTCGTCGCGGCGGCCCTGTCCCATGAGCATGCCGATCTCTTTGGCGGCCTTGTTCTGGGCGGCCAGATTGTTGTCCAACTCGGTCTGGAGGGCTTTGCGGCGGTCGTCCAGCTCTTCGATGCGGGCGATCGCGGGGGCGGCGTCCACGCCCTTCTTGGCCAGCTTGCGGATCGCAGCCTCCCTGTCGTCCCTGAGTTGCTTCAAAGTTAACATTTCGTTCCGGTTTTTTACGATTCTTTCGGAGGGCAAAAATACGAAACTATTTCCGAATCGAGCGCTTTTTCACGATAATTTCCGTACTTTTGCCGCAATTCGGAAACGCTCGCTCGCATGAAAACCGTCGAACTGCTCGCCCCTGCGAAAGACTATGCCTCGGCCGTGGCCGCCGTGGAGGCCGGCGCCGACGCCGTCTACATCGGCGGCGCGCGCTTCGGCGCGCGGCAGGCCGCGGGCAACGCGACGGAGGAGGTCGCCCGCGTCGTGGCGTATGCCCGCCGCTTCGGCGTGCGGGTGCATGCGACGCTCAACACGCTGCTCTACGACGACGAGCTCGCCGATGCCGAACGGCAGGCCCGCGAGCTCGTCGCCGCAGGCGTGGATGCGCTCATCGTGCAGGACATGGCGCTGCGGCGTATGGGACTGCCCGTGGAGCTGCACGCCTCGACGCAGGTGCATACGACGACTCCCGAGATGGCCGTGTTTCTCGAACGGTGCGGCTTCGCGCGCGTGATTCTCGAACGGGCCATGTCGCTCGACGAGATCCGGGCCGTCTGCGCGGCGACGAACGCCGAGGTCGAGTGTTTCGTCCACGGCGCCGTCTGCGTGGGATACAGCGGCCGCTGCTTTCTCTCGCGGTCGATGGGCCCCCGCAGCGGCAACCGCGGTGCATGCAGCCAGCCCTGCCGCCTCGCATGGGACCTGACCGACGGCCGCGGCCGCACCTATGTCGCGGGCCGGCATCTGCTTTCGGTGCGCGACCTCGACCTCTCGGAGCGGATCGGCGATCTGCTGGATGCGGGCGTTGCGTCGTTCAAGATCGAGGGACGGCTCAAAGACATCAACTACATCCGGAACGTGGTGGCCTACTACCGCCGTGCCGTGGACGCCGCGATGGCGGTCCGCGCGGGCTTCGTCCGCGCTTCGGCGGGGACGAGCGTGCCGGATTTCGAGCCCGATCCCGCCAAGAGTTTCACGCGCGGCGAGTCGGAATACTTTTTCGCGGGGCGCCGTCCGGGCGTCGCGTCGTTCGACACACCCAAGTCGGTCGGGGAGTACGTGGGCCGCGTGGTCGCGGCCGACCGGCGGAGCTTCGCGCTCGACAGGCCGCATGCGCTCGCTGCGGGCGACGGCATCTGCTTCGGCGGACGCGGCACGCGGATCAACGGCGTCGAAGGCGTGCGCGTGGTGCCCGACCGCATGGAGGGGATCGTGGTCGGGACGGAGATCTACCGCAACCACGACCGGCGCTTCAACCTCGCGGTCGAGCGCAGCCGGATGCGGCGCACGATCGCCGTGCGGGCCGACTATGCGGTCGGATCGGATCGGATCGCCGTGCGTTTTACGGACAGCGACGGCGTCGAGGTCGAAGCGGAAGCCGCAGGGCCGTTCGACGCGGCGAAGGATCCGGCGAAGATGGCGGCGACGCTGCGCACGCAGCTGGCGAAGAGCGGCGACACCGTTTTCGACGTGCGCGAAGTCGCCGGCGGGGGCGGGGACTTTTTCGTGCCGGCGTCGGTATTGGCGGCGCTGCGGCGCGAAGGGCTGGAGAGGCTGCTGGCGGCGCGTCTGGCGCGTCCGGTTCCGCACCGGATTCTGCCCGAGGATCGTTCGGCGCCCTATCCGGCGGACCGGCTGACGGCGCAGGACAACGTAACCAACCGGATGGCCGAGGCCTTCTACCGCGACCACGGCGTGCGCCGGATCGAGCGGGGGCTCGACCTCGCGCCTTCGACCGCGGGCCGCTGCGTGATGCGCTCGGCCTACTGCCTGCGCCGCGAGATCGGCGAATGTCTGCGCGAACGGCCCCGTCTTGCGGAGCCGCTCTACCTCGAACGGGGCACGCACCGCTACCGGCTCTCGTTCGACTGCGCGCGGTGCGAGATGACGCTGACCGACGAGAGCGGCAGCCGTTGAGTTCCGGTCTGCGGTCCGGTGTCCGGTCCGGATGCCGCGGCCTGTGCGGGGCGGCTTCGGCGATTCGTCCGGACGCCCGCCGGCCCGAAGCTCCCCTCCCGCGGCGGAACGGGCGGGGCTGCACGGAGCCGGAGCCCGGGAGGAGCGGCGGTCCGCGCGGATTGCCGGAGCGGAATGCGAGGATGGTCCCTATGTGCGTTTCCGGTCGGTCGGGTGTTCGTCCCCGGCGGAACGGGGCGCGGGGTCGTGCCGGAGGCCGTTCCGGGCCTTGGGCGGCGGTTTCGACCGCCGATCTCGGAAGAGCCCCGGCATTCCGGCGGTGCCGCGGGCCGATCCGGAGCGGGGCGGGGAGCGGGACCGCGCACGGACGCCGGGATCGTTTCGGTGCATCTGAAGCGGAAGATTTTCAAAACGATAGGATCAAGGAAAGCCATGCAGGAACAACTTACACCCCGTTTTGCCGATTACGAACTCATCGACACGGGCGATTTCGAGAAGCTCGAACGCTTCGGGCCTTATGTAACGCGCCGTCCGGAGCCGCAGGCGATCTGGCGGCGGAGCCTGTCCGAGGAGGAGTGGCGGCGCATGGCCGACGCTTCGTTTCTGCGCGACGCCCGCAGCGAGGAGCGCGGGCAGTGGAGCCTGCGGCCCCGGATGCCGGAGCGCTGGACGGTAGGCTACGACTGCGGCGGCACGATGCTTCGGATGCGTCTCGGTCTCACCTCGTTCAAGCACGTCGGTCTTTTCCCCGAGCAGGCTGCGAACTGGGACTTCATCCGCGACAGTTGTGCGGCGCTGCGGGCCGACGGCCTCGCGCCGCGCGTGCTGAACCTCTTCGCTTATACGGGCGGCGCGACGCTTGCGGCGCGTGCCGCGGGGGCCGAGGCGACGCATGTCGATTCGGTGAAGCAGGTCGTTGCGTGGGCGCGCGAGAACATGGAGGCGAGCGGTCTGGAGGGAGTGCGCTGGATCGTGGAGGATGCGCTGCGTTTCGTGCGGCGCGAGGTGCGGCGCGGCAGCCGATACCGCGGAATCATCCTCGATCCGCCCGCCTACGGACGCGGCGCCAACGGCGAGCGGTGGATTCTGGAGGAGAATATCTGCGAAATGCTGGAGTGTTGCGCCCGTCTGTTGGAACCTGCGGGTGCGTTTCTCGTGCTCAATCTCTATTCGATGGGACTTTCGTCGACGCTGGCCCGCACGGCCGTGCGTCAGGCGTTCGGCGTTCCGCGCGGGGAGCAGTACGGCGAACTCTGTTTCGCCGACCGGGCCGGGAAGGTGCTGCCGCTGGGGACCTACTACCGGATGACGCGGTAGCGGCGCCGCCCGGGTGCGGGCTTCCGTGTTGCGGCCGGGGCCGGGACACGCACCCATCGGCGAATCGCAGACTATTTTTCGTTTTGTACCTTTCGCTGCCCGAAGGCACCCAAAACCATTCGCAAGGCGAAAAGCAGCGAGGCCGTTCGCTCGCCGAGCCAAAACGGGCGACTGCGCGGGTTTGCAGGCGAACCGTCCCCGTTTTTGACGCTCGTCTTCGCTCCGTCCCTCTTCCGCACTTTTCGCATTGCGAAACTTTTTGTATCCGCTGTGCGGACGTGTTTATGAACTTCGCGTCCTGTCTTGCCCCCTCCTCCGGACGCCTTTTCCGACATTCGGCCGCCTTTTGCGCACCTTTTGCCCCGCCAAAAGGTAAAAAAGATATTTCCAAGTACCCTCGATGGCAGAAGGTGTGAAAAAATCTTATTTTGCGAATGATCGACATTGCTGAAGCATTGTCGGCAGTTCGCCGCCGGCGACGTGTCCGCAACGAACCCGACAGGGGGCGGCGACGGACTGCGAAGAGCTGCGGCCGCGGTCGCCTATGCCAGCGTCGGCAGATAGTAGATGCCGATGCCGGCCAGCGCCGAGAGCACGATCAGCAGGATCGGATTCACCTTGCGCCACGAGGCGATCAGCACCCCCGCGAAGAGCATCCAGCTCCAGCCGTCGATGAAGTTGGCGTCGCCCGGGCTGTCGCTGTGGGGGAACATGAGCAGCAGCGCTGCCGAGGCGATCATGCCGATCACGGCGGGCCGCATGCCGAGCATGGCTCCCGCGACGATGCGGTTGCCCTTGAGTTTTAGGAAGAACCGCGCTACGAGGATCATCAGCGTGAGCGACGGCATGCAGACGGCCAGTGTGGCGATCGCCGAGCCGAGGAGGCCGCACCAGAGGTGTCCGGTCTGCATGCCGACGTGGTAACCCACGTAGGTGGCCGAGTTGATGGCGATGGGCCCGGGCGTGATCTGCGAGACGGCGACTATGTCGGCGAACTCGGCATTGGTCATCCATGCGTGCTGCACGACCACTTCGTTCTGGATGAGCGAGAGCATGGCGTAGCCGCCGCCGAATCCGAAGAATCCGATCTTCAGGTAGCTGATGAAAAGTTGCCAGAGTATCATGACGTCTGCTGTCGGTCGGGTTGAGGAATTCCTATGTCCGTGATTCGCAGCGCTCCGTTCCGCACTGCGGCCTCGATGGGGACGACGACGCACGTGCCGCGGTACGGGTCGAGATAGGCTGCCGCATACCAATCGCCTGCAATGTATGTAACGGAGATCGTACCGATGGCGTCCGCATCGAAGTCTTGGGCTCGGATGATCGGGTCGTACAGTCGTTCGGATTCGATTTCCGCCGCTTTCTGCACGGCCTCGCAGGTCAGGTACTCGTCGAGCAGTCGTTGGATCGCTTTGAAATTCGTGCCGGAGGCCAGCAGCGTGCAGTAATCGGAGTAGAAAGTTTGCAGCAATTCCTGCGTTCGCTTTGTCGCGGGCGTCGTCGTCGCTGCTGCGGCAGGGACGGCATCCGCCGCAGCCCCTGCGGCAAAAGAACGGCCGTCCGCCTCCGTTGCGGTCAGAAGACAGCAGAACGCTCCGATGAATAATCCGATTTTCATGGCATTATGCGCGGTGTTTCATTTTCCGATTCGGCTCCGGTTCCGGCCGGTCGTCAGCAGCTCCCATGCGATGCCGGCGGCAGCCGCGCCGCAGAGGAGGTAGACGGGCGACCAGCCCAGACCCCATACGGCGAAGGCCGAGGCGGCGATCACGAGGAACATCGACCGGTGCATCCCCTGCGAGAGAGAGATCACCGGGCCTATGATGAGCGCCACGACCGCCGGCCGCATCCCCTTGAATGCGGCGTCCACCACCGGGTTGTGGCGAATGCCCGCGAAGAAGACGGCGATCGCGAGGATGATGGCGAACGAGGGTAGCACCGTGCCGAGCAGGGCCGCCGCCGCGCCCCGCAGTCCGTGGAGTTTGTAGCCCACGAAAACCGACGTGTTGACGGCGATCGGCCCCGGCACCGACTGCGCGAGCGTCAGCAGGTCGAGAAACTCCTCCCGGCGGATCCATCCCGTGCGGTCGATCACCTCGCGCTGGATGAGCGGAATCATGGCATAGCCGCCCCCGAAGGTGAAAAGTCCGATCTTGAAGAAGGACCAGAAGAGCTGCGGAAGAGATTGCCGGTCAGTAGTCATGGCGTTCCGTATGATTAACGACCGACACCATCACTGTGGCGGCCACCGCAGCCGTCTCGGTCCGGAGCCGCTGGGGGCCGAGCGTGATCTCCGCGAAGCCGCAGCGCAGCGCGAGTGCGGTCTCCTCGGGCGAAAAATCGCCCTCGGGGCCGATGAGTATCTGCACGTCTTCGCCCGCCCGGAGCACGGATGGCAGGTAGCCTTTGCCGGCCGGCGTGAGCGCTGCGCCGCAGTGGGCGATCAGCCGGCGTCCGGCGAAAGGCTCCGCGACGAACGTTTCGAAAGGCGTGAGGGGATGCAGGCGGGGCCGGTAGGCCTTGAGCGACTGTTTCATCGCCGCCGTGATGACTTTTTCCGCACGTTCGGGTTTGAAGGTCCGGCGCTCGCTGCGGGCCGTTTCGAGCGGCACGATCTCCGCGACGCCCACCTCGGTGGCCTTTTCGAGGAACCATTCGAAACGTTCGGCGTTCTTGGTCGGCGCCACGGCCATCGTGAGCCGGCAGGGCAGTTTTTCGAACTCCCTTTCCGCGCTCTCGGCCACGACTTTGCAGCATTTCGGGTCGGCCCGGACGATGCGGCAGCAAAATAAATCGCCCCGGCCGTCGGTTATATGGATGCAGTCGCCTTCGCCGAGCCGCAGGACGCGGATGCAGTGTTTCGACTCCTCCTCGCTCAGGCAGTGCTCCGGAGGCGAAAAATCGGGTGCATAAAAAAGTTGCATGCCGTCAGGGATATTAGCGATCTTTGATTAACTTTGCGCAAAGGTAAACAAAAATCAGACGAATCGATGAGAACTGTCGCACGATTGTGCCTTGTATTGTATACGATGATGACCTTCACAGCCTGCGGTTCCGCGAAAAAAGCGGAGGAGAATCCCCTTTTGGCGGAGTGGACCGCGCCTTTCGGAGTGCCGCCCTTCGACAAGATCCGCACCGAACACTACCTGCCCGCATTCGAGCGGGCCATGTCGCTCCACGATGCCGAAATCGACGCCATCGTGTCGAACAACGACGAACCGACGTTCGAAAACACGATGCTCGCCTACGACGCCTCGGGCAAGCTGCTCGCGCGATTGAGCCTCGTGTTCGGCATGGTGTCGGCCGCCGAGACGAACGACGGACTGCAAGCCGTGCAGGAACAGCTGATGCCGAAGCTGGCCGCCCATGAAGACCGGATCCGGATGAACGACCGGCTTTTCGGCCGCATCCGGACGCTCTACGACACGCGCCGCACGCTCGGTCTGGATGCCGAGCAGATGCGTCTGCTGGAGAAGACCTACGACGAGTTCGTCCGTTCGGGCGCACTGCTCGACGCGGAGCGGAAGGCGCGTCTGGGGCGGATCAACGAGGAGCTGTCGCTCTTGCAGGTCCGCTTCGGCCGCAACGTGCTGGCCGAGACCAATGCGTTCGTGCTGCCCGTGGGCGGCGGTCAGCTCGGCGGCCTCTCCAACGATGTGCGCGACGCGGCCCGCAAGAAAGCCTTGGAGCTGGGACTGAAGGACAAATACGCGATCACGCTCGACGGCCCAAGCCGCATTCCTTTTCTGACCTACTCTCCCGAACGCGAATTGCGCGAGCAGCTCTATAAAGCCTATGTTTCGCGCGGCGACCACGACGATGCGCACGACAACAAGCAGATCGTCAACGATCTCATCCGCCTGCGGCTCGAAAAGGCCGGCCTGCTCGGCTACGACTCCTATGCCGATTACGTGCTGTCCGAGCAGATGGCCCGCACGCCCGAGGCGGCCGGCGAACTGCTCGAAGGGGTCTGGGAGCCGGCGCTCGCACGGGCCCGGGAGGAGCTCGCGCAGATGGATTCGCTGTTGCAGACCGATCGGAAGGGGGCCGTTTTCGAAGCGTGGGACTGGTGGTATTACGCCGAGAAGCTGCGCAAGCGGAAATATGCGTTCGACGAAGAGATGCTGCGCCCCTATTTCTCGATCGAGAACGTGCAGACGGGTATCTTTTTCCTCGCCAACCGGCTCTACGGCATCACGTTCCGTCCCGTGGTCGTTCCGGTCTACCACCCCGATGCGATGGCCTACGAGGCGCTCGATGCCGACGGAACACATCTGGGGGTGCTCTATTTCGACTTCTTCCCGCGCGAAGGCAAGAGCGGCGGCGCATGGTGCGGCAACTTTACGGAGCAATACTACGAAGAGGGCGAACGGGTGGCACCCGTGGTGGGGATCGTGTGCAACTTCACGCCGCCCGTCAACTCCTCGCCGGCGCTGCTGAACCTCGACGAGACGGCCACGCTTTTCCACGAGTTCGGACATGCGCTCCACTTCCTGTTCCACGACGTGAAATACCGCGGTCTGACGGATGTGGAGGGCGACTTCGTCGAACTGCCGTCGCAGATCATGGAGAACTGGGCCTTCGAACCGGAGATGCTCCGGCACTATGCGACGCACTACCGCACGGGCGAAATCATTCCGGACCACCTCGTGCAGAAGCTCCGCCGCAGCGCCGGTTTCAATCAGGGCTTCGCCCTTACGGAGCTGGTGGCGGCCGCGCGGACCGACCTCGATCTGCACCGGATGAGCCGGTACGAGCCTTTCGAGGTGGACGCTTATGAAAAGCAGCTGACCGACGGCTACGGGCTGATCCCGCAAATCGCCCCCCGCTATCGTTTCCCCTACTTCAGCCATATTTTCGACGGCGGCTATTCTGCGGGCTACTACTTCTACATTTGGGCCGAAGTCCTCGACAAGGATGCTTTCGAGGCTTTCCGCGAGAGCGGCGATCTGTTCGACCGCCGGATCGCCCATGCCTTCCGGACCGAAATCCTCGAAAAAGGCGGTTCGGCGGACGGCATGACCCTCTACCGCGCTTTCCGCGGCAAGAACCCCGACAAGCGGGCCATGCTCCGTGCGCGCGGACTGTCGGACGAATCCGGAGCGACGGCCGGAGCGGCCCGCGAAGCGACTGGGTCGGCGGCCGGATCCTCGGCTGGAACGGCGGCCGCCGGAGGCCGGCTGCCGTCCGACGGCCCCGAAACGGTGCCTATGAAGGGAGTGCTGTCCTCGGACGGCTCCGAAACGGCGTCCGCCGGGCGGGAATCGCCGTCCGACGGGGCCGGCGCGCGCGAATAGCTCCGTCGCTCGCGGCCGATCTGCCCGACCCGAACGAGACGAATCGAAGAAACCTATTTTTAATCCTATGAAAAAACTCTTTGCCATCATGTCATTCACCGCTTTGGCTGCCTGCGGCGGCGACCGGATGCCCGTGCCGCAGCTGCCTGAAATCGACACGTCGAATCCGCTGCTCGCGGCGTGGGACACGCCCTTCGAGACGCCTCCGTTCTCCCGAATCGCGGTATCGGATTATATGCCCGCTTTCGAAACGGCCATCGCCTGTTCGCGTGCCGAGGTCGAAGCCATCGTGAAGAATCCCGCGAAACCGACCTTCCGCAACACCATCGTGCCGCTGGAGCGTCAGGGTGCGCTGCTCGATCGCGTGTCGGGCGTCTTCTTCAACCTGCTCGAAGCCGACGCTTCGGACGAGATGCAGCGGATCGCGCTCGACATACAGCCGGCGCTGACCGAACTGGAGAACGACATCATGCTCGACTCGGCGCTCTTCGAGCGCGTGAAGTATGTCTACGAACACCCGGGCCGCGGGCTTTCGAAGGAGGATGAACGTCTGTTGGAAAATACGTACAAAAGTTTTGCACGCAACGGCGCGGCCCTCTCGTCCGAAGACAAGGAGCGTTACCGCGAGTACACCTCCGAGGAGGCTTCCCTCACGCTGATATTCGGCCAGAACGCGCTGGCGGCGACCAATGCCTTCACGCTCAATATCACGGATCCCGCAACAGTCGCCGAACTGCCCGGGTTCCTCCGCGAATCGCTCGCGGCCGAGGCGCGGGCCCGCGGGCAGAAGGGATGGACCGTAACTTTGCAGGCTCCGAGCTATGCGCCCTTCATGACCTATTCGTCGAACCGCGCGCTCAAGGAGAAGCTCTGGAGGGCCTACAATTCGCGGGCTCTGGGCGGCGAGTACGACAATACGCAGATCGCCAAGCGAATCGCCGAACTGCGTTTGCGGATCGCCAACCTGCTCGGATACGAGACCTATGCCGACTACGTGCTCGAAGACCGCATGGCCGAGAACGTGCCGACGGTCGAGGCGTTCCTCGGCGAGCTGCTCGACGAAACGAAAGAGTATGCCGTGAAGGATTACGAGACGGTGAGCGCTTACGCCGCAACGCTCGGTTTCGCGGGCAGACTGATGCCGTGGGACTGGAACTATTACAGCGAAAAATATAAGAACGAGCGCTATGCGCTCAACGACGAGGTGGTGAAACCCTACTTCCGGATGGACAGCGTGCGCAACGGCATCTTCCTGCTGGCGAACAAGCTCTATGGGATACGGTTCGCTCCGGCGGAGAATATCGACGTCTATCATCCCGACGTAACGGCTTACGACGTAACCGATGCCGACGGCAGGCATCTGGCCGTGCTCTACCTCGATTTCTTTCCCCGTGCATCGAAGCGTGCGGGTGCGTGGATGACCGAATTCCGCGGAGCGAAGCGCACGGACGGCGTGGAGACCCGCCCGCTGGTATCGCTCGTGATGAACTTCACCAAGCCTACCGAGACCAAGCCGGCGCTGCTTACGTTCGATGAGGTAACGACCTTTCTGCACGAGTTCGGACATTCGCTGCACGGCATGTTCGGGCAGGGCGAGTACGAGTCGCTGAACGGCACGAACGTCTACCGCGACTTCGTCGAACTGCCGTCGCAGATCATGGAAAACTGGGCTACGGAGAAGGAGTTCCTCGATCTGTGGGCCGTGCACTACGAGACGGGCGAGCCGATCCCTGCGGAGATCGTCGACCGCATCGTCGCGGCGCAGCACTATCTGGCCGCCTATGCGAACGTGCGGCAGCTTTCGTTCGGGCTCAACGACATGGCATGGCACACCCTCAGGGAGCCTTTTACGGGCGATGTCGAGGCGTTCGAGACGGCGGCGATGGCTCCTGCGCAGATTCTCCCCGTGGTGGAGGGAACGGCCATGACGCCCGCCTACACCCATGTTTTCGCAGGCGGCTATGCGGCGGGTTACTACGGGTACAAATGGGCGGAAGTGCTCGAAGCGGACGCTTATTCGCTCTTCAAGGAGAAGGGGATCTTCGATCGGGAGGTAGCCCGGTCGTTCCGCGACCGCATCCTCTCGCAGGGCAACCACGAGCATCCCATGAAGCTCTATGTCGATTTTCGCGGACACAAGCCCGAAACACACGCCTTGATCGAAAAAATGGGGCTGGGGAAATAAACGATTCCGGAAGTCCGGTGCCGCGGCGTATCGTCGTCGATTGCGCGGAAGAGCCGGATTCCGGTTTCCGCTCCGGCCGGACTGTCGGGGCGGGGCCGTTCGCGGATGAGGCCCGTTCGCAGCGGGGATCTGTTTCGGATGGGGCCGGAGAATGACGGAAGGCGAGCCATTGCAGCAACATGCAATGGCTCGCTCGTTATCTGATGGCGGATTCGGGGTCGCCGCCGTGTGTGCGGTGTGCTTGGTTTCTTATCCGTCGTTCCGTGGGTTGGTCTGTGTGTCTTTCGCCCCTCCCCGACCGCAGAACGAATGCCTGTCGCCACCGCGGCGAAGAAGCGTTCCGCGGATGCGCAGCGATGGTGCGGTGGCCGCCGGGCGCGGTTTTCGGACAATCGGCGGCCGGGTGTGCGAAGCGCGGTCGGGGGGGCGAGCCCGTGTCCGTGTCGGCTTGCGGAGTTGTTCGGGCGGCAGCGTGGGGCGGCGGCCGCATGGGTTCCGGACCTGCTCGCGGCGGTTGCGCGGAGCCGCTCTTCGGGGTGCGGTTTTTTCGGTGCGCTGCGGGGCGCAGCCCCTTCGCCGTGCAGGGCGTTCGTTACGTTCATTGCCGGTCCGGCCGATGCCGCCGGATGACTGCTTGCAACGAATCTCCGCGAAGTGCGTCCGGCCGACATGATGCACCGTTTGTTTTCGGACAGTCCGCTGAGGCCGGCCCGGCGGGGATCGCTCTTTCTCCGCCGGATGCGCGGTGCCGCCCGGCGATGCCGACAGCAGGCTGCCGGCCTTTGGGCGGCGGACGACAATCGCTGAGGCGCATGCTCTTTTGCTGCGGGTGCCGATCCGCGTGTGGTTTCGCTCGGCTGCGAAGAACTTCGAAAGCGGCCGGGCGGCGGATGACCCGAAACCACCGGTCCGGCGCTCGAAACGTCCGGCCGGTTCCGCAAGGTTTTTCGAACGGTCGCACCTCGATTTTACGCGGTCGTTTGACCGCTCGGGCAGGTTTTTGCTGCGGGGCCGGCGGCGCGTCCGGCCGGATGACCGGAGCGTCGGCCGGCTCCGCGTTTTCATTTCTGGCGTGTCGAAGGGAGGCGGAGATTCTATTGCTCGCGCCGCGAGCCTCGGTCCGACGTTCCGGCCTCGGAAGCAGCGAATGATTCGGCGGAACCGAACGTGCGGTTTCGTGCCGTTGGACGAAGGGCGGCGTTGCGGAGGCGGACCGGAAAACAGTCCGGAACGCGGAAAGATTCGTTCTGCGTGCAAAGGCGGTGCGGGATTTGCGAAAGCCGGGCGGGGCCGGGCGGCGAACGGTCCGGCGCTCGAAGCGGCCGCAGACGGGGCCCGGTTTTTCGCAAGGCGGACGATGCAGGAAGATTCGCAAAAAGAAAAAAGGGAAGCAAATTTGCTTCCCTCGCGTTGAGCCACCAGGATTCGAACCTGGAATGACAGGACCAGAATCTGTAGTGTTACCGTTACACCATGGCTCAATGTCGTTTGACGATGCAAAAGTAGGACTTAATTTTTCTTTTTCAAAGAATTTTCCTGAAAAAATTCGTACATTTGTTTTGAACGTCTCCGGTTGAAGGGTGTAAAATATTGAAAACCAACTAAAATTACATACTATGGGAATTAAATTGCGTCTGACTGTCATGAACTTCCTGCAATACGCCGTGTGGGGTTCCTACCTTACCTCCATGGGTTCGTATCTGGTGGCGGTCGGTCTGGCGTCGCACATCGGCATTTTCTATGCCATGCAGGGCATCGTATCGCTGTTCATGCCGGCCGTGATCGGCATCATCGCCGACCGCTGGGTGCCGGCACAGCGTTTGCTGGGCATCTGCCATCTGCTCGCCGCCGCGTTCATGGGCATGGCGGGCTGGTATGCCCTTTCGTCGGGTGCCGGCGTGTCGTTCGGAATCCTGTTCGCATTCTATTCGCTGAGCGTTGCGTTCTACATGCCGACGATCGCCCTGTCGAACTCCGTGGCCTACTGCGTGCTGGAGGGGGCCGGTTACGATACGGTGAAAGCTTTCCCGCCCATCCGCGTGTGGGGGACGGTGGGGTTCATCTGCGCCATGCTGCTCTGCGACGCGGCGGGATTCCAGACCACCTACATGCAATTCATGCAGTGCGCCGCGATCGGACTGGCGCTCGGCCTCTACTCCTTCTCGCTGCCGGGCTGCCCGGTGGATCGCTCGGGCGACAGGAAGAGTTTCGTCGATGCCATGGGCCTCAAGGCATTCGCACTCTTCAAACAGAAGAAGATGGCGATTTTCTTCATCTTCTCGATGCTCCTCGGCGTGTCGCTCCAGATCACCAACGGATTCGCCAATCCGTTCATCACCAGTTTCAAGGATATTCCCGAATACGCTTCGACCTTCGGCGCCAACCACGCCAATGCGCTCATCTCGCTGTCGCAGGTGTCTGAGACGCTCTGCATCCTGCTGATTCCCTTTTTCCTCAAACGGTTCGGCATCAAGCGCGTGATGCTGATGGCTATGTTCGCATGGGTGCTGCGCTTCGGGCTGTTCGGGGTGGGCAACCCGGGCGGAGGGGTATGGATGTTCGTGCTCTCGATGATCGTCTATGGCGTGGCCTTCGATTTCTTCAACATTTCGGGATCGCTCTTCGTGAACAAGGAGACCGATATAGCCATCCGTTCGTCGGCTCAGGGGTTGTTCATGATCATGACCAACGGCATCGGAGCGACGATCGGTACGCTGGGGGCACAGGCCGTCGTGAATCGGTTCGTCTATTCGCAGCCGACACCCGCGGCACAGGTCGTCGGATGGTCGCATTCGTGGCTGACCTTCGCGGGATATGCGCTCGTCGTCGCTGTCGTTTTCGCGTTCGTGTTCAAATACAAGCACGATCCGGCGGCGATCGAAACGGAGCATTGACGGAATCGCCTCTCGGCGGCTTTCGAAACCGGTGTCCGCTCGCGCAGGCCGGCGTCGTGATCGGTGGCTTGGCATGCGGTCGCGGCGATTTCTGCGCCGGGGCGGCTCCTTTCGCAGTGTGGACGACGCTGCCGCTTCCGGGAAGTGGTGGGGACGGCGGTTTCCGGAGCGGGGCGGAAGCGCTTCCGGCTTTCGCTCCGGCCGGTCTGTCGGGGCGGAGCCGTTCGCGGATGAGCCCCGACCGCAGCAGGAACCTGTTTCGGATGAACCGGGAGCGGGAAGCGGGGCGTCGCAGCGGCATTGTCTCGGACGCTCGTCGTTTGATTGCGGACTCGGAAGCGCCCGGTCCGGAACGCCTGCCGGGGCTGGCCGTGCGGTAGGTGCCGGGTTCCCGGGGCTCCTCTCCGAATACATCCTCCGATAACGGTTTCACCCCCGATGCATGCGATTGCATCGGGGGTGAAAACTGTCTTCGGGCCGCCGGCGGCTCTTGTCCTCGGAAGAGGACCGTCAGAAGGACGAGAATGCCGACCAGCTGGTGTTCCGTTCCGCGGCGGCCTCGATCCCGTCGGGCAGGTTGGCGAAGTAGTCGTAACCCGTCCATGCCTCGATCTGGGCGACAGAGGTTACGTAGCCCGAAAAGTCGGTCGAAGCGAACGGCTCGTGGGGCAGCCAGACGCCGACGGCCGAAGCCGAGACGATGGTTTGCCCCGACCGTTTCACCTTGAGCAGTACCTTGTAGTAATAGTTCGGTACGGGACAAAGTTTGTCCGGATCGTTCTTCGGCCGGATATAGGTGATCTCTTCGCTGCCGCCCGCTTTGCGCAGGACCGCTCCCGTTACGACATACACCGTATCGGTCGCCTTGGCGATCGACCGGACGCTCCCTTCCAAGGCGTTCCATATCTTCGCGTTGAACGCATTCTGGATCTGGGGCGTCGAGTTCGTGGCATAGAAGGTCTGAGCCTGCATCGCATCGATCCCGTTGCGGTCGGCATTGGGAATCTGGTGTCCGCGGGCGTAGAGTTCCTTTTTGCTGTCGTATCCCTCGCTGGTCGTCGAACCGTAGTTGACGCCGTAGCTGCTCGTCCAGATGTCGATCTGGTCGGAGGTCGGGATGCCGGGCGTCGGTTTCCATTTGTCGGAGCGGCCCGAGCCCATGTGGCCCGACGCGAGCGGATAGGCCACCCACTCGGCCGTGTAGGTCGATTTGTCGTAGTACATCGTATAGTTGCGGTCGCTTCCGGCGTAGAAACTCATCGTGAGGGTCTCGCTGCCGCTCGTCTTGGCCGGGAGCTCCAGCCATGCCGTGTGGTCGGTGAGAATCTGTTGCGCCTGCGTCGTGAAGGAGACCGTGCCGCTCGTGTATCGCTGTCCGTTGGCCGATGCGTAGGCATAGACCGTGTATTCCGTATCGGAATGCAGTCCGGCGAGCGTGGCGGTCGCCATGTTGCCCGCGACCGAAGCTCCCGTGTGCGCATAGTCGCTTTCGGCTGCCGCCTTATAGGCGAAACGGACGGTCTTCGCATCGGTTACGAAGCACGACACCGCGGCGCTGCTCGTCGTAACGGAGCCGACCGTCGGTATTCCGAATCCCGGGGTAGGGTCCGGGGCGGGACCGGTCCCGCCCCCGCTCCCCGTTCAATAGGAAAGTTCTATATCCCATATTCTGACAGCTGCGGTTGCCGTGATATACCCTTCGGTGAATGAATTGTCGGGCATATCAATGATAACTTTGGATGTGCCGGTGGCACTCCCGATTACTTCGGAAGATGCAGATTCACCTCTGAATTCCAATGTTGCTTTATTCGAGCCGCCGGTCATTGGTTGCGAAGCATTTGATACTGTCATTACGATCTTTTTGATCGGTTTGGATACGGCTGGGATTTTTATGAAATATTGAGAACCGGCTTTTATTTGCAAATGATAATTCTCTTTTGTTGCCTTGCTGTGATAAGTGCGTATTGCATAGGCTGTCCATGTGTTTCCCTCATCGTCGGTCATGGTTTGATCCCCGTAAGAGGCGGGGCCTGTTCCGGCGACAATATTGGCATTAGTCAACATCAAGGTTTGCGCACCGACATCGCCTTTGGCCGCCTGTTTGACCGGAACGACGATTTGTTTGTCGTCGATCGTGCGGGTGAAGGTGATCGTACCGAGTTCCGTCTCCTCGGCACCGCCGTCGGCGAGTGCCGTTACGGTATATTTACCTTCGGCTCCGCCCTCGATCTTGAACTTGTCCGGTGCGCTGACGGCCGGTGTGCCGACTTCGAAATCGGAGGTGAGCGTCAGTTCGGTCGCTGCATTCGCATCGCCGCCGAGCGTTACGGTTTCGGGGTCCGCTTTGAATACATCGGCGGCCTGCGATACGTCGACGGTCGTCTCGGCGCCGTTGGCGGCCGCGACGAGCGTGATCGTGCCCTTGCGCTCGGCGCCCGTCGTGTTGGCCGAGACGGAGTAGGTGAGGGTCTTGGTGTCGGGATCGACCGATGCGGCGCTGACGCATCCGTCGAATGCCGAGACCGTCGTATCGTCGTTCGCGGTGAAGGCGATCGCCCGGTAGGTCGTCGTTGCATCGGTCGTTTCCCGGGCGGAAACAGCGAGGTCGTCGAGATAGATCGCGGCGCCCGTGTAGACCTCGATTTGTGTGATCTGAACGACGGCGTTCGATTTGATGTAGCCCGTCTTGAGACCTGCGTCGGCCGCGACGAGGGTGAACGACGTGCTTTCCGCATCCTGCGATTGCGATACGGCAGCACCCGAAGTGCTGTTCGAGGTGTTGAGCATGAGGGTCGCCTCCTTCGACAGTGCATGGGTCGTAACCCTGACGAGCGAAATATCGTTCGTGAATTCGGGAAGTCCGATGTATCCTTTGCTGCCGTTGATTTGCATCGAATTCTGTTTCGAAGCGACGATGGTCCATGTGCCGCCCGCATTCGTGTATTCGACGGGCGTGTCGTAGGCCATCCCCAGCTTGCCGACCTCTTCGTAGGTCAGCGTGGCGACCCGGGCGCCGGAGGCAGTCTCCTCTCCGGCGATGCCGGTCATGTCGACCGCGAAGGTGGAGAGCCGGCCCGACGTGAAGGAGAGCGTCTGCGCTTCGGCCAGCGTTACGTTTTTCGTGTACGTTTTGTTCTTGTCGGAGGTTACGACGACCGTGAAGGCGTCGCCTGCGCCCAGATCGCACGGCAGACAGGCGAACCAGACGGGGAACGAAGCCTTGCCGATACCCGTTACGGCGCTGTAATCCAGAACGATCCGTTCGGATGCGTTGCTGTAACCGAGCGCTCCGACCTTGCCGTTCGCCAGATCGAGGTAGCAGCGGCCGGCGAGTTTCCGCTCGGCCGCGGCGAAGCTCACCTGACGGACGGTCTCGCCGTCGGCGAGGTCGAGGCCCGTGATCGTCATCTTGGCGAGGGCGGCTACGCGGCCGAAGCTGAACGCGAGACCTTCCTCCGTGGGCTGGGTCGTTTCGTGCACCGCCTGCGAGATCATCAGATCGGCCGCAGGATCGAAGCTGGCGGCCGTCGGGGTCTGCGTGGCGGGCAGGATGGCTTTGATTTTCGTAAGGTCGCTGTAATTCTCAGAAAGGAATGCCGAAGCGGGGTAGACGGCGGCATAGATGAGGTCGGACGATGCGTTGGCCGGAAGCGTTACCGTGAAGCCGGCCTTGCCTTCGGCGAGGGTGCAGCCTGTCGATGCGGCGTATGCGATGCCTTTGTCCGATTTCTCCAGCACTTCGATCGCATCGTTCTCGGTCCACGAGATTTTGTTGTCGTCGCCGATGACGGTCCGCGTGCCGGCCTGATCGGCGGTGATGCTGAGCGTTACTTTGCGGGCTTCGGGTGCGGGATCCTGTGTGGCGTCCTCCGAGCTGCAACCCGCGAATGCCATCGCAACTGTTGCGATGCACACCGATGAAAGGAGCTTCTTCATGGTATGGGGCCGTTTAGAAAGATCCGAAATCCGTTCCGTCGCCGAGGTCGGACCCCGGGTAGCCCTCTTCGCCGAACACGAGCGATTGAGCGAATCCTTTTTCCGTCGAAACCTCTAAAGTTTCGAGCGTCGGGGTCGAGTACTCAGAATTCCCCCCCCCTTGCAAGTTGCGTTTTTCCATGGATAGAATGATTTAGGTAAGTTATGTCCGGAAAAATGTTTTTTAATATACGCACAAATATAGATAAAAAATCCCGAACGCGGAATGATTCCGTGTGAAGAGCGTGTTACAGCCGGACGGGAATGACTGCCGGTTGGACAAATGAGCCGGCGCACGGCATGCCTCAGAACATGTTGTCGTACATACTCTGGCTTTTGTCGTACTTGAGGTCGGCCAGCGACGCGGCCTTCACGCCGATGTTGAAGCTCCAGCTGCGGTGGAAGCCGAACGGAATCCACGAAAAGGACATCTGCCAGCAATGCAGATCGCGCGTGATGGTGATCGACGAGGTCGTGAGTTCCCCTTCGGAGATGTTGAAACCGCCTTGGAACGTGATGCCCGTCTTCGGCGTGAGGTTGATGTTGCCGTTGAAGTTGATGCTTTGCTGGACGTTTTTCTTGTATCCGGTCGTTCCGTTGTTCACGTAACTGATCCCGTAGTTGATGCTGTAAGTGAATCCGAGGTTCCACGGCAGCGAGAAGTCGTAGTAGGTCTGCGCCATGTACTGCCGCCGCAGCACGGGGTCCATCTGCCCGTAGGGGTCGTAGAACGGGTTTTGGTAAAGCGGGTCGATGCTGTTGATGTCGTTGATGGCCGGTACGGAGTTGTCGGATCGGGAATTGAACGTATAGCCGAACGAGGTGCTGGCGTTTACGATGCGCCCGGGCAGACCGCGGCGCCACATGAGCTTGTTGATGCGCTGGCCCTCGGGGGTTACTTCGTACGGATCGAGCGTGGCGGAGATGTTGATGCCGAAATTCTTGATGATCGTCGAACGCAGCCGGAGCGGCAGATTCGAAAGCCCCATCGAATCGGCGATGAGGTTGTAGGAGCCGCTGATCGAGAGTTCGTCGATCAGTTTGACTTTCTTGACGCCCGAGGTGTCGCGCTTGCTCAGAACCTTCATTTCGAGCGTCTGACCCAGCGAGAAGGTCAGCGACGCGGCCTCCACGGAGCTGGGGACGCCGTAGGCGTTGTTCGAAAAGGGGGAGTAGACCTCGACGCGGCCCGTCGAGTCGGATTGCACGGCTTTCCAGTAGCCCCGTTCGAGCGCCTTGAAGTCGGGCGTGTACGAGAAGCCGATCGTGGGGTTGATCGTGTGGCGCACGGCTTGCAGCTTGCGTGTTTTCTTTTTCGTCTCGTACATGCCGTAGAGGGTGGTCGAGGCCGAAATGCTCGCGCTGTAATTGTACAACCTCCAGAAACCGTACTCGGGATCGAGAAATTCGGCCTTGTTCGTAATCGGGTTGAACGCCTTCTCGTTTTTCTTGAAGTACCATTTTTCGGTGTAGTTGAACGAAGGCGAGACGTTGATGTAGTTGAAGACGTTGAACGAGGCCGAGACGGGAATCTGGTGTTCGATGCCGTTTTCCATGTTTTGAAGGGTCTCCTTCGAGAAGAATTCCGACTCCTTGGCCTGCATTTTGTTGGTCATCTTGCCCGAATAGCTCATCGTGATCTTCTCGTACCAGCGCTCTTTGCCCACGGCCTCCTTGCGTTTGAACGGTTTGAAGCGCGAGACGTTGAAGGTGATCGTCGGCAGCGTCGCGGTGATCTCCTCCGTGTTCGAGTTCTGCGACACGGCCATTTGCGCCGACATGGAGAACGGGGTGCCCGCCCAGCTCTTCGAGTAGGAGATCGTCGAGTTGGTCTGGGTCGAGAGAATGTCGTTGAGGTTGGTCGCCGAGTATTTGCTGTAACCGCTCGTGGTGAAGTTCACCGAGGCCGAAAAGGTCGATCCCGGATTGGCTTTGGGGTCCTGCGAGTGGGTCCACTGCAGGCGGAAGTTGTTCTGCTTGACGAAGTCGGGCTCGCCCTTTTCGCCGACGCGGATGCTCGAATATTCGAAACCGAAGTTGCCGCTGTATTTGTAGCGTTTGATGTAGCGCGACTCGGCCGACGCCTCCCACGATCCGAGGGTGTAGATGCCGCCGCGGACGGCCAGATCGGCGTAGTCTCCGAAAGTGAAATAGTAGCCCAGATCGCGGATGAAGAATCCTTTGGTGTACTCCTCGCCGAAGGTGGGCATCAGAAGACCCGATTTGGGGCCGCTGCTGATCGGAAAGAAACCTTCGGGGATGCCGAGGAAGTAGATCGGGACGTCCTCCATCACCAGATAGGCCGGACCGGTGATCACTTTCTTTCCGGGAATCACTTTGGCTTTGGTCATCGCCAGATAGAAGTGCGGATGTCCGGTTTCGTCGCAGGTGGTGTATTTGCCGTGCTGGATGTTGATCGTGTTGTCGGGCATCTTCTTGACGCTGCCGCCGATGAGCCAGCCGTCGCCTTCCTGCGTCGCCACGCCTTTGATCTTGGCTTTCTTGGAGTCGATGTTGTAGGTGATGGTGTCCATCGTGTAGGACGACGCCCCCTCTTGGAAGACGGGATGCGTAACCGAAGGTTTGCCTTCCACCGTGTCGGCCTTGCCGTAGGCGTATATCTCCTTGGTCTCCATGTTGATGCGCATGTAGTCCGCCTTGAGGTTGCTCGTCTGGTAGGTTACGTCGCCTTCGTTGTAGATGTAGACCGTGTTGTTCGCCAGATCGTAGACCAGCGAGTCCTTGTTCTTGCCCGAGATGATGTCGTCGAGAAAACCGCCTCCGCCCCTGCGGGCTGTGTCGGCGGGCATGGCGGTGCTGTCGGCGCGGCTGCCGAGCGAATCGGCGGGCGCGAGAGGGCCCGTTCCGGACGGCGGCATCGCGCCGGACGCCGAGTCCGGGCGGGCGGGGAGCGTGTCCGGCCGTTGCGGGAGTTCGCTCTGCCTGAGGCGCAGGGAGCGCAGACGTTGCCGGCGTTCGCGGCGCGATTCGGCGGCGGGCTGAAGCGAGGGTGCTGCGGTGTCCGGACGTTCGACGCCGGCTCGGACCGCGGGGGCGGCGAGCGTGTCCGGTGCTGCGGCGAAGGGCGGCGTGCGAAGGCCCGAATAGCCGAATACCCCTTGGGCGAACAGCAGGACCGCCGTCGCCGAAATGAGATATTTTACCCCCTTCCTATTCAAAATTCCAAAATTTTTCGTATCTTTGCCGACGTGTCGGCAAAAACGCCGGAAACGGCTTTCCGCCGCGCTCGGGCCGCGTTTTGCGACCGACAAAGATAGGTAAAAATTTGCAGATACGTCTAAACTGTACGCACTTTAATATGCATCGGGTCCTTTTCGCGTTTCTCCTTTTTTCCGTCGCCTCGCTTTTTCCAAACGGAGCCGGTGCGCAGAATATTGCGCATGGCGTGCGGGTCGTGGTGATCGACGCCGGCCACGGCGGAAAATTCCCCGGGGCGAACTACGCCGGAATCCGTGAGAAGGACCTCACGCTGAAGGTGGCGCTCAAGCTCGGCACGCTCATCGAAGAGGGGATGCCCGGCGTGAAGGTGGTCTATACGCGCAAGACCGATACGGAGTTGGGCGAGACGCTGCTCGCCGACCTGCAAAAGCGGGCCGACATCGCCAACGGCGCGGGCGGCGATCTGTTTCTGTCGATCCACGTCAATGCGGCGCAGTCCGCCGCCGCGCGCGGGGTGGAGACGCTCGTGATGGGAGAAAGCCCCAAGGAGCAGCGTTATAACGAGGATGCGCTCTACGCCAACAACCGCGAGGACCTGATCGACATGTCGGACGAGAAAACGGCCGCCATCGTGCGGGCCTACATCCAGAACCTTCAATTCACCTACGGCAATTTCAGCATGGCCATGGCCCGCTGCATCCAGCAGCAGTATGTGAAATCGGGCCGCCACGACCGCGGGATCAAGCCGCAGCTGCTCCGCGTGCTCTATGCCACGGACATGCCGGGCGTGCTGACGGAGATCGGCTTCATGTCCAATCCGCAGGAGGCGGCCTACATGAAGTCCGAGAAGGGCCAGAACGAGATCGCGCGGTCGCTTTACAATGCCGTGAAGAACTATTCGGCCTACGTGCGCAGTACGCAGACGGCCGACGAGGCCGATGGGCGGCAGAGCGCTGCGGAGCGGACGTCCGCCGCCGCGGAGGAGCCGGCGTCCGCGCCGAAGGAGGCGGCGGCCCGTGCGCAGCGGGGCTACACCGTGCAGGTGCTCGCTTCGCCCGCGAAAGTGGCGACCGGCTCGTCGCGTTTCAAATCCTACAAGGGGAAAGTGAAGCAATACGTCTCCGAAGGCAAGTACCGCTATAAGTACTGCGTCGGATTTTTCGCGGACAGAGCCTCCGCCCAAAAGAAACTGAAGGCGGTGCGCCGCACCTTCCCCGATGCATTCGTGGTGGAATGCGAGGGGAACCGAATCGTAAAATAATGAACGAGAAATGAAAAGAGAGGTAAAAATCGGTATTTTCGCCGTGCTGATGATCGGATGCGCATGGGCCGGAATCCGTTTCCTGAGCGGCATCGACATTTTCAGCAGCAACCGCGATTACTACGCCGCCTACGATCAGATCAACGGGGTGCAGGCCGCGTCGCCCGTTCTGATGAAAGGCGTGAAGGTGGGCACGGTAACCAAGATCGGTTTCGATCCCCGGCGCAGCGATAAGGTCGTGTTGCAGTTCTCCATCAAGCGTCAGTACCGCATTCCCGTCGATTCCGAGGCCAAGATCGTCAGCAACAGCATCATGGGCTCGAAAGCGATCGAAATCCGGCTCGGAAGCGCCGCGCAATACCTCGAAGGCGGGGATACGCTCCGTTCGGGCCGCGACCGCGATCTGATGGACGTGGCGGGATCCGAACTGGATTTCTTCAAACAGAAGGTTTCGCAGCTCACGGCCGATCTGTCGCGCACGCTGGGCAGCATCAACGACCTCATCGAAGCCAATGCCGCGAGCCTCTCGGGGACGATGGCTCATCTGAACGGCATCACGGGCAGCGTGGACGGTCTGCTCGCGGCCGAGCGGGACAACCTTCGCACGGCGATGCAAAACCTGACGCGGTTCACTCAGACGCTGGACGGCAATGCCGAGCGGATCGACAGCATCGTGGGCAGCGTGGACGCCTTTGCGGCGCAGTTGGCGGACCGCGAGTTCACCGAGAATCTGACGGGGACGGTGCGCCGGCTGAACGACATTCTGGCGAAGGTCGACGAAGGCGGGGGGACCGTGGGCTGCCTCTTCAACGATCCGGCGCTTTACCGTTCGCTCGACGAGGCCAGCGGCAATCTCGCGCAGCTTCTGGCCGATCTGAAGGCCAACCCCAAGCGCTACGTTCATTTCTCGGTTTTCGGCCGCAGCGAGGCCAAGGAAAAGGCCCGGGAGCAGAAGCGGGCGGCGAAGGCCGAAGCCAAAGCCGTGCGCGATTCGATTCGGCGTGCGCGATAGCCACTCTTCCGGGAAACGATGATCTACCCTGTAAACTTTGAACAGAAGGTCGGCTTCGACCGGCTGAGGGAGCAGGTCGCCGCATTGTGCACGCTGCGTTCGGCGCAGGAGAAGCTGGCGCAGGAGACCTTCACCGCGTCGGCCGACGAGATCGTGCGGCGGCAGTCGCTCGCCGACGAGATGCGTCTCATCACGCAGATGGAGCACGAGTTCCCCGATGCGGAGTTCGCCGATATCGATACGGTCGTGGCGAAGATCCGCATCGAAGGGGCCTTTCTCGACGTGGAGGAGGTCGTGCTCCTGCGCCGTGCGCTCGCAGCGGCGGGGGCGATCGCGCTTTTTCTCCGCGATCGGGGTTCCGGGAGCTATCCCTGCCTCGCGGCCCGCAGCGCCGGCATCGAGGCCTTCCCCGAGATTCTGCGGGCCATCGACGCCCTGCTCGACCCTTTCGGCAAGATCAGGGATACGGCTTCGCCCGAGCTGCATGCGATCCGCCGTTCGATCCGCGAACGCGAGGGGCAGGCGGCCAAACGGCTGCAGGCGGTGCTCGCGGCAGCCAAAAGCGCCGGTATCGTCGAGAGCGATGCGCAGCTTTCGGTACGCGACGGCCGGCCCGTGATCCCCGTCGCCGCAGCCAACAAACGCAAGTTGCAGGGCTTCATCCACGACGAGTCGGCCACGGGCCGTACCTTTTACATCGAACCGGTCGAGGTCGTGGAGCTCAACAACGAACTCAAGGAGCTCGAATACGCCGAGCGGCACGAGATCGTCCGCATCCTCACGGCTTTCACGGCCTCCGTGCGCCCCGAAGCCGACCGGATCGATGCGGCGGGCGACTACCTCGCCGACATCGACATGCTGCGCGCCAAGGCGCGCTGGGGCGCAGCCAACGGCTGCGGGAAACCGATCCTTTCGACCGACGACCGTCTCGTGCTGCGCAGGGCCCGCCACCCGCTGCTGGCCCAGACGCTCCGCGCGCAGGGCCGCGAGATCGTCCCCCTCGACCTCCAGCTCGACCGCACGAAGCACATCCTCGTGATTTCGGGGCCGAATGCCGGCGGCAAATCGGTCTGCCTGAAGACCGCGGGCCTCGTGCAGTACATGTTCCAGTGCGGATTTCCCGTACCGTGCGCGGAGAATTCGGAGCTGCCCGTCTTCCGGAGCCTCTTCATCGACATCGGCGACGAACAGTCGATCGACGACGACCTGTCGACCTACTCGTCGCATCTGCGCAACATGAAACACATGCTGGCGGGCGCTTCGGACCGTACGCTGGTGCTGATCGACGAGTTCGGATCGGGTACGGAGCCCACGATCGGCGGCGCGATCGCCGAGGCGATCCTCGAACGTCTCGTGGAGCGGGGATGCTACGGCGTCATCACGACCCACTACGCCAATATCAAATATTACGCTTCGAACACCGCGGGGATCGCCAACGGCGCCATGATGTTCGACGTGCAGCAGATACGTCCTCTTTTCCGGCTGGAGATCGGCAAGCCCGGCAGTTCGTTCGCCGTGGAGATCGCCCGCAAGATCGGACTGCCGGAGGAGATCATCCGCGCCGCGGGCGAAAAGGCGGGCAGCGACCACATGAATATCGAAAAACAGCTGCGCGAGATCGCCCGCGACCGCCGCTATTGGGAGCAGAAGCGCGACCGCATCCGTCTCACCGACCGCAAGGTCGAGGAGCTGGAGCAGAACTATGCGGAGCAGCTGACGAAAATCAGGGCCGAACGGGCCGAGATCTTGCGTGCGGCCAAGGCCGAGGCGCAGCGGCTCGTGGCCGAGGCCAACCGGCAGATCGAGCTGACGATACGCACCATCCGCGAGGCGCAGGCCGAGAAGGAGCTGACGCGCTTGGCACGCAGGGAGCTCGACGAGTTCCGCGAGCGTGCGGAGCGAGCCGACGAGGCCGCTTCGGGGCGCGACGCGGAGGTCGAGCGCGAGATGGAGCGCATCGAGCGCCGCCGGCGCCGCCGCGAGGAGCGGCGAGGAAAGCAGGCGGCCGAGCAGGTGCAGCAGCCGGCTCCCGAGCTGCCGAAGCCGCGCGAAATAACCGAGGGGGCGAAGGTCCGGATGGCCGGGCAGGAGATGGTCGGCGTGGTGCAGTCGCTCAAGGGGCGGCGGGCGCAGGTGGCCTTCGGACAAATACTGACCACGGTGGACGCGGAAAGGCTCACGCCGGTGTCGAACAGCGAATACCGCGAGGCGACGCGCCCGCAGACGGCCCGTACGGTGGTCTCGGTCGATGTCGCGGCGCGCCGGCTTCGCTTCCGCGACCGCATCGACGTGCGCGGCATGCGCGCCGCAGAGGCGCTCGAAGCGGTGCAGGACCTCGTGGACGATGCGCTGATGGTGGGCGTGGGATCGGTCTCGATCCTCCACGGCAAGGGCACCGGAGCGCTCAAGGAGGAGGTTCGCCGCTACCTGCGCACGGTGCCCGAAGTCGTTTCGGCGGACGATGAACATGCCGACCGCGGCGGAGCGGGCATCACGGTCGTAACGTTCCGTGCGGATTGAGAAACACACGCCCCTGCGGCAGTGTCCGGACCGAATGGGGAGGGGGCGGAGCATGTGCGACAGTATGAAAAGTGAACCGTTTCGTTAAGCCGAGTGCAGTGCCGGACACCGGTTCGGGCTCTGCCGGGGCGGGAAACGGCAGAACGAAGTTCAACCTTCTCGTTGAGGCGAGTGCAGAGCCGGACACCGGTTCGGGCTCTGCCGGGGCGGGAAATAGCCCCTTTCCTCCGAAAGGAACCGTTTTCGAAAAGTCGGGCGCGATCCGAGCCTGCTCGGGGAATTGCCGGGACGAGGAAACGATGACGTGAACGTATATGAACCGGTAGATCAAAAGATTCGGGAAACATGAAATATCGACTTTCGGACATCGCGCGCATCTGCGGCGGCAGCTTCGCAGGGAGCGACTCCACGGTGGAGACCGTGGCCACGGACAGCCGCTCGCTTACGTGCGAGTTGGGCGCGGCGCCGCTTTTCGTGGCTATGCGCGGCGCGAATCACGATTCGCACGACTTCCTTGTCCAGATGCGCGTGCGGGGTGTGCGGGCGTTCCTCGTCGAACGCGACGTGCCGGCAGCGCTGTGCACCGAAGGATGCGGGTACGTGCGGGTGGGGAATTCGCTCGCGGCCTTGCAGACCCTTGCGGCCCATTGGCGATCGCAGTTCCGAGGCACGGTGGTCGGCATCACCGGATCGAACGGCAAGACGATCATCAAGGAGTGGATGGCCGAGGAGATTCCGGCGGGCGTCAAGTGCTACCGCTCGCCCAAGAGCTACAACTCGCAGCTCGGGGTGCCCCTCTCGCTGCTGATGCTCGAAGGCGACGAACGGATCGCCCTGATCGAGGCCGGGATCTCGCAGCCCGGGGAGATGGAGCGGCTCGAACGGATGATCCGGCCCGATATCGCGGTCTTCACCTCCATCGGCGACGCCCATCAGGAAAACTTCGGGTCGCTGGCGGAGAAGTGCGCCGAGAAGATGACGCTGGCACGCGAGGCCGGAACGATCGTCTATCACGGCTACTACGAACCGCTGGCGGGGATGATCGAGGAGCGTTTCGCCGGCCGCCGGCTGTTCGACGCCGCCCGCTATGCGGGTACGCCGGCCGTCGCCGGCGGCGAGGCCATGCACCGCAACGGACAGATCGTCGAAGCGTTCTGCGCCGCGGCGGGCTATCCGGCCCCGTCGTTCCGGCACGAACCTTCGGTGGCGATGCGGCTGGAGGTGAAGGACGGCATCAACGACTCGATTCTCGTGGACGACGCCTACAACCTCGACATCAATTCGCTGGCGCTGGCGCTCGACTATCTGCACACGGTGGCGCTGGGCCGCCCGAAGACGCTCGTGCTGTCGGACATCGTGCAGAGCGGACTCGGAGACGGGGAGCTCTATGCCCGTGTGGCCGGCATGGTGGCGCGGGCCGGCATCGGCAAGCTGATCGGCATCGGTCCCCGCATCCGGACCCACGCGGCGCTGTTCGCCTGCGACAAGACCTTCTATGCCACGGCGGACGAGTGCGCCGCCCGCATCGGACGCGGCGACGTGGCGGGACACGCCATCCTGCTCAAGGGAGCGCGCGAATTCCGCTTCGAGAAACTTTCGCACGCGCTCGAACGCCGGAGCCACACCACGGTGCTGGAGGTCGATCTCGATGCCATGATCCGCAATCTCAACTATTTTCGATCGAAGCTACGTTTCGGAACGCGGCTCGTGGCGATGGTCAAGGCCGGGTCGTACGGCGCGGGCGACTTCGAGGTGGCGCAGATGCTCCAGCACGAGGGGGTGGCCTACCTCGCCGTAGCATTCGCGGACGAGGGGGTTCTGCTGCGCGAGCGGGGCATCACGATGCCGATCGTGGTGCTCAACGCCGACGCGGGCAGCTTCCCGCTGATGGTCGCCAATCGTCTCGAACCCGAGATATACAGCCTCCATTCGCTCGAAGCCTTCACGGCCGCGGTGGAGCGGGCCGACGAAAGCCGCTATCCGATCCACATCAAGCTCGACACGGGGATGCATCGTCTGGGCTTCACCGAAGAGGAGCTGCCGCGGCTGGGCGGGATTCTCCGTGCGTCGAAGCGCGTGCAGGCGGCGACGGTCTTCTCGCATCTGAACTGCGCGGACATGCCCGAACAAGACGCCTACACCCGTGCGCAGATCGAACGCTTCGACCGCATGAGTGCGGCGCTCGCGGCGGCGCTGCCCTATAAGATCATCCGTCATACGGCCAACTCCGCGGCTATCGAGCGCTTTCCCGAGGCGCAGTTCGACATGTGCCGTCTGGGACTGGGCCTCTACGGTTTCGGATTCCGCCGCAATCCGGCGCTCCGGCCCGTCTCGACGCTCCGCACCCGCATCGTGCAGCTCAAGCGTCTGCCGGCAGGCGATACGGTCGGCTACGGCCGCGCCGGGAAGCTCCTGCGCGATTCGCTGACGGCGACCGTGCCCGTGGGCTATGCCGACGGACTGGACCGCCGTCTGGGGTGCGGCCGCTGGTCGATGCTCGTCGGCGGACGGGCCGCACCGATCGTGGGCCGGATCTGCATGGACAGCTGCATGATCGACGTAACGGACGTCGCGGGCGTGCAGGAAGGGGACGAAGTCGTGGTCTTCTCGGCCGCCGAAGGCAACGACCTCGAAACGATGGCCCGCGTGCTCGATACGATTCCCTACGAGATCATGACCTCGGTCTCGGCCCGTGTGAAACGCATCTATCGCAAAGAATAACCGGCCTATGTACGGAACCTTGTACCTCATTCCCTGTCCCATTTCCGACCGGACGGAGCCGTGGGACGTGCTGCCCGCGGCCAATCGGGCCGTGATCGACGCGCTCGACTACTTCATCGTCGAGAATACGCGCACGGCGCGCCGCTTTCTCTCGAAAGCCGGCATCGGCCGTCCGATCGACACGCTCTGCTTCCGCGAGCTGAACGAACACACCGCCGCGGGCCGCGAGGTCGAGGAGCTCGTGGCGCCGCTGCTGGCCGGCCGCTCGGCGGGCGTGATCTCGGAAGCGGGCGTCCCCGGCGTCGCCGATCCGGGGGCGCTGGTCGTCGCGGCCTGCCACCGGCGGGGCATCCGCGTGGTGCCGCTGGTCGGGCCGTCGTCGATCCTCATGGCGCTGATGGCGTCGGGACTCAACGGACAGTCGTTCGCCTTCAACGGCTATCTGCCGGTCAAACCGCCCGAGAGGGCCCGGGCGATCCGCTCGCTGGAACGGCGTGCGGCGGCGGAGGGGCAGTCGCAGCTCTTCATCGAGGCGCCCTACCGCAATGCGAAACTCTGGGCACAGCTGCTCGACGTATGTGCGGCGGAGACGAAACTCGCGGTGGCGGCCGACATCACGGCGCCGACCGAACTCATTGCGACTCATACGGTGGGGGAGTGGCGCAAACGTGCGGCACCCGATCTGAACAGGCGGCCCGCCATTTTTATTTTAGGTATATAATTTGTGCTCCTAAGGTGCGGAAACAAAGATACGACCATAGATATGAAGAAGAAAGAAGCTTACAATGAAGCCGTTAACGGCGACGAAGGATTCGCCGCAGGCGAGGGGTATCCTTCGTGCGAAGGCGAGCCGTGTGCCAATGTGGCAGACGACGGGGCTGCCGCGGCTGACACAATGGCAGAGGATACGCAGGATGCTGCCGGGTCCGGGGCCGAGGCCGAAAAATCCGATGCCGCGGCGGAAGCGGCGGCATGGAAGGACAAGTTCCTGCGTCTGCAGGCCGAGTTCGACAACTACCGCAAGCGCACGCTGCGCGAGAAGATGGATTTGGTCGAGACCGGCGGCAAGGAGGTGTTGAAGGCGATGCTTCCCGTGCGCGACGACGTCGAGCGGGCGCTCGCGGCCATGGACAAGAGCGACGACATCGAAGCGCTGCGCGAGGGGGTGAGGCTCATCGCGCAGAAATTCACCGAGACGCTGCGCCAGCGGGGCGTTACACAGATGGAGGCGGCGGGCGAACCGTTCGATCCCGACCGTCAGGAGGCCGTGGCGAAATTCGCGGCGGGCGAAGAGAAGAGAGGACTCGTCATCGACGTGGTGCAGACCGGATATATGCTGGGCGACAAAGTATTGCGTTTTGCTAAAGTGGTAGTGGGAGAGTAGGGCGATGGCAGAGAAAAGAGATTACTACGAAGTGCTCGGCGTCGAAAAAAACGCTAACGCAGACGAGATAAAGAAGGCCTACCGCAAGGCGGCGATCAAATACCACCCCGACAAAAATCCGGGGGACAAGCAGGCCGAGGAGAAGTTCAAGGAGGCGGCCGAAGCCTACGACGTGTTGTCGAATCCCGACAAACGGGCCCGGTACGATCAGTTCGGCCATGCCGGCATGAGCGGTGCCGCCGGCGGTGCGGGCGGCTTCGGCGGCTTCGGCGGCGGGGGGTTCTCGATGGAGGATATTTTCTCGCAGTTCGGCGACATTTTCGGAGGCCATTTCGGCGGCGGATTCCGCGCTTCGGGCGGTGGCGGCGGCAGCCGTCGCGTGAACCGCGGCTCCGACATCCGCATCAAGGTGAAACTCACCCTTTCGGAGATTGCCAACGGCGTAACCAAAAAGCTGAAAATCAATAAGACGATCGCCTGCGACAAGTGCGGCGGCTCAGGCGCCAAGGATGCCGGTGCCTATTCGACCTGTTCGACTTGCGGCGGCTCGGGCTACGTAACGCGCGTCGAGAATACGTTTTTCGGGCGGATGCAGACGCAGAGCGTGTGTCCCGCTTGCGGCGGCACGGGCCGCGTCATCACCGATCCGTGCGACAAATGCCACGGCGAGGGGACGGTCAAAGGCTCCGAAGTCGTGGAGATCAAGATCCCCGCAGGTGTGGGCGAGGGCATGGTGCTCACCGTAACGGGCAAGGGCAACGCAGCCCGCCACGGCGGGATCAGCGGCGACCTGCAAGTGGTGATCGAAGAGGCGCCCCATCCCGAATTGGTACGCGACGGCAACGACCTGATCCACAATCTGAATATCACCGTAACGACGGCTTTGCTGGGCGGCACGGCGGAAGTCCCGACGGTAGACGGACGGGCCAAGATCAAGATCGCTCCGGGCACGCATGCCGGCAAAGTGCTCCGTCTGGGAGGCAAGGGACTGCCCGACGTGAACGGCTACGGCCGCGGCGACGAGTTGGTGGTGGTCGACATCACCATCCCGTCGAAACTCTCGGCCGAGGAGAAGCGGCTGGTCGAGCAGTTGGCCGGGCAGCCCTCTTTCCGGCAGGCCGATTCGGTCAAGAACCAGAATATTTTCGAGCGGATGAAGAGTTTCTTCCGATAGGGCGGGCCATATTTTCGGGAGATTCGCGTACTTTCGGATGCGTCTGAGAAGCTGCGGAGCGGTCTGGGCGGAAGCGAACGGTATTTTCCCGGTCGGTATTGCCGCGGCGAATCGCGCTCTTCGGGATCACCCGAAGAGCGTGCTGTCGGGACCGCCCGGAGCGGTGGCCGTTCGGTGCGCGCGGGTTCGCCGCAGCCTCCGCCGGCTGCGGACTGAAGAATGACGGTACGGAAAGGAATGGTGCCGAACCCGAATGAAATCCGTTTTTGCGCTCGGCCTTCCGTACTTTGGCTGCACCTCGGATACTCCCCCGCTCGGCAAAAGCAAATTTATTTGCTTTTGCATGCGACTTATTCGTATCTTTGCAACACGGAGGCGCCCGCGCGTGCGGTCCGGCGGACGGACTGCGGTTCGAGCGCCTCGGAAGAAAAACGCTCCGATTATGTTAGGCTTTTCACCCTTTAAGAAACACGCCAATAAGTTCAACTACACGCCCCGCTACTACGACCCCGAGAAGGAGGCGCGCGAGCAGCGGAGGGCCGAGTTGTACGGCCGGCGGTCGGACGATCCGCAGCAGGAGTACCGTCCGGGCCAGTATATCCGCACCCAGCGCGAGGCGCGCGGCAAGCGCCGGCTGGAGGCGGCGGAGGCGGGCCGCAAGCGGATCTGGACGATGGCCTTCGGCGCCGTGCTGGTGTTGCTCTTCGTCTACCTGCTCTTCCCGCGTCTGGCCGACGTATTCCTCAAGGCGCGTCAGGCGCCCGTGCCGGCAGCTGCGGAACAGCCGGCGACGGAGTTCGATCCCTATGCCCCCATTACGATAGTGCCCAACGATTACGAGGAGTAAACCGATGCCCGACAAGATCAAACTGCTGCCCGAGGTCGTCGCCAATCAGATTGCGGCGGGCGAGGTCGTCAACCGTCCCGCGTCGGTGGTGAAGGAGATGATGGAGAATGCCATCGACGCCGGAGCCGCTTCCGTGAAGGTCAATTTCCGCGACGGAGGCAAGGAGTTGATTCAGATCGTGGACGACGGCTGCGGCATGTCGCCCATCGACGCCCGCATGGCTTTCGACCGTCATGCCACGAGCAAGATCTCGACGGCGGAGGATATTTACGACCTGCGGACGTTCGGTTTCCGCGGCGAGGCGCTGGCTTCGATCGCCGCCGTGGCGCAGGTCGAGCTGCGCACGCGCCAGCAGGGCGACGAACTGGGAACGGAGACGCAGATCAACGGCGGCGCTTTCGTGTCGCAGAAACCCGCGGTCTGCCCCGTGGGATCGCAGTTCTTCGTGCGCAATCTGTTCTACAACGTACCGGCCCGCCGGCGTTTTCTGGACAAGAGCACGACTTCGGCCACGCAGATCCGGGTCGAATTCCAGCGTGTGGCGCTCTGCAACCCGCAGGTGCGTTTCTGCCTCTTCAACAACGACGCACCCGTCTATGATCTGGCGCCTCAGTCGCTTGCGGGCCGCATCGTGGATGTGATCGGCCGCCACATCAAGCAAAACCTGCTGGATGTTTCGGCCGATACGTCGATCGCCCGCATCGAAGGATACATCGGCCGTCCGGCTGCGGCCAAGAAGCGCAATTCGGAGCAATATCTTTTCGTCAACGGACGTTATTTCAACAGTCCCTATCTCTACAAGGCGATTCTGAAAGCCTACGAAAAACTGATCCCGGAGAATTGTTCGCCCTCCTATTTCCTCTACCTTACGATCGACCCGTCGCGCATCGACGTGAACGTGCATCCGCAGAAGACCGAGGTGAAATTCGCCGACGAGGAGGCCGTGTGGCAGATCGTGAACGCCGCCGTGCGCGAGACGCTCGGCAAGACGGGGGCCGTGCCGCTGATGGATTTCGATCTGGAGGGGGGCGTGGAGATTCCCGTGCTGACGAAAGGGGCTGTTTACAGCGAACCGCGGGCCATGTCCAACAGCGCATACAATCCTTTCCGCGAGGAGTATATCGACCGTTCGGCACCGGTGCCCGACGTCGATTTCGCGGGTTTCGACGTCCCCTACGACGGCGCCATGCCCGCACAGACGGATACGCGCCCCGGTGCGTCGGATTTCCGCGGAGTGATGGAGCCGCAGTCCGTCTACACCGTCCCGTCGGACGGCGACGGCGAACTGGAGTTCATCCCCTCGGCATCGGGTGCGGAGCAGCAACGGCTGATGCCCGAGCCGCAGGCGCGGTTTACGGACGTGGTGCCCGTGGGCGGAGGGTGTGCCGCAGCACTGTACGGCGGTCGGTTCGTCGTGGTCGACCTGCGCCGCGCCCGCGAGCGGGTGCTCTACGAGAACTATCTGGTGATTCTCGGCAACGGATCGTCGGTGAGCCAGCAGTTGCTTTTTCCCGAGCGGCTGGTGCTCTCGGGCGACGAGTATGCCCTCATGGAGGAGAATGCCGTGGAGTTCGCCGAGCTGGGCTTCGACGTGGACTACCTCGGCGAAGGCGCCGTCGAGGTGAAGGGCACGCCGGCCGATATGCCCGCGGATACGATCGACGAACTGATCTACGAGCTGTTGCAGGCTTTCGACACGCCCCGTTCGCTGTCCGACGTGCGGCGCGAGAAGATCGCGCAGGTGATGGCGCGCAGCGGTGCGCGCACGCTGCCGCGCATGGACGCCGAGGCCGCAGCCCTGCTGCTGGGGCAGCTCGCCGAGTGCGCCGACCGCAGCTACACCCCTTCGGGCAAAGCCGTGATGGCCGAAATCACACCCGAAGATATCCGTGCGAAATTGGGATAAGCCCGTGTTTTTTCCTATATTTGCAAGCCGGCCGTGCGGCCGATTAAACGAATCGTTATGAACCGTTATTTCCAGACGCCCCCTGTGGTGCTCAACCTGATAATCATCAATGTGCTGGTCTACATGGCCACGGCGCTGCTGCCCGTGGGCGATGCGATCTACCGCTATTGCGCCCTGTCGCTCGGTACGCCGTTTTTCCATACGTATCAGTTCATCACCTACATGTTCCTGCACGCCAATTTCGAACATATCTTCTTCAATATGTTCGCGCTGTGGATGTTCGGCCGAACGCTCGAATACGAACTGGGGCCCCGGCGGTTTCTGATCTATTATATGGTGTGCGGCATAGGCGCCGCTCTGATCCAGTGGCTTACGGCGCTGGCTTTCGGCGAGCTGCCGGTGATGCTGGTCGGCGCGTCGGGCGCGGTGATGGGTTTGCTTCTGGCTTTCGGCGTGATGCATCCCAACGTGCCCATCATCTTCATCTTCCTGCCGATCCCCATCAAGGCCAAGTGGTTCGTGGTGATCTACGGCGTGATCGAACTCTTCATGGGATGGACGGGCTTCGGCGGCAATGTCGCCCATTTCGCCCACGTGGGCGGTATGCTGTGGGGCTTGGGGCTGCTCTGGTGGTGGAGGCGGCGCGGCGTAATCCGTTACTGAGGCCATGGCGGAGTATTACGAAGGGATGGGCCGCCGCAGCGGCCCGCGGAAGCGGACGGTCGCCGGCATCCTGTTCGGCGGTGCGATGGCGCTGTTTTCGGCCCTTGCCGCTGCGGTTACGGTGCTTACGTTCGCGGCCCCTTATGTCAACCCCGCTTCCTGCTGGATTTTTTCGATTCTGGGCCTCGCGGCGCCGGTGATCTATCTGCTGACCGTGCTGCTCGCACTCTATTGGATCGTCCGCTGGCGTTGGGGATGGGCTTCGGTCATGCTCGTGCTGGTCGTCGTCGGGCTGTTCAAAGTCTCGCTTTTCTATAAACCCGAATTCCGGAGAGTCTACGACGATACTCCGGTCAACGGCCGCGGAACGGTCCGTTTCATGACCTACAATGTCCGGAACTTCTATTCCGACGACGGACGGAGCAGCGTGGCGGAGATTCTGCGCATGGTGGAGGAGACGGATCCCGACATCGTCTGCATGCAGGAGTTCAACCCCGCGCTGGCGGAGGAGACGGCCGAATACCGCACGTTCCTCGAAAACTATCCCTATTCCGTGGGCGGTGCCGCCGAGGACCCGCGGACAGCGCCGCTGGCGATCTTCAGCAAGTTCCGGACGATCCGTTGGGGAATGGCGCATCCCGAGTTACAGAACGAGAACGCCCGCGAGTCGATCTGGGCCGATCTGCGGATCGGCGACGATACGGTGCGCGTGTTCAACAACCATCTCCACTCCACGGCGATCAACGCTTCCGATAACGAATTCATCACCAAACATCGGTATATTTCGGATACGGCCCGCGAGGACAAGATCCGCAGCATCGTCCGCCGCTTCCGCGACAACAGCATCCTTCGGGCGCGGCAGGTCGATTCGATCGCCCGGGAGATCGGGGCGACGCCCCATGCGCGCATCGTCTGCGGCGATTTCAACGACACGCCGATGTCCTATGTCTACCGCCGGATGGCCGCCGGACTGCAAGACGCTTTCCGCGAGAGCGGTATGGGCTATTCGTTCACCTTCCGCGGTTTTTTCAATACGTTGCGCATCGACTACGTGCTGGTCTCGGAGGCTTTCGAGCCGCTCGCGTATGAAGTTCCCGAGGTCGATTATTCGGACCATCGGCCCGTGGTCGTGCAGTTGCGCCATGTCCCTTCGCACTAATTCAAAAACAGACGTGATATGATCTTCGATTCCCTGAAAAACCATGCCTTGTACCATGCGCTCTGCCCGCGCTTCGAACGGGCGTTCGACTACATCCTGTCGACCGACCTCGCGGCGCTCGCCGCAGGCCGCCATGCCATCGACGGGGACGATATTTTCGTCAATGTCATCGAATGCGACTTGAAGAAACCGGCGGATGCGAAACTGGAGATTCACGACGAATACATCGACATTCAGGTCGTGGTGAGCGGACTGGAGAGTTTCGGCTGGAGCGAGCGGGCCGATGTCCGCCTGCCGCTCGGCGATTTCGACTCCGGGAAGGATATTCGGTTTTTCGACGATGCGCCCCAGACCTACTATACGCTCAAGCCCGGGCAATTCACGATCTTCATGCCCGACGACGCGCATGCGCCGATGGTGGGCGAGGGCCGCGTGAAGAAGCTGATCGTCAAGGTACGCAGATAGGTGTGTCTTGCCGGTCGGGGCTTGTTTCGAACCGTGCGGGCCGCTGCCGTCGCAGGCTGCGGCCCTTTTTTTCGCGGACGTGCTCCGCAGACGGGGAGCTCGACTTCCGAAGCCGCGAGGCGCTCGGAGGAGAACGAAAGAGGTATTTCTTTTGTTCGGCGCCTTTCGTTCTTGTCGCCGACAGTGCTTTTGCATCGTCGGCAGTGCCGGTGCCGGACTGCAAGGGCAGACGGACACGGAAGGGCAAGAGCATTGCGTCGTGTATGGCCTCTTCCCGCCTCTGAAGGTCGGAAAAGACGGCTCGGAATCCGTCGGCGAATCAAAAGCGGCAGAATCCGGGCGACTGAACGGGTTCGCGGGCGACTGCGGCGGCGCTCCCCCGCATTTTTCATGTTGCGAACTCTTTTGTAGTCGCTGTGCGTATATGTTTTGCGGTTTTACCTCTTTCTGTCGAATCTTCGATACGGCGGTATGCAATGTCGGCGGTTCTCCGCCGCTCCGATGGGGGCGGACCGCACTCCGCACGGAAGACTTCGCGGCAACCTTGCCGCCGTCGTCGAACCCCGAAGATACCGCGGACACGGCAGGGCGTATGGTCGGTCGATGAATCATTGCATCATTGCACGGCCGTAGGGCGTGCTCCCTCCGGAAGGCGGCAAAAGGCGTGTCGCCCTCACCCTTCGGATTGAAAGCGGCGAGAGGCGGGGACCGTTCATAGACCCTGCGCATGGTCGTCGCCTCGTGTATGACGTCTCCCTGCCGTTGCGAGCGTCAGGCCGGCGGATACCGGCTTTTCGGACTTCGGAGCGTGTTTTTGCCGATACGAAAAGGACGAAGGAAAAAGTAGGACCGAAGGTTCCTTTACGGAGGTCTTTCGACATCGAAAGTTTGGGGGGCTTATTCTTTGTCGTCGTCTGCGCAGTGCCGGCGGTTTTCGCCTCCTTCCCCTCTCCGTGAAGCGGCGGGCTTCATTTCGTCGAGAAAACCCGTCTTTCCCTTCTGCCGCCGGTGCCGTACTGCGCATACACCCCGGACCGACTGCAAAAAAACGTCCCTCTCAGGGGACGTTTTCCTCTATGCCCATACGGGGGCTGCCTCGGCATGAGCCCCTTTTCGCTCCTTTCCGGTGCTTGGGCGGATCGCGGTTCGGCGCTCGGCTTGCGCCGAAAGCGTTTTATTTCCCGATGCCGATGTAGCGGAATCCTGCTGCGAGCGCCTCCTCTTTGTCGAGAATGTTGCGTCCGTCCACGATCAGATTGCCGGCCATCGTGTCGCGCAGCGCGGTCCATGCAGGCATCCGGAACTGCTTCCACTCGGTAACGAGTGCGACGGCTTCGGCTTCTGCGGCCGCCTCGTACATGCTTTGGCAATAGGTTATGCGGTCGCCCAGCCTGCGGCGCGCTTCGTCCATCGCCGCCGGATCGTAAACCCGGACCGCCGCGCCCTCTTCGAGCAGCCTGCCGATCGTCGCCAGCGCGGGCGATTCGCGCATGTCGTCCGTCTCGGGCTTGAAGGCGAGCCCCCACAGAGCGATCGTCTTTCCGGCGAGCGGCCCCAGAATGCGCCGCAGCTTGTCGTAGACGACCGTTTTCTGCCGTTCGTTGACCCGATCCACCGCCTCGATCACCTCCATCGTATAGCCGTATTCTCGTGCGGTGTGCGCCAGCGCTTTTACGTCTTTGGGGAAGCACGAACCGCCATAGCCGCAGCCCGGATAGAGGAATTTGCTGCCGATCCGCGCATCGGACCCTATGCCCTTGCGGACCATCTCCACGTCGGCGCCCACGCGCTCGCAGAGGTTGGCGATGTCGTTCATGAAAGAGATGCGCGTGGCGAGCATGGCATTCGCCGCGTATTTGGTCATTTCGGCCGAGGGTATGTCCATGTAGAGCACCCGGAAGTTGTTGATCAGAAAAGGACGGTAGAGGCGCCCCATGATCTTGCGGGCCCGTTCGCTTTCGACGCCCACGACCACGCGGTCGGGCGACATGAAATCCTTGATCGCAGCCCCCTCCTTGAGAAATTCGGGATTCGAGGCCACGTCGAACGGAATCTCCTCGCCGCGTGCGGCCAGCTCCTCGCGGATCGCGGCCTCGATTTTCTGCGACGTCCCGACCGGAACGGTGCTTTTCGTTACGAGAATGGTATATTTGCGGATGTGGCGGCCGAAGGTCCGCGCCACATCCAGCACGTAGCTCAGGTCGGCCGATCCGTCCTCGTCGGGCGGCGTGCCGACGGCCGAAAAGACCACCTCGACCTTATCGAGACAGGCGGCGAGGTCCGTCGTGAAGTGCAGGCGTCCCGCCTCTGCGTTGCGGCGCACGAGTTCTTCGAGCCCGGGTTCGTAGATCGGTACAACGCCGCGGCCGAGGGCTTCGATCTTCTCCGCGTCGGTGTCCACACAGGTGATGTCGAGCCCCATTTCTGCGAAACATGCGCCCGACACGAGCCCCACGTAACCCGTTCCGACGACAGCTATTCTCATAAATCGGGAGCGTTAGGATGAACTGCCGGCGAACTATTTGTTCATCATCTCCGCGATCTGGCGTGCGAGGGTGCGGCAGCGGTTGCCGCAGTTCTCGTGGCTGTAGCCTTGGAGCATCTCGACGGGCGTGCAGGGAGTCTGCCATTTCATCCGTTCGGCGAACTCCGCGAACCGACGAACCGCGGCGCCCGCCCATGTGTACGAACCGAAGTAGGCGAAATTGCGCTGCGGAACGCAGCGGGCCGCGATCCTCGAAAGCAGGGCCTCCACTTCGGGGAAGAGTTCGCCGTTGTAGGTGGGCGAACCCACGACGAGCGTGTCGTATTTGAATACGTCGCGCAGCACCATCGAGGGATCGGCCGTCGAGAGGTTGTGCACTACGATCGGGCAAACGCCCTCCTCGGCCAGTCCGCGGGCGATCTCCTCGGCCATCTGGGCCGTGTTGCCGTACATCGAGCCGTAGGCGATCACGGCGCCCCGCTCGCCCTCGTAGCGGCTCAGTTTGTCGTAGATCTCCACGACGCGCGCGATTTCGCGCTGCCAGACGGGGCCGTGCGTCGAGCAGACGGTGTCGATCTCCAGCGTGCCGACCTTGGACAGCGCCTTCTGCACCGGTGCGCCGTATTTGCCCACGATGCAGGCGTAGTAGCGGCGCATTTCGTCCCAGAAATGGTCGAGCCGCAGCTGGCTGTCGGTGATGCCGCCGTCGAGAGCGCCGAACGTGCCGAACGCATCGCCCGGGAAGATCGTCTTCAGTTCGGGACAGTAGGTGGCCATCGTCTCCGGCCAATGCACCATCGGGATCATGCAGAACGCGAGCGTCAGCCCGCCGCCGAGCGGGAGTGTCTGCCCCTCCTTCACTTCGATCGTGCCGCTGTCGATGCCGTAGTATCCGCCGAGCATCTGGAGCGTCTTGGCATTGCCGACGATCTGCACGTCGGGGTAGATGCGCCGGAGCGCCACGACGGACGACGAGTGGTCGGGTTCCATGTGGTTCACGATGAGGTAGTCGACCTTGCGGTCGCCCAGCTCGCGGCGGATGTTTTCGAGATAACGGCTTCCGAAGCTCTCCTCCACGGTGTCGATCAGCGCCACCTTTTCGCCGAGGACCAGATAGGAGTTGTACGAGACGCCGTAGGGCAGCGACCACAGCGCTTCGAAACGGGTGGTGGTGCGGTCGTTGACGCCTACGTAGCGGATTTGGGGTTTGATCTGAGTGATATTCATCGGTGTGTTGTTTTACGATTTTCGCAAAGATACTTATTTTCCTGTTTTTTACAGCAACGGCTCTGCCAAAAAATCGGAACGGACGGTGCCGGCGGTCGAAATATCGCGTGCGGGCATTGTACGACCGTCGTTTCATCGTCCTGTCGGGCGTATCGTGCGCGACGGGGAGGCGCGGAGGAGGGCGGCGGCGCTTCTGCGGCGGCGGACCGATGGTTCGGCCCTGTCCGGCCCCCGGTTCCGTTCCTTCGTCCGGTTCCTCGCGGGTATGTTGCGAATCCCGAGGTCCTGCGCCGGTCCGTGATGCCGTGCCGGCGCGGGACGGACGCCTTTCCCGTCGGGTCGTGGCGGTTCGGCGCGAAACGGTTTTCCGGCCGGTGTAGGTCGCCGTCGGGAAACGCACCGGCCGGAATGGCCGAAGAAACGTGTGCGAGGCCTCCCTCGCTCGGGATTACCGGAGCGTGAACCGCGCATGCTGCACCCGATCGCTGCTGCCGCCGACCATGACGTCGAATTCGCCCGCCTCGGAGACGAACTCCAGCGCGTGATTGTAGAAGCGGAGCATCGGTTCGTCGATCGTGAACGACACCCGCTTCGTCTCGCCCGCCCGCAGCGTGATCTTTTCGAAGCCCTTGAGCTCCTGCACGGGGCGTGTCGTGCTGCCCACGAGGTCGCGGATATAGAGTTGTACGACTTCGGCGCCTTCGCGGTCGCCCGTATTGGTTACGTCGACCGAAGCCGTGATCGTGCCGCCGGCAGCCATCCGGTCGGACGAAAGGGTCAGCGGACCGTATTCGAACGTGGTGTAGCTCAGGCCGAAGCCGAAGGGATAGAGCGGCGTGTTGGGGACGTCGAGGTAATTCGAACGGTACTTCTCGAAGCGTTCGCCCGAGACCGGACGCCCCGTATTCTTGTGGTTGTAGTAGAGCGGAATCTGGCCCACGCTGCGCGGAAACGACGAGGGCAGTTTGCCCGAGGGATTCGCGTCGCCGTACAGTACGTCGGCGATGGCCTCGGCGGCTTCGGTGCCCCCGAACCAGACGCAGAGGATTGCGGGGATGTTTTCGGCTTCCCAGCCGAGGGTCATCGGACGGCCTGCGAAGAGGACCAGCACGATGGGCTTGCCCGTGGCGGCCAGTTCGCGCAGCAGCGCCTGCTGGGCGTCGGGGATGCCGATATCCGCGCGGCTGCTGCTCTCGCCGCTCATCTCGGAGGGTTCGCCCAGCGCTGCGACGACGACGTCGGCATCGGCTGCGATGCGCAGCGCTTCGTCGATCATCTCGCGGTCGGAGCGGCCGTCGCGCGGGATGTCGCGCCCGAAGAGGGTGGCATTGCGCTCCAGCTCGGGGTCGTAGCAGACGTTGCTGCCCTTGGCCCAGACGATCTCGGCCTCGCTGCCTGCGACACGTTCGAGCCCTTCGACGAGCGTCAGGGGCTTCTTCAGGTCGGTGGCGACGCTCCACGTGCCGGACATGTTCTCGCGCGAGCGGGCGAGCGGACCGACGACGGCGATCTTCGCCGTTTTCTTCAGCGGCAGCAGCCCGCCTTCGTTGCGGAGCAGGACGAAACTCTCGGCTGCCGTGCGGCGGGCTTCGGCGCGGTGCGCCTCGGTGTAGACCTCCGTGGCGGCGCGCTTCGGGTCGCAGTATTTGTAGGGATCGGCGAAGAGCCCCAGTTTGTATTTGGCTTCGAGGATGCGGCGGCAGGCACGGTCGATGTCGGCCTCGGAGACCTTGCCGGCTTCGACCGACGCCGCGAGCGTCTTGAGGAAGCCTTCGCTCACCATGTCCATGTCGACGCCGGCCGCGAGCGCCCGTGCCGAAACCTCCTGCAAGTCGCCGATGCCGTGGGCGATCATCTCGGAGGTGCCGGTGTAGTCCGTAACGACGAATCCGTCGAAACCCCACTGGTCGCGCAGTACGTCGGTCATCAGCCAGCGGTTGGCCGTGGCGGGTATGCCTTCCACTTCGTTGAACGAGGCCATCACACTCCCCACGCCCGCATCGACCGCAGCCCGGTAGGGGGCGAAGTATTCGTTGTACATGCGCTGCCGGCTCATGTCCACGGTGTTGTAGTCGCGGCCGGCTTCCGAGGCGCCGTAGAGGGCGTAGTGCTTCACGCAGGCCATGATTTCGTCGTCGGCATAACGGGTGTTGTCGCGGCCCTGATAGCCGTAAACCATCGCACGGGCCATCGCGCTGCCGAGGCAGGGGTCTTCGCCCACGCCCTCGGATACGCGGCCCCAGCGGGGATCGCGGGCGATGTCGACCATCGGAGAAAAGGTCCAGCAGATGCCCGAGGCGCTGGCTTCGACGGCCGCGATGCGGGCCGCGCGCTCGACGGCGGCGGGGTTCCACGTGGCGGTCAGCGCCAGCGGAATGGGGAAGGCGGTCTCGTAGCCGTGGATCACGTCCATGCCGAAGATGAGCGGAATGCCCAGCCGGCTCTCTTCGACGGCTATGCGCTGCACTTCGCGGATCTTCTCCACGCCCTTGATGTTGAACAGTCCGCCGACTTCGCCGCGCCCGATGGCTCCTGCGATGTCGCTCGACTTGGCTTGTCCCGTGGTGATGTCGCCGGCGCCGGGCAGGTTGAGCTGTCCGATCTTCTCTTCGAGGGTCATGCGGCCCAACAGGCTGTCGACGAAGCGGTCCATTTCCGTCTTGTGCCGTGCGGCCGGAGCGGTCTGTGCGAGCATCGTGCCCGCCGCAGCCAGTCCGGCGAGGGTGGTGAGGATTCTTTTCATATATTTTTTGCGGTAGTTAAGCCTTTCGATACCGGTTCGGAATAGCCGGCGGCGCGTTCCGCCGCCCGCGGGGCGTGCCGTATCTTGCTGTCGGACGGCGGGGCGGCCGGATTCCGTATTCGGTTCGAACGAGTAATTTGTCTGTAATTCGCGCGTTAAAGGTAGTCGTATTTTGCCGATTCTGCAAATCGGGGGCGCTCCGCCCCCCCCCGTAGGGTTCGTGCCGGACCGGAGCGGTGTGCATGCGGGTTCCCGTGCGATGGAACGCCTGAAACCCGGCTGATCGCTCTGCGCCGCGTTGTATCGCACGGCGGGCTTTCCGTCGCGCCGTGGCGGAGGTGACGACCCGGGGAGCCGGATACGCTCGATCTGTTCCGAAATGCGGGGGCGATTGTACGCCGGCGAAATGTGCCGCTTGCGTCGGTCTGACGCCGCATCGTCCGTGCGGCGGAACGTTTGCCGGCGGTTCGGGACAGTGCCGTTCAGCGGGGCATGCGGAAGAGCCCGGGGCGGATCGGTGCGGAGGCGTCGTTCCTGCGCACAGTGAACAGAGGCGTGGCGGTTTGCGGGAAAAGTGCAGAACGCGGGCACGCAGGAACCTATCGGATTCGCCGTATCTTAGTATGCGAAAAATATGTGCCGCCGGAAAAATAGCGCTCGGCTTTTGCTTTCCTTCGTTTCTCTTTCCGGTCCTCCGTTTCGGTGCCCGGTTTCTTGTTGTTTTTGCCATCGGCCACGTTTTTTGTTTTTGCGCTGTCCCTGTGCTTATTCCCGTCATTCGATCTGCGTTTACTCCCGTGCTGGTTTCTTATCTTTGCACGGGAGCTGTCTGAAGATATGCTGAGCGATGCGGTGTTCAGCAAGGTGTTTGCGACTGATTGTCGTCGGCTGCCCTTGGGGTCGGTTCTCGCATCCTGATTATCGGAAAGATTGAATCGATCTTTCCGATTCCATGCCGGAACCGCTCGAATCGGGGCGGTGATCCTGCGTAGCAAAAACCGCTGAATCTGCTGTCTGTGTCGTGCAAAGAGTAACGGGATCGTGGCGTAACCCGGGTTCGTTCGGTTTTTCCGGGGGGCCTTGCCTTTATCCTTGCAGCCCGTTTTTTTTCTTTGAACCGTTCAGTTACAACCTCCTTGCTCCCATCCGTCCGCTGTCTCGTATTTCATTCCTGCCTTTGCCGTGCATTCGTTTGCGTCGTTCGCTTCGATTTTTATTTCTGTCGCTCCCTCTTGCCGGTTTTGCACCTTTCATTCGTTTAGTACGGTCCTTGCCGTCGGTAGGGGCCGAACCGAAATCGGGCGCTGTGTTTCGCCGGAGCCGAACGATGCGACGGACGTTCTGTCTCTTCTCCTGCGGTCGGAACGTAAATGCTGTTGCCGGTTTCGAAGAGCGCGTAAAGTTCCGGCGGGCGGATCGTCATCCGGCTGCCGTGCGAGGAAAGCGAACGGATGAACGGACCGGAAGCCATCGCCCGAATTTCGGCGCCGAACGGACAGGTGCGGACTTTACGTGCGATGCCGTTCGCACATGTAAAAACGGGGCTGTCTAACAAGTCTGATTTCAACGATTTCACCCCTGCCAGAATGAATTCTGGCAGGGGTGATTTCCGATTTTCGGGACTTGTTAGACAGCCCCTTTGAAGAGTCAGATTCGCTGAACTAATTGCGGTAACCTTCGTTTTGCTCGCCGAAATTGGGATTGTTCTGCAATTCGTACTGCGGAATGGGCCAGACGAATTGCGGATCGTCAGCCGATTTCTGCATTTCGTAAGTTGCCGTACCGCCGGCGAGGATCGAAATGCAAGCCGTTTGTGCATTTCGTTTCATGCCGATGCCCCAACGCT
>NZ_FCNT01000082.1 GCF_900021155.1 Alistipes sp. CHKCI003
TCGCCTCGGCCGAGGAGGCCGCCCGGCAGATCGCACGCAAGTACGACCTCGGCGCCGCGACCGTAACGGACTACAACGCCGCGGTCTCCGCACAGGTCAAGGCCCGTTCGCAACTCTTGCAGGCCAAATACGAATATCTGTTCAAAATAAAGACTTTAACCTATTATACGAACTGCTGCCACGGAGAATGAAGAACGGAAAACCACAAAGCAAATCATTTTAGGACGGGCGCCTCCCGAAGGTCCGGCCCTGTACCGCAATCTGCGCAACGCGATTATCGCACCAGACGGATTCTTTTCATGGAAATGTCATTTTGAAACATAACAACGATATAAACTAAGAGAGAGCGGTTATGAAAGGTTCGCCTCTTACTATTTTGTTCCTCCGGCAACACGTATAAAGACACTGAGACCTATTTCTAAGATCGCGTCCATTCCGAACGCCTCTCTTATCGGATCGCTCCGTAACCGCCGACTGTCATATTGACTCTATTCACGGAAATACAAAAAACGAACGCTTTTTAATTTACAGATCAAAATAAATACGATTCCCGATTCATACTTTGAAAAAAAAGTCATACCTTTAGCCTATGAACTTTCGCCTCTTCCTACTCGTTTCGGCCTCGATACTCGCGAATCTTCCGCTTGCAGGGAGTGCACAGGCAGCACCGTGTCGACCTCGGCCGGATCGCTTCGCTGTACGGGGACACGTTACGGACACGGAACGCACCGGCATCGCATATTGCACCGTGGGACTGCACGACGCATCGGATTCGACGCTCATCGCCGGCACGATTACCGATTCGGCCGGTTTTTACCGCTTCGATGCTGTGGCGGCGGGAGAATACCTCCTGCGTTTCACCCATCTGGCCTACGAAGACTTCGACCTGCGGCTCTCGGTTCCGGAAGCCGCCGGCAAAAAGCACGATGCAATACTGACGTCCCGATCGACGGAGATCGACGCCGTAGAGGTTATCTACAAACACATCGAACGAAAGGCGGGAAACTACACGATGTCGATGATCGGCAATCCGCTCGCCAAAGACCGGACGCTGACGGAAGCGCTGAAACTCATGCCCGGGATACGGATTCAGGATGATATTTACACGGTGAACGGCCGAATGGCTTCGGAAATATACATCGACGATCGTTTGGCCGATCCCAAAGAGTTGCAAGGGCTGACGGCCGAAATGATCCGAGAGATCGAAGTGTTGCCCTACGGAGAGAGCCGGCAGGACATGTCGGCGCGCGGTGCGATTCTGCGCATCCGTCTGCGCAGGCTGGCCAACGGCGGTTATTTCGGAAGCGCGAATGTCGGTGCGGGAGTTCGCGGAGACGGATTCGGCATGACGAACGTCAGCGTACCGTTCGGTATCCGAATCGGAAAGTTCAATCTCTACAATCAGGTGTTTTACAATTTTCTGAAGCAGAAAACGCACGAGATCAGAGAATCGGATTATCTGGACGGAATCCCCTACCGCATCGTCTCCGACGAAAGGGGGCAAGACCGTTACCACAATATCACGGACCAGCTGAGTCTGGTCTACGAGGTCTCGCCGCGTCATACGATCGGTCTGTCCGGCAGCTTCGGATTCGTATCGAGCACTCCGGAAGCCCGTTCGGGCGGCACCCGATACGATGCCGCCAGTGCCGAAGTACCGGATGGCGGCAGCAGTTATACGTCGGTCGGCGACGTGACCAACCTGTTCATGCAGGTATCGGGCTCCTACCGGTACCGGCTGGACGATGCGGGTTCCTTCGTCCGCGTACAAGCCGACTACCTGCATTCGAGAATCGAGAAAGATTACCTCTATCGGGACAGCATGGCACTGCAATCGGCCTCCGTATCGCAACAAACGTTTCGTCCGGTCGCCGACCAGCTGAAAGCAGAGGCGATCGTGCAGAAACACATCTCGCCGAAATTCGAATTGAACGGCGGAGCCATATATTACCTTTTTTCAACGGAGCAGAATCAGTCCGTACACACCGACGGCCGCTTCGATGCGGAGCAGAGTTCGCTGTTCCGTCACAGGGACGAGGGCGCGGCACTTTACGCCGATCTGAGTTTCAATACGGGGCGTTTCAGTGCGACGGCGGGCGCCCGGGCGCAGTGGGACGATGTGCGGTATTTCACCCGTGGCGACCGCTGGCGGCAGACCGATTACTGGCGGCTGGCGCCCCGTGTATCGATGACCTATACGTGGGGCGAAAACGGCACATCATCCGCGAATCTCTCCTATTCGCGCAAGGACGACCAGATTCCCTACGGCCAGCTATCGCCGCTCGCCGTCCGGCAGAGCGAATACCGCTATGCCGTCGGCAATCCCGATCTGGGACCCGCGAAGGGATACGATCTGGGCGCCAGCATCGTACTGCGTGAAAAGTGGAATCTGTACTACAATTTCTACTCCACCTCGGACGGAGTTCAGGATCTGAACTTTCAAGACCCCGACGATCCGCGGTTGATCTATACCCGTCCCGAGAATTGCGGGGAGAGACGCACCCACGAACTCGGGCTGAATTTCACCGCCTCGCTGCGGCCGTGGCTGTACGTGAACTGGGACGTAATCGGCACCCGAAGCCGCTACGGCTATTACGGTCAGTACGACGAGACATGGGGCATGACCATGTATCTGACCAACTCCGTTCAATTCGCAGACGGATGCGGAATGAACGTCGACTTCTATTTCAGGACACCGCACCATGCGATCGAATATCGGCACAACACGGTTTATTCGCTCAGTGTTTCCCTCTACAAATATTTGTTCGGAAAACGTCTTTACGTCGGGCTGGAATGTCAGAACCTTCTCGTCAACACGAACATCGTGGAGCAATGGAACAGAGAAGGGACATTCCGAACCTTGTACAGAAACGTCTCCGACAACCGGTTTTTCGGACTGACGATCCGCTATACGTTCAACAATTTCAGAGGCAACAAGGGCTTGTCCACAACCTCCGGCCTGCAAAGTTTCCGGAACGAATACGAATGACCCGCCGTAAAAGGCCGGAGTACTCCGTCTGCGCTGGGAAAGATGATAAAAAAGACGAGCGAGCGATATTTCGGCTCTCTTCGCCGTACAAAGAAATTCCCCTGCACGTCCTACGGGGTGCAGGGGAATACTACATCGGGAACAGACCTGCCGGTTAAAATACCGGCGGTACATACCTGTCTCAAGAGTTCAACTCTTTGCGGTACGGACTGCCGCCAAACGATACAATTCCGCAATACGCGATCTTACGACATCCTCGATATATTGTTCTTTTTCAGCACTCCACAAACAGTGCCCCTGTTCTCTTTCCAGTCTTTTCTGAGTACAGGTTTTGCAAATGGGATAGATCGCACACTCCATGCACTCCGGATTGGAGAACCGACTCGCCATACGGGTGCGGTAACGTTCGTTGTGTTCGATTGTACCGTCTTCGTGCAGCACTCCTTCTCTGTCTTCCGGTGCGAATTTTCTGGCCGTGCATTGATATAGATCGCCGTTGTAATTGACCACGAAAGCGTTGCGTCTGTCCGCATAACAACGCACATCGTTCAACACACCGGAAGGATCGGCATGTACAATAGCATTGATGCGTTTTTCGAGCGACCGTACCGCATCGTTCGTCTCTTCGCAATTCCGCTCATCCTGCCAGACCTGATGGAGGGAAAAAGTCATCGAATCCTTATGCTTCTCAAAGAAAGGCAACAGATCGTCGAGCAGGCCGTGAAACGATGCCACAGACTGATTGGTATAATTGCATCGAACTGTAACGCGAATCCCCTGTTCGACCGCATATTTCAGATTATCCAGCGTCAGATCGTAAGTCGGACGCCCGTTTTTCATCTTTTTAACCGTGTCGTGCATCTCCCGTCCGCCGTCGAAAGGAATCTGAAAACGAACGGGTAATCCGGTATCATGCAGAAAATCCGCCTTGTCGCGGGTCAGCAAAACGGCATTGCTCGTGAAATCCAAATTCAAGACGATCTGTTTCTCTCCGCACAGAGTTCGGGCCTCAAGAATAATCGGTACTACCCGAGACTTGAACTCCAATAACGGCTCTCCACCGAAAAAACCGAGAGACAACGATCGGGTTTTCCCGTTGTCGCATATGTTTCGCAACATATTCCGAATACCGTTCAACACTTCGATCGGCATGCGACTGTCATGCAAATGGTCTTCATAACAATACCAACAAGCCAAATTGCAGTCCATCGTGGGGTTGATCGTAATAGAGAAATGCGTATCCGAAGTTTCCGATTTTTCGATCGACGCAATAAGTTCGGCCGTTTCGTCCGTTTCGTCCGGAACAAGAAATTTCCTGTCCGTAAGGCAACGGTAAAGTTCCGGATGAATTCCGGATAACGCATTCGGATTCTCTCTATGCGATTCGAGCAATTTGAAAGTTTCCAAAGCGCACACCATCATTCTGTCCCTAAGGCTATTATACAATATATATGCATCTCCGTTTCTAACGATGATGTTGTATTTGCTACTTTTCATGCAGAGATTCGATTCGTAAAAACGGAGGCGATGAAAAATCGCCGTTTATTTTTTCGTCGCGAACAACGCGGGAATTTTCATCGCTTCCGTTTTCAGATGTTAATTTCCACACGATATACCATTGACGTAACATCCCTTATTCTTCCCGTCCCAGCAACTACATCCACAATTACCTGTGTTTGAACAAATATCCGAATTTGTTGTATTTGAGCAATTGCGGGGATTTTTACATCCGGAGTTACTCAAAGCAAAAGGCATAATATCTTCCGGAAGATCGACCTCCGTAAATCCGCCTTTCAACATACCGGCTTCATCCCGTGTCAAAGGCACAATTTCCTCTGAAATGTGCAGCCATTTTTCGTTTTGGACAGGTTTCATGGCAAATAATGTTTTAAGTTAGTGAATGTTATATCATTGAGACCGAAGTATCTTTATGCCGCTATATTTATATTTGCATTTGAGATAAGTTTTAAAAAATTCAAAAATCGAAATCATTTTCAATCCAAAACCTTTTTTATTCTAAGATCGGACCGGTAAACCCTCAAAGCAGTATCTTTACAGATCCAAACCTTTCGAAATAAAATGAATTTAGCTTTTTTCAAATATACACAATATTTCCCAATTCGGCAAATAGCAGCTCGATAATTCGCAAAAAGACAAAATAAATCGCTATTCGGCAAAACGGTTAGATTTCCTTGATTTTCAACCAAGACGGATCGGCGTCGAAATTGGCTGAAGGGATGAACGGGACTATGGATCGAAGCGGTCAATCTGAAGGAGCGGGTCAGTTGCCGAATTGGTTTCGATTCATGAATATTGGGCCAAATGTCGATATTTCGCTATTGATATGTTTATATAGAATACAACCAAATTTCTTATACCTTTCAATCAGTCGGGGCCGCTGTTTTTATAGAATCCGACGGTCTCCTACGGTCGTAAGCGGCCATTCCTCATATCGTCTCCATGAAATACGTCTGCCTGCCGGCCCTCGGACAATCTGGGGGGGGGTATTGTCAAACAGCTAAAACGTATTTCAATTCATTCTGTTTCTTGGAGTACCGCCGGATAAAGTCGCTGTAATCCATTTCGATGACGACATCTGTTCCGAAGTCGATTTTTATCGGATGTTTACGCAACTGTCGGTCATATTGCGGTCGGAGGGATTTTCGCATGGCTTCCGCCGTAAAGATTACTCCATAGGGCGGTCCTATCTCCTGTCCGTATTCGGGATATTGGCGCATGGCTCTCTCTCCGGCATTTCTCTATGACGTAGGGGGGCTCACCGTCGACAATTCGCTGCATGCGCACGCAAAGGTCGTATCGGTGTTGAATTCGACCGATTTTTCCATGTGTCGGGTCAGATAGCTCCGGTTTCCGCGAGTGAGGTTTCCGACGGATACGAACGACGGATTTCGGTAGCGCTCGTCGTTCAGCGCCTCGTTCAGCTCTTCCTTCAACTCGGCCGCCCGATCCTTATACCTTGTCATAACTCAGAACGAAGCGGATATTTCACGTATCTATCATCTCCCACGCACATCGTGAAACGGAACGGTTCGCCCGGAGAAGCTGATTTGAGATTGCCGAACTCAACCTCGCGCGCCTTTCGGACATCAGCGCTTTCGCGCATGCCGTCAAGGGACGTATAGGGTAAGTATACGTAGAAATATATTATGTACGCAATATGCCTATTATCAGGATTCGTGTTCATATAGCCGATCTAAAATCAATCGCAGGTAGACGAAGATAATTTTCTTGATGAATCCCCCAAAAGGCAAACGCCTCGGAGGGGGGGGGGACATTACCGGAGAGAAATACGGGCAGCGCATTGCTGTCGGCAGGCACCAGATCAGGCCGTTACCTCGACTATAATCCCACACCCGACCGATCCGGTCGTGATTCCATCTACCCCGACCGCCATTCTTCCCGGACTTATGCCTGCCAAGCCCGACCGATCCG
>NZ_FCNT01000069.1 GCF_900021155.1 Alistipes sp. CHKCI003
CGATGAGCTCGGCTCCTTGCAGCGGTTGGCGGTAGCGGATGCGGACCGCGAAACGGGCCTGTTGGCCCGCTCCGAGCCGCCGGAGCGGATCGACCCAATGGATTTCGTTCGCGCGGATGAAGAGCGCGCGCCGGTAGAGCCCCGGGTGTGCGTCTCCTTCGCCGACGTAGATCACGTTCTGCACCACGTCGGTCGCCAGCACGAAGAGCGACTCCTTGCGGCCGCCGATGCCGAGCCCCTTGCGCTGGCCGATGGTGTAGAAGTGGGCGCCGTTGTGCGTGCCGATCTTTTTGCCGTCGCGGACCGTGTAGTGCCACGGTTCGGCCAGCGCCGCGAGTTCGGCGGAGGTAAACGCCCCGGACGCGGAGGTTCCGATCCGTCCGGACTGCTCCGTCTGTCCGGTCCCGCCGCGATGTATGCCGGGAGCCGCCGTCGCCGAAAATGCGCCGGAGGGCATGGCGTCGTCCGTTTCGGTCCGTTCCGCGGACGAGGGCTGGGCGGCGATCCGTTCCGCGGGCGGAAGTGCGGCGGACAGACTGTCGGACAGAGAGCCGCACCGATTGCCGGCCGGCGTGCCGTGCGGGGAATCGGCGCGCGTGTCAGTCGGAGTTCCGTGCTGCGGATCGGTCGGAGGAACGGCCGGCGTGCCGTGCGGGGATTCCGGCGGACAGCCCTTCCGGAGGGCGGAACTCGTGCCGCCCGGCGAAGCGGGCGAGGCGGCGGCCGAGGGACGAATGTCCGGCCGGTCGGCGTATTTCGGCCACGAGGGGAGAATTTCGTGCACATTGCCCGTGCGCGCGGCGAGTTTCTGCTGGAGGAAGACGGGGAGGTCGACCTTCCCGACGAAGCAGATGCCCTGCGAGTCCTTGCGCTTGGCAGTGGCCAGACGCTGCTCCGCGGCGATGCGCCGCACCTCGGGCTTGAGCAGTCCGCCCACGGGGAAGAGTGCGTAGCGGAGCTGTTCCTGCGAGAGCTGGCAGAGGAAATAGCTCTGGTCCTTGTCGGGATCGCTGCCCGCGAGCAGGCGGTAGACGGTGCGGCCGTCCGGTGCCGTCGTCTCGTCCTTGCGGCAGTAGTGGCCCGTAGCCACGTAGTCGGCGCCCAGCCTGAACGCTTCCTTGAGGAAGACGTCGAATTTGATCTCGCGGTTGCACAGCACGTCGGGATTGGGCGTGCGGCCCCGTTCGTATTCGGCGAACATATAGTCCACCACGCGCTTGCGGTAGTGTTCCGAGAGGTCCGCCACGTGCAGCGGAATGTCGAGCCGCTTGGCGACCAGCTCCGCGAAGGTGCGGTCGTCGTGCCACGGGCAGTCGCCTTCGAGCGTGCCCGTCGTGTCGTGCCAGTTGATCATGAAGAGGCCGATCACCTCGTGTCCCTGCCGTTTGAGCAGATAGGCGGCCACCGACGAATCGACGCCGCCCGAAAGTCCGATTACCACACGTGCCATCTATCTATTGTCGTTGCGTGTCGTTTGCAGATAGTATTCCAGCGGCCGCACCATGTCGGCAAAGAGCCGTTCGCACGCCGCACCCGTCCGGACGAGCAGCCGCACGAGATTGCAGCCCGTGGCGTAAAAATACCCCGAGCGGTCCGTGTCGTGGAGCCAAGCGTCCGTTTCGGCGTAGCTTCCGAGCCGGAATCCCGCTTCGGCTTCGACATGGCGTGCCATGCCTGCCATCAGCTCGAAAAACTCCTCGTCGCGCACGGCATCCGCAACCAGCTCCGCGGACATGCGTGCCTTGCGTTCGGTCCTCGGCGTGAGAAACCTGCGGATGCACTGTTCCCGGTGCGCCGTGCCGCCGGTCCCGGGAGCGCCGAGCAGCGCCCGGTTCCCGGCGCGGATGGCCCGGTCGAACCGTTCGTACTGTCGGCGCAGTGTCCGGTGTTCGGTTTCGGAGTGGGTCGGCAAGGCGTCGGCGACTCTTTTGCAGAAAGCCCGGTGGGCATACGGGTATCCGTGGGCGTATTCGTGAAACACCATCGGTATCCACACGCTGTCGGAGATGACGTCCGGCATCGTGCGGACGGTAATCTCGGGCGACGAGCAGCGGAGGTAGGGGCGCAGGTAGGCGAAATGGGTCGGATCGCCGAATTCGAGGCTCGTCTCCATGTGGAAGGGCTGCGCATCGGGGCGCGCCATCCGGTATGTGCGCAGCCCGGGCTCCTCGTGTGCGGGCCGGACGCCGAAATGTTCGCGCAGTTCCGGCGTCGGATCGACCGCGTGGCAGAGCATCGGGACGTCGTCCTTCGGGGCATCGCATCCGCGCCATGCTCCGGCGACTGCATGGTGCATGGCGCAGACGGCGCGAGTCCGTTCGGGGATGGTCCGTTCGGCACCCTCCGGCTTCGGGGTATCGGACGTGCAGGCCGCGAAAAGAAGTGCTGCGAACGAAATGAAAAGTCGTTTCATGACGGTCGTCTATTCGAGTTCCAGCAACCCTTCGGGCAGGACGAAATGCACCGTCCGGCCTTCGAAGTCGATGCGGGCGACGAACTCTTCGACCGCCGGAACCAGTGCCGTCCGGCCGTCGATGTCGAGTTCGAAGAGCGGATTGGCCTCGTGGTCGAGGAAGCCGGCAATCGTGCCGCGGCGGACCGTGCCGGTGCCGGGAACTTCGGCTTCGACCTCGAAGCCGATGAGGTCTTCGAAGTCTGATTCGTCCTCCTCTGCGCCGCGTGCCGCCTCCACGCGGAACTCCCGGCCGAGCAGCTCCCGGATGCGGCGTTCGGTGTCGAAATCGGCGAATGCGGCCGTGGCGCCGCTTGTTCCGCGCCGCTCGAAGCGGTCGCACCAGAGCGGCACTTCGAGACCGTCGATCGTAACCAGCACGGGGGTCGTCTCCGGATCGAAATCTTCGGGGAAGCTGTCGTAGAGCGAGAGCATCAGACCGCCGTCTGTGCCGAACGGCTTGTTGATTCTGCCTGCGGGTTTCGTCGTCATGCGGATGTGCGTAAGTGTCTGTAATTAAGCATGCGTGTCCGGAACCGCCGATCGTTTCGGTCCGGTCGCGGGTTCCGTCGGCCGCCTAACCGGGAATCGCCGGGGCAGCGGCGGGAGGGGTGCTTGCCGCCCCCCGCCGCCGCCGCTGCGGTCCGGAAAAGACGGGCAGTCCCGGAGGATCGGCCGGCCCCGGCGTGCCCGGCAGTTCCGGCGAATCCGGGGTCAAAGATAGTGTACGGGCGGGGAAATGTCAAATTTATTTCCTCGTACCGTCTTTTTTCGGTTGTCCGCAGGGGTGAAAAAAGAGGCGGCGGTTCCCGGCGAACCACTGCCTCTTCGTGTCATTGTCCGTTGCGGAACAGCTCCGCCGGAACCTATTCCGCTGCGGGAGCTTCGCCTTCGGCGGGGGTCTCGGCACTCTCGGCCGCATTTTCGGCGGCTGCGGCTACGGCTTCGGCGGCGGCCTTGGCCTCGGCTTCGGCGGCGGCGCGCTTCTCTTCGAGCGCTTTCGCACGCTCCTCCTTCACTTTCGCTTCGGCGGCCAGACGGGCTTTCTCGGCCGACTTGGCGTCCGAGGCGAGCTTGTTGGTCTTGGCCTCGATCTTGGCGGTTTTCTCGTTGAGCCACTTGTTGAACTTGGCTTCGGCATCCGATTCCGAGAAAGCGCCTTTGGCGACGCCGCCCAGCAGGTGTTTCTTGTACATCACGCCTTTGTACGAGAGGATCGCACGGCAGGTGTCCGTGGGTTGAGCGCCTTTCATTAACCAATCAAGAGCTCTGTCGAAGCTCAGATCGATCGTAGCAGGATTCGTGTTGGGATTGTAGGTGCCCAACTTTTCGATGAATTTACCATCACGTGGCGCTCTGCTATCTGCGGCGACGATATGATAGAAGGCGAAACCCTTCTTACCATGACGCGCCAGACGAATTTTAACAGCCATTTGCTTGTAAAATTTAGTTAAGTAATCGAATAACGCCCGACCCTTTTGGGGATTGAAAGCCTGCAAAGATACACAAAATTTCCCAATCCGCAAGCTGTCCGCCCGAAATCGGCGGAATTGGTTCGTCCGCGCGTCCGGCCGGGCGGACCCGGTGGTGCGTCCGGTCCGTAAAAACGAATAATTTCGTCGTTCGGATTTCTGTTTTTGATTTTTTCATTACCTTTGTCTCCGCGTTCGCCCGAACGGCCGCCACAGAAGGGGGGCGTCGTTCGACCGTTTGGGGCCTCGGCTGAGTTTCGGACCGGTGTTCGGCTCTGCGCTCGGCTTGACGAAATGGTTCCGTAGCTCAGTTGGATAGAGCAACAGCCTTCTAAGCTGTGGGTCTCGGGTTCGAATCCCGACGGAATCACCGGATCGCGGCGGCATGCGTCTTTCGCCGCCCGACGTATGGGCAAGGCATGGAAACGGAACAGGAGAGTCGTCGGGGCTCTCCTGTTTTTCGTCATGGAACGATGGGGCTCTTTTCAGGGGCGGCGGATTTGCGTCTGCGGCGGAGCGGGATCGCCCGTTGCGGTCGGCCGCCGTCGGTCCGGATCCGGAACCCGGTCGCCGCAGGGGGCGTTCATGCCTTCTCTCCGAGTGCACGGTCGAGGCATGCCTTCAGTTCCGCGGGGATGACGGGTTTGGTGAGAAATCCGCTGCATCCGGCAGCTTCGGCCGCACGACGGTCCGTGTCGAACGCATAGGCCGTCTGCATGATGACCGGAATCCGCGGGTCCCGCAGTCGGATTTCGCGCAACGCCTCCATGCCGTCCATTTCCGGCATCTTTATATCCATCAGAATCGCATCGGGGCGATGCGCGAAAGCCATCTCCACCGCTTCGCGTCCGTTTTTCGCCCACAGCAGGTCGTATTCGCGGCGCAGCACGATCTCCAGCAGTTTGCAATTGCTCTCGGTGTCCTCGGCGATCAGGATCCGGCGGCGGGGACGGCCATCCGGGACTTTGTTCCTATACATTGGGTTCGCTTGTTGTTTCGGCAGTCGTGTCCCGCTTCCGGCGATTTCCGACCGCGGTCGCGTCGCAGCCGGCCGGGAGCGTTGCATTGCTTTCGTTCGTTTCCCTCGTCGGAGCGACCGAGCGGGTTCGCGCCTGCGTCCGGCACCTCGGATCGGTTCGTTTTCGTCGGGGGATGCCGAAGATCCTGTTTTTTGCGGGCTGTCGTTTGCATGGGGTAATTAACGGTAGAACATCCCCGTCCAAACGGTGCGGTTGCCCGAGGCGTCCGACGCTTCGAGACGCACCGTATGGCGGGATTGCGTGCGGGGCGTGTCGAACGGGTGGAAAGCCGTGCCTTTCATCGGGTATCGGTCGCAGATCGACCATTCGCCGTCGATGTAAAGCTCGCACGATGCGATCCCCGAGAAGTTGTCGCCGAGGCGGAAGGCCAGCCCTTCGGCCCGGGAGAGGTCCGCACCGTCGGCAAAGAGCGGCCTCACGGTCGGAGGCACCGTGTCGGCCACGACGAGCATCGGACCCGTCTGGGTGGTGCGGGCCGTAACGGTGCCGTCGTCGTAGCGGCCGCCGGCGTTGACCAGACGCCCCTTGCGGTCGATGACGGCCAGCGTCGTGTGCGGTCGGAGCTTCTCGGGCACGAAGGCGCGGATGCGTACCGTAGCCGCTTTCTGGAGCGGGACGGAGGCGTCGAGCAGCCGGTAGACGGGCGAAAGAAGGATCAGCGTCGTGTCCGCTTTCGGACGCAGGGAGAGACGCTCGGGCCGCACGCAGAGCGATTCGTAGAGCGCGCCCGCGGGCAGCGTGAGCGTGGCTTCGTCCGCCGCGAGGGTCGAGGTGCGCCGGCGGTCGCAGACCACGGCGAGCGAATCGCACGCCGCGGGGCGCGCCCCGCGGCCGCGGACGGTGAATGCGATCTGCGAGATGTTTCCGCAGTCGTCCTCGGCTTCGATGCGGATGCGGTGCGACTGGCCCTCCTGCGTGCGGAGGGCGCCGCGGCCTACGAGCGTGGGGCAGAAGTCGGTGCAGGCTCCTTCGAGCGCAGCCAGCCGGATGGCTTCGTGGCGCGTGGCGACCTGCAGCGGATAGTGTGCTGCGGCGTTGCAGTAGCGCGAACGGTCGAAGGTGAAGCCGTCCATGCGGTATTCGAAGACGGGGCGGTCGTCGACGTACTGCGTCACCCGGTAGAGCCCGAAGGTATTGGCCACGCCGTTGCGGCGGTCGGTGGCTTCGACGACGAAGTGGCCGCAGGGGCCGACTTCGAGCGGCGCGGTGCGGGCGAGGCGGTAGGTGTGCGGATCGCTCTTCACGGCGTCGCAGGCGAAGCGCTCGGTGTGCATGGGGATGCCCCGCACGGTATCGGTCTCGAAGTAGCGGATGCGGACGATCGTGGGCGGCAGATCGTCTTTGGGCCGGACGATGCCCAGACGCACGGTGTTGAGGGTGCGCTGCGTGGCTGTCTCGCGGATTTCGTAGTGCAGGTGCGGTCCGAACGAGGTCCCGCTGTTGCCCGAGTAGCCCACCGTGTCGCCCTGCCGGACGGGGAAGCGGTCGGCGGTGCACCAGAGGTCGATCTTGTTGCGGCGCTGGCGGAGCCGTTCGCTGCGGACGAAGGCTTCGAGGTCGTCGCGGAAGCGCGAGAGGTGGCCGTAGACGGCCGTGGTGCCGTTGTCGAGGGCGATGTAGAGCGCCCGTCCGTAACCCGAGGGGCTGACGGCGATGCGCGAGACGTAGCCGTCGGCCACGGCGACCAGAGGTTTGCCTTCGACGCCGTCGGTCTTGATATCCACACCCGAGTGGAAATGGTTGGGGCGCATCTCTCCGAAGTTGGCCGAGTAGAGTCCCTGCACGCCGCACACGGGAAAGAGGTAGTCGGCCGGATCGGGCGACTGGGCGTGCGACGCACGGGGTGCGGCGAGCGAGGCGAAGAGGAGCGGGATCAGAAAAAGTCGTTGCATGGCGTATCCGTGTTTTTTACGAGTGCGGAGGCGACCTCGATCACCGCTTCGTAGTCGTAGCCGAGCGAGAGGCCGTAGCGCACGAGTTTGGTTTTCAATTCATAGGCCGAGGCGTGTTTCGCGGTGCGGGCCTTGCGTTCGAGCTGCGTGCGCAGGCGGTCGGCATGCTCGGCGGGGTCGACCGCCGAGAGGGCCGCGTCGACGAGCGCGCGTGCGATTCCCTTGCGTTGCAGGGCCGCCCGTATTTTGTAGGCGCCCCAACCGCTCAGCCGCATCTTTTCGCGCACGAACGCCTCGGCGTAGCGGGCGTCGTCGATGAACCGCTGGTCGAGGAGTTCGCGGAGCACTTTCTGCTGGGCCTCCTGCGCGACGCCCCATGTGCGCATCAGACGCAGGGCGTCGCCCGACGAGCGTTCGGCGCGGGCGCAGAGACGCATCAGAGCCGCGAGCGCCTGCTCGGGACTTTTCGTCCGTTTTTCGCGTGGTGTGCCGGCGAATGGGCCGCGGTCCTCGCCGGGACGCTGTTGCCGGCTTGCCGTCAGTTTCCGATCCGTGCGCATAACATTCTCGGTTTGTCGTTGAAATCGCGGCGGAGTTCGATCGCCGCATATCCCTCCGCCCGGAGCAGATCGCAGGTCTCGACGGCCAGCAGTTCGTGTATTTCGAAGTAGAGCCGCCCGCCCGGCGCGAGCATCCGGCGGGCGGCCCGGGCGATGGCGCGGTAGAAGCGCAGCGGATCGTCGTCGGGGACGAAGAGCGCCGTGTCGGGTTCGTACTCCGTAACGTTGCGCCGCATTGCGCGCCGCTCCCGCTGCGGGATGTAGGGCGGGTTCGAGACGATCGCGTCGAACCCGCCGCCGAAAACTTCCGCGAGGGCGGCCGCTTCGGCCGCGGCGGGGATG
>NZ_FCNT01000087.1 GCF_900021155.1 Alistipes sp. CHKCI003
CGCATATTACAATGTACGAAATACCGTGAAGCGGTCGCCTTCCTCTTCCGCATCCGGTGAGAAGGGCCGGGAACGGAGGGGTATTCCGGCCCGCATCCCCCCCCGCACGAATACCGCCGGAGCGACACGGAAAGCATCCGGCCGAAAGTCGGTCCGACGTGTGTTTTCCGGTTATGCCGATTCGATGCGTGCTCGAATGGAAGATCCGACGAGCGTTCGACCCGAAAACGGCCCTGTCGGCGGGGATGCCGGCGGGAGTTTCGAAGACCTTTTTCGGGGAGGCGTCCGAACACCCGCCGGACGGTCGGCCGGCACTCGTTAGGGGCGGGGCGGAATCCGACGGCGCGACGAAAGGTGCCGGAATCGCTGTATTGCCGGGCATAGGGCGGGGGCATTCGGAAGACAGGTCGATTGCAGACGGAAGGGAGGCTCTCGCAGGGGGGGGGCTTTCGACCGACGTCGCATCCGCGGTTCGCACACTCCGTTCGTGCGGGGCGCGAGGGCCGAATCACGTCCCGACAGATCGCAAACGGTTTGCGATCCGCGAATCGGAGAGAAATTCGCAAGCTGTCGCCGCATCATTCATTCGGATGCTCTTTCTCGCGTTCTGCTTCCGGTGCCTGCCGCCTTCGCCGCTGACGCTCGGCGACGCCCCCGTCGAAAGAGGCGCGGGCGCGCGTCCGATCCGGCAGGGCGCAGGATTACGCATGCAGCGACCGAGGCGGCCGGCACGACGCATAAAGGCGGAAGCGCATCGACCATTTGCCGCCGGCGGGAATCGTGCGGAAGCCTGCGGCTTCGGGCGAGGGAGCGTTCGGGGCATCGGTCGCCCACGACTGCGGCTCGGGGCAGCAGTAGGGCACGCGGCCGCCGTCGTTCCAGATCGTCCAATAGGTCGTCGCCTCGTCCGCTTCGTAGAAAATGCGGACGCCGCTGCGCAGATTCTCGACCAGCGCGCCGCGGAACGGACGGCCGTCCACGTCGATCTCCCGCACCGAAAAACCCGCTTCGATCGGGTCGCACTCCGTAACCTGCAATCCGCCGTCGCGCAATCGGGCGAAGCGCTCCGAGAGCGGCAGCAGACGCCCCGTGGGCAGTCCCCGCGCATCGAGTTCGTACTGTTCGCCGACCGCGACGCGCATCGCGTAATCCTCCGCGACGCCTCCGGCGAAAGGAATGTTCAGCGGCGTGTGGAAGCCCGCGCCGACGGGCATGGGCTCCGTGCCCTTATTGCCGAATAGGATCTCGTGGCGCAGTCCGCCGGCGGAGAGACGGAAGGTGATCTTGCACTTGAAAGGATGGGGAAAATCCCTGAAAATCGCATCGCTGGCGACATTGGAATAGTAGCGGCACTCGACGAGCGCCTCGCGCTCGTCCTCCCACGCCTTCGACACCGCGAACGGCTGGCTCTTGAGGATGCCGTGGTGGTAGTTGTGTTCGCGGGGGAGGGTGATGGGGAAGCGATAGGTGCGGCCGCCGAACGTATACCGCCCGTCCGCGATCCGGTTGGGCGGAAAAAGCACGGGCAGGCCGTAGACATGCGGACGGGCGCGGAACGCTTCGATCTCGCCGGCCGCAGGCGTGCGCAGAAGCTCGGCGCCCAGCCGCACATGGGCCAGCCGGACGAGGTTGGCGCCCACCTCCGGAACGAGGAGCGCCGTGTAGTCCCCCTTGGAGAACTCCACGGCGCGCAGTCCGTAAAAATCCGTCGTGCGGATCATTACATCAGTTTTTCGAGCTTCGCCACGAGGTCGCCCTTCTTGCAGGCGCCCACCTGTTTGTCCACCAGTTCGCCGTTCTTGAGGAAGACGATCGTCGGGATGTTGCGCACGCCGAACTTGGCGGCGATCTCGTCGGCGCCCTCCACGTCGCACTTGCCGATCACGGCCTTGCCCTCGTACTCCGCAGCCATCTCCTCGATGATGGGGCTGAGCATGCGGCAGGGACCGCACCATTCGGCCCAGAAGTCGATGACGACGGGAAGATCGGTGGCCGTTACTTCGTTGTAGTTCTCGTTCGTGATTGCTAATGCCATAATTGTAAGAATTTTAGTTTAATATGGGTTTTTACATGATCGTATACTTGATGTCGTTGTCGTCCAGATAGGAGACCAGACCGGAGGTGAGGCTGACCCTGTAGGACTTCGAGTAGAAGTTCAGTCCGACCTGCGCTTCGCGGTCGTAGAGATTCAGATGCAGCAGCGTCGAGCCTTCGGATTCGCGCACCTTCTCGGTCAGTTCGCGGATCAGGTCGTGCGTGATCTCCTCGATGGCCAGCCTGACGTGGATCTCCTTGATCATCGTATCGCGCATCTCCTGCAACTGAACCATCGAAAGGATCTTCAGTTCCAGCTCCCTGTCGTTGTAAGGACGCGGCTGGACCTTGGCGCGGACGAAGAGGAAGTAATCCGTGAAGAGGAACTTGCGGAAATTCTCGTAGTCCTTGCCGAACAGGGCGAATTCGCGGGTTCCGTTGTAATCCTCCAGCGTGAACTTGCCCCACGGTTTTCCGGTCTTGGTCATCAGGTTCTGCACCCCGACGACCATGCCCGCGACGGCGATCTCCTGTCCGCGGAACGCTTCGAGGTTGTCGAGCTCCGAAAGCTGCGTCTTGCACATGTGGCGGATGATGACGGCGTACTCGTCGAGCGGGTGCGCCGAAAGGTAAAGTCCGATCATCTCGCGCTCCTTGGTGAGCGTTTCGAGCTGGCTCCAGTCGGCGCAGGCGGGGATTGTCGGGCGCTGGATGTCGACCTCGCCCCCTCCGCCGAAGAGGCTTTGCTGCGCATTGCTCTTCTCGGCCTGAAAGCGCTGGCCGTAGCGGGTGAGCAGCTCGATGAAGGCGATGCCGCTGCCGTCCCGGGCATCGGCGCCGAAAAACTTGCCGCGGTGGAAACCCGAAATCGAATCGAAGCCGCCGGCATAAGCGATATTTTCGAGGCACTTGCGGTTGACGACGCTGTAATTCACGCGCTCCATGAAGTCGTAAATATCCTTGAACCGGCCGTTGCGCTCGCGCTCCTCGATGATGCTGTCCACGGCCGCCTCGCCCACGCCCTTCACGGCAGCCAGACCGAAGCGAACGTCGCCCGCCTTGTTCGACGAGAAGTTGCGGCGCGATTCGTTGATGTCGGGGCCGAGCACGCGGATGCCCATGCGCATGCATTCGCTCATGTAGAGCGTGATCTGCTTGATGTCCGCGAGGTTGCGGCTCAGCAGCGCCGCCATGAACTCCGAGGGGTAGTGCGCCTTGAGGTAACCCGTCTGGTAGGCGACGTAGGCATAGCAGGTCGAATGGGACTTGTTGAACGCATAGGAGGCGAACGCCTCCCAGTCGCTCCAGATCTTGTCGCAGATCTTCTCGTCGTGGCCCCGCTGCTTGCAGCCCTCGATGAACTTGGGCTTCATCTTGTCCAGCACGTCGCGCTTCTTCTTGCCCATCGCCTTGCGCAGCGTGTCGGCCTCGCCGCCCGTGAAACCGGCGAGCTTCTGCGAGAGCAGCATGACCTGCTCCTGATAGACCGTGATGCCGTACGTATCGCTCAGGTACTCCTCCATCTCGGCGATCTCGTAGGTTACGGGTTCCAGTCCGTGCTTGCGCGCGATGAAGTTGGGAATGTACTCCATCGGACCGGGCCGGTAGAGGGCGTTCATGGCGATCAGGTCCTCGAAACGGTTGGGTTTGAGGTTGCGCAGGTGTTTCTTCATGCCCGGGGACTCGAACTGGAAGAGGCCGGTCGTATCGCCGCGGGCGAAGACCTCGTAGGTGGGAGCGTCGTCGAGCGGGATGTCGTCGATGGCCACGTCGACGCCGTGCACGTCCCGGACGTTCTGCACGGCGTCCTTGATGATCGAGAGGGTGCGCAGCCCGAGGAAGTCCATCTTGATGAGGCCCACGCTCTCGACCTCCTTGCCTTCGAACTCGACGACGTTCAGGTCGGCGTCCTTGGCGATGGCCATCGGAGCGAACTTTTCGAGGTCATCCTGCCCGATGATGACGCCGCAGGCGTGCACGCCCGTCTGGCGGATCGAGCCTTCGAGCTTCTCGGCGTATTTGAGCGTGTTGCGGATCAACGGGTTGGGAGACTCGCGCTCGGCGGCCAGCTCGGGCGACTCCTTGTATACGAAGTCGAACGGCGTCTCGCCGTGTTTCTTGTCGGGCGTGATCTTGTCGGGCACCAGCTTCGACAGGCGGTCGCTCTCCGAAAGGGCCAGCTTCTGCACGCGGGCGACGTCCTTGATCGCCATCTTGGGAGCCATCGTTCCGAAAGTAACGATCTGGGCGACACGCTTCTGGCCGTATTTGTTCACGCAATACTTCAGGACATCGGCACGGCCGTCCTCGTCGAAGTCGACGTCGACATCCGGCAGCGAGATACGCTCCGGATTGAGGAATCGCTCGAAGAGCAGGTCGTATTTCAGCGGGTCGATGTTGGTGATCCGAAGGCAGTAGGCCACCACCGACCCGGCGGCCGAGCCTCGGCCCGGCCCCACGGAGACGCCCATTTCGCGGGCGGCGCGGATGTAGTCCCAGACGATGAGGAAGTAGCCCGGGAAACCCATCCATTCGATCGTATCCAGCTCGTACCTGATGCGCGTCTCCACCCGCTCGCCGAGTTCGTCGCCGTAGCGGCGGTGCGCACCCCGATAGGTCAGGTCCTTCAGATAACAGAATTGTTTGGCCACCATCAGCCGGTCGGTCAGCTCCTTGTCGCCCTCGACCAGCGCTTCGAGCGCTTCGACCGACGTGCAGGCCCCGATGCGGGCGAGCAGCTCCTCGTCCTCGATTTTCTTGACGAACGAAGCCCTCAGATCCTCCAGCGGCATGTGGAAATCGGCCGGAGGCGGGAAGTTGGGCATCAGCGGCGCGTGTTCCAGCGAATACTCCTCGACCTTGTCCGCGATTTCGAGCGTCGCAGCGAGCGCCTCGGGGTGGTCGGGGAAGAGCGCCGCCATCTCCTCGGGCGACTTCAGATACTCCTGAAACGTATAGCGCATACGGTTCGGATCGTCCAGATCGCGGCCCGTATTGAGGCAGATCAGGTGGTCGTGCGCCACGGCATCCTCGGCGAGGATGAAGTGCACGTCGTTCGAACAGATATACCTGACGCCGAATTTTGCCGACAATCCGAGGATCGCCTCGTTGACCCGAAGCTGGTTTTCGTAGACGTCGGCGTCCTTCTGCGGGTCGCCCGAAGGGTGCAACTGCATTTCGAGGTAGTAATCCTCGCCGAAAACCCCCTTGAACCACTGAACGACACGTTCGGCCTCAGCCATGTCGTTGCGCATGATCGCCTGCGGCAGTTCGCCGCCCAAGCAGGCCGAGCAGCAAATCAGCCCTTCGTGATAGTCCCGCAACAGCTGCTTGTCCACGCGCGGCTTGTAGTAGAATCCCTCGGTGAAGGAGTAGGAGACCATCTTGCAGAGGTTGTGGTAGCCTTCGAGGTTTTTGGCCAGCAGGATCAGGTGGTCGCCGGCCTTCTCGTCCTTGTCCTTCTCGAAGCGGTTTTTCACCACGTAGACCTCGCAGCCGAGGATGGGCTTGATGCCCAGCTCGGCGGCCGTGTCGTGGAAGTTCTTCACGCCGTACATGTTGCCGTGGTCGGTGATCGCCAGCGCCGACATCCCGAGCGCTTTGGCGCGCTTGAGAAGCGGCTTGACGGCCGCGGCTCCGTCGAGAATGGAGTACTGCGTATGGACGTGAAGATGGACGAAATCGGGCATATGTGGTATCGGTTTTGTAAATCCTTACAAAGGTAGCAATAAATTCGTGAAAACAACGGGCGGAATCGCTTGCTTTTTTCAGGAAAAACGTTTAATTTTAGAGACACCTAAAACAGCAACGCCATGAGAGACGAAACACTGGTCGTACTGGAAGAGTACAACACCGTAACCGAAGCCGAGATCGCCAAGTCGATCCTCGGCAGTGCGGGCATCGAGTCCACGATCCGCAACGAATATATGGCCGCGAACTTCCCCGTCGCCACGCCCGCCCAGCTCGTAGTCTGCGAATCGGACTACGAGCGGGCGAAGCAGCTGCTCCGCCACCGCTGACGCCCCGCACCGAGCAGGCGTCGCCGGCTGCGTCAGCGGAAGAGCTGGATGAGCAGCGGGACGCTGATTTCGAGCACGATGCCGTGGAAGATGCACAGCGGCACGAGTTCGCCCCCGCCTTTTCCCGCATCCACGATGCGGGCCAGACAGACGTCCATCGAGGTGATGCCTGCGGCCGCGATCGCGGGAAGCTCTCCGTACCGGCGGACGAACAGCGGCGCACAGAAGAGGGCGATCATTTCGCGGGCGACGTTCGCCAGCAGGGCGATCGCCGCCAGTTCGGCGGCGGCGCGCGCCCCGAGCGTGGGGACGTAGAGCTCGGCGATCATCACGGACGAGAGGGAGTAGTAGCCGAAACCGCTGCCGGCGGCCAGACACTCGGTCAGGGAGCGCGTCCCGGGCAGAAGCGAACCGAAAGCGCAGAACAGCAGCGTACCTCCCACGGTGAAGAGGGGCAGGAGCAGCATCCGCATGCGGAACGAGCGGAGCATGCAGCGCAGATCGTCGTTCGAGCCGAGCCCGAGCCCCACCTGAAGAATCAGCAGCGAAAGCAGGACGGACGGCACGGCCGCTCCGAGCATCCATGCCGGAGCGTAATCGGCCTTTCCCAGCCAGATGCCGGCGGCGAAGCAGCCGAAAGCGAGCAGCGAACCTTTCACGGGCGGCCTCCTTTCCCCCAAAAAAAGCGTCGGGCCGCGGCCGCAGCCAGCAGACTGCCGGCGACGCCCAGAACGGCGATCAGCAGGGCGTGTCCGCCGAAACGGCCGAAATCGGCGATCAGCCCCTTGTCGGAGCCGAGCGACGCGCCGAATACGAAGAGCAGGGCGCAGACGGTGATCTGCATGCCGGAAGCCGTCCGGCGCACGAAGGCGCTCCGGCGGCCGAAATAACCGGCGCAGGCGCCTGCGAACAAAAGCAAGAGAATACGGAACATAAATCGGTTGCAGCATAGCCGGCCGCAACGGCGGAAAAGCCGTGCGAGGGCCCGGTCCGCCGGCGGAAGGTCGTGGATGATTCGAATGAGAGACGGAAGAGGGAGAGGCTCCCCGCGCAGATCGCGCGGAGCGAGCGGCGGCCCGTCAGATGAAGCCGCTGAACCAGTGCACATGCACCTTGCGGAAGGTTCGCGCTACGACGCACCTCGCACCGCAATAGATATGTCCTCCTGAAAAACGCATGTTCGGTTCACGGGCTGATTTGCGGAGGCGAAGATAGGTATTCCGCGCGACATTTCCAAACGGGGGGGGCTCCGGACGCTGTCAGCCGTTCCAGATGCGCCACGAAGCCTCGGCCTGACGGACGAACATTCTTTCGCCGTTCATCGTGCGGGCGCCCCGCTGCCGGCCGAGTTCCAGAAAACGGGTCAGCGGCGGATTGTAGACCAGATCGAACAGGCGGTGGCGGGGCGTGAGGGCGTCGTAGGGGAGACGGGGCGCCTCGTCCGCACGGGGAAAGGTGCCGACCGGCGTGGCCTGCACGATCAGGCGGCAGCGGGCGACCTCTTCGCCGGGAAGGTTGTCGTAGGTGAAATTTCCGCGCAGCGGATCGCGCGACACGAGCGCGAAGGGGAGCTCCCGTTCGGCCAGCACGTATTGCACGGCCTGCGAGGCGCCGCCCGTGCCGAGTACGAGCGCCTCTTCGGGCCGATCGTCCGCAAGCAGCTCGTCCAGCGAAGCGCGCAGGCCCTCGACGTCCGTATTGTATCCGATCAGCCGTCCGCCGTCGCACCGCACGCAGTTGACCGCACCGATGCGCTCCGCCTCGGGCGAAAGGGCTTCGAGCAGGGGCAGGATGCGCCGTTTATAGGGAATCGTAACGTTGAATCCGCACAGGTCGGGGATCTCGTCCGTCAGACGGCGCAGCTCGCCGATCTCCCGCAACGGGAAAAGGTCGTAACGGCAGCCGGCTATCCCTTCGCGCTCGAATTTGGCGGCGAAGTAGCGGGCCGAAGCCGAGTGGACGAGCGGACGGCCGACCAGCCCGAAGCGTCTCATGCCCGTCTGCCGAGGACAGCCTTCGCCGCCAGTTCGATGGCATAGATCAGCAGGAAGCCTGCGGCCCCGAGCAGCAGGGCTTCGCCCAAATGGGCATCGGAGCCGGAGAGACGCTCGAAGGTGTCGGGCAGGATGTTCCGCTCGACGAGCGGCATCGTCTGTCCGTGGCTGTCCGTGTAGCTCTCCACGGTCTGTTTCCACGGCCAGACCTTGTTGAGCGAACCGAGCATGAAGCCCATGAGCACGGCGATCGTGCAGTCGTGCCAGTGCTTGAGCAGCCACGACAGCAGGTGCGAGAAGGCGATGATGCCCGACACGGCACCCGCGACGAAGACGAGGATCACCGGGATGTTCAGGTCGCCCACGGCCTGCATGATATAATGGTATTTGCCCATCAGCAGCAGAATGAACGCGCCCGAGATGCCGGGCAGGATCATGGCGCAGATGGCCACGGCGCCCGACAGGAGGACGAACCACCAGTCGTCGGGCGTTTCGGCGGGCGAGACGACCGTGATCCACCACGCCACGGCGATGCCCGCGGCGAGCGACAGCCCCGTCCGCCAGCTCCACGTCCCGACCTGACGCGCCACGAGCAGCGCCGAAGCGACGATCAGTCCGAAGAAAAAGGCCCAGATCTCGATGGGGTGGTGCGTCAGCAGGTAGGTCATCAGCCGCGCGAGCGAGAAGATCGAAATGGCGACGCCGAGCAGGACGGCCAGCAGGAACGATCCGTTGATATGGTGCCAGAAGGCGGTCAGGCGCCCCCGGGCGAGCAGCCGGAGCGCTTCGACGCCGACGCTGCGGATCGACTCGATCAGCTCTTCGTAGATGCCCGAAATGAATGCGATGGTGCCGCCCGACACGCCGGGTACGACATCCGCCATGCCCATGGCGCAGCCCTTGAGCGTCAGCAGCAGATAGTGGGAGAACTTCATAACCGGAATACTAATGGAGGACAAAGATAACGGAATTCCCGAACAAATGCAAGGCCGGATGCGTTCGCGGCCGATTTATCCGCACACATCGGGCGGAAGCGGGCGGCCGGCGGATCCGAGGAGGCCTCCGCACGCGCGGTGCGGAGGGCACGGCCGCAGCTCGCACCCGGAGGCGGCCGGCGGAAGCGGCGGGAAAGGGTGCGCGACACGAAAGGGGTTGGCTAACAGGGGATTTCAACCCTCCGAGAACTGCGTATTCGGAAAAGTTCCCGAATAGCGGTACGGATAGAAAAGGGGTGTCTGGAACTTGTCAGACAGCCCCGTCGTCTTCGCACGCGCGCTTTCTATTCGTTCCGGGGCCTCTCCTCCAGCAAGGAGCAGATCTGACGGCGTCTTTTCTCCTGCTGATGTTCGACCAACACCTCGTAATCGCAAGGCTGGGAATAGATCTTTCCCGTAACCACGAGCGTCTCGATGAGCAAAAAGAACAGGAAAACCGCGAGATAGAACAAGCCGCTGGCCCAGCCCGAAAAGAGCACTTCGTCGGAAAACGTGATTTCCAATTCGGTAAGCAGGCCGATGTCGGCTTTCGTCTCGTTCCGGATCTCCTCCCGCATAGCCTGCTGTCTGTCGACGAGCGAGGTCATATGGCTCCGAATATCGTCGATCCGCCGATTCACCCGGTCCCGGTCCTGACTCTTCGGATTGGGCACCATCTCTTCGATATAACCCGTCGCCATCACCGCATTGCCGAGCGAATCGAGGTGTCCCGTCGCCGATTTGGTATACAGCACCGTCTTGATCATGGGGCGTTTGCCGATCTCGTCCGACAAGAGGGCGGCCGTCGTTTCGAGAGAGTCCAGCTCCATCCGGCTGCGCGCCAGCTCGTCCTCGATGATTCTCTTGCGATAGGCGAATCGTTCGTCGGTCCTCGCCTCGATGACCTTCGCCATCTGGGCGTCGATATCTTTCCCGAACAAAGTCTGGTCGATGATCGTCGCTCCGAGCAGGGCCATGATCACGGCCAGCACGATCCGGACCCGTCCGACCGCCTTGTTCCTGCCGACGATCAGTATGATCTGACGCTCGATGATCCAGACGATGAACGAGAAAACCGCTGCGACACCCAGCTGAGACCACACGGAATCCATCTTGAAGTAACGGCTGGCCATCCCGTAACCGATGTAGAACCACAGCAACATCAGCAAAACGATCGCGCCGGCATAGCGGTGCAAGGTCTTTCGGCTGGCTGCGGAGCATTCGTTCAGTATGTCGCAGTCCCAGCCGACAAACGAGCACAAAATCTCGGTCCACTTGCCTCTCATAGCTATCGGTTCATGATTTCATTTACGATTTCATTGCTCAAAGAGACCATACCGCGGGTGAATCCCATGTCATACGAAATCAAAATCGCCTTGGTCTTCTCGCCTATTTCCCGGGCGTCCTTATCCAGAAGATCCAGTTCGCCCCGGTGGGCGACGAGCTTCATCCGCTCCTGTCTGTACTTTTCGAGCGTCTCGACCAACCCGTTTTGCCCGGCCTGATTGATATGGCTTTCGATCTCGGTGATCTTATCGTCGTAACGCAGCAAGGCCTCCTTTATGGCCAGCCGCAACTTGTCCACGATCACGCGCTTTTGGTTTTCCCGATAGGATGTTTCCGGAAAACCCGTCGCATCTTTGTATCCCTTCGTCTCCCAATCCTCCTGAAACCGCTGATAGATTCCGTAAACGGGCAATCGGGCATCGTCGTCCGCCGCCCTCGTCTCCAATATGAATTTCTCACGGGGAATAGAGACGTCCGGCTCGGCGGACCGACCGTCCGCCGAGAGGTCCGTTGCGACGGCCTGCGGGGCCGCCGCTCGTTTTTTCCTTATAAACCAACCCATTTTTTCGATATGTTTAGATAATTATTTTCGGAACCCTATATAATGCGTGTCCCTTGCGGTGGCAGCTCCTGCATGCGGTAATCAGACATTCGTCGGGATACTGCCACGGCATTTCGAATGTATCCAACCGCTCCACATAACGATACTGGCGGTGGTGCACTTCCAATTGCGACCGGTCCGTCGTTCCGCAAAACTGACAGGCATAGCCATCCCGAATCAAAATGCGCTCTCTTTTCCTTTTCCATTCGGGCCTCGTCAAAAGCTCGCCGTAAGAACAATGTTCCCGATCCAAAAGTGCCATACTTCTATTGATTCGCTCTATTCTACGGAACAAATGTAAATATATTATTTTAATATTCCGGCCTCTTTCCCCGATTTATATGTCTTTTCCCGCAAGCGTTTCAGCTATTATTTCGATCCGGACCGCGCGAGGACGGAAACGGAAGGGATCCGGCAGTGCACCGGACGACAAGCGGGTCACGCCGGCCCGCGCAACCGAAGCGCGGTCTCCGGCCGCTCGGACGATCGCAAAAAGCCGTCCGGCGAGGAGATTGCCCCATTCGGGAACCGCCCGTTCGGGGCAGGTCTCAGGCAGCGGCACGAATGAGCGAGAGGTTGTCTAAACTCTCGTCAGACAACCTCTCGCTTCCGTCGGGGCCGGTCAGAAAATCTCGACCCCGGTCTTCTCTTCGCAGCGCTCCTGTTGTTCGAAAAAATCGGGTTGGCTGCGCTTGATGAAGTCTACGACTTCGCGGAAACCGCAGCCGAACTTGCGGAAGTCCTCCTTATAGAGGAAAATCTTGTGCCTGTCGAAGACGAACGTCCCGTCGGGATTCGTTTTTTTGCGGCTTTCGGTGATCGTGAGGAAATAGTCGCCGCCGCGGGTCGCTCTCACGTCGAAGAAATAAGTCCGGCGGCCCGCCTTTACCGCCTTCGTGAGGACCTGTTCTCCGAAATCCTCACTGCCCTTCGCAGGGGGTGAAATCAGGGAAGATGTCATACAATAAACTGTGTGTTAGGGTTGTGTTGGTATTACGAATGTACATAAAAAAACACAACTCTACAAATTTACTCCATCTAATTTTCCCTTTTCGAGCAGCGGCGCTCCTTTCTGCGGCCATGCCGCCAGCACCTCCAGAGCAAGGCTATACGGCACATTATCAGTATCATTGAAGATACGACAGAACGCCGTCGCATCGAATAATTTTTGGGCGACGACCGCACGCAGCCTCAGGCGCAGCAAAGGGGCCGAGACACTCAGCTCCTCTTCCGCACGGGCTATTCCGCGCGCTTCGCCCAGCGCCGCCAACTCGTCGAGCATCGCGTCCGTTACGGCGAACCCCGAGGCATAGGCTTCGAACGTGGGGTAGGCGCGCGCCAACTCACGGCGGTGCCGGTCCAGATAGAGGAGCGTATACTCGTTCAGCACGCCCCGGCGGACGAGTTGCATCAGATAGGGCGTGATGCGCGTCGTGTCGGCCGCAACGAACAGGTCGGGCACGATCCCGCCTCCGCCGTAGACCGTGCGGCCCGTGCGGAGCGTGTGATAGACCGGAGCGTCGGCCGCCAGCGTGTCGGGCGCCGTGCCGTAGCGGCGCAGGTGTTCGAGGTAATAATCTTCGCGCTTGCCCTTCTCGTAGGGCCGCTGGATGACCCGGCCCGAAGGGGTGTGGTAGCGCGCGACGGTGATGCGCACGGCCGAGCCGTCGGGCAGGGGGAACTGCCGCTGCACCAGCCCTTTTCCGAAGCTCGGGCGGCCGATCACCACGCCGCGGTCCCAGTCCTGCACGGCGCCGGCCACGATCTCGCTGCCCGAGGCCGAGCTCTCGTCGATGAGCACCGCGAGAGGCCCCTCGGCGAAATCTCCGTCGGACGGATTGCGGTAGGCGACGGACGGGACGGCCCGTCCTTCGGTCGAGACCACCACGGCGCCGCGCGGCAGAAAGAAACCGGCCAGCTCCACCGCCTGATCCAGCAGTCCGCCTCCGTTGCCGCGCAGGTCGAGGATCAGGGCGTCGAGCCCGCCCAGCGAGGCGAAGGCCGCACGGAACTCGTCCATCGTCGTCCGGCCGAAGCGGTTGACCTTGATGTAGCCCGTGCGGTCGGCGGCCAGATAGGCCGCATCGACCGTGTTGAGCGGAATGCGGTCGCGGACGACCGAGAAACGGAGCGGGGCCGGCTCGCCGCGCCGCACGACTTCGAGGTCGACGCTCGTGCCGGTGCGGCCGCGCAGGAGCTTCGGCACGTCGGCGCGCGCGATGCCCGCGGCCGGAAGCGTGTCGATGCGCACGATGCGGTCGTTGGGCTGCATCCCGACCCGCTCGGCCGGTCCGCCGGCGACGGTATTCACGACGAGCAGCGTATCCCGCAGGATGTTGAATTCGATGCCGATGCCGCTGAACTCGCCGTCGAAGATCTCTGCGGACGCTTTCATCTCCTCGGCCGTAAGGTAGGCCGAGTGGGGGTCCAGCTCGGCGAGCATCGCCCGAATGGCCTCTTCGGCCAAGGGAGCCATGTCCACCTCGTCGACATAGATATTGTTCAGGTATCGGAAAACCCGATCGAATTTCTGCTGTGCGGCGGCGGGAGAGATCGCCAGCCTCTCCTGCGCCGCAAGGAGCAGGGGAGCGAGCAGAACGGCGGAAAAAAGGATCATCGGACGCATCGGTTTGAATTTAGAATAGTTGCTTGAAGGTCGATTTCTTATTATTCATTATCCTCCCGCCGGCGGGGCGCCGGCGATCGAGGCGGCGCACGGTCGGGAAGAAGGCGCTGTCCGGCTCCGAACCGCGAAAGGCAACAACCGAAGCGCAGAACGGCAGCCCGGAGGCGGCTTTCGGAATGCGCGGCAGGCGGAACCATGCGGTCGCCTGTCCGGATCGCTGCGTTCCCCGCCCCCGCACCGGGAGCCGGAAGGCGGGATGACAACGCAACGTCCGCCGCAACGAGCGGCCGGATACACCGCTTCGACATTCGCCGCCGGGGAACGGGGCCGGCAGCGGCGAATGCAGGGAGGCGGTCAGGCGAGCTCGCGGGCGAGCTCGCCGAACGCGATCTGCCGCTGTTCGCCCGAGCGCATGTCCTTGAGCGTAACGACCTCGCGGGCCAGCTCGTCGCTGCCCACGATGGCCACGTAAGGCACGGCCCGCCGGTTGGCGTACTCCATCTGCTTCTTCATCTTGGCGCTCTCGGGGTAGATTTCGGCCGCGATGCCCGCGTCGCGCAAGGCCCCCAGCAGCCGCAGCGAGGCGGCTTCCTCCTCGGGTCCGAGGTTGACGAAGAGCACCCGCGTCGAACTGTTCACCGCCTCGGGGAAGAGCTCCAGAGCGGTCATCACGTCGTAGATACGGTCGGCGCCGAACGAGATGCCCACGCCCGGCGTATCGGGCATGCCGAAGATGCCCGTCAGATCGTCGTAACGGCCGCCGCCGCAGATCGAGCCGATCGCATAGTCGAGCGCCTTCACCTCGAAGATGGCGCCCGTGTAGTAGTTCAGGCCGCGGGCCAGCGAGAGGTCCAGCTCAACCGCGAGGCCGGGCCCCATCCGCTCGACATAGCCGAAGATCGTGCGCATCTCCCCGATGCCTCGCACGCCCGTCTCGGATTCGCCGATCACCTCGCTCAACCGATTCAGTTTCTCGTCATTGCTGCCGCTCAGTTCGAGTATCGGTTGCAGCCGGTCGACGGCCGCTGCGTCCAAGCCGCGCTCCCGCAGCTCGGCCTTCACGGCGTCGAGCCCGATCTTTTCGAGTTTGTCGATCGCCACGGTGATCTCCATCATCTTGTCGGCATGGCCGATGGTCTGGGCGATGCCGTAGAGGATCTTGCGGTTGTTCATCTTGAGTACGACGCGGATGCCCAGCGCACGGAACACACGGGCCACGATGTCGACCAGTTCCGCTTCGTTGAGGAGCGAGCGCGAGCCGATCACATCGACGTCGCACTGGCAGAACTCGCGGTAGCGGCCCTTCTGCGGCCGGTCGGCGCGCCACACGGGTTGGATCTGGTAACGCTTGAACGGGAAGGTCAGCTCGCCCTGATGCTGCACGACATAACGCGCGAAGGGGACCGTGAGGTCGTAGCGAAGTCCCTTTTCGCAGATGTTCGACGCCTGACGCAGCTCGTCGCCGGAGCGGCCGGCGGCGTAGTCGCCCGAGTTGAGGATCTTGAAGAGCAGTTTGTCGCCCTCGTCGCCGTACTTGCCCAGCAACGTCGTAAGGTTCTCCATGGCGGGCGTTTCGAGCGGGGCGTAGCCGAACGTGCGGAAAACGCCGCGGATCGTGTCGAAGATGTAGTTGCGGCGCATCATCTCCTGCGGGGAGAAGTCGCGCGTGCCTTTGGGTATGGATGGTTTTTGTGCCATAATCTTAACTCGTTCGAAAATAAGGGAAGTTCGCAGCCTGCTGCGGTCCGCCGCCCTTCCGGCGGAATACCGAAGCATCGGCCCCGATCGCCGCGCAGCTTCGCCGGAGCGGAACGAAACGCATCGGACGGGCTCCGGCCGCCGCGGCCCCGGCCCGAATGGTGCGGGGGGGGGCGTCATCGGCCGATGGATCGGCCGGACATGACGGCAGGGGCGGGACCGAGGGAGGGCTCAGGCCATCAGTTTCCTGTATTTCACGCGGTGGGGTTCCGTGTCGCCGCCCTGCGCGCGTTTCCATGCCTCGTATTCGCTGTACGACCCTTCGTAGAAGACCACCTTCGAGTCGCCCTCGAACGAGAGGATGTGCGTGGCGATGCGGTCGAGGAACCAGCGGTCGTGGGAGATCACTACGGCGCAGCCCGCGAAGTTTTCGAGGCCCTCCTCCAGCGCGCGGAGCGTGTTGACGTCGATGTCGTTGGTGGGCTCGTCGAGCAGGAGCACGTTGCCCTCCTCCTTCAGGGCCAGAGCCAGATGGAGCCGGTTGCGCTCGCCGCCCGAGAGCATGCCGCACTTCTTCTCCTGATCGGCGCCCGTGAAGTTGAAACGGGCTACGTAAGCACGGGCGTTGACCTGACGGTTGCCCAGCGTGATGAGGTCGGCGCCCTGAGAGATCACCTCGTAGACCGTCTTCTCGGGGTCGATCGACCGATGCTGCTGGTCGACATAAGCCAGCTTCACCGTCGGCCCCACGCGGAACGAGCCGCTCGTCGGCTCGTCGAGCCCCATGATCATGCGGAAGAGGGTGGTCTTGCCCGTACCGTTGGGGCCGATCACGCCCACGATGCCCGCGGGCGGCAGCGAGAAGTCGAGGTGCTCGTAGAGCACGCGGTCGCCGAAAGCCTTCGAGACGTCGCGGGCCTCGATCACCACGTCGCCCAGACGGGGACCGTTCGGGATGAAGATTTCGAGTTTCTCCTCCTTTTGCTTGGCGTCTTCGTTCATCATCTTGTCGTAGGCCGAAAGACGCGCCTTCGACTTGGCGTGGCGGCCCGAGGGCGACATGCGCACCCACTCCAGCTCGCGTTCGAGGGTCTTGCGGCGCTTCGACTCCTGCTTCTCCTCCATGGCCATGCGCGCGGTCTTCTGCTCCAGCCAGCCCGAGTAATTGCCCTTCCACGGAATGCCCTCGCCGCGGTCGAGTTCGAGAATCCAGCCCGCCACGTTGTCGAGGAAGTAGCGGTCGTGCGTAACGGCGATCACCGTGCCCTTGTACTGCTGCAAGTGCTGCTCCAGCCAGTCGATCGACTCGGCGTCGAGGTGGTTGGTCGGCTCGTCCAGCAGCAGCACGTCGGGCTGCTGCAAAAGCAGCCGGCAGAGGGCCACGCGGCGCCGTTCGCCGCCCGAGAGCACCTTGACGCTCCGGTCGGGGTCGGGGCAGCGCAGGGCGTCCATAGCCCGTTCGAGCACGCTGTCGAGCTCCCAGCCGTTCACGTGGTCGATCTGCTCGTAGAGCTCGCCCTGACGCTCGATGAGACGGGCCATCGTATCGTCGTCCAGCGGTTCGCACAACCGCTGGTTGATCCGCTCGTACTCCTTGAGCAGCGCCACGGTCGGAGCGCATCCCTCCTCGACCACCTCGCGCACGGTCTTCGCATCGTCGAGCCGGGGCTCCTGTTCGAGATAGCCCACCGTGTAGCCCGGTGAGAAGACCACCTCGCCCTGAAAGTTCTTGTCGATGCCGGCGATGATCTTCATGAGCGTCGACTTGCCCGAACCGTTCAGACCGATGATGCCGATCTTGGCGCCGTAGAAGAACGAGAGGTAGATGTTGTTGAGCACTTTTTTCTGATTGGTGAAGGTCTTGCTCACGCCGACCATCGAAAAGATGATTTTTTCGTCTGCCATATCTTGTTTTTCTATGTTTCGGATTCGGACAAAGATACGACAGAATGGCGAAATTCCGAAATAAAAGTGCAAAATAGCTCTTCGGGCGGGGCGCGTGCGGCCGTTAGGCCATTAAATTTGCCGGCGGCCGCCCAAAAGTCGAAAATGGGAAAGCGGCCATGCCGGTCGTCTGCGCTCGGCACGGCGCCGCGACCGCATTGGCCCGCGCACCCTCCGATCGGCCCGCAGACCATCCGTTCGAAAAAAAGCCGTCCGGCACGCGGCCGGAACGGCTGAGCGACATGCAGGCGCAGACCCCGCGAAAGACCTTCGAACGACGTCCCCCCCCTCGCGGAGACCGTCTATCCAAAACGGGCGGAACGGAGAGGCCGCGTGAAATACGATCCGCCGGAAATCGGGCCGCATCCGGAGGGAGCCTCACAAAAAAGAGGCCGTCTACCGCACGGCAGACAGCCTCCCTCTTTCCGGACGGACGGCACCGCCGGCTAATAGTTCTCCTTCTTGGGCTCGAAGTAAGCCTGCGGATGTTTGCAGGCGGGGCAGATCTTCGGAGCTTCGGACGCCTTGCAGACGTAGCCGCAGTTGCGGCACTGCCACCAGATTTCGCCGTCGCGCTTGAAGAAATCGCCGTCCGTGAGGCGGCTCAGCAGCTTGAGGTAGCGCTTCTCGTGCTCGGCCTCGACCGTCGAAATCATCTTGAACGCTGCGGCGATCTCGGGGAATCCCTCCTCCTCGGCCACCTTGCCGAACTCGCGGTAGAGCACGTCCCACTCCTCCTTCTCGCCCTGTGCGGCGGCGAGCAGATTCTCCTGCGTCGTGCCGATCGGACCCGTGGGGTAGCTGGCCGTAATGGTTACCTCGCCGCCTTCGAGGAACTTGAAAAAGCGTTCGGCATGCTCCTTCTCCTGTTCGGCCGTCTCGTTGAAGACGCCCGCGATCTGCTCGTAGCCCTCTTTCTTGGCCTTGCTGGCGAAAAATACGTAGCGGCTGCGGGCCTGACTTTCGCCGGCGAACGCCTTGAGCAGATTCTGCTCGGTCTTGGTTCCTTTGATGCTTTTCATGGCTTTGTAGATTTAATGTGTGTGTGCTTGTCGTTACGGTGCAAAGATACGTAAATCCGCGGGGTTCCTCCAAAGAAAACCCATTGTTTGTTTTTATACGCCCATCGGCACTATTTATACGGTCCGGCGTTCAGAATGAAGCGCGTATCCTCCGCGAAGCGCGCGTATTGCAGCCGTTCGGCGCGAGTCATCGGCACCGTGTCGGCCGCAGGGAGGGGAAGGATGCGGTAGTCGGGCAGCATCACCCACACGGGTACGGCGTCGACGGCCACGCGCAGCGATCCGTCCGGACGCAGCACGACCGTCGCGCGCGCCATGATGCCGCCGTCGCAGTAGCGGCGGCGCTGGTTCGAGACGAAGTTGCCGAGCGAATAGAACACCGCACCGGTCGAGTCGGCCGCATAGGGCTGCACCACATGGGGATGGCTCCCGACGACGAGGTCTGCGCCGCTGCGGCGCAGAAAGGCCGCCAGCCGCCGCTGGGCCTGCGAAGGCTGCCGCCGGTATTCGTCGCCCCAATGGATCAGCACCACCGTGCAGTCGGCCGCGGCCCGCGCAGAGGCGAGGTCCCGGCGCATGACCGCGGTGTCGATCATCCGGACCGCGACGCCCGGCGGCACGGGAATGCCGTTGGTCGAATAGGTGTAGTTGAGCAGTGCGAAGCGGATGCCGCCGGCCGTGAGGATCAGCGGATGATCCCGCCGCAGCGAGAGGCTGTCGGCGAATACGCCCGTATGCCGGATGCCGAGCCGGTCCAGCTCGGCGAGCGTGGTCCGGATGCCCTGCGCGCCGCCGTCGCAGCAGTGGTTGTTGGCCAGCGCACAAACGTCGACACCGGCTGCGCCCAGAGCCGCGGCCAGCGAAAGGGGCGAACGGAAACAGGGATAGCCGGCATAGTCGCCCGATGCGGTGAGCGTGGTTTCGAGATTGACGGCCACGAGGTCCGCAGCGGCGAAATAGGGCGCCACGCCCTCGAAAACGGACGTATAGTCGTGCGTCCCGTCCGCACGGCGGGCGGCGAACACCTGCGGAAGATGCTGCATCACGTCGCCCGCGAACAGAAGACGCGCCGTGCGCGGCGGCAGACAGGGCGGTCGCGCATCCCCCTCGCCGATGCAGCGGGGCCACTCTCCGGGGGCACCGGCCCCTTCGCGGGGCTGCGCAGGCCGGAACGGACCGACCGCAGCGCCGTCCGCGGCGAACGGGCGGAACAGGCCGGGGCACTCCGCCGCACGGCCGGACCTCTCCGCAGAGAGGCTGCACACCGGAAGGTGCGGTGCGCGGGCCCCCGCGGTCGTGTGCGGAGGCGGAGCTCCGTCCGTGCAGGCAGGCAGCATCCACGCGGCGCAGCAGGCGGCGGCTGCCATGGTCCTCAAACGCCGAAAGCGTCTCATGGGGCCGCTATTTTTTCCGTCGGGGATTCTCGGGGAACCATCCCTTCGCCACGCGCCTGCGCTGCTCGAACAGCTCGCCGATCGACCAGAACGACGAGGCGCCCCAGACGGCCAGCAGCGTGGACCACAGGATGTGGCGCACGGCGACGGAGCCGGCGACGGCGGCGATGCCCATCACGAGAAAGAACCACCAGCAGCGTACGCCGAAATAGTATTCGCCCTTCGTTACCATCGGGTGGAAGAGACCGATAATCAGAAATGTGGCCACGCCGATGACGAGGCCCGAGAGATTGTATTGCGCAAGAAATTCCATATCGTTCGCATTCGACGGCTGCGGCGCACCCGCTCCGCTCCGCGGGTCCGCCGCCGACAAAGATAATAAAAAAATACGGGCAACTCCCCCTCGGAGCCGCCCGTATCGGCTGCGACTGCGGCTTCTGCCGTCAGAAGTTGTACTGCACCATCATGTTGGCACGGTTGGCGTGGTTCTTCAGGCCGTCCATGTTCTCGCGCGTGCCGTAGAGGTACTCGACGCCGAACTTGCAGCGCGGGGTGATCTTGACGAACATGTTGCCGAAGATGTACTCGCCCGTGCGGTACTCGTCGTTCGAATAGAAACCGTTCTTCTTGCACACTTCGACCGTCGAATAACCGCCCGAGAAGGAGACGCGGCGCGAGAGGTTGATCTGTGCGGCGGCCTGCCAGCCGTACATCGGCATGGTCTGCAAGTGGGTGGGCCAGCCCGGAACGGGCGTGAAGTCGAGACCGGCACCGGCCAGATCCTGAATGTAGGGAGTGATGCCCTCGCCGTAAACGCCGTTGAAGAAGAGGTCGAGCACGCGGGCTACGCGGATGTGGCCGCTGGCCTGTACGCCCCAGCCGAACTGCGACGTGGTGTAGTTCTTGTCGAGGTTGCGCTCGTACATGTTGCGGAACACGGCCGATGCGCGGATGTGGCTCTGGCGGTCGGGACCCCACATGACTTGCAGGTAGACGGGGAAGTCGGGCATGCGCTGCGGAACGGGAGCCGCATATTCGCCGTAGGTGCCGCTCACTTTGGGCATTTCGGCCGCCACGCCGAACTTCATGCAGTCGTTCCAGAAGCTCTTCTCCCAGCGGACCATCGTGGCGAAGTGGAGATTATAGGCGTTGGGACCCTGAAAGTCGATCGTGTTGGGCGCGGCCAGCAGGTCGGTGAAGGTCGAGATGTCGCGGCCCAGCGTGAAGCCGAGGAACGAAACGTAGGCCGAACGCAGACGAGGCGTATAGCTGTTGCGCGCACCGCCGCGGAAGTCGCCGTCCACATACACGACCACGCGGCCCAGCGCACGGGTGTTGGCGATGGCTTTGAGGTACAGACGCGAGGTGGTCGCGTCCATCATCAGTTTCTGGTCGGTGGCGTAGTTGCGCGTCATCGGAATGTCGGCCGGAATGAAGTCGATGTTGTCGACGATCCCTTCGAAATCGTACCCCACGCGCATGTTGATGTAGCCGCCCACGGCGAACGAGAACTTGTTGTTCTTCGTCGTGAAGATGAATTGGGGCTTCTCAGCCTGCTGGAAACCGGCGCGGTGCGTATCCCTGTAATCCTGAATGGCGCTGGCTGCCGCCAAACGGTTCAGCTCGGCCGCTGCAAGTGCCGGACAACCGCAGTCTTCGACGGTCTCCGTCTCGTTCACCGATATGAGGTAAACGGTCGGCGAGTACTCATCATTCGTACCTTTGCCCGTGTTGTTCTGGGCCGCGGCCGAGGAGGCAACTAACAGAGCCACAATTAAAAGTCTAAATGTTTTCATACGCTTTTGATTTGATTTGGTTTTTTTGTAACAACTTGCTTATGTGATCTATTTTCTTTTTGTAACACAGCCAGTTAATATTCAAACCCACATGAAGCAAGTAATATGCCAAAGAAACCCGCACGATATTTGATTTTCCGGGGCGAGGCATTTTTTACTATCTTTGCGGGTACCTTATATTCATACAGGATATGATCCGGATCGTCATCGCACTCAGCCTCCTCGTCGGAGCGCTCGATTTCCGCTACTACCGCCGACGCATGCGAAGCCGCAGGCGGGGCGTGCGCGTGCCGTTCATCGTCTTCGCCGCGGCGACGGACCTGCTGCCGCTGATCGCCGGCGGGCTGTTCGGGCTGCTGCCGGACAACTCGACGGCGACGGTCGCCGCCGCCATGTGGCTTTTCTACGTCTATCTGCTGACGGTCCTGCCGCGGCTGGCCTTCTACTTTTTCCAGCACTTCGGGCTCGCACGCACGGGCGCAGCCGCCGCAGGGCTCACGGCCGTGCTTCTGGTCTGGGGCGCGGTCTATGCCCGCACGAGCTACGCGGTCAACGAGGTGGAAGTCCGTTCGGAACGTCTGCCCGAAGGGTTCGACGGGCTGCGGATCGTCCATTTCTCCGACCTGCACATCGGGACGCTCGTGCACCCCGAACGCGAAATGAAACGGCTCGTGCGGACCGTCGACGCCCTGCGGCCCGATCTCGTCGTCTTCACGGGCGATCTGGTGAACATCCGCTATACGGAGCTCGATTCCGCGGCCATGCGGATCCTCTCGCAGCTGAGGGCTCCGCTGGGGGTGGTGTCCAATATCGGCAATCACGACACGGGCGTCTACGTCAAGGATACGCTCGCCCTGCCCGTCGAAGTCAATACCGACAGCCTCGTCGCCCGCCAGCGGCGGATGGGATGGCGGCTGCCCGACAACGAGACGGAATACCTCGTCCGCGGCGGCGACACGATCACCCTCTCGGGGATCTCGTTCGATCCGGCCTTCCGCCGGGAACGACACGACCGAAACGTCGGCATGAACATCGGGGCGACCTATGAAGGCGTTTCCCGCACACCTTATAATATTACGCTTTCGCACCTGCCTCAGCTCTGGGACCGTATCCGCGAACTCGGCTACGGCGACCTCACGCTCTCGGGGCACGTGCACGCCATGCAGATCAAGGCCCGCATCGGCAAATGGCGGTTCTCGCCGGCCCGTCTCTTCTACAAGCGGTGGAGCGGACGCTACGACGAGGAGGGGAGCACGCTCTACATCAACGACGGCATAGGCTATGTCGGCTTCCCGATGCGGCTCGGCGCCTATCCCGAAATCACGGTAATCACCCTCAGACGATGAAAATCCATCTCTCCGCCGCGACGACGGCCGACGGCGCACTCGACGACCGCTCGGCCGGGCGGCTGCGCATCTCCACCGACGCGGACTGGGCCGCGGTACAACGTCTGCGCGCACAGTGCGACGCCATCCTCGTGGGGGCCGGGACGGTCCGCCGCGACAACCCGCGCCTCGTGATTGCGGACACCGTCCTGCGGACCGAGCGCTCGAAAGAGGGGCGCGGACCCGATCCGGCGAAAGTTACCGTTACCCGCACCGGCTGTCTCGACCCGGCATCCCGCTTTTTCACCTGCGGCGAAGGGCGGAAGATCGTCTTCTCGGAGACGGCGCTGCCGCACTTAGAAGGAGCCGCCGAGACGGTGGTCGCGGAGCGGATCACGGCGGCGCGGATCGCCACCGAACTGGAGAAGCGGGGGATCGGGTCGCTACTGGTCGAAGGCGGAGCCGAGATCCTGCGGATGTTTCTCGCCGAGGGGATGGCCCACACGCTCCGTCTGGCGGTCAACCCCGCACTCCGGGTCGCCGATGCCGCGGCTCCGCACTTCCCGTTCGACGCGATCCGCACCGGAACGCCGTGCCGCACGGAGAGGCTCGGCGGAATGGAAGTACGCCGCTATACGTTCCGGCCCGATCGGAGCGAAGAGGACCTCCGGCTGCTGCGCGAGGCGGTGGAGCTCAGCCGCCGCTGCACGCCGTGCCGCAGCTCCTACTGCGTGGGAGCGGTGATCGCGACGCGCGACGGACGCCGCTTCGGCGGCTACACCCACGAGACGTCGCCCACGCACCACGCCGAGCAGGAGGCCGCAGCCAAGGCACTCGCCGCCGGAGCCGATCTGCGCGGCGCGACGATCTACTCCTCGATGGAGCCCTGCTCCACGCGCAGCAGCGAACCCGAGAGCTGCTCGGAGCTGATCCTGCGGCACGGCATGGCCCGCGTGGTGTTCGCCCTCTACGAACCGGACTGTTTCGTCTCGTGCCGCGGAGCGCTCGATCTGCGCGAACACGGCGTGGAGGTGGAGGTCTATCCCGAACTCGGAGACGAAGTCCGTGCAATCAACGGACACCTGAAGGGGTAAAAAACGGCTTTTCTTCGTCCATTTTAGGATAATATTGTCCTAAACGACCTGTCGACTGCGCAACATACGACGAATCGTTTTATCTTTGTTTGCCAATACGGAAACGAACTATGAAACGATCTGCAAAAATAGGAGTTGCGGCTCTGCTGCTCGTCTCGCCGCTCGCTGCGGCGGCACAGCAGGACGTGCAGCTGCTGACCTTCGATGAGGCTCTGACGATCACCTGCACCAACAATCCGGCGCTGAAAGCCGCGGCCTACGAGGAGCGGGCCGCCGAACAGGAGCGCCGCGCGGCGATCGGACTGCGCATGCCTCAGATCAATGTCGCGGGTGCCTACACCTATCTGGGAAAGGACATCGGAGCCGATCTCAACGACCTGAAAGGCCCCGTGAACAAACTCGCGGGCGACATCCTGAACAGCGGCATCGTCCCGCCGGAACTGATCCCCTCGATTCAGGGGCTCATCGGCCCGATCCTCGGCGCCGACTGGTTCCTCAAGGTGCAGGACCGCAGTCTGGGATTCGTAGGCGGCGAAGTAACCGTCCCGATCTACTTGGGCGGCAAGATCAATGCGGCCAACCGCGCCGCGCGCATCAGCCAGCAGACGGCCGAGGCCGCAGGCGCGCAGACGCGCAATGCGCTGGTCTCGGAGCTGGTCGAGCGCTATTTCGGTCTGGCGCTCGCAGCGCAGGTGGTCGAAGTGCGGCGCGAAGTCGTGGAGGGCGTGCGCAGCCACCTGCGCGACGCCGCGGCACTCGAAGAGAACGGCATGATCGCATACAGCGAACGGCTCTACGTCGAAGTCAAAATGGCTGAAGCGGAACGCGAGCTGGAGAATGCCAAATTGCAGTTGCAGACCATTTCCAGCGCATTGAAGAACACGCTCGGCACGGGGGAGGGCGCCTATCGCCCCATAACGTCGATGTTCGTGCTCACGCAGCTCGAAGACGCCGCCTACTACAAGGCGCTGGCGGCCGACCGCAATCCGCTGCTGACGCAGGTCGAACTGAAAAGCCGCCTCGCCGAAGAGGGCGTGAAGGCCCGACGTTCGGACTTTCTGCCGCAGGTGGTGGCCATGGGCGGCGCTTCGTTCTACAACTATCAGGTTACGGGCATCCTGCCGCGCTGGGCCGTGGGCGTGGGGGTCAACCTCAAGATTTTCGACGGACTGAACCGCGAGTACAAGTATTCGGCGGCCCGGCAGACCGTGCGCCGCGTGGACGCCCTGCGCGACAAGGCGGCCGAAGACATCGCGGTGCTGGTCGAGAAACTCTACAACCAACTGAACAACTATGCCAATCAGATCGTCTCGATCGACTCGTCGATCGCCTTCGCCGAGGAGTATCTCAAGGTGAAGAACGCCGCATTCCTCGAAGGCATGAGTTCGTCGTCGGATCTGATCGACGCCGAACTGAATCTGGCCAAGGTGCGCACCGAGCGGATGCAGGCAGCCTTCAACTACGATCTGACGCTGGCGCAGCTCCTCGAAGCCGCAGGCATCAGCGACGAATTCACGTCCTACATCCGCCGGGCCGACGCCCGCCGGATCGCATTCGAACAGTAATAAATTCAGATCGCATATGAAAAAGAGCAACATCATCGGAATCATCGCGGCCGCGGCGGTCATTGTCGTCTCGGTCCTGCTCATCGGCCGGTATCTTCGCAAACGGACGCCCATGCTGATTCAGGGTACCGTGGAGTGCACCTCCTACAAGGCTTCGTCGAAGGTCCCCGGACGCATCGACGGCATGAAGGTCGAGGAAGGCCAGCACGTCGAGAAGGGCGAACTGCTCTACACGCTCTCGACGCCCGAACTGGAGGCCAAACTCCGGCAGGCCGAGGCCGTGAAGAGCGCCGCGTCGGCCCTCGACCAGAAAGCCCTCACCGGAGCCCGCTGGCAGCAGATCGACGCCGCCATGAGCCTGTGGCAGAAGGCGCAGGCGGGGCTCGAACTGGCGCGGAAGACATACGAACGGGTAAAGAACCTCTACGCCGAGGGGGTCGTGCCGGCCCAGAAACTCGACGAAGCGTCGGCCAACTACAACGCCATGCTCGCCACGGAGCAGGCGGCCAAAGCGCAGTACGAACTCGTGCGCGACGGCGCCAGCAAGGAGGACAAGGAGGCCGCGGCCGCACAGGTGCGGCAGGCCGAAGGCGCCGTCAGCGAGGTGGAGTCCTACATCGGCGACGCCATGGTCTACTCGCCCGTAACGGGCGAAGTCTCGACGGTCATCGCCGAAGAGGGCGAACTGGTCGGCAGCGGCTACCCCGTGGTGGCCATCCTCGATCTGAGCGACCAATGGGTAACGTTCAACATCAAGGAGACGCTGATGCCGGCCGTGAAGATCGGCGTCCGCATGAGCGGCTACGTGCCGGCGCTCGGCCGCGACGTGGAGTTCGAAGTAACCTACATCGCCGTGCAGGCCGACTTCGCCACATGGGCGGCGACCCGCACGCAGGGCGGATTCGACATCCGCACCTTCGCCGTGAAGGCCAAACCCACGGCACCGGCCGAAGGACTGCGTCCGGGCATGAGCGTCATCGTCGATTGGGATAAAATAGGGTAGCGGATGCGGCGTTTTCTGCACGATACGTATGCGGTCCTGCACCGCGAACTGAGACGGATCGCCCGTCAGCCGATCTACTTCGCGCTGATGGTCGTCCTGCCCGTGGTCTCGTTCGCGTTCTTCGCGCTGCTCTTCAGCCGCGGAGTGGCGCGCGACATACCGATCGCCGTGGTGGACTTGGACCGCACGACCCTCTCGCGCAAGGTAACGCAGATGATCGACGCGACGCCCACGGCGCTCGTGGCCTACGAGGCGCAGGACATGGCCGAAGGCGAACGGATGATCCGCGAAGGGAAAATATCGGCCGTGGTGCTCATCCCCGAATTCTTCGAGAAAAACATTCTGAGCAACAGCCAGACCCATCTCGACGCCTACATCATCGGCACGAACATCACCGTCAACGGCCTGCTGTCGAAGGACATACAGACCGCCGCGACGACCTTCTCGGCCGGCATCCAGCTCCAGCTGCTCGGCAAACAGGGGCTCACCGAACGGCAGGCGGCGGCGCAGCTGATGCCCGTGCGGTTCAACCGGCACGTATTGTTCAATCCCTATATCAATTACGGCTATTACCTCTCGCCGAGCTTCATGCCCATGATGCTGCTCATCTTCACCATCATGGTCTCGATCTTCGCCGTGGGCGACGAACTCAAGCACGGAACCGCGCGCGAGTGGCTCGACACGGGCGGCGGCTCGGTCGCCGCGGCGCTCGCAGGCAAGCTGCTGCCCATCCTCACGACGATGTTCCTCGTCTCGATGGCCATGTTCGTCATCATCTTCAAGGTCGTGGGCGTGCCGCTCAACGGAAGCCTCGGGGTGCTGATGCTCGCCAACCTGCTCTTCGTGGCCGGCTATGCCGCCATCGGCGTCTGCATCGTCTCGCTGCTGAGCAACCTGCGGCTCTCGCTCTCGATCGGCGGCGGATACTCCGTACTGGCGTTCACCTACTCGGGTCTCACGTTCCCGATCATGGCCATGTGGCCCGAAATCCGGATCTTCAGCTGCATCTTCCCGTTCACGTTCTACACGGACATCTGCGTCGATCAGATGCTGCGCGGGGCGCCGGCCGTCTATTCGCTGCCCGATCTGGGCTACATGTCGCTTTTCGTCGTCTTACCGCTTCTGTGTCTGCCGCGGCTCAAACGCATCGGCACCGAAGAAAAATATTGGGGGAGGTTGTGATATGAGCATCGCCCGCAGATTCACACGCCAAACGGCGTCCTACTGGCGGCAGTTCCGCACGGTGGCCGCCAACGAATACCGCACGATCTTCGGCGATGCGGGCGTCCTGCTGATCCTCGTCTTCGCGCTTGTGATCTACTCGACGCTCTACTCGCTGGCCTACGGGCCGCAAGTGCTGCGCAACGTGCCGATCGGCGTCGTCGACGAGTGTCGGACGCCGACCAGCCGCGAGCTGATCCGCACCTTCGATGCGGGACCGAACACCTACGTGGCCTACGAGCCCACCGGAATGGCCGAAGCCGAGGAGCTCTTCTTCGGCCGCAAGATCTACGGCGTGGTCTACATTCCGTCGGACTACGAAAAGCGCCTCTTGGGCGGCGAGCAGGCCAACGTGGCGATCTACGTCGACGCCAGCTATTTTCTGATGTACCGGCAGGTCTTTCAGGAGCTCGTCGCCACCATCGGGCAGACGGGCGCCATGGTCGAATTCCAACGTCTGGTGGCCAAGGGAGCCCAGATACCGCAGGCCATGGCCACGACGCAGCCCGTGATCTACCAGTCGCACAACCTGTTCAACCCCTATCTGGGCTACGGCACGTTCGCCATGCCGGCCATCATCATGGTCATCATCCAACAGACGATGCTCATCGGCATCGGCATGATCGGCGGCACATGGCGCGAATTCGGACTGTACGGCAAACTCTGCCCTGCGGACCGCTCGCGCATGTCGACGCTCCCGATCGTCGCGGGAAAGACGCTCGTCTATGCTTCGATCTATGCCGTAACGACGTTCTACATCCTCGGCCTCCACTACCGGCTGTTCCACTATCCGACGAACGGTTCGTCGCTGACGATCGCAGCCTTCATGGTCCCCTATCTGCTCGCGTGCATCACCTTCGGCATCGCCGTATCGACGCTCTTCCGCTATCGGGAAAATTCGCTGCTGCTGCTCTTGTGGACCTCGATTCCGATGCTGATGCTCAGCGGCATCTCGTTCCCGCGGGAGGCCATACCCGACTGGCTCTACGCATTCGGACAGATCTTCCCGAGCAGCCACGGCGTGAACGCCTTCATCCGCATCCGCTCGATGGGCGCTTCGTTCGAGGAGGTGCTGCCCGAAATACGCGCTCTGTGGATGCTCGTCTTCGTCTACGGCGGTCTGGCCTGCATCGGCATCCACCGGGTGCTTCGGAAAGCGGGGTGCGGAAAGGAGTAGCGTGCTCCGCCCAGCGCCGGCAGAGAGCCGGACCTGCCGCCGGCGGGCGTTCGCGGC
>NZ_FCNT01000030.1 GCF_900021155.1 Alistipes sp. CHKCI003
CCGAAGTGCCGCCCCCCCGTGGAGTACGCCCTCGCGCCGCACGGCCCGGGACCGATGCCGCGCATTCGCAACTTAGTGGAACGGGCCGGGCGAACATGGCGGAAATCCTCGCGGGCCGCGGTGCGGACGCCCCGACGGCCCGCTCCCCCTCGCAAGACAACCGCTCCCGCGAAGAGCGGCTTTCCGCTGCTCCCTGCCGTTTCCGGCCCGCTGTATTCCGGACGGCATTCCGCCGTATCCGGCGGCAAAATCCCGGAACCGCACTTTCGTGCCCCTCCCCACCACGGTCTGATCGAGGGGGCAGGCGCATTCCATCCGCAAGAACAGGGAGCGGGAGCGCGGTCTGACGAAGCATTGTCCCGCGACGGCGGTCGCAAATTCAGCTCAGACTTCCACGACCTCCTTCGCCGTGCGGCTGCCGCTCTCGGCTTTCGGAGCGGCAGCTCCGGCCCCTTTTCGTGCAGTCCCCGCCGCGGCGTTCCGGCCGGATCGGGGCACACGCTCCCCGACGGCTCCGGACGGTCGTTTCCCGTCTCCGAGGGCCTCGGCGGAAGGCTTCGACCGCACCTTTTTCCGTGCGTTCCTTGCGGCCGGCGGTTCCTGCACGGCCGGCGTTTCGGCGGTTTCGGGCTTCTCTACAGCCGGTGCCGGAATCTCCTCCGCACGGGTTCCGCCCATCGCTTTCACGGCCTTGTCCAGTTCGATTTCGAAATCCGAAAGCACGTTCATGTAGTTGATGAATGCGTCGTAAGCCGAATCGTAGGGATTGAAGTAGGAGTGCACGTCGCCGTCGGAGAGCCATTTGGTCGCCATGTAGTAGAAATGGTCGGAGGTCTGCATGAAGCTCCACACGTAGTCGTAGTCCGGATTCCGGAGCGCCGCGACCTTCCCCTTCTGGGCATAGAGTTTCGAGAAGGCTTCGTTCTGGAGTTCGTTGCCCAGCCATGCGGTGATGTCGCGCTCCTCGTCGGCCCACGACATCGCGTGCGGACAGTGCAGCACCGCCACCGGCTGATGTTTCCGCGCGGCTTCGCTCACCGTGGCGAATTCGAGGCCGTTTTTCTTTTGCAGCGCCAGCTTCGGCAACGCCTTCACGAATTCGAAAATGCCCGTATCGGCCGTCTGATGTTCGCCGAAGGTCTCGTAGTCCATGAAGAGGTTGACCACTTCGCCCGGCGTCCGCTCCGACGAGAGCCACTCCACATACTTATCGGCCGTCAGGGGCCATTGGTCCCACGAACGGTTCGAGAAGCGGAACGCGATGTCGTCCGAGAGCTTGTAGTTGCGCAGCAGAAGCCTCAGGCGCTGGTCGATCGCGTTCGTATAGACGAACTCGGGCGATTTCCAGCCCAGCACGTGCCGGGCCCCCTCGGCCAGCATCGTCCGGAAGCCCATTCGGGCGACCATCGCACCGATCCGGTCCGAGTAGATCAGTTCCGTATTGCGGAATGCCGCGGGCTTCTGCCCGAACTCGCGCTCGATCATCGCGCTGTGGAGCCGCACCTGCTCGGCGAAATCCTCTTCGGACGCGAGCGACGCGAGCGAATGCGAATAGGTTTCGGCCAGAAACTCGACACAGCCCGTCTCGGCCAGCCGGCGGAACGAATCGAGCACCTCGGGCGCATAGGCCCGCATCTGCTCGACGGCGATGCCCGTGATAGAAAACGAACAGCGGAACTTCCCTTTGTTCTCCCCGATAATCTTGAGCAGCAAGGCGTTCATCGGCAGATAGCACTCCCGGGCCACCTTCTGCATGATCGAACGGTTCAGCAGGTCGTCGAGGTAGTGGTGCTCCTTGCCCATATTGAAAAAGCGGTACCTCCGGAGGCGCCACGGCTGGTGAACCTGAAAATAGAGACAAACGGTTTTCATAGGCTGTATAGGTTGTATCGGTTTTATTTGTTTCTCTGTTCCTCGATGACGGTCTCGTAGACTTTCTTGATTTTGGCCGCGGCGTCGTTCCACTTGAGATTGGTTACCTCTTCGAGCCCCTTCGACGCGAACATGCGCGACAGGGCCGGATAGGCGATCAGACCGTAGATGGCGTCCGCCAGTGCATCCACGTCCCAATAATCGACCTTCAGGGCATAGTCGAGCACTTCGGCCACGCCGCTCTGCTTCGAGATGATGACCGGCACGTTCGAACGCATCGCTTCGAGCGGCGAGATGCCGAACGGCTCCGACACGGAGGGCATGACATAGACATCCGACAGGCGGAACATCCGGCGCACGTCGTCGCCGCGCAGGAATCCCGTGAAGTGGAAGCGGTCGGCGATGCCGAGCCGCGCCACGCGGCGGATCACATGATTCATCATGTCGCCCGAGCCGGCCATCACGAAGCGCACGCCGGGGACCTTTTTCAGCACTTTGGCGGCGGCCTCGACGAAATAGTCGGGCCCCTTCTGGTAGGTGATGCGCCCGAGGAACGTTACGATCTTGTCGTCGAGGCCCCGCTCGGGCGCCTCGTTCGCATTTCCCGAGAACCGCACGGCGTTGTGGACCGTTACGACCTTCTCGGGCGGAATGCCGTATCGCGCGATGATGATATTGCGCGTGAGGTTCGAGACGGCGATCACGCGGTCCGCGGCCATCATGCCGGCCTTCTCGATGGCGTAGACCTGCGTGTTGACGTTCTCGCCGCTGCGGTCGTACTCCGTGGCGTGCATGTGCACCACCAGCGGCTTGCCCGACACGCGTTTCGCGGCGATGCCGGCGAAATAGGTGAGCCAGTCGTGGGCATGGATCACGTCGAACCGGCCTTCCAGATCGCGCGCCACCTGAGCCGCGACGATCGCGTAGCGGGCCACCTCCTCCATGAGGTTGGCGCCGTACTTGCCCGAGAAGGTATAGCGCTGTTTCCATACGTCGGTGCTCTCCCAGAACTTCCGCCCCGTTTCGGCATACTGCTCGCGATAGACGGCATACTCCTCGGGGGATATGTAGGGAACCATGTTCGAGTCGATGCGGATAAACGTCATCTTGTCGACGATGTCCTCCGCACCGCCCGAGACCGAACCGTAGAGAGCTTCGACGTCGCTGGCGTTCACCACGTGCGCGAAGCGCTGGTCCTCGTCGCCGTAGGCGTGCGGGACCACGAACGCAACCTCCACGTCGTTGCGCGAAAGGCCGCGGGTCATGCCGTAACAGGCCGTGCCCAATCCTCCCGCGATGTGGGGAGGAAATTCCCATCCGAACATTAAAACTCTCATCGTATCTCTTTTTATCGTACTACTTCCTGCTTTTGCGCGCGGAGCTCACCGCATCGGCGGCACGGCGCGTGGCCGTAGCCGCTCCGGCGTCGGCGGCCTCTCCGCGTCCGGCTTCTCGGCGGCGGCGGATCATGTCGTGGATCGCCAGCACGCCGCCCACGCTCCATGCCGCCGAAACGGCTCCGCGGGCCGTGTAGGGCGGGTCGGCATCGTACAGTTCGCTCAGCGAACCGATGCCGTCCGACTGGATATCCTCCTCGAAATGCGAAAGCAGCTCCCCGGCCGCGGTCAAAAATCCGTCGCCCTCGATCCCGAACCGCGCGGCGACGTAAAACACGAGGGGCCAGATCCACACCGATCCGTTCTTGCCCGCGAAATCGCGCTCCCCGGGCGAACCTTCGCATCGGCCCTTGTAGAGCGGATTGCGGGGCGAGAGCGACCGCAGCCCCTTCGGGGTCAGCAGGTGTTGTTCGACCGTGCGCAGCACCTCGATCCTCTGCGCCTCGTCGAGCATCGTATAGCGCAGACCGCAGGCGACCACCATGTTGGGGCGAATGAATGCGTTGGTCTCCGTCTCGTTTGCATAATCGGCCGGATGGGGCTCTCCGGCGATGCGGAATCGCTCGGCGAACGCGGTCCGCGTCTTTTCGGGCAGCGAATCCCATGCCGCGGTGAAGCCTTCGTCCCCGAATTTTCGGGCCAACTCCAGCGTGTAACATACGGCGTTGTACCACAGGGCGTTCACTTCGACCGCATAGCCGCTGCGGGGCGTAACGGCCCTGCCGTCGATCACCGAGTCCATCCACGTGAGCGGCACATTTTCGGCCGCGGCCCAGACGAGACCGTTGTCGTGCATGAGGATGCAGCGGCCCATGCCGCCGTCCCGGTAGCTTTCGAGCGCTCCTTTCATCGTCTCGCCGTAACGCTTCCAGACCTCCTCGGCGCCGACGTGCATTTCGAGCTGCTGGAGGGTCCAGAAAAACCACAGCGGCGTGTCGGCCTGCCGGCGGATCCTGTCCGTGCCCGACCGCAGATCCTCCGCGATGCGGTCGAGTACCTGCATGCACTCCTCCGTGCGGCCCTGTTCGAGCGCGATGCCGGGCAGTGCGACGAGCGTCTGCCGCGAATCGGAACCCTCCCACGGATAATCCGCGACGACCTCCGCACCTCCTTCGCGGCGGATCATGAATTGCCGCGCCGAGTGGCGCAGACAGCTGATGAAGTCGATCTTGTGGGTGCGCCGCGCGAGCGAATCGGCGAAAATGTCGTCGATCGTCCCGGGCGAAGCCATCTGATCGAGCGAAGCGGAGAAGATGATGCTTTCGCCCTTTTCGAGCTCCGTTTCGAAATAACCCGTCGTCAGCAGGTCTTCGTAGCCGTCGTATCCGCGTTCGATCTCCTTCGGATATTCGAAGCCGTAGTACCAGTCGGGTGCCGCGACGAACTCCGTGCCGGGCTTGTCGGTCTGGAGATAGAGCCACGGAAACGAACGGTAGAGCCTGCATTTCACGCCGCCCGGGATCGGGTAGGAGCGTCCGTCGGCCTCCATATTGGCCTTCGACAGCGCGTGCTTGTCGCGGAAGGCGAGGAACGGACGCAGCCGCAGCCGGGTCCGGGAATGGGCGTCGGCGAGCGTGTAGCGGATCATGAGCTGCGTGCGGTGATGGATCCACAGCAGCTCCTTGCGCAGAATCACGCCGCCCACGCGATAGGTGATCGTCGGCGTGGGCGTATATTCGAAGTCGGTGATGTACTTGTGCCCGCGCGGTTCGTAGACCCCTCTGAAGCGGTGCAGGGCCAGATGGAACGACTGGTCGTGCTGCACGACGGTCTCGTCGAGCGACGAGAGCAGCACATAGGTGCGGTCGCTGCCGTCGATCGGCGCGACCATCAGTCCGTGGTACTTGCGCGTGTTGCAGCAGACGATCGTCGTGCTCATGTATCCGCCGATGCGGTCCGTTGCGAGCATCTCGCGCTGGAGCGAGTACTCGAGGTTGCCCAGCTCGCTTTTGTCGAAGGTTAATGCAGACATATCTTTCCGTTCACATTTTGTAGTCGTCTTTCCGCTCCGGCGACACCCGGGCGGGTTCGCATTGCGCCCGCTCGCCGGAACCGCGCCGTTTTCCGCACTCCGCCGCCGGCTGCCGAGGCGTTCGCCGGACGGACGGCAACGTCCGGGAAGGTCGCTTCCCTGTCCTAAAGATACGCAAAAATCGGCTGCCGTGTGCTCCGTCCGCCCGATTTTTTTCACTCGCCGCCCGAAAACCGGCCGGCGGCAGCGCGGCTCAGGCCCACTTCACCAGTGCAAAATCCATGCGATGCGGCAAACGCGGGTTTTCGGGGTGGATGCGCAGCGCCACATCGAACGTGCCCGCCTGATCGGGGCTGTAATCCAGCACATAGGTTACGCGGTTGCCTTCGGCCTTCGACCTTCGCAAGGGGATGGTCCGCACCACCTCCACGCTCCGGCTGCCGACGATCTGCTTGGCGATCACGAGTTCCGCACCGATGTCCTCGGGGCGGAGCGTGTCGATGTTGAGCGTAACCTCGAAATGGTAGTCCGAGCCCACGTAAATCGCCTCGTTGTCGATCTTCACGCGCTGCACGTCCACCACCTTCACGTTGTTCCACGCCGCCGAAACCTTGCGCTTCCACGCCGCGATCTGCCGCGCGAGCATATAGTCGCCCGCCACGATCTCGCGTTTGCGGGCGCAAAGTTTGTCGTAGAACCGCTCTTCGTAGTCGGCGAGCATCCGGTTGGTGGTGAAGCGCGAAGCGACGTCCGCCACACACTTCTTGACGGCTTCCACCCACGCATGGGGGATTCCGTCGCTGCCGCGGTCGTAATATTTCGGAGCGATCTGCTCCTCGATGGTGTTGTAGATCAGCTCGGCGTCCAACTCGTCCTGAAAATGCTGGTCGGAGAACGTGCGCTCCATCGGCAGCGCCCAGCCGGCACCCTCCCTGTACCCTTCGACCCACCAGCCGTCGAGCACGGAGAATTGCAGCACGCCGTTCATCACGCACTTCTCGCCCGAGGTGCCCGAGGCTTCGAGCGGGCGGGTGGGCGTGTTGAGCCACACGTCCACGCCCTGCACCATGCGGCGGGCCAGCTCCATGTCGTAATTTTGCAGGAAGAGGATCTTGCCCACGAACTGCGGCATGGCCGCGACCTCCACGATGCGCTTGATGAGCTCCTGCCCGGGTTGGTCGTTGGGGTGCGCCTTGCCCGCGAAGATGAACTGCACGGGACGCTCCTTGTTGTTCACGATGGCCGCCAGCCGGTCGAGGTTCGTGAAGAGCAGATAGGCCCGCTTGTAGGTGGCGAAGCGGCGGGCGAAACCGATCGTGAGCACGTCGGGCTTGATGCCTTCGATGATGCGCACCATCTGCGACGGCGAATCCAGACGCACCTGATTGGGGTCGCTGTAACGCTTGCGAATATGACGTATCAGTTTGTTCTTCAAAAACATGCGAGCTTCCCACAACTCCGTGTCGGAGATGTCGCGCACCTTCTGCCACTCGGCTGCATCGTAGCTGTGTCCCTCGAATCCCTTGGGGAAGTAGCGGGCGTAGAGCCTGCGCAGCGTCGAGGAGGTCCACGTCGGGAAGTGCACGCCGTTGGTTACGTATCCGATGTGGAGTTCGTTCTTGAAGTATCCGGGCCAGATGTTGCCCAGTATCTCCTTCGAGACCTCGCCGTGGAGCCACGACACGCCGTTGACCTCCTGCGAAAGGTTGCAGGCCAGCACCGACATCGAGAACTTTTCGTTCGGATCGTTGGGTTTGGTCTTGCCGAGGTTGATGAACTGATCCCACGTGATGCCCAGCACGTCGGGATAATGCGACATGTACTGGCGGATCATCGACTCGGGGAAGGCGTCGTGGCCCGCGGGCACGGGCGTATGGGTCGTGAAGAGCGACGAGGAGCGGATCACCTCCAGCGCCTCGGAGAAGCTCAGCTTGCGGCGGCCGACCAACTCGCGGATGCGTTCGATGCCGATGAAGGCCGCATGGCCCTCGTTGCAGTGGTAGACGTCGTGCCGGATGCCCATCGCCCGCAGGGCGCGGATGCCGCCGATGCCGAGCAGGATCTCCTGCTTGAGCCGGTTTTCCCAATCGCCGCCGTAGAGGTAGTGGGTGATCTGACGGTCCTCGTCGAGGTTGGCTTCGAAGTCGGCGTCCAGCAGAAACAGCTCCGTGCGTCCCACGTCGCACTTCCACACGCGCGCCGAGAGCGTGCGGCCCGGGAAGGCGATGGTGATCGTTACCCAGTTGCCGTTCTCGTCGCGCACGGGCGAGATCGGCAGCTTATAGAAATTCTGCGCTTCGTAGGTGGCCTCCTGCGCACCCTGCGCCGAGAGCCGCTGCGTGAAGTAGCCGAAGCGGTAGAGCAACCCCACGGCCGCCATCTTCACGTTCTTGTCCGACGCCTCCTTGAGGTAGTCGCCGGCGAGAATGCCCAGACCACCCGAGTAGATCTTGAGCGACGAGTGGAGCCCGTATTCCATCGAGAAGTAGGAGATCGTCGGTCCCTTCGGATCGGGCTTTTCGGACATGTAGTCCCTGAACTGCGCGTACACGGCGTCGAGCATCCCGAGGAACTGCGCGTCCTTTTCGAGCTCCTTCATCCGCACCACGCTCAGCTCGTCGAGGAAGGCGATCGGGTTGCGGTCGCACTCCTGCCACAGTTCGTTGTCGATCGATTCGAACAGGTCGCGGGCCCCCGGATTCCAGCACCACCAGAGGTTGCGCGACAGCTCTTCGAGCGCATGGAGCCGTTCGGGCAGCTTCTTGTCCACCATCATGCGGTTCCAGTTCGGTTTTTCGACGAAGAGCTGCTGCCGCACGAAGTTGATCTGCTGGTCGCGGGTGCCGCCGTCGTCGAGCACCACGCGGTTGGTGCGCGATACGGAGTTCTCCACGGCCGCGGCATAGGCCCTTTCGTAATACGAGAAGAGACGTTCCCAAAGCGCCGTGCGCGAAATTTCGCAGGCCGAACGGCGGACCTGAGCGAGGCGTTCGCCGTCCAGCCGCGCGAAACGCGCGAGGGCGTCGGCGACACCCTGCTCGGCTTCGCGGTCGTTGTAGTCGTCGCGGCGGATCACCACCGCGCCTTCGTGCTCCGGCAGCTTGTCGACCCACAGTCCGAAACCGGCGAGGGTCGTGGTTACGGTCGGCACGGAGAAGGCCGCCGATTCGAGCGGCGTATAGCCCCACGGTTCGTAGTACGACGCGAAGACCGTAACGTCCATGCCCACCAGCAGTTCGTAGTAATCCTTTCCGAAGATGCCGTCGGCCCGGTTGAGGTAGGTGGGCACGAAGATCACCTTCACGCGCGAATCGTCCGCCGCAAGGATGCTGCCCTCGATCGAACGGACGATCGGGTCCTCGGCCTGACGTTCGAGACAGTGGGTCGAAAACCGGTATTGCGCCGGATCGACCGGCTGCGCGGGGTCGGCCAGATGAGCCTGCAAATCCTTGCGCGGGCCCGAGTTGGCTGCAGGCACGGTGATGTAGACCAGCACGTCGCGTTCGAGCGTGCCGGATGCGGCCAGCAGCTTGAGCGATTCGAGAAAGAGGTCGAGCCCCTTGTTGTGGAATTCGTAGCGTCCGCTCGTGCCGACGATGAGCGGCTCCGCGTCGTACTTGCGGCCGAGGCACGCCTCCGCCACGGCGATCATCGCACGGCGGGCCTCCGTGCGGCGCTTGTCGTACTCCGCGCCCGTCCAGACGAAGTCGTTTTCGAATCCGTTGGGCGTTACGCCGTCCACCTCGCGACCGAGCAGGAATTTGCATTCGTTGGCCGTGATGTCGCTCACGGTGAGGAACACGTCGTGGTAGGTGGCCGCGGCCTTCTCGATCGAGTGTTTGGCCGTAACGTTGAACTGGCGGGCAAGTTCGTCGGCGTTGAACTTCGCCAGATCGTTGTAGAGCGGCAGGCGGTTGCCGGCGATGCAGCGGCCCATGACCGTGGCGTGCGTGGTGAAGAGCGTGGCCACGTAAGGCGACTTGCTGCGCAGGTAGAGCCCGCCCGCAGCCGTCATCCACTCGTGGAAGTGCGCGGCGACCTTGTCGGTCGAAGAACAGAAATTCTCGGCGTAGGACGCGATCACCATGCCTGCCGCATAGCCGAACAACACGGGTTCGACATAGTCCCACTGACCCGAGATCGAATCCACGCGGTAGTTCTCCCAGAGCGTTGCGAGAATCGCATCCTTCTGGGAAAAGAGCGACGTGAAGTCCACGAGCACCACGATCGGACGGCTCTGTATGTTCCACCGCCCCACGCGGATGCGAATACCCTCCTTGTAGAGGGTCTGGCGCCATCCCTTCAGCAATTCGGGTTCTTCCCCGAATTCGGAGTTGGTGCCTTCGTGCTGGAGGTCGGGGCCGATCAGGATGTAGCGGTCGCCGTACTTCGCGGTTGCGGTGAGCGCCTTGGTGGAGATGACGGTGTGTATGCCGCCGACCTTATTACAGACCTCCCAACTGACCTCGAACAGATAGTCGGGGGCGAGTTTTGCATTGCCCATAAAAAATTACGTATTGAAGATTCGAGTTTTAACCTATTCCTTCGGCAAAGGTAACACTTATATTTATATATGCAATCTATTTCCTCCCGTTTCTCGGTCCGCGGGCCGTATGCAACAGGCCGTTAGGCATCGAACAGCGCCTCGATCACCGCATCCGACACGAGCATGCGCGCAGCCGGAATCCGCAGCCGGTCCGCTTCGCGGACGAGCGTGCCCGCTGCGAGCCACGGCCCGGCATCGCGCACGAGCCGTGCGGCAGTCGCGGCTCCGAACCGTTCCGCCGCCTCGGCGAGCGAAATGCCCTCCGCCGTGCGCAGACCCGTCATCACGTACTCGTTGCAGCGGTCGCGCGGCGTGAGCCGCTCGAAGCCGTAGGCCGGAGCGGCGATGTACTCCCCGGCCGCGGAGCTGCACCAGCGGCGCTCCGCACCGTCGAACGAATGGGCTCCCGGACCGATGCCGAGGTAGGGCTCGCCGCTCCAATAGGCCGCATTGTGCCGTGCCCGATACCCCTTGCGGGCATAGTTCGAGACCTCGTAATGTTCGTAACCGGCGGCGGTCAGCGCCTCGTGCACGGCCGCGAACTCGCGTTCGCTCGTCCCGTCGTCCACGGGACCGAACTCCCCGCGGGCCGTGCGGCGGCCGAGGACCGTGTCGGGTTCGATCGTGAGGTGATAGGCCGAGATGTGGGGTACATCCAATTCGAGTGCCGTGTCGAGCGTGCGGCGCAAAATTTCGCCGCCGAAGCCGCGGATGCCGAAGATGAGGTCGATCGTGAGGTTGACGAAGCCCGCCCGCTGCGCTCTTCGCACGGCCGAGATCGCCTCCGCGGCACTGTGCCGGCGGTTCATCAGCCGCAGGCACGCATCGTCGAACGACTGCACGCCGATCGAGAGCCGGTCGATCTCCGTGCCGCGCAGCCGGGCGACGTAATCCGCCGTCAGATCGTCGGGATTGCACTCGACGGTGAGCTCCTCCGGTCTGCCAAAGCCGAAGAGCCTGCGCGCATGGTCGACGAGCCCTTGCAGCGCCTCGGGCGCATAGAGCGACGGAGTGCCGCCGCCGAAGTAGAGCGTCCGGACGGCGTGTCCGCCGAGGTATCCGGCGCGGGCCTCCAGCTCGCGGTGCAGGGCGCCGAGCAGCGGCTCCATCCGGCGCAGATCGGCGGTGCGGCGGAAGTCGCAGTAGGCGCAGATGCGTTTGCAGAAAGGGATATGGAAATAGATGCCGGCCATCTCATCCGCGCCGCTTGTAGCGGGAGGGCGACGTTCCGGTGTGCTGTTTGAAGTACTTGCCGAAGAAGGATTGGGTGCTGAAGTTCAGGTGGTAGGCGATCTCCTGAATGCTCATGCCGGAGTATTTGAGCAGGGCCTTGGCTTCGAGAATCACCGATTCGTCGATCCAGCGCGCGGCGGTCTTGCCGCTCACCTCCTTCACCACGGACGAGAGGTATTTGGGCGTGATGCCCAGCTTCTCGGCATAGAAACTGACGTTGCGTTCCTGCTTGTTGTACTGCTCCAGCAGGTTCATGAACTCTTCGAAGATGATTTCGCAGCGTCCCTGCTTGCGTTCGCCCGGCTGCACGCGCTGGTTGATTTCGGTGATGATGTAGAACACGGCCGTGAAGAGCGTGCGTATGATCTCCTGCCGGTAGCGCTCCTTATCGCTCTGGAGCATGGTCTTGATGAGGCGGAAGAGCTGACGGATCTCGGCCACGTCCTGCTCGGTTACTTCGAGCACGGGTTCCTTGCCGAAACGCATGTAGACGGGCAGCGAAGTCGAGAGGTCGATCTGGAGCTCGTTGACGAACGATTTGGAAAAAGCGAGGCAGTAAGCCGCGGCGTCGGACGACGACTTCACCGTGCGGATGATGCTGTCGGGGTTGAAAAAGACGATCATGTCGGGCCGGATCGCATAGGTCTGCATGTCGATCGAGACGGTGGCTTCGCCCTGCATCATGATGATGGCCGCGAAGCCGTCGAGCGTAACCGGATAGCTGCTCGTGCGGTTGTTCCGTGCATCGAGCGTGGTGATGACCATGTCGTCCGACAGATACGACACGTCGGCCATTTCGCGTTTGATGCGCGAAATGGAGACCTTGCGCAGGGGTGCGCCGCCGTCCGACACCGCCCGTTCCCGCACCGTCGTATGTTTCTTGCCTGCCATCGGTTTCGTTTTTTCGCAAAAATAGGAAATTTCCGGCAAATCCGCAATTCCGGCGCGCTCTATGCGCGGGGCGGACAGACGACGCGCAGTCCTCCCGCGAGGCACTCGATACGGAGCGGGAAGCGGGCTCCCTTCTGCCCGTCGACGTCGGTCGGTTCGTCGAGCGCGGACTCGATGTCGATCGTCGCGGCCCGCAGATGCCGCACGATGCGCGGGCGTCCGCCCAGCAGATAGCGCACCATGGCGAAAATCGAGCGGAGGAAGTTTTTGCGTTCGAGCAGGATGCAGTCGAACACGCCGTCGCGGATGCTCGACGTGCGCGCGAGCCGGAAACCGCCGGCAGTCTCGCCGTTGAAAACGAGTGCCATGAGCGCGCCGAATTCGAACGTCCGGCCGTCGGCCGTGATGCGCAGCGGCACCGTGTGCATCGCCCGCAGCTCCCTGACGCCTTCGATGATATAGGCCAGCTTGCCCAGCCGGTGCTTGCGCTCGTCGGGCGTCCGCTGCGAAGTGGTGGTGAAAAGACCGAAGCTGAAAATGTTGATCCAGTAGAGGTCGTTCACGCGGCCGCAGTCGACCCGTTCGACCGTGCCTTCGGCGATCTGGCGGGCCGCTTCGAGCGGATTCCCGGACATGCCGAGCGCACCGGCGAAGTCGTTGGCCGTGCCCGACGGGATCACCCCCACGGCAATGTCCAGCCCCTTGCGCTTCATGCAGTTGAGCACGTAGTTGACCGTCCCGTCGCCGCCGGCGACGACCATGAGGTCGATCGTCTCGAAGCCGTCGAAGGGATTCGCACCGAAGTCGACCGCCCGGGGCGCTATCTCCCAGCCGCGTTCGCGGAACACGCCGCACACGGCCTCGGCGCGGGCTTCGGCGCGGCCCCGCCCCGCCTGTCTGTTGTAGAGTAAAATCGCTTTTTTCATCGAGTGTCCTTATCTGTCCGATCGCTGCGGGCTGGGGGGGGGACGCCGCTGCGGTCGCCCCTCCAGCCCGCAGCGATCGGAAAATTCAGTTCATCATGAGGGCTTCCATAGCCGGAGACACGTATTCCTCGTAAGCGTCGCCCTCGCCCGCGAGGATGAAGTAGACCTTCGCGCCGGGCATTTCCCGCACGCGCGCCAGCGCTTCGTCGGCTCCCATGGCCAGAAACATCGTCCCCAGCGCATCGGCCGTCGCGCAGTCGTCGGCCACGGCCGTAACGGAGAGCAGCCGCGAAAGAGCGCTGCGGCCCGTGCGGGGGTCGATCGTGTGGGCCACCTTGCGGCCGTCGGCGTCGATGTAGTAGCGGCGGTAGTTGCCCGACGTGGCCAGTCCGCCCGAGGTCATCCGCACGCGCCGGTGCACGTACCGCCCGTAGGAGTCGTTGCCGTCGAAGGGGGTCTCCACGCCGATGCGCCACGGCTGCCCCGCCGCATTGCGCCCCTTGCAGCGGATCTCGCCTCCGATGTCCACGAGGTAGTTCTCCGCCCCGTGCTTCTCGACCAGCGCGGCCAGCAGATCGACCGTATAGCCTTTGGCCACGGAGTTGAAGTCGAGCTGTACGCGCGGATCGTCCTTTACGAGCCGTCCGTCCTCGATGCGCACCTTTTCGCGCCCCACAAACTGCAGGAGGGAGTCCACGTCCGGACGCTCCGCGGCATCGTGCCCCGCGAAGCCCCACGCCTCGACCAGCGGTTTGACCGTAACGTCGTAAGCGCCGCCGCTCAGGGCGCCGATGCTGTCCGCAAGATGCAGGTTATAGGCGATATGCGCATCCACCGAGTCCGTTTCGTTGCGGTTGAGCCGGCTCAGCAGCGACCCCTCGTCGAAGATCGACATCGAGGCTTTGGCCTCGCGGTCGATCGCCATCGCGGCGGCGTAGAGCTCCTGCGGCGCGAGCCCGCGCACGTCGGCCGAGATGCGGAACGTCGTGCCGAGCATCACGCCCTCGGCCGCGACGTACTCCGGACGGCCGGCACAACCGCCGCACGCCAGCGCGCACAAAGCGGCCGCGACGGAATAAACGATCTTTTGCAGCATGGTTTCCATCCGTTTGACGGCAAAATTAGTGTTTTTCGGAGCATATCGCTCCCTTTCGCTGCAAAAAGGTGAAAAATTCGGAGCCGCAAATTGGGAATTGTGAATAAATTCGTACCTTTGCGCAACGCTCTGGCGTGATCCACGGTAAGGGGGATGCGTCGTAGAGTGCAACGCTTAAAAATTCTTCAAAAATGGCTTATTTGACAGCTGAGAAAAAGCAGGAGATTTTCGGCCAGTACGGCAAGTCCAACACCGACACCGGCTCCCCCGAGAGCCAGATCGCGCTGTTTTCGTACCGTATCAGCCACCTTACTGAACACCTCAAGAGCAACAAGCACGACTTCGGGACGCAGCGGGCGCTGCTGCGTCTGGTGGGCAAGCGCCGCCAGTTGCTCGAGTATCTCAAGGAGATCGACATCGAGCGCTACCGCGCGATCGTGAAGACGCTCAACCTCCGCAAGTAGGCGGAGACGACGGAAAAATGAGGGCAATTCCCGCCGCGGGGTTGCCTTCATTTTCTTAGGAAAGAACGAAAAACACACATAGGTTAAATATTTTATGGAAGAAAAGAAGCTGTACAACGCAGTACGTAAGTTCATAACCCTCGCCGACGGGCGCGAGATTATGATCGAGACCGGCAAACTGGCCAAACAGGCCGACGGCGCCGTGGTCGTCAAGATGGGCGACACGATGCTGCTCGGCACGGTGGTGGCCGCCAAGGACGCTAAACCCGACACCGACTTCATGCCCCTGCAGGTGGAGTACAAGGAGAAATACGCCGCCTGCGGACGCTACCCGGGCGGATTCATGAAACGCGAAGGCAAGGCCAACGACAGCGAAATACTCGTGGCCCGCCTCATCGACCGTGCGCTCCGCCCCCTGTTCCCCGCGGATTACCACGCCGAAGTTTACGTAACCGTAAACCTCATTTCGGCGGACAAGGATATTCAACCCGACGCTCTGGCGGGTCTGGCCGCCTCGGCGGCGCTGGCCGTTTCGGACATTCCCTTCGGCGGTCCCATCTCGGAGGTGCGCGTGGCGCGCATCGGCGGTCGGTATGTCATCAACCCCGCCTTCTCGCAGATGAAAGAGGCCGACCTCGACATCATGGTCGGCGGTACGATCGACAACATCCTGATGGTCGAAGGCGAAATGAAAGAGGTCTCGGAAGAGGTGATGCTCGGCGCCATCAAGTTCGCGCACGAGGAGATCAAGAAGCACTGCGCCGTACAGATCGAGCTCTCGAAGGAGCTGGGCAAGGACGTGAAGCGCACCTACTGCCACGAGGTCAACGACGAGGAGCTGCGGCAGACGATCGTCCGCGAACTCTACGACAAAGCCTACGCCATCGCCACGAGCGGCACGATGAAGCACGAACGCGAAGATGCGTTCGATGCGCTCGAAGCCGAGTTCGCCGCCCGCTACACGGAGGAGGAGCTCGTGGAGAAGGCTCCGCTGATCCACAAATACTTCCACGACGACGTGCAGAAGAAAGCGATGCGCAACATGATCCTCGACGAGGGCAAGCGCCTCGACGGCCGCCGCACGGATGAAATCCGCCCCATCTGGTGCGAGACGGACTACCTGCCCGCGGCGCACGGTTCGGGGCTCTTCACCCGCGGCGAGACGCAGGCGTTGGCGACCGTAACGCTCGGCACGAAACTCGACGAAAAGGTCAAGGACGAAGTGCTGGTGCAGGGCACCGAGCAGTTCGTGCTGCACTATAACTTCCCGCCCTTCTCGACGGGCGAAGCCAAGGCGGCCCGCGGTCTGTCGCGCCGCGAAATCGGCCACGGGCACCTCGCGTGGCGCGCCTTGAAACCGATGGTTCCGCTGGGCGAGGAGAACCCCTATGCCGTGCGTATCGTGTCGGACATCCTCGAATCGAACGGATCGTCGTCGATGGCCACCGTCTGCGCCGGTACGCTGGCTCTGATGGATGCGGGCGTGAAGATGAAGAAGCCCGTGTCGGGCATCGCCATGGGGCTGATCTCGGATTCGGCGACGGGACGCTGGGCCGTGCTGTCGGACATCCTCGGCGACGAGGATCACCTCGGCGACATGGACTTCAAAGTGACGGGTACGCGGGACGGCATCACCGCCACGCAGATGGACATCAAGGTCGACGGCCTTTCGTACGAGGTGCTGGCCAAGGCGCTCGAACAGGCCCGCAAAGGCCGCATGCACATCCTCGACAAGCTGACCGAGTGCATCGCCGAGCCGCGCGCGGACTACAAGCCCTTCGTGCCGCGTCTGGTGCAGATCACCATTCCGCAGGATATGATCGGCTCGGTGATCGGCCCGGGCGGCAAGGTCATTCAGGACATCCAGAAGACCACCGGCACGACCATCACCATCACCGAGGACGACAACAAGGGCTACGTGGACATCTTCGGCGTGGACAAGGCGGCGCTCGACGGGGCGCTGGCCCGCATCAAGGCGATCGTGGCGATCCCCGAGGTGGGCGAGACCTACCACGGCAAGATCCGTTCGATCGTGGCATTCGGCGCCTTCGTGGAGATCATGCCGGGCAAGGACGCCCTGCTGCACATCTCCGAGATCGACTACAAGCGTTTCGAGACCATGGACGAGACCGGTCTGAAGGAGGGCGACGAGATCGACGTGAAACTCATCGGCGTGGATCCCAAGACGGGCAAGCTGAAGCTCTCGCGCAAGGCCTTGCTGCCCAAACCGGAGGGATACGTCGAGCGCGAGCGCAAGCCCCGCGAAGAGCGCCCGGAGCGCCGCGAACACCGCGGACGCAGGGAATAGCCCCGCTAAAACGCACATACAGAGCGGGAAATACGAAATTAAAATTTCCGCACAAAAATTGCATTATTAGCGAGAGTTTTTCTATATTTGCGTGTGCCGTGGCAGTTACGAAGCCGCCGGCGCAGGCAGGCATGGCAAGATAAAAGAATAAGCAAACAATTTAAACAACCTTAATTTTAACGATTATGAAAAAGTTGATGAAGTTGAGCATGGCGCTCGCGGTTGCCTCATTGGCATTCACGAGCTGCAACTGCTTCAAGAAGATGGCTAAGAACATGGACGACGTGAAACTTACCTGCACGCCCGAAGTGCTCGTGCTGAACAACGGCACCGTGTCGGCCGACATCAACGTTACCTTCCCCGCCGAGTATTTCAACAAGAAGGCCGTGCTGAAGGTTACGCCCGTCATGGTGTTCGAAGGCGGAGAAGTGGCTGCCAGCCCCGTCTATCTGCAGGGCTCGAAAGTGGACGACAACTATACGGTAGTGGACGCCGCGGCCGCCGGCAACTTCTCGCAGCATGTGGAGTTCCCCTACGATCCCCGCATGCGGCAGAGCGAACTCCAGCTTCGCGCCGAGGTTAAATGCCCCAGCGGAAAATGCAAGGAGTTCACGCTCGTGAACCTCAATAACGGCGCGCTTCCCACCAAGGACGAGGCTGCGATCCTGACCGGCACGGACGAAGCCGCCAAGGCGATCCTCATGAAGGATTTCGGACTGACGATCGCTTACGGCGTGAACACGCTCCAGAGCGACCTCGACTATGCCGCCATGATGGATCAGATGGCCAACGACTTCAAGAAGGTTACGACCGTCGTGGACAAAGCCGACATTCTCTATGCGATCAACTCGTCGGTGGTAACCAAGCAGGCTAAGAAAAACGCCGATCTCGACGCTTTCAAAGCCAACGTAGAGGCCAACCTGCAGAACGACCGCGCATCGCAGAGCATCGCCGTGAAGGGCTACGCATCGCCCGACGGTCCCGTGAAGTTCAACGACGAGCTGTCGAAGGCCCGCAGCGAAACGGGCAAGAAGACCATCGGTCAACTGCTGGAAGACGCAGGCCTCGACATCGACGCCGCAGCTTACGGCGAGGACTGGGAGGGCTTCAAGGAGCTGGTGGAGAAATCGGACATCAAGGACAAGAACCTCATCCTTCAAGTGCTGAGCCTCTACTCGAACTCTGCGCAGCGCGAGAGCGAGATCAAGAACATGGCCAGCGTATTCGACGTGCTGAAGGTCGAGATCCTGCCGCAGCTGCGCCGTTCGCTCGTGGTCAATACCACCGACATTCAGGGCAAGACCGACGCCGAGATCATGGAGTGCATCAAGAACGGTCAGGAGCTGAGCGTCGAGGAGTATCTCTATGCCGCACAGGTGCTCGTGAAATGCCCGAAGGAGCAGGCGGCCATCCTGACGACCGCTTCGAAGAAGTACAACGACGCCCGCGTATACAACAACCTCGGTATCGCACAGGCCAAGCTGGGCGATACGAAAGCCGCTTCGGCATCGTTCGCCAAGGCCGCTAAGCTCGACGCATCGAGCGAAGTGAACAACAACCTCGTGATGATCAACCTCGCCAACGGCAACATCGCCGAGGCCGCCAAATACGCGAAGGCCGCCGACGCCGAGGCCAAGGCTGCCGTAGCTGCCGCCGAAGGCAACTACAACGCTGCCGCCAAGGAGCTGAAGGGGTACAACCTCGCCATTGTCGAGACGATGAACAACAACTATGCAGCCGCCAAAAAGGCGCTCTCGGGCGACAACTCGGCCGACGCCGACTATCTCCGCGCAGTCATCGCATCGCAGGAGGGCGATCTGAAGACGGCCGAAGCTCAGTTGAAGAGCGCCGTGAAGAAGTGCGACAAGCTCATGGCGAAGGCTCAGAAGGACGTGAACCTGAAGAACCTGTTCGACAACGGCTTCCGCTTCTAATTCCCGCTGCGGAAAAGGGAGGGCGGACGGACGGGCCGGGGCTGCGCATGGCGAGCCCGCCACGGACGATCGCTTCCCGTCCCGAAAGGCATTTTACACAAAAAGCGTCCGGACTTCGGTTCGGGCGCTTTTTTTGCTTGGGAAAGACGTAAGTGAAAATATTTTCTTACTTTTGTAAAAAACAGCAAATCCCATGGAGTACGCCAATCATCTCAACGAATACGCTCCGGCACCGAGCGAGGCACAGGCAGCCGAAGAGGTCGCCCGTATGAAAACGGCTGCGGTACGCAATGAAAACAGCGATGTATATAAACTTTGCTATTCGGCCATCGACCTCACGACCCTTTCGTGCAGCGACTCCGTGCGGTCGGTTACGGCTTTCGCCGAAAAAGCCGTGGAATTCTACGACAAGTTTCCGCACATCCCCAATGTGGCGTCGATCTGCATCTATCCCTCCTTCGTCGAGACGGTAGGGGTCGCCGTCGACGGCACGCCGATGCGCATCACGAGCGTCGCCGGCGGTTTTCCCGCGGCACAGACGTTCCTCGAAGTCAAGGCGCTCGAAGTGGCCATGGCGATCGAAAACGGAGCCGACGAAGTGGACATCGTGCTCAACGCGGGACGGATGCTCACGGGCGAATACGACGAAGCGGCCAACGAGGTGGAAGTGATCCGTGCGGAGATGGACGAGGAGATCGTGCTCAAAGTCATCATCGAATCGGGAGTGCTCAAAACTCCGGACCTGATCCGGAAGGCATCGCTGCTGTCGATGTTCGCGGGTGCAGACTTCATCAAAACTTCGACAGGCAAGACCGACGTGTCGGCGACGCCCGAAGCGGCGGTCGTGATGTGCCATGCGATCAAGGACTTTTACGAGAAAACGGGCCGCAAGGTGGGCTTCAAGGCCGCCGGCGGTGTCCGCACGCCGCAGGATGCGGTCCTTTATTATACGATCGTCGAAGAAATCCTCGGAAAAGAGTGGTGCACGCCCGAACTGTTCCGGATCGGTGCTTCGTCTGCGGCCAACAACCTGATTTCCGCGATCGAAGGCAGGGAGGTGAAGTTTTTCTAATTCCGCAATGCCCGAAGGGGCGGTCGCCGACCGCCCCCCCCCTCTCCGTTTTCGGGGAATGGCTGTCCGGCGGTTGATCTTAACTCTCCGTGAATCCTCCGTTCGGGAAAGTTCCCTTAATGGCAGGACGAATGAAAGAGGCTGTCTGCGACGATCGACGGACAGCCTCTCTCCGTTCGGGAGACTCGGCCCATCGGTCGTTCGTTTCGCAGCCGTTCGCCGAAGCTCCGCATCCGCGTCGTCCCGTCCGACCGACGCCTCCCTCTTCATCGGGTGGGCGATCCGATTCCGCCGCCGGCTGCACGGTTTACGAAAAGAGCGTCATGCGTCTTGTTTTCGGCGGCACGAATGATCCCGGCCCCGCAGGTCCGGCTCTCCGCCCTCGGCAAATCCACCCGATCTGCGGACCGGCTGCTTCCCGCGGATCGTCGATCGCCGCACACACTCAGAATACGGACGCCGCTGTCGAACTGCAAAGTGCGGGCGATCTGGAGCCCTCCGGCACGGAGTGTCGAAGGCTGCGGCCATTGGCGGCAGGCGTCCCCGTCGTCGCCGAACGTCGTCGTCGGCGCACGACAAATCGTGCCGGCATTCCGGCCCTCGTCGTTCGTCCGACGATTCCCATAGCGTCCGGCATCGAACGTTAAAGCCTCCTCCCTCGCATCTTTCAGATTTTTCCCACCTCCTATCCGGATCCCGCCGCATTGCGCCAGCCGCGGGTGCGACGGCAGGCCGAAGCAGCCGTCCGGCCGAGCGTATTCGCAAATCGGAAGCCGAAACGCACGCTGCACCCTTACCTGAACGGCCGATACGCCCCCCCTCTTCCTCCGAAACGGGTTCCGACAGCGGCACCGCCCCAAAGGCCGTCCGCAACCTGCCGGACGGCCCTGTTCAAAATAGAGGAGATTTATTCTGCCGCGGCATCCCCGTGCAGCGAATCGGCCGGTCTCAACGAGTCCGGCGCATCTTCCGGCATCGCACGGGCCGGCCGATCGGAAGCATTCGTATCCGGAACACGAAGAGGTCCGGCGCCGGCTGCTGCTCCGTCCTCCGACGTCGCGTCGAAGACGGCTTCCGCCTCCGGTTCATCGAAAACGGCCGACGTATATTTTCCGCGGTGCATGACCGCCGCGACGATCACGGCTACGGCCGTCGCCGCGAAGACGATTCCGAGTATCTTTTTAATCATATTTCCGTCGAATCACGCTCTTCATGCTGCAATTCCCGTTCCGTCAGCGTGTCCGCCCGCTCCCCGACGGCCGGGCCCGCCGCCTGCGCATCCGTTCCGGACTCGGACGGCTCGCCGGCAGCATCGGCACCGCCGTCGAGCAGTTCGATCGCACGCAGGATCACCTTGTCGACGGGATAGATATTGGCATAGAATCCGTTGTCTTCGAGGATCGTGTTGCGGCCGATGTAAGCCCTCAGCTGTGCTTCGACGAGTTTGTGCGAACGGTCGATCTCCCGGTAGTTCGGCACGACGCCCTGACGGGCGGCATAACGCACGAAGTCGTCGAGCAGCGTGCGGTCGTTGTCCAGCAGACGCCGCAGCGCCGGGATGCTCGCCACGCGGTTCAACTCGTCGCGGTGGCGGTCGGCGTACTCCATCGTATAGCGGTAGAGGATGTTGCGCCCCACGACCTCGACGAACCACGGTGTTACGTCGGTCGTATCGGCCGGTACGAACAGGTCGGGCATGATTCCGCCGCCGCCGTAGACGACTTTGCCCTTCGGGGTTACGAATCGGAGCGAATCGGCGAATCGGATGCTGTCGGCCGAGAAAAACTCATTGTGCTCGTAACGGTGGAGCAGGTCGGCTTCATAGTCCTCGCCGTCGCCGATCGTGTAGGGTTTCTGGATCGAACGGCCCGTCGGCGTATAGTACCGCGCTGTGGTGAGCCGCAGGGCAGATCCGTCCGAATAGGGGATTTGGCGCTGCACGAGCCCCTTGCCGAAGGAGCGGCGGCCGACGATCGTACCGCGGTCGTTGTCCTGCAAGGCCCCGGCGAGAATCTCGCTCGACGACGCGCTGCCCTCGTCGATGAGCACCGCGACCTCGGTATCCTGCGCCGTTCCGCTGCCGTCGGCATACTCCTTGACTTGTCGATGATTGCGGTCTTCGGTATAGACGATGAGCTGGCCTTCGTGCAGGAATTCGTTGGCGATCAGGATCGCCTGATCGAGATAGCCGCCCGCATTGCCGCGCAAGTCGAGCACGAGCTTGGCCATCCCCTCGGTGCGCAGCCGCATCATCGCTTGCAGCAGCTCGGTATAGGACGTGCGTGCGAACTGCCCGAGTTTGACGTAGCCTGTGTCGTCCGTCAGCATGAAGGCCGCTTCGATGCTTTTGATCGGTATGACGCCGCGCACCACATCCACCTCCACCGAATCGGCGATCCCGTACCGGCGGAGGGTGAGCTTCACGTGGCTGCCGCGCGGTCCGCGCAGCCGTTTGACGATCTGGTGCTGCGGAATCTTCCGGCCTGCCACGAGCGAGTCGTTGATCCGCACGATGCGGTCGCCGGCCTTCACGCCCGCCTTGTCGCTCGGACCGGCCGCGATGACGTTGAGCACCGTGATCGTATCGGTGGCCATGTTGAACACCACGCCGATGCCGTCGAACTCCCCTTCGAGCGGTTCGTTGAGCTGCTGCATCTCGTCGGCGGGGATGTAGACCGAGTGGGGGTCGAGTTCGCGCACGAGCAGCGGAATGACGTGCTCGGCGAGCGAGTCGATCGATACGGAATCGACATACTGATGCTCGATGAGCGAAAGCGTATAGGTCAGTTTGTTGTCCGGCAGAGCGATCTGCGTCAGCGCCCTGCGCAGTTGCGATTCGGCGCTGCTGCGGCCCATGAACTGCCCGAGCAGCACCCCGAGCACCACGCCCGCCGCAAGCAGCAGCGGAATGAGAATCGTCCGTTTCGAGTTTCTATCCATCGCGGCCTATTTGTTTTTGAACGTGTAGCTCAGCCCGACGCTCAGCAGCGTTTGGGTCTGCACGCCGAGATTCTGCGCCCGGTTGTAGTAGAGCTGGAAATTGAGTGTCGTGGAGATGTATTTCGTGGCCTTGATTTCGAGCGTGTTCTCCCAGCGCACCGTCGGGTGGATCGCCAGCACGGGCTTATCCTGCGGACGTTTGTCGGGATCGGCGTTCCAGCAGTCGTAGGCCGCTTTGTAGGTCCGGTAATCGGAGACTTTGTTTTTCATGCCGATGTCGGTGATCCAGCCGAAGAACGAGAAGAACGTCGTCCGGTAGCGGAAGACGCCCTTGCGGCCGAACGTGCGGTCGAAATCGACCTGCACGGAGGAACCGCCCTCGTATTTCGAAGTCCGGTCGGGGCTGGAGAGTCCGTAGACCTGCCACCCGGGTTTGTCGTCCCACACGTTCGACCGCACCAGCGCACTCTCGACAAATACGGCGCTCAGCGCCAGCGGCGAGAGATTCACCACGAAAGGCCACTTTTTATCGGGGCAGGTGTAGGTAACGCCGAGCGACACGTCGAGATAGCCCGGCGACATGAAGGTGCTCTTGCGGTTGGAAGGCTCCTGCTGCGTGCGCGAAACGTAGCCGTTGGCGAACTGGCTGCGGAACTTGATGATCGAACCGTAGGACCAGTTCTTCGACATCTTGAACGAAGGGGCCGTGGACAAGGCGAACTCGTCCTGATTCTTGAACCAGACGCCGTCGCTCGATGTCGTGCCGTCCGCGTTCGCGGTCTCGACTTTCATCCGGTTGTAGCCGATATTGGCGCCGAATTTGGTCTCGATCGAGAACAGGCCCTTCGTGAAGACGTGCCGCAGATTCAGCGTGGCGATCATGGCGATGGCGTTGTCGCCGCCGGAGGTCTCGATCCACGAATCGTTGTAGGAGGTCAGCGTGCCCTGCAATCCGCCGCCGAATTCGAGGTAGTTGCGCTCCTTGCGGATCGCCGCCCGTTCGGCGCGGTAGCGTGCGCGGTTGAAAAACCGGGCCTCCACGGCCGCCGCTTTCACGTCGTTGCGGAACGACACGTCATGATCGTCCGAGCCGACCTCGTCCACGGAGATCTGAGCCGCGGCGGACTGTGCAGCGGCAAGCGATGCGAGCAGGATGAATCCGTAAAAACATTTCATGGCGAACGGCTTGTGGTGAGAGATTCCGAAGTGCAAATTTATGAATTTATTTATAAAATAGTTACATTTGTCCGTATGAAATCGTAAACCCGACACGTATGAAATTTTTCGGAGCACACGTAAGCGCCGCGGGCGGCGTCGAGAACGCCCCCCGCAACGCAGGCAAAATAGGGGCCACAGCCTTCGCCCTCTTCACCAAAAATCAACGGCAGTGGAGCGCCGCGCCCCTCACTGCGGCCCAGATCGGCGGATTCGGCGCCGCCTGCGCCGAGCTGGGCTATGCGCCGGCACAAATTCTGCCCCACGACTCCTACCTCATCAACCTCGGCCATCCCGAGCCCGAGGCGCTGGCCAAATCGCGCGGAGCTTTTTTCGATGAGATGGCCCGCTGCGAGGCGCTGGGACTCGACCGCCTCAATTTCCATCCGGGCAGCCACCTGAACCGGATCGCGCCGGAGCGGAGCCTCGATCTCGTGGCCGAGTCGATCAACCTCGCGCTCGACCGCACACGGGGCGTAACGGCCGTGATCGAGAACACTGCGGGACAGGGCTCGAACCTCGGCTCGTCGTTCGAACAGCTGGCCTACCTCATCGAGCGCGTGGAGGACCGCTCGCGCGTGGGCGTCTGCATCGACACCTGCCACGCCTTCGCCGCCGGCTACGATCTGCGGACCGCCGAAGCCTGCGACCGCACCTTCGCGGAGTTCGACCGCATCGTCGGCTTCCGCTACCTCAGGGGCATGCACCTCAACGACGCGATGAAGCCGCTCGGCAGCCGCGTCGACCGCCATGCGCCGCTGGGCGAAGGGCAGATCGGCACGGAGTGTTTCCGCTACATCGCCCGCGACGCGCGGTTCGACGACATGCCGCTCATCCTCGAAACGCCCGACGAGGAGCGCTGGCCCGAGGAGATCGCCCTGCTCAAGGCATTCGCCGGGGAGCGGTAGCGGACCGGGGGGGGCCGCCCGTCGGTCCGACCTTGCGCGGACGGAGTGCTCCCGCACCTTCGCGCCGCGGAGGCGGGGAGCGTTTCGGAAGCCCCGCATTTTTCCCGAACGTAGAATGCGGTTCGCGCTTCGAGACGGCCGTTTGCCGGAAACACGGCCTCCGGCCGGGCCCGGAGCCGTTCCGCGCGCTTTGCGGCCCCGGCTTTCGGAGGGTGGGGCCATCCGCGTCCGCCGCGCAGGGCTTCCGGCCGAAAGCGGCACCGTCCCGAGACGCTGATTGCGCCGCGCATTCCGTCGGCACGAAAGCCGGCGAGCCGCAACGTTTCGGCCGGACCGGCCGGACGAAACCGGCCGGACGAAACCGACCGGCAAAGCCTCCGGCCGATATTTCGGGCAGCGACCGCCGGCCGGAGTCGCCGGTCGTCGGGCGGAAATATACGATTCGGCCCTCCGCGGCGAAGGCTGCCCTCGGTGATCCGAAAGCAGCCTTCCTCGCTCCATGGGGCCGTTCTTCCTACACTTCAGCCAGTATGCGCCGGATATCTTCGGCGATCTGCGGGGCGGTCAGACGGTTGGCGCGCAGAAGCTCCTGCGGGTCGAACCGGTCGGCGAACTCCTTGCGGGCTCCGTAGCAGAGCACGCGCATCGCCGAGGGGCCGTACCAGCGGGCGATCTTCTCGCCGAAGCCGCCCTCGACCGCGCCGTCTTCCAGCGTTGCGACCACTTCGTGATCCGCCTTCAGCGCTTCGAGCAGCTCCTCGTCCAGCCCCGTGATGTAGCGCGGATTGATGACCGTCGCCCCGATACCGGCCTCGGCTTCGAGGCGGTCGGCCGCCGCTTCGGCGAGGCTGTGGAACGCCCCGAGCCCCACGAGGGCGACCCGCGACCCGCGGCGCGTGGTTTCGAATCGGTCGAGACGGCCGTAATCCGTGTCGAACGTGCGGTCGCTGTGCACGACGGCGGCGCCCGGGACGCGCAGCGCCACGGGATGTTCCCTTTGGCGGAGCGCCCAGTCGAGCATGGCCAGATACTCCTCGGCGCAGGTCGGCGCCAGATAGACCAGATTCGGAATGTTGCCGAGAAGCGGAATGTCGAAGAATCCGAGGTGCGTGGCGTCGTTCAGCCCCGCGATCGTGCCCATGAAGACGCCGATCACCGCAGGATTGCGGTCGATGCAGAGGTCCTGCGACAACTGGTCGTAGGTGCGCTGGACGAAAGTGCTGTACACTCCGTAGAAGGGCCGTCCGCCGCCGCGGGCGATACCCGACGCGAGCGCCACGGCGTGCTCCTCGGCGATGCCCACGTCGACGAACCGGCGGCCCGCCGCACGGCGCCGTTCGGGTGTGAAGCCCATCACGGCGGGTGTTCCGGAGGTGATGGCCACCACGGCCGGGTCCTCGCGCATCCGTTCGAGCAGGAAGCGGGCCGTGAGGTCGCCGTAATCCTCCCCGCCGCCTGCCGAGAGCGGCTCGCCCGTCGCCCGGTCGAACGGCATGCCCCAGTGGAAACGCTCGCGGTCGGCCTCGGCCGGAGCGTAGCCTTTGCCCTTCTGCGTGTGGATGTGCACCACCGTCGGACGGGGCGTATCCTTCACGCGGGCGAAAGCCCCGATCAGCGCTCCGAGGTCGTTGCCGGCTTCGACATAGAGGTAGTCGAGCCCCAGCGCACGGAAGTAATTGCACTCGGCCGCGCCCTGCGTCCGGCGCAGCAGCGCGAGGTTGCCGTAGAGGCCGCCGTGGTTCTCGGCGATCGACATCTCGTTGTCGTTCACCACGACGATGAGGTTCGTGCCCGCCTCCGCGGCATTGCTCAGCCCTTCGTAGGCCTCGCCGCCGCTGAGCGATCCGTCGCCGATCACGGCGATGACGTTTTCGCGGCCTCCCCGAAGGTCGCGGGCCTTGGCCAGTCCGCAGGCGAGGCTCACCGAGGTCGAAGTGTGCCCCACGGTGAAGTGGTCGTGCTCGCTCTCGCGCGGGTCGGTGTAACCCGAGACGTCGTCGTACGCCGCCGGATCGAGGAACGCCGCACGGCGGCCCGTGAGCATTTTATGGGTGTAGCTCTGGTGCGACACGTCGAAGACGATCTTGTCCTTCGGCGAATCGAAGACGTAGTGCAGGGCGATGGTCGCCTCGACCATGCCCAGATTGGGGCCGATGTGGCCGCCGTGAGCGCTCAGTTTTTGCAGAAGCGCCGTGCGGACCTCGTCCGCCAGCGTTTCGAGCTGCTGCACCGCAAGTCGTTTCACGTCCTGCGGAGTGTCGATTTTCTCAAGATACATCTTTTTTACAATGACTTTAAGTTGAAATTCCCCGGCCGTTTTCCGCCTTGTCGATCCTCGGGCAGGTCCGGGTCGCTCCCTCCTGAACGGAACGGTCGCATTCTGTTTTCTTTCATTTCCCGCCTCGGCGAAGTCCGGTCTTGCGTTCGTCTTCGCACCCGGCTCGGCGAAACGCTCCTTTCGGTCTGCCGCCGCGCCGCCGGCTGAGCTCCGCCGTCAGGGGGCATGCTGCGAGGGACGCGGGAAGCCGGAAGCGCGGAAAGTTCCACGGTGCAAAGATACGCACCGAATCCCGCGACAAAGTAACTCCATTACGGATAAAACTATCCCGATTACGGATTCCGGACACGGCTGTCCCGCATCCGGTTCCGCTGCACCCGCCTCTTCGTCCCGTCCCGCATTCGTCCCGCCCCCTGCGCCGCCGTGCGGCCGCCGGCCGCATCCGATGCGCCCGCCCTCCGGCTGCGCATCCCCTCTTCCGACCTTTTTCCGGGAACCGCTCCTCCGCTCCCGCCGCGACCGCACGGCGGGAAGAGGGCCGGAATAAAAAACGGCCGCCATAAATCCATATCATACAGTGCATTACGATCAATTTCAAGTCGTATAAAGTTTGCAAAACGCATCGCGTACCGTTTTTTTGCGTATCTTCGTCCCGTGCGATGACAAACGCCGGACGTTCTTTACATATCTTTTGATTTAGGCATTCGCTTTTTCTTTGTATCGAAACCTGAGAAATTTCAAGACACAGAAAAGCCAAAGTCGATGCCCGTGTCGTTTTACAGCGCGGGCGGATTCTATGGTTTTCTGTGTGGGTTTCTCAGGACCTCGATACGAATCGTAGGATTTCGTCCGCGCCTTTTTTTCGTGCGCGGCGGCGGGCCCGAATCGGACATACGCGGTTTCGCGGGATGCGTCGCATCCTGCGGGCTGCGGCGGGAGGGCGCCTGACAGCGATAGGGATGGCTCTCCCGTTTTTTATTGTGCGGCAGGCATCGCGAAAGATTTCCCGAAGGAGGTTGTCCAATACGTTTTAGACGTCCCTTTTTTATTCGTACCGCTATTCGGGAACTTTTCCCAATACGCAATTCTCAGAGAGTAAAAAACTTGTTAGACAGCCCCGATCGCCGCTCGGGACGTTTTTCCATGATTCGGAACGATAAGGTGCCGAACGGCCGCGGGCAACCGTCCGGCGGCCGCAGCCGAAAAACGGCCGTTTACGCAAAACTGTCCCAAATCGCGGATCCGCGCGACGAAGGCCGACGCAAGCGTCCGGAGGCGAAGACGATGTGGTCGCAGAGCCGGGAGCGATCGGCTTTGACCGGGAAATACCGAAGCGAATAAACCGGCCGCGATTCCGATTTTGCGGGGTTATCGCTCCGAACGCATCCGCCGCCGCAGCGCACGCCGCGGGAAACAGCGCTTTACGATCGGGCCATGCGGAAAGTCCGTTCACAGCCGGTCGAGGCACGCGCGGACGATGCGGGCGCTGTCGCGCACTTCGTCCTCCGAAATCGTGAGGGGCGGCGAAATGCGGAACGCCGTGTCGCAATAGAGGAACCAGTCGCTCAGAATCCCCTCTTCGGCGAAGAGCTCCATCGTGCGGAACAGTTTCTCCGGCGATCCTAACTCGACGGCCATGAGCAGGCCGCTGCGGCGGATTTCGCGCACGGCGGGGTGGTCGCCGAGCGACGATTCGTAGAGCGCCCCTTTCGCCTCGACCTGCTCCACGACCCGGTGGCCGAGCAGATAGTCGAGCGCCGCGAGACCCGCCGCGCAGCAGACCGGATGCCCCCCGAAGGTGGTGATGTGCCCCAGCACGGGGGCGGTCTGCAAGGCATCCATGATCCGTTTCGACGAGACGAACGCCCCGAGCGGCATGCCGCCGCCGAAGGCTTTGGCCAGACAGACGATGTCGGGCGTCGTGCCGTAGCGGAGCATGGCGAACAGCGCGCCCGTGCGGCCCATGCCGGTCTGGATTTCGTCGAAGATCAGCAGGGCCCCCACCTCGTCGCAGCGGCGGCGGAGCGCCGCCAGATAACCCTCGGCAGGCGTACGCACGCCCGCCTCGCCCTGCACGGGCTCGGCCAGCACGCAGGCCGTGCGTTCGGTGATCCGCTCCAGCGCCGCGAAGTCGTTGAATTCGATCGACTGCACGTCGGGCAGCAGCGGCCTGAATGCCGCCTTCCACTCCTCGCCCTCGGGCGTGCCCATCATGCTCATGGCCCCGTGCGTCGAGCCGTGGTAGGCGCGGCACATCGAGATGAGCTCGGTGCGGCCCGTGAAGCGTTTGGCCAGCTTGAGCGCCCCCTCGACCGCCTCGGCGCCCGAGTTGACGAAGTAGACGCTCGACAGCGGATCGGGCAGCAGTTCCGCGATCCGCGCGGCATAGGCCACCTGCGGGCGCTCGACCAGCTCGCCGTAGACCATCACGTGCATGTAGCGCGCGGCCTGCTCCTGCACGGCGCGCACGACGCACGGATTGCAGTGTCCGACGTTGCTCACCGAGACACCCGCCACCAGATCGTAGTAGCGTTTGCCTTCGGGCGTGTAGAAAAACGAACCTTCGGCCCGCGCCACCTCGATCATCAGCGGCGAGGGCGAGGTCTGGCCGACATGGGCCAGAAATTGCTTGCGGAGAATGGGATGTTCCATCGTTGTAATCTATAATCGAGTATTCGTTTGCAGGGGCGCAGGTTGCGGGCTTCGAGGTGCCGAAAAACACATCGAAATTCCCGTTCTGTTTTGTCCCTTCGGTACCCGAAGTTACCGAAAGGCAATTCGCCTTTCCCGTCTGAGCCCGGCACCGCCCCCGCAGTGCCGTCGGTTCGCCGCCGCTCCAACGCGGCGGACTGCACCCGCCGGGAGACTTCGCGCCCGTCCTGCCGCCAAAGAAGCCGCGCTACAACTCCAGCCGGTCGAGGATCCGCTCCGAATCGTTCACCGAGCGGCGCATCCACCGCAGCAGCACTTCGGACTGCTCCGCGTCGGTCAGCCGCCACCCGCCGACCGTCTGCCGCATCCGCTCGGAGAGCATGTAGATGAGGATCGCGGCCGAGGCCGAGACGTTGAGGCTCTCGACCATGCCGCACATGGGGATGCGCAGGTATTCGTCCGCCGCGGCGAACACCTCGTCCGAAATGCCGGCGTGTTCGGTCCCGAAGACGAGTGCGAAAGGTCCGCGCGCCACGTCGAACGTCTCGGGCGTACAGGATTCCCGGTGGGGCGTGGTCGCCACGATGCGGTAGCCTGCGCCGCGGAGCGCTGCGAGCGCCGCGGCCGTCGAGGGGTGTTTGCGAATGTCGACCCACCGGTCGGTGCCGCGCACGACGGCGGCGTTGGGCGCGAAGCGGCAGAGCGTCTCGACGGTGTGCATCTCCTGCACGCCGAACGCCTCGCAGTGGCGGATCAGCGCGGCGGCGTTCTGGGGATGGAACGTGTTCTCGGCCAGCACGGTCATATAGCGGCTCCGCATGGCGGCCGTGCGGCGGAGGGTGGCGAACCGCTCCGGCGTCATGAACTCCGCGAGTGCGGCGATCCGCTCCGCAGTTCGCACGGAGGAATTACTTTCGGTATTTTTCATCTTCGGACCGGATTTTCAGGTAGCTTTCGTAGCGCGCCCGGGCGATTTCGCCCCGCTCCACGGCCTCGGCGACCGCACAGCCGGGTTCGTGGGTGTGGGTGCAGTTGTAGAAGCGGCAGCCCGGGGCATGGCGCATCATTTCGGGGAAGTAGTGCCACAGCTCGGCGTCGTCGATGTCGATCAGTCCGAATCCCTTGATGCCCGGAGTGTCGATGATCCAGCCGCCGCCGGCGAGGGGGTACATCGTCGAGAAGGTAGTGGTGTGGCGGCCCTTGTGGTGGCTGCCGGAAATTTCACCCGTGCGGATGTCGAGCGCAGGGTCGACGGCCTTCACCAGCGTCGATTTGCCCACGCCCGAATTGCCCGCCACGAGGGTCGTGCGGCCCGCCAGCAACGCTCCGACGGCCTCCAGCCCCGTCCCTTCGCGTGCCGAGACCTCCAGCACGCGGTAGCCCGCGCCTTCGTACACCGCGCGGAACCGGGCGAGCGCCTCGCGCTGCTGGAGGTCGCTCTTCGACAGGAGGATCGTCGCGGGCACCTTGTAGGCTTCGCACGTTACGAGAAACCGGTCGACGAACTCGGGAGCGGTCTGCGGCTCGGCGAGCGTTACGAGCAGCAGGGCTTGATCGAGGTTCGAGGCGATGATGTGCGACTCCTTCGAGAGGTTCGAAGCGCGGCGGATCACGTAATTGCGGCGGGGCAGCACCTCGGCGATGACGCACGAACCGTCCGCCGCCGCCTCGCAGCGCACGGCGTCGCCCACGACCACGGGATTGGTCGAGCGGACGCCCCGAAGACGCAGTCTGCCGCGGATACGGCAGCGCACGTTCCCTTCGTCGGTATGCACCTCGTACCAGCTGCCCGTCGCACGGACCACGGTTCCCGTAAAAAGCCTTTCCATAGTCATTCTCACTTACGCAGGAATTCGGTCTCCCACCCAGTCGAGAAAGGGGAGGAGCCGGTCCGAGAGGCCCCGCACGGGGCCGAACCAGCGCGAGCTCACGACCGTCTCGCGGTTCACGAGGCCGTAATCGGCGTTCAGGCTCTCCAGCGCCGCGAACGCCACGCTCAGCAGCAACAGGTATTTCAACACCGCGACGGCGATGCCGAGCAGAATATCCGGAATGCCGAAGCCGGCGAAACGGAACAGCCTGCGCAGAAGACGGGCCAGCACCGCCACGGCGATCACGGTGGCGACCAGCACCGCGGCGAAACCTCCGGCCGCGGAGGCCGCAGGGTCGATGCCGAGCCACGTTCCGACCGCGGCGCCGTAGCGGGCCGCGAGCCAGATGCCGGCGACGAGTCCCGCGAGCGAGCAGATTTGCAGGATCGCACCGCGGCGCCAGCCTTCGAAGAGGGCCAGTGCCAGCACAAGGTACACCACGAGGTCGATCGTATTCATCGGCTATCTGTCCGGGCCGGAGGCAGACCGGCTGCGCACCGCGGCGGATCGGGTCCGGCCGTGCGGATGCGCCGTCTCTGCGGGCCGGCGTTCACGGACGCAAAGATAGTATAAAACACAGGCAAAAGCAAAAACCGAAGCATTTATGCGCATGGGCGGATGCGGCCGGAGGGAGGGGCGGCGAACGCACCGCCGCGCCCCTCCCCGCAGCCGCCGATGCCTCAGACATAAGCCTGCCGGCCGAGAGGAACGCACCGCCGCGCACAGTCATGTCGGGCAGGACGCATCCTGCTGCCGAGCACGAACCTGCCGAACGGGGCGAGCCGTGCTTCCGCGGAGCGGCACGGACACGAAAGATCGGGCGCGGGACGAACCTCCCGCCCCGCCCGTTCGGAACCGACAGATATCATAACGAAGGAAGGTTCCGGGGCTTCTGCCCGGTCAGACCACCTCTTTGAGGCTGATGCCGAGTGCGCCGCAAATGGCGCACAGTGTTTTCAGCGTTACGTTCGCACGGCCGCTCTCGATCCGGCTCAGATTCGATCTCTCAATATCGCAACGGTAGGCCAACTCCTGCACCGTCATCCCTCTCTCCTTTCGCAACTCTCTGATTCGTGCAGAGATGTGTGCGATTTCCTCTTCGTAGCTCATCGTTGTGTCGAAAATACGCATTATATTTTGCAATGCAAATATTTTTATATAAATCCGCATTATGCGTATCATATGAAATACGCATCGTCCGGACCGTTCGTCGCATCGCATCCGCGGACTGACGGAGGGGCGACGTGCGGTATAGCCCGCGATACTTGCATTTCGCCCTTTCTTTCGTACCTTTGCGAAGAATAAAACAGAACGACATGAAACGCTGCATCGCAACTCTAACGCTGCTGCTGGCCGCTCTCTCGGCGTCGGGGCGCACCGTCTACCCCCTCAACGAGGGTTGGCGTTTCTTCTTCAGGCACGAGAACAGCAGCGACAACGCCCGCATCGTCTCGCTGCCTCACACGTGGGACACCGACATCACGGGAAGCGGAGTTTTCCTTCGGACGACGGGAACCTACCTGAACGAAATCTTCATTCCCGCGGAGTGGAAGGGCAAACGGCTCTTCCTGAAGTTCTACGGGGCGCAGAGCGTCGCCGATCTCTTCGTCAACGGCCGCCATGCGGGCGAGCACCGCGGCGGAGCCACGGCTTTCGTCTTCGAAATCACGGACAAAGTCCGCTGCGGCGCGGCGAACGACCTGCGCGTCGACGTGAGCAACACGTGGCAGAACGACGTGCTTCCCACTTCGTCCGACCACAACCTCTACGGCGGCCTCTACCGCGAAGCGGAACTGATCCTGACCGACCGGACCGCCGTAACGCCGGACTATTACGGTGCCGACGGCCTCGTGATCCGCCCCAAATCGGTTACGGACGACCGGGTCGAAGCCGAGGCGGAGATCCGGCTCCTCGCGGCACCGGGGGCGGGAAGCTGCAACCTTTCGCTCGAAATCACGGCGCCGGACGGCTACCGCGCCCTGCTGCGCAGCCAGAAGGCGAAACTCGACGGGAAACCCGTAACGATCCCCTTCGCACTGGACGATCCCGTGTTGTGGGAGCCCGAAAGCCCGGCGCTCTACACGCTGACGGTGCGGGTGGAGGAGGGCGACGCCCGCGACTCGGTGAGCATCCGCACAGGATTCCGCGACATCCGCGTAACGGCGGACGGAGGCTTGCGGATCAACGGGCGCAGATTCGCCGTCAAAGGCGTCTCGCTCTACCACGACAACCTCGTCTCGGGAGGCGCTCCGACACGGGCCGACTACGACGCGGACCTCGCCTTCGTGCGCGAACTGGGCGCCAACGCCGTGCGTTCCGCAGGCATGCCCCACGGACAATACTTCTACGACCGGTGCGACAGCGAAGGGCTGCTGGCGTGGATCGAACTGCCTTTTCTGCGCGCGCCCTTTCTGGGCGACGTGGACTATTACGCCACGCCGCGGTTCGAGCAGAACGGACGCCGCCAGCTGTGCGAGCTGATCGCACAGCACATCAACCATCCGTCGGTGGCGATGTGGGGCATCTTCTCCTGTCTGTGGACGCGGGGAGACGATCCCGATGCCTATGTCCGCTCGCTCGACGGCGAAGCCCGCCGCATGGACCCTTCGCGCCCGACGGTGGCTTGCAGCAACCGGAACGGCGAGATCAACTTCATCACCGATCTCATCGTCTGGCAGCAGAACGTCGGATGGGACAAGGGATCGCCCGAAGACGTGAAGGTGTGGAGCGCGCTGATGCGCAAGAACTGGAGCCGCCTGCGTTCGGGCGTCGCCTACGGCAACGAAGGGATGACCGGACACCGCAGCACCGAAGCGCATCCGGCGCCGGACATTAACTGGCTGCCGGAGAGCCGCCAGACCCGATTCCACGAAAGCTACGCGAAGCATCTGGACGGCGATTCGCTCTTCTGGGGCGTCTGGATCAACAACCTCTTCGACTTCGGGTCGGCACGGCGTCCCTACGGGATCAACGCCTCGGGGCTCGTTACGCTCGACCGCCGCGAACGCAAGGACGCATTCTACCTCTACAAGGCGCTCTGGAACCGGCGCGAACCCACGCTCCGCATCGCCGACAGACGGCGCCGGATGCAGGCCGGGGAACCGCAGCAGTTCCGGATCTACGCCCAGCAGATGCCCGTGCTCACGGTCGCCGGCGACACGGTGAGGGTCCGCGAATGGGCTCCCTGCCAATATCTTTCGGACACGGTAACGATCAGCGGTCCGTGTACGGTGGTGGCCACGGCGGGCGGTCTTGCGGACAGCGCGGAGATCAGGGCAGGCAGCGTCTTAAGAGTGCGGCCGCAGCAGGTCCCTCTGCGAAGAGGAGGTCCGCAGCAGACAAATTAGGCACGAAGGGCAACCGGTCGGCGAAAACCTGCACGTAAGGCTCGGGCGAGAAGTCCGGGCCTTGCGCGTGTCGGGGCCGCAGGTCCAGATCGTCCGGGGCGGCCTCCACATAACGCTCCGAAAACAGGGGCTCGGGCACGCCCATGAGGCCGCACATCAGACGGAGCAATTCGCAGTCGTAGTCCACGAGGAACCCGTATCCGGTGCGGTAGAAAGGTTCGAATCGGGGAGCGTAGTGCTCGAAATAGGGCGACGCCCTGTAAGAGGCGACCAGCGCGCCCCAATGTTGGTGCTGCCAGCGCTTCGAGTAGTCGATCCGCACGTCGCGCATCGGCGTGCGCGGCCGGTCGGCGTGTGCGACATGCACGGTGAGTTCCATCGCTCCGTCGCAGGCGAGGATGCGGGTGCGGTTGCGCACCGAGCGTTTCACGAAATGTTCGCCCAAGTCGACCACGCAGTCCCCGCGCAGCAGGCGGGCGAAATACTCGACCGAACCGAGGTATGCGAGCGGCAGAATCGTCATGTCATCCCTCGGTGCTTGTAGTTTCTTTTGCGGGAGCCTCTGCGGAACGGCCGGCGCCCGTTTCCGAAGTACGGGCCCCACGCTCTGCCGGAGCCGGGGGACGGGACGGCACCGAACGCCCCGAGACGGCTCCGCCGGCCGACAGCGGTACGACGGCTCCCGCCGAATTGGCCGCCGAATCGCAAACCCCCGCGGCAGACCTCTCCGCCGCAGGGGCCGCCGCAGGGACATCGCCGCCCGCCGAACCGCCCGCCGTGCGGTCCTCGCTCTTGGCGGGAGCGACCGCATCCGGGACTTAC
>NZ_FCNT01000094.1 GCF_900021155.1 Alistipes sp. CHKCI003
GTTACGCACCCGTGCGCCGGTCGCCATCTGAAGTATTGCTACTCCAATGATGCCCCTCGACTTGCATGTGTTAAGCCTGCCGCTAGCGTTCATCCTGAGCCAGGATCAAACTCTCCATTGTATGAAAAATGTATTGTTAGAGTCCTGACTGCTTTCTATTTCCTAAAGGAAATTGACAGATAAATACTACATTCTTTTTCTCTCAAAAATAACCAGTAATTCAAAGAACCTTGTTGAAAAAAATTCGCAATTTACAGTGCGAAAGGACTGTAAAGATAAATCATCTTTTTTAATCCTGCAAATATTTTTTCAAGAACTTCGCATTTTTCGAAAATTCCATCTTCCGAACGGACTTTCCGGTTCGTTTATTGTGAACCTTCAGAATTTTTCAGAACCATGTTTTTCTCAAACGCGGATGCAAAGGTAGGGACTTTTTCCGAATCTGCAAATATTTCGGCATCTTTTTCCGAAAAAACCTTCATTTTCTTTGTTTTGACAATCTATACCTTATTTTATATATGGCAAAACTTTCTCTTCGTTGATTTTTTAACCGCCTTACTCTTGACGTCCGCTGAACGGATTGCGGCATACGAACGTAAAATGCGCACCGGATTTTTCTTACGCTCGGCACTTGGACCGTTTCGCCCACAATCGGAGGACAAAGACAGCGGCTCTTATCGTTTTTCGGTACGGGCATTTGCATTTTTCCTATCGCGCAGGCAGTCCAAGTGTCTGATGCGGACACGAGCATTGTATCCCGCTTTTATTCGCGCAAAAGGTCGTAATCTCTAAATCCAATCATCATAGTGCGGGGGAGGGTGGCGTTCCCTCCGTCGTCGGCCCGGCGGAGGGCGGTCATTTTTCTTCAGTGCGTCTTCCCGCTCCTCTTCCTCCGCCCCCCCCCATCGGAACTGCACGGGATAAAGCCGGGCTCGTCTTGCATCTGAAAATTTCCGCGACCATTCACGGTCGCATCCGATATAAATCCGTATCTTTGCGACGCAAATCGACGGTCGTCCGTCGCTTACAACGTGAAATTTATGAATCTGAGAAAACTCACACTCCTCGTCGTACTCCTCCTGATTGCGGATCAGGCTCTCAAAATCTGGGTCAAAACCCACATGACACTCGGCGAATCGATCACGGTCTTTCCGGACTGGTTCCAGTTGCTTTTCATCGAAAACAAAGGAGCGGCCTTCGGCATGCACATTCCCACTGCCGGCGGTTTCGATTGGGGCAAACTGCTGCTCGGACTTTTCCGCGTGGCGATGATCGGCGTCATCGGCTACCTCATCTGGTACGGCGTGCGGCGACGGAACGACGTGCCCAATGGCGCGCTCATCGGCGGAACGCTCATTTTCGCAGGCGCACTCGGCAACATTCTCGACAGCGCCTTCTACGGGCTGCTCTTTTCCGAATCGACACCCCTGACCGTCGCCCATTTCGGCGGGCACTATGCCGGCTTTATGATGGGCAAGGTGGTGGACATGTTCTATTTTCCGCTTTTTCAGTGGAACAACGCCCCTCAATGGCTCGGCTTTCTGCTCGACAGCCGCAATTATTTCTTCGGCCCGGTCTTCAACCTCGCAGATACATATATCTCTGTAGCAGTAGTCTACCTTCTCATTTTCCAACATAAATTCCTGTTTCGCTGATTTTCCGGATAAAAAAATGTCCGAAAACTTTGCAGAAAAAGGAAAAAGTGCTACTTTTGCACACCGTATTCCACGGAATGCCCAGGTGGCGGAATAGGTAGACGCGCACGTTTCAGGTGCGTGTGCCGCAAGGCGTGCAGGTTCGATTCCTGTCCTGGGCACAGAAAACCCCGTTAGAGGAAACTCCGACGGGGTTTTCATTTGAATTTCTCATCACACCCACTCGCTCAGCAATAACGGCCATTCGCCACTCATCCGCAGTTTTTTCGCCTCCGGCAGTTCCGGCTCACACGCCCTTTGGAACATCGCGCATCTGTACGGAAATGCAATCGGAGCGGCCACATGGGGGGGGGGGGCATCGGCCCCCTTTACCGAAGGCCCCCCGCCTTCGCCGGACTATGAACCACACGTGTCGCCGGACGAGAAGACTTCCGGTACAAACACAAATAAGGCTGTCTAACAAGTCTTAGACAGCCTTTATTATTCGTACTGCTATTCGAGAGTTTTCCCGAACCGGCAATTCTCAAAGGGTTGAAAAGAGAACTTGTCGGACAGCCCCATTACACGCTCAGCGCCGCCGAAGCAGCCCTTGATGCAGAGACCGCCGCCTCCACGTGGATCTCTATTCCGCCTCGTAGCGATAATCGCAGGAGCCGTTTTGAACGGGAAGCGAAACGACGTTATTCGTATAAACGGCCGCTCCCTCCTCCTTCATCACATAGATAAGCACCCTGCAATTGGCGAGGTTCCATTTTCTGTCTGCGGTAAACGCATATTCACAGGGGTATTCGGTACCGGCCTCGCATTCGCCTAACGTTACGCCCGTGCGGGAGGTAGCGAAAGCGCGAAGCACCTGATTGTAATATCCGTCCTCCGAATATCCGTCCATGTACTGAAGCCCGTCCTCGACCACTGCGCAGCACACGCGGTAACGCCCCTTCTCCGAGAAACGGATCTTGGCTTCGACATTGATCCGTTCCAGTCCGGCCTCCGATTCGGCAGCAATGCCGCAGACGGCAGGATAGTCGTCGAGTTCGCCTTCGAGCGCCTTTTCGAGTTCGGTAGCCACATATGTCGCAAGCACACGATAGTCGAACACGGAGCTCGGAAGGCCCACAATCCGGAAATCGTCGGCCAATTTCTGACACTCTATAATGGAAAACGCATCGTTGCAGTGCACGGCCATGACGATCATGCGATCCGGCACCTCCTGATCGAGGTTTTCGAGTCCCGAGGTCATCAACGGACAATACTGACACCATGTAGCCGTAAATTTCTGCACGAGTACCTGCCGGTAGAACTCCCCCTGCGGTTCGAACGAACCGACCGCCGTCAGGGAAACGGGTTTCGAGACACGTCCGTCCAACTCCGCTTCGAAACGGTACACCCCCGTCTCTTCGGGAACGAAAGCAGACTCGACATAGGTCTCCGTCTTGACGTTGCGGATCCGCGCCGCCGCCGTTACATCCGTCCCGCCGTCCAAGACGGTAAAGAAGACTTCCGTTCCGATACGGACCTTATTTTCGCTCACCACGAGTTCGAGCTCTTTTTCTGCGGGCGTTCCTTCGCCGTCCGAATCGCCGCAACCGGCGACCGGCAGCACCAATGCCGCCGCACACAACATTCCGAGAAAATGTTTGAAATACATCGTCATAATATAATTAGAAGTTTAGTTTGCCGTCTCCGGTACCGGTTCGTATTCGAAATCGGATTCGCCTCCGTCGAGCGCACAGGCAGAAGTATTGTTCACATAGACGGTCTCGCCGTCCTCTTGCAGTCGCAGCGCATAGACGAAAACCGTACAATTCTCCTTTTTCCACTCCTCCGGCACAGGGAAAACGAATTCGTGTTCGAACTCCTCGCCCGCCTCGCGGGTACCGACATCCTCTCCGAACCGGTCGGTGATGAACCGACGCAGTACGTGGTAATAGTTGCTGAGGCCGTCGTCGGACGAGCCTCCGTCGTAGCGCAGTCCGTCCTCGACCACCGCGCAGCAGAGCCGCAACCGGTCTTCCTGCGCGACCCGGATCCTTGCTTTTACGGCGGCCTCGCCATCCTCGACCGCGGATCGGAGTGCGATTCCGCAGATAGCCGGCTCCTCGGCCAACATGTCGTCGAGCGCTGCGTTCAGCTCAGCCGCATTATTCGAAACGCTCGTCTTGTAATCGAACACGGCGTGCGGAAAACTCGTAATCTGATAGTCCTGCACGAGTTCTTCGCTGACGTCGGACGCGAAAACATCGCCCGAATGCACGGCCATGACGGCGGTTCGGCCGGGACGCTCCACTTCGATTTCGCCCAAATATTTGTACATCAACGGACAAGCCGAACACCAAGCCCCTGTGAATTTCAACACGAGCGACTTCTTGAAAAACTCCCCTTCGTCGCGGTAGGGCACATAGAATCTCACGGGCTGATACGAAGTGGACGATTCGTTATAAATAGCCGCAAAATACCGGGTACCGGCTCGGTCCGCTTTGTAATTCGGGCTGCATGGCGTCTTGTCGCCCTTCATGCGGATGATCGCATTCGCCGTAACATCCACATCCCCCTTGTATACGGTAAAATTCACCGTATCCCCGACTTTCGCATAATTCGCGCTCATCTCCAACCGGAGTTTTCCTTCCGGTTCCGCTCCCGATTGTCCGTCGTCGGCCCCGCTGCATCCGGCACACAGGCCGCCCGTCATAAAAAGCGCAATTCCTACGAGCCACAGCCGATAATTCGTAAAATTCTTCATCGATACACTTTTTACCCGTAAATTCGTTACAACCCTCCTCGAAGACCGCTTCGACATGCGATACACTCTCTACTGCCCTGCAAGGTAGTCAACCTCCGCCGAATTCGCAAGCCGAAAGCGTTTTTTCTATTTCGACCTTCGCTCGTTTCAGGGAACGGGGCTTTGACAAGGCGTCTTCTTCCGTCGACGCCCCCATCGTTCGTCTCATGCGTCGTCCCGACCGATTGCGTCGAATGCGTCGCATCCGTCGTTCCCGTATCCGAAGCGATCCGGTCCGGCACGACCGGCCGCCGATCCCCGGATGCTTCGAGCGCTCCGGCCGCTGCTTCGCAGATACGCACCCGACTTCCGGCCCTCTCCGATTCGTCCCGTGTTACGGGACTCCGGGCAAAAAGCCGTCGGGGGAGTGTAACGGCACCTTTATATTCACTATCTTTGCTCCATGTTGACGCCTTTCTTACAATACCTCGAAGCCGAGAGACGCTACTCTCCGCTGACGCTCCGCAACTACCGACGCGACATCTCGCTTTTTTTCGAGTGGCTCGGCACGGACGAAAACTCCTTCGATCCGACGCGCATCACCGCCGAGGATATCCGCGAGTGGATCCTCCACCGTACGGAGACCGCCCGTCTGGGCGCCGCCTCGATGAACCGCGAGGTCTCTTCGCTGCGTTCCTTCTTCCGCTGGCTCCACCGCACGGGCCGTACCGCAGAGGATATCTGCCGCACCATCTGTTCGCTCAAGACGCCGAAACGACTTCCGGTCTTCGTTCCTCAGAGCCGCATGGCGGATATCGTACACGATTGCGGAACCGAAAGCGACGATTTCATCACAGAGCGCAACGCATTGATCGTACTCATGTTCTACGCCTGCGGACTTCGCCTCGCCGAGCTGGTGGGCACCGACCGCAGCGATTTCACGGACGACTACACGTCGCTGCGCGTGCGGGGCAAAGGCGACAAGCAGAGGATCGTACCGGTCCTCGATTTCGTACGGGAAAAAATTTTGCGCTACCTCGGCATCATTGAGAGGCAAAATATTTGCAACTCTGCGGAAAAAGCACTATTTTTAACTCAGAAAGGAGAACGTATATCCCGCAGCGTGGTTTACAGGGTCGTGAAAGCGGAATTGCAGCGCGGCGGGGTGCAGGGCAAGAAAAGTCCCCACGTACTGAGACACACTTTCGCTACGCACCTTCTGAACGGAGGAGCCGACATGCGGGAGATTCAGGAGCTTCTCGGCCACGCATCCCTCCAAGCGACACAGGTCTACACGCACAACAGCATCGCCACGTTGCAGAGCATATACACCAAAGCCCACCCGCGCGGAAAGTCCGGGAAGTAATTAACCTATTTAATTGCACAGCTATGAACGTACAGATTCAGTCAGTGAAGTTCGATGCCGACCGCAGGCTCGTCGATTTCGTAGAGGCGAAGATGGCCAAGATGGACCGTTTCGCCGAGCGCTCTACCGGAGCGGAGGTCATTCTGAAACTCGATAAAGACCACGAAAAGGGAAACAAGGTAGCCACCGTTACATTGCACATGCCGGGCGAAGATCTGGTCGCCGAGCACCGTTCGAAGGCTTTCGAAGAGTCGGTGGACGAAGCGATCGACGCCCTGAAACGCCAACTCGAAAAATTCAAAGGCAAATTCGAGAAATGACGTGCATACGGTCTGCAACAGAAAAGACGGCTCCGGCCGTCTTTTTTCTTTCCGCATCAGATCCGGCGCATCCGCCAGCGTCCGCCGCGCATGTAAAGATAGGACAGCACGAAGGTTACGAAGTAGTAGAGGTGGTCGGTCGTCCAGCAGACGGCGACATCGGCCCGCAGTCCGAAGGTGAGCCACACCGTGTAGCCGACATAGAAGACGATGGCCGCCAGCACGATCGCGAGTGTCATGCGCGTGTTGCCCGTACCGGACACACAGAACTGGTAGACGAAAGCCGGCACGCAGACGACGAAACTCGACAGCATCACCCACATGGACGGCACGCCGCGGGCCACCTGCGCCGCATTGTCGGAGTAGAGCCCGAGCGCTTCCGAGGGAAAGAGCGCGAGCAGCACGGCCAACGGCACGACGAAGCAGAAGCAGAGCCCCGTCATCCGGCGGCAGAGCGGCATCACGGCATCCGCCTCACCCGATCCGATCAGGTTGCTCACCAGCGAGCTGGCCGTCGAGGCGAACGCATTGACGAAGAGGAAGACCACCGACGAAATGCTGCGCACCATGTTCGTTACGGCCAGTTCGGCGGCTCCGAGATGTTCGATGCAGACGAAGAAAATAAACCAACTGAGGAAGGCCATCCCCTCCTGCAACATGATCCAGACCGACACCCGCAAAATTTGACGGAGCTGCACGGGTTCGAAACCTCGGAAACGAAAAAGGCGGTAACGCCGCCAGTCGATTCGAAAATAGGTGTAGACCGCGAAGAAAAGCACCGAAACCCCTTCCGCCACCGACGAGGCGATGGCCGCACCGGCGATCCCCATTTCGGGGAATCCTCCTTTGCCGTAGATCAGCAGATAATTGAGCAGAATATTGGTCAGCACCATCACCACCGAATTGGCCGTCAGAATGCGCGTGCGGGTCGTCCCGACGTAGAAAGCACGGAACATCAAGGCCGTGAACGAGAAGAAAAAGCCGTAAACCCTGTATTCGAGATAGTCGCCCGCCGCACGGCGCACGGCTTCCGTGCCGATCATCCACGAGAAAACATCCCGGGCGAAGCACTGCGACAACGTAAAAAGCACCGCCGCCAGCAACAACAGAAAGAGCGTACCCTGCATGAAGATCGGGCCGATCTCGCGGTATCGTCCCTCGCCGTTGCGGCGTGCGATCAGCACTTGGGCCCCGACGCTGAAGCCGAAACCCAACATGAAAATCACCATATAAAACACGCCGGCGAGCGCCGAAGCCCCGAGCTCGGTCTGTCCGTCCCCGTAATGTCCCAGATAGATCGTATCGGTCAGACCGATCATCTGCTCCATCAGCAGACTGACCAACACGGGAAACGTGATTTTCAAAATCTCCTTATTCGTATAACGGGCCATGCGGAATTGCCGAGAAAAAAGTTGAATTTATTTCGTCCATTTCCCGCCTCGGCAGAGCCCGAACGAGTTCGGCTCTGCGCTCGGCTCAATGAAATGGTTCAAAGATACATCATTTCGCCCAAACGAAGAAAACCTTCGGACGAAAATCCCCCCCCCCTCGCTCCTGCTCCTCCGCCTTCCGGCAGCATCCGACGCAAAACCGGAAGCGCTCTTCCGTTCTGCGCAAGAAGCTGTCCGACAGAGTTCCGTATAACGGCCCCCTGCCGAAGCGAACTCCGACAGAAGCGATTCCCAACTGCCGAGATTCGCCGGTCAACCGCCAGCCCTTGCGGCTCGCAGTGCGGACCGCCCCTCTTCGTGCCGAAAAGGCCGTCGTCTCCGGCCGGGCGACCCGGCCGCAACGCCGCCGGAGGATAGACATGCAAAACGACCGCACTTCCGTACGGTCGTCTGGTAGTGGATAGGGGATTCGAACCCCTATGTCATGCGTGAGAGGCATGTATCCTAACCCTTAGATGAATCCACCATTGCTGAGTTTCGTGGTGCAAAGATAACGTCTTCTTTCGAATCTCCAAAAAATTATGGCCCGAATCTGATATTTTTTTTACTATGCGGCTCCGACACCGGCATTTTAGCTATATTTGTCCTACCAAATACCTCCGTACTTATGAAACATGCGTTCCGTCTTGGCGCCGTTGTCCTTCTCTGGGCTGCCGCGGCCTGCGGCCCGAAATCACCTGCACCGGAATTCAAACTCCTCGCCATGGACACCACGCTCGTCTGCGGTCCGGTCGGCTACGATGTGCAATATCGTTTCACCTCGATCGCCAATGCCTCCCATTCGCCGGCCTTGCAGGCCATCGAGGAGGCCAACATCCAATATTTCTTCGGATTGGAAGACTTCACCGGCACAGCCTCAGAAGCGATCGCGGCAGCCCTCGATCGCGTCCGTCGGCAGATACGGGACGATCTGCGGTCCGACGAAAGCGGGCCCGTTTCGACGGACGCTCCCGTACGGGAATACAGCGAATCGTCCGAATCGGAGGCCACGGTCATCGACACGCTGCTCGTCTATACGATCCGCTCCTCGGGTTACTCGGGCGGCGCCCACGGCATGTATGCGACCATGGCGCACAACTACTCGCTTGCGGGCGGATACGAACTGACGCTGGACGATCTTTTCACCCCCGCCCAGCTCACCGTACTCGATTCGCTCATCCGCAACCGGCTCTACGACCGCTGCGGCGTATCGAGCGACGAAGGGCTGGCCGAGCAGGGATTCTTTCCCGAATACATCGGCCCCACCGGAAATTTCGCCGTTACCGAAAACGGCATCACCTTCTACTACAACCCCTACGATATCGGCTGTTATGCACTGGGCGACGTCTCGGTCGACATCGACCGCGATGCGCTGAACCGGCTCGGCATAGGTCGATAGCCGAATCACAAGGCTGCGGGAACGACCGTTTTCGTGCGGTTACGGAAGCCTCTTCACCCATGGAGCCTTCCGTTTTTCGTACGAATATCCGCAAAAAAAGAAAAACCTCAGAAACGGGCCCGGCCCGAATCTTCAGTTTTTCTCAACCAACCTAAAACTACTAACCTAACGGATTGCTTTCCCTGTCCTGCGACACCGAACCTGCCGGAGATCCGCCGACAGCGGAAAACACTCCCTGAAACCTTCAAAACTTCGTTGCAAAGATAGAACCTTTTTTCGACTTATGCAAATATTTTACGAAATAAGTAAATAAATTTAACATTTTCGTAACACAACCGCCCGACTGAGCGTGCGTGCAATTCGATACCTCGTAACATCGTGTTTTTCCAATAATGCGATTCGACTAAATAGGATCGTCGCTCCCGCATCCCGAGCGAACGGTCGCATGCGGCTCCTTCGCGGATCGAACCACGGCCCGTTCATGATATTCCGGAATATGGGCCGCGAGGGCTCGAAATACAGCTCGATAAAGCGGGAATTTGAATTTTCCGAGCTTATATATTCGAACCCCATACCGTCGAAACGTACCGCTGCTCACTCCATAGCAATCTGTTTTCAAATACGAGTTTTTTGTATCTTTATTCGTGTCGTAATTCGATGTTGGAAATTTCACTTTTGTTATAAATAAGGTATGAATTTTATGAGTCGTCCGAATTGGAGAGAGAAACAACTTGCGCAATAATTGCACAAGTTCGGAGGGACTACGGCAAGTGCGGCGTATGGTTCCATATTACAACCTCGATATGATTCCATCGGTAGGTTATCGTGTCAACTCCAGAAACACCACGCAGTTCCGTATCCGGGCGAACAAAGTGCTGAACGAATACCTTATAAAAGATTATTCCGTCCATAACCAAACAAAAGCCGAGCAGTCGGAGGAACGGAAACTGGCCGTCCGCCTGCTCTCCAATGTCTTGGTTGCGAAGGATGTTACGAAATCCGAGGCGGTCGGAATCTCTATCCGAACGTCGAGGGAAAAGACGGCCAATCCGCCCTACCCGACGGTCAAGAACCGCTCGTTCAGCCACGGCAACAAGCGTATTGCGGCGTTCCTGTTCCTCTGGTTCTTGGAAAACAACGGATTCTCTACCGCCCCGACGGTCCGCGCATTTGAGATAACAACACGTCGGTCGCTCTGACGCTGATACTTGCCGCAAGCCGCACCGAGGAGAAAGAGGTAATGACGAAGGTTGCGGTGAATCCGATCAACAGGAACAATTAAAGCGTTTATGAATATATCGGAAAATTGTTTGTAAATTTCGACGCAAATTTTTGATTTGTAGTCGTTGTATTTTTCCGATCCCGGAAAAATTACAGGAATTGAGAAATCGTCCAAAAGCTACGAACACGGCTCGGACAGAATTGAACCGCCCGGCATCGAATCTTCGTTCGACAGTTTTGTCTGCGGCCATTCAAGCCGGAGAAACAAGCGACGAGACAATCGGATTCGATTCTCGACCTCATTATCTCATGTTGAAAGCGCAACGATTGAAGCGGATATTCTGTTTGATGTATTTCCTCCCATGCGGCAAGATAATTCTACAAATCAGGAATTCTGTAAGTCCGCAAATCTCCTATCCTCAGATTGAGTATTCACTCAACTCAAGAGAGGTATATGGACTTGCTTCAAATCGTCCGGTGAAAAAAGTAGCGATGCGAGTCGTCGCAGATGAAAAAGATCATCGCAAACTGCATCTTACGCTCAACGTAATTCAGTGTATGAAAGTGATTTCAGGTACAAATCGAAAAACGGACTTGAGGCAGAACATACAACCGAAGACGGAAAGCCGGAGCATGAAAATATCGCCAGAATCCCACAAATATAAACCGAGGCCAAACAAAAACAAGTCTACTACAATAATCGGTCTCTATATTTTGCAATGATACCCTGTAATGAAAACATCGCATGCCCGGAAGTGTCCGTTCATGCCTATTCGACACCGAAATACAAGAGGTATCACAGAAATATTCGCGACAGACGAGGATGCGCATGATATTTCTCCGTTCAACGGAGGTAACAGCGACGGCATTTATGGTGCCGCCGGCTTTTTATACCATATGCAAATAATCCCAAATTGGAAATAACAAAGTTGCATTTCAAGGGGCTCCGCATTTGGAATAAAAAATTGTTTTGCGGAAATTTGCACTGAATTTTATATGAGTGTTGTTCTATGTGAAAATTATTCTGTATTTTTGTCTTGTCGCAGATGCGGCAGACATACAGAAAGTGTTTTCGCACTGTTCCTCAAAGAAAATCTGACAGTTTTCAAAAGCAAGAGAACGACGAACAGCACTCATTTCTTGTTTAGATATATGCGATCGGGCATTTTCATTGCTCATGGATCCCATATCTATTCAAGTGTGGGGTATCCGTATCGTTTATTCTTGCTTGGGTTTTGTCAGAACCTTCTTTGAGATAAACGAAATCGACTCCACACTTTCTTTTTGTATCAGCCTACCGTATAGGAGCCGGACGGTAAAATTGAAACTATTGTTTAATTAAATATCAATTTTACTATGCAAAAGTCGTATGTTTTGGCTGTCCTCGCCGGAGCGTTCTTGTTTGTTGCTTGCGGAAGCTCTAAAAAAACAGTTGCCTCAAAGACTGTCAATCCTTATGGGAAAGTTGTCGAGGCGGAACCGTGTATCGAATTATACGAACAGTCGCCCTGTAACAGAGCCTATGGCAACGGACAGCACTTCAAAGAAGCGACGGCACGGAATATCGCGGAATTGCAAGCCCGTGCAATGTTCGCTCGCAAGATCGAATCGGCTATCTTATCTGCCACCGAGGACATGGGTATTTCAATGGAAAAATACGCAGCAGACGATCAATCGGGACAATCGGTAGCCGATCAATCGGGAGAAGCAAACGATTTAGCAATGGGTATTGCCCAGCAGGTCGTCCGGAATATTCATACCATCAAAACGACAAGATATCTTAAATCGAATAATCAGTTCACCGTCTTCGTATGTATGGAATATGCCGGAGACGAGAATACATTGGTCGACCAAATAGAACGAAGTGTTCAAGATAAAATTTCTCAAGACGACCGAACAAAAATTGAACAACGGCACAATGAATTCCGTCGGCGAATTTTAGAACGTTTAACGGAATAAAACATGAGCTATCGTATTTTGGGAGCATTTATCCTATTATTGGGGAGTGTCATACGATCCTCGGCTCAAAACAGTTCGCCCCTGAAACCCCAATGGGTCGGGAATGTTCCCTGCAACTACGCCAGCGATTTTTACTTCGTTGAAGTGCATTCGGACATGGGAAGTTCATTGTCCGGAGCAAGAACGTCCGTCATGCAGGAATTGTCTGCCGGCGTCGAACGCACGGATAAGGTTTCGGTAAGAGAAATTTATGAAGATTCTTCGACACAGCAATATTCTTCGGACAGAATACATGGTTATTCCTCCGATTTTTATCAATTGGAGTTGCAGGTAGACGGAGAATCGCAGCCGATACGATCCCGGCGTATCGACGAATATTGGAAAACTTCATTTCGCGGAGGATCGAAAATATACGAGTATTATGCTCTTTACGCTGTTGAGAGACAAGGACATCATGCCGATTTTTCGATTATCTCGACAACGTCATCCTACGGCGCCCGCGGACTGTGGCGGTCGGCTATCATTCCGGGCTGGGGCCAATTCCACAAAGGAGCCAATCTCAAGGGCGGCCTGATCCTCGGGGGTTGTGCGGCATTAGCGGCAGGAATCGTCTTTACCGAAAGCCTGCGTTCGGACTATGCCCGGAAAATAGCCCAAACACACAATATAAATCACATAAAAACTTATTCGACCAAAGCCGACCATTTCGCTACTGCACGCAATATTTGCATCGGAGCCGCCGCCGCACTCTACGTCTATAATTTAATCGATGCGATAGCGGCTCCCGGAGCACGACGCATCGCGGTCCGTCGGAGAAATAGCAACGGACAAACATACTCTTTTGTACCGGCCGTGATGCCGGACGGCAGTGCCGGAATGGTCGCAGCGGTTACTTTTTAACGGATATTCATCATCTTATGAAACGTTTTTCTCTTTTCTTGATGCTCTTGCTTTGTTTCGGATGCAGCGAGAGCGAAGTGGATACTTTCGGCGGTATCTACGGTATTATCACCGATGTGGAAACGAAAGAACCCGTCCGCGGTGCGGACGTCGTACTGGCACCGGGCAATATATCTTCGACTACAAGTACCGATGGCCGTTATGAATTCACAAGCCTTGAGCCGGGTCAATATAAATTACAGGTGCAGGCCACGGGATACACGACCAACAGTCGGCAGATAACGGTCTCGGCAGGGACGCGAAATTCCTGCGACCTCGTCCTTACACCGGAAACAGTCAGCAGCAAAATCAAACTGACCACCACAACATTGAACTTCGGGACGGAATATACGAAGCTCTCTTTCTCGATTCAGAACATAGGAAATGCGGGAAGCATCGACTGGTTGATTACGGACGTGGCGAATTGGCTGACCGTTTCGCCGCTGCAAGGCCAAACCGACATGGGAAAATCGAGCGCCGTAACCGTTGAAGTCGATCGCTCTTCGATCACGAATGAGTGCTCAACGACCTTCATCGTAGTTGCCGACGGGGAATCCATCCCTATCTTTGTTTCGGTCAAACCGGCAGCAAGCTACACCCTTTCCATTACCCCCGAACAATTGGATTTCGGCACGACTGAAACCATCAAGACGTTACAGCTATCCAATGTCGATTATAACGGTATCGTCGATTGGAATATTTCGAATGATTATCCTGCGTGGATCGCATCGATCGTTCCATCATCCGGCTCGCTGCGTAAAACGGAAAGCGCCACGGTAGCCATAGAAGTGAATCGTTCGGAGATTTCGAGCAACGTATCTACAACGTTGTATGTGGCAACCGGCGAAAAAGTCATTCCGTTCATTGTGTCCTGCAACTATTTACCGGCAGAACAAACTCCCTTTACGGAAATTTCGCCGGCATCGGCCATTGCGTTCGGATTGACTCGGACAACCGCAACCGTGAAACTCAAATCGCACCATTCGGCAACGAGTTACACGGCTTATCTGAAAGACTGCATCGGTTCATGGGTCAGTCTGAATAAAACCAGCGGCATAATCCCGGATTATGAAATATCCCAGCGGACGGAAGAAATCATTCTGACAATCGACCGTTCGAGAATGTATTCCACGAATGAAAATTGCACGCTCTGCATCGACGCAGGTAATGACGAATATCAACTCAATATCACGGCGCAAAAAAAATCATCGGACGGAGGAGGAGCGGATGACGCAGATCAGGAAGATTACTCATCAGCATCAATCACCTCGTGCGACTATCGGGTCAAGCCTCATATCGTCAGTTGCAAACGCAGCGGATCATCCGTTGTATTTACCTATACGCTCGAAAACGACGGATTAGGGACGATCGACGATTGGCGGATCTATCCCCCATCGGCTATGTCGGTTATTCAAGGAGGCAGCAAATCGGTAATCTCGGATAATACGGGCAAAGAATATCCCTACCCCGCCATGACATTTCGAAACGCATCGACAACAGGAGTGAATATATTGAATACCAGCTTTCCGGAAGGCATGCCATGCCAAGGGACGATAACTATCGACGATGTCCCCGCATCCGCAACCGCAATTACGGCCCTGATCGGAGTTTACGCCTACCCGAACTCACAATACAATATGACCGGCTCCGAAATAACATTCAAGAACGTCCCGATCCGTTGATTGGATGTTCACGCGAGAGTATCGATCGTTTACCGGTCATCGATCAATAAATCTTTGAGGGATGGGCTGGAGATTATACCACTTATCTCTTTTTAATAATTCTTTGCATTATGCGTTTACTTTTTTCATGGATTTGTCTTGGTCTGACCGCCACAATCTCCGCCCAGTCTTTCGATGAATATCGGAAACGCGCACTGTCCGACTTCAATTACTACAAGACCGAGCAGCAAGACGCCTTCAAGGAGTACCGCGACCGCGTAAATGCCGAATTTGCGGAATATATGCGTCGCGCATGGCCGCAGTTCGATGCACAGCCTGCCGAGCCGGTTCCCGACCGTCCCGAGCCGCCGCGACCGGCGGT
>NZ_FCNT01000095.1 GCF_900021155.1 Alistipes sp. CHKCI003
CCGAACTGCGGGCTGCACGCAGTTCGCCGGGGCGCCCCTCTCCGCCCCGGGACACAGTTTTCGAGGGCCCGTGCGCCGTGCCGTCTCTTCCCGTTCGGCCCGCCGGGGCGGGGAAAAGACATTCGATGTTTTCGTTGAATCCGCGCACTCCCTCCTTGTCCTAATTTGCCGGGAGGGTCGAAGATACGAATGCCGAAAAGCCGCCTCGTTCGCTGGGCCGACCGCGGACGGGGTTCCCGCAGGTGCGGGAGTGTCTGTCGCTCGCCGGACCGGAAACCGTGCGGGCTCGGCCGGGAGGAGCAGCCCCCCCCCGGAAATATTTTTTCGGCAATGCGGATGCGGGACGGACCGATGCCGCCCCGGCGGTTGTCGAAGCGGAAAATAATAAGATGATACGAACCACCGAAATACAAACGGATCAATGAACGATTTCCCAAAAAACGATTCCGATTTCAGCGTAAATCCCGTGCCGGACGGGGCGACGCCCTCTGGCGGCAAGGACGCTGTCCGATGCGAGGGGAGCGGCCGGCTCGACGCACAGGGTGCGTCCGGCCGGATCCGCACTGCCGGGCGGACGGATGCCCTGTGCCGCGAAAAAGATTCCGTTCCGGCGGCGGAAAGCGGTGCGCACGAGGGTGCGGTTCCGCCGAGCGAACAGCACCCGCTCGAACCGTTTCTGCCTGCCGGTGCGCGGTTGCTGATGCTGGGCAGCTTCCCGCCGCAGCGCAAGCGATGGAGCATGGATTTTTTCTACCCGAACCTTCAGAACGACATGTGGCGGATCGTGGGGTGGGTCTTTTTCGGAGACAAGGCCCGCTTCCTCGACCCGTCGGGCCGTCGGTTCGACCGGGATCGGATCGCAGCTTTCTGCGCCTCCAAAGGAATTGCGCTCTACGACACGGCCGTCAAAGTCATCCGACTGAAAGACAATGCCTCCGACAATTTTCTTCAAGTGGTGCGTGAGGTCGACCTCGCGGCTCTGCTCGCTCGCATTCCCGCCTGCCGTGCGATCGTTACGACGGGCCAGAAGGCCACCGATACGCTGCGGGCCGTCGCGGGCTGCGGCGAACCGCCCGTCGGCGGAAGCGTGGAGTTCCGCTACGCGGGCCGCACCATGCGGCTCTACCGCATGCCCTCCTCGTCGCGGGCCTATCCGCGACCGGTCGAGTGGAAGGCCGGGTTCTACCGCGCCATGTTTGCCGAAACGGTCGGAATATAGTGCTTTATGCAAAAAAAAATTGTCGGATCGGGACGCTCGGATCGTCCTAAATTCTTATCTTTGTCGTACGAACTATACAATAAAATATTATTTTGCCAGAGCATAAAATAGATAAGAAATACGTGGAGACCCCGCTCATGAAGCAGTACTATGCCATCAAGGCGGTGCATCCCGATGCGATCCTGTTGTTCCGCGTGGGCGACTTCTACGAAACCTTCGGCGACGACGCCATCAAGGCGAGCGGCATTCTGGGCATCACGCTCACGCGCCGCGCCAACGGTTCGGCCACCTATGTCGAACTGGCCGGATTTCCCTACCACGCCATCGACACCTACCTTCCCAAGCTGGTGCGGGCGGGCGAGCGTGTGGCGATCTGCGAGCAGCTCGAAGACCCCAAGCTGGTCAAGGGACTGGTCAGGCGGGGCGTGATCGAGCTGGTAACGCCGGGAGTGGTGCTGGGCGATAACATCCTCGCCAACAAGGAGAACACCTACCTTGCGTCGGTCTATTTCGGCCGCCGGAATACGGGCGTCTCCTTCCTCGATATTTCGACCGGCGAGTTCTACGTGGCCGAGGGGTCCGACGCCTATGTCGACAAGCTCATTTCCAATCTGCAACCCAAGGAGATCATCTACCAGCGCGGCTGCGAAGACCGTTTCAGCGACGCTTTCGGCCCCAAGCACTACACCTACCGGCTGGACGAGTGGGTCTTCGCCGAGGAGGTCAACCGCGAGAAGCTCTGCAAACAGTTCGGCACCCGGTCGCTCAAGGGCTTCGGCGTCGACCATCTGTCGAGCGGCATCTCCGCGGCCGGTGCGATCCTCTACTACCTCGAATTCACCGAGCACCGCCGGACGGGGCATATCGCGTCGATTTCGCGTCTCGACCAGAACGACTGCGTGTGGGTCGACAAATTCACGATCCGCAATCTCGAACTCTTCTCGTCGAACGGCTCCGCGGGTCAGGGCGGCTTCGCGGCCGTGATCGACCGGACGCTGACGCCGATGGGCGGACGGCTCCTGAAACGCTGGATCGCCATGCCGTTGCTGGACCCTGCGCGGATCGGGCGGCGTCTCGATGTGGTCGAACGCTTCACGCAGGACCTCGATCTGGCCGACGCCGTGCGCGAGCAGGTGGCCATGGTGGGGGATCTGGAGCGGATCGGTTCGCGGATCGCCGCCGCGCGCGTTACGCCCCGCGAACTGGTGCAGCTGAAAAATTCGCTCACGGCCGTCGAGACGCTCAAGGCGCTCCTCGAATCGACGGACGACGACCGCCTGCACGAACTGGCGTCGCGGATCGACGTGCTCTCCGCCGTCCGCGACCGCATCGCGCGGGAGGTCTACCCCGATCCGCTGAACAACCAGATCCAGAAGGGCGGGGTGATCGCCGACGGCGTGGATGCCGAGCTGGACGACCTGCGCCGCATCGCGCTGCACGGCAAGGACGTGTTGTCGCAGATCCAGCAGCGCGAGAGCGAACTGACGGGAATCCCCTCGCTCAAAATCAGTTACAACAACGTTTTCGGCTACTACATCGAAGTCCGCAACGCCCACAGGGACAAGGTGCCCGAAACGTGGATCCGCAAGCAGACGTTGGCCAACGCCGAGCGCTACATCACGGCCGAACTCAAGGAGTACGAGGATAAGATTCTCGGCGCCGAGGAGAAAATGCTCGTCATCGAGCAGCGCATTTACAACGATCTGATGCAGTACGTCGCGGCATCGCTTCCCGTGCTGCTGCGCGATGCGGCGTCGGTGGCGCGCATCGACTGCCTGCAATCGTTTGCCCGCATCGCCTGCGAGCGCCGCTACGTGCGCCCCGTGCTCGACGAGGGGCGGCGGATCGAGATCCGGCAGGGGCGCCACCCCGTGATCGAGACGACGCTGCCCGTGGGCGAGGAGTACATCCCCAACGACGTGGTGCTCGACGACACGGAGCAACAGATCATGATGATTACGGGGCCCAACATGTCGGGTAAGTCGGCCCTGCTGCGGCAGACGGCCCTCATCATCCTCATGGCGCAGATGGGGTCGTTCGTGCCCGCGCAGTCGGCCCGTATCGGCGTGGTGGACAAGATCTTCACCCGTGTCGGCGCTTCGGACAACATTTCGCAGGGCGAGTCGACCTTCATGGTCGAGATGCTCGAATCGGCCAGCATTCTCAACAACATTTCCGACCGCAGCATCGTGCTGCTCGACGAGATCGGCCGCGGCACGAGCACCTACGACGGCATATCGATCGCGTGGGCCATGGTCGAATACCTCCACAACCACCCCTCGGCCCGCGCCAAGACGCTCTTCGCCACCCACTACCACGAACTCAACGAGATGGAGCAGATGTGCCCGCGCGTGAAAAACTACCATGTGAGCGTCAAGGAGGTGGACAATACGATCGTCTTCCTGCGCAAGCTCGAACGGGGCGGCACCGAACATTCGTTCGGCATCCACGTGGCCCGCATGGCCGGCATGCCTCCGTCGATCGTCTCCCGTGCGAAGGAGATCCTGCGCAACCTCGAACTGGTCTACGGCAGCAGCGAGATCGTGCCCAGCCGCAGCCCCAAGGATCGGAGCCGCAGGAGTTCGCACTCGGTGAAGGAGGCGGTCGAGGCGGCGGATCGGACACAGGGCATGCAGCTCTCGATGTTCCAGTTGGACGATCCCGTGCTCGTGCAGATCCGCGATCAGATCCGGGGGCTCGACATCGACTCGCTGACGCCGATCGAGGCCCTGAACAAGCTCAACGAAATCAAGAAAATCACCGGGATATGAACCTGAAGACGCCTCTCTTGTTCGTATCCTCGCTCCGTTGCGCGCACGGCGCAGCGCAGTCGTCGTAAAAGTCGCCGAACGCCTCCGCCGCGAGTGCGGCTTCGTCGGCTCGTTCGCCGATTCGCCGTCAGTCGTCGGACGGGCCGTTTCGGCGAACGATCCCCTTGCGTTGAAATACGGCCATGCGGACCGTAAGGGCCGGATCGTCGTCCCGCTGCCATTCGGTTCGCGGACGACTTCGGCCCACGGGACCGCCGCGCGGGCCGGACGTCCGGCGGCGTCCTGAAATACGGGCTCTTCGACCGCCTCGGACGGCTGTCCGCCGCCTGCGCGTGGACCGGAGTGCGGACCATGCGCGAAGGCGTGGCCGCCGTCCGGCCCGCGCGGCTCCGGGAGAACCCGTTCGCCCGTCGATTCGCCGGGCGAGCTGCGCGAGACGGACTTCGTCTGCTGCGGCGGTTTCCACGAAGGTCCCGCCTTTGCCGGCCGGGGGGCGGCTGCCCGGGGAGGATCCCTTTAGGGCCCGTCCGGTCTGCCGTTTCCGGGGGGCGGGATTCGTCGACCCGACGGATGCCGCGGCCATCGCTTTCGATTACGACGATGCGCAGGGTTTCGGCGCGCACGGTAGGGCTCCGTCCGGCGGAAAAGATGCCCGCGGCGACGTGAAGCGGGGATCGACCGCGAGGGGTAGCCCGTCGTCCCGTTCGCTTACAGCGGCATACCCCCTTTCCGGCAGCAGACGGGCCCTCGTGAGCCGTATCGTCCGGAGCCGGTGTCTCTTCGGACATATCGACCGTTTCGGACAGGAGCTCTTCCCTTGCCGATGCGACTGTGCCAAGTGTTTCATCCATGCGAACGCATGGACCGGCATGGCGGACGAAAAGGACGATCGCGCTTACGTGTCGGTCGGCATCGGCGGACGGCCGAAACTCGACCGCGAAGTCTTCGATCCCGAGAGGAATCCGCTGACGGGCCGTGCCGTCGCCTCTCTGCCCGATGAAACGGGCCGTATGCGGTACGGACTGCCGGACAACGAGGACCGTATCGCGTCCTGCCGTTTCGGTTCGAGACGATCTGTATTTATCCGCAGCGCGATACGGCGACGGGCGAATACATCGCGGGCGGACTGCCGGATCCTTTCGATCTGCGGAAGAGGCCGCAGCTCGCGCCGGTCCCGGCGAACGAAAACGATGCGACCGTTGAAGACGGCACCTCTGCCTCGGAGCGAGGCGGGGCGGGGTAGGGGACGAATACGGAAGGCGCCCCGTCGCTTTGCGGCAGTTTGTCGCCGTCCTTGCGTCGGAGCGCACTCCGCTCTGCCGGAGCGCTCCGGCAGCCGGCAGCGACCGAAAATATTTCCACCGCTCTCGTGAGGTCGAAAAATATCCGATCGCCGCTCGTAACGTGAACGAGGACGGGGGCCCGATCTTCTCTGTCGCGCACCGAGGAAACCGCCGGATAGGGGAGGGGGCTTTCGTCCGGCGAACGATAGACGCCGCATGGATACACGGCGATGAACATGGATCGTCAACCGCTTCAGAGGCGTGCGGTGCACTGTTTCATGTCGTTTCGAGGGCAGCCTCTGCATCGGCACCCGGTCTTTTCGAGTCTGCGGACATTTGCCTCCGGCGGCCGCCGCCGGAAACCCCGTTGCCGAAATTTTGAACCGCCCCCCGTTCGGCACAACCCGGACCTATATTCGCAAAAACCAAAAGTTCATTACGTAAAAACCAGATGCGCAAAAATCTCGCTTGATTTCGGAAAAACGAGATGCGTAAAAAAATCACACACGCATTCCCGATAATGATAAAAAGAATCATCCGACATATTAAAAGCGCATGAACGACCGCTTCCGAATGCCGCACACACACTTTCCGGGGCATCCGACACTTCGAAGTAGGGGTAACCCATTGTACATGCGTGTATTATATATATGTATAGAATGCCGTGTCGTGGTCATACCCCCCCCCGCGAATCCGCTCAAAACGGCCGAAAACGGAGGGATTTCGACCCATACCCCCGGACAAATGCCGCAAAAACTGCCTCAAAAATGACCATCTAAATGACCATCTAATACGTCTTTTTCGTTTTTGTAGGCTTGATGTGATGACCATCTAAACGATCATCTAAATGACCATCTAACCCGAGAAATAAGCCCCGCCGACAGAGTTGCTAACGGAGTTTTTGAAGACTGTTTTCGGGCGGCTTGAACACTCGTTTGAACGGTTGGACGATCACTCGTCGTGAGGAAGCTCGACGATGCGACAAACCCCGCCGTAATCGCTGTTTTGCTGGCGTACAGCGAGGTTTCTTGCATTCTGGAATAGGTTATTGGCGGACGGATTTCGAACAATTTTAAGGGTTCTTTCGGCCGATGTCGCATTTTCGGTTTGAACACCCCGTTCAAATAAGGTCCGATGTTTTATTGATGTTCGAATAAAGTCGCAAATCGTTTGAAAGCCTCATATTAAGGGAATCTCCTGTAACTTATTGCAACATAATCTATTTGACTGTTTTTCTCTCTTCCTGCTTTTGACGCATATCGTTTTTACCCCCGTAGACCGGGTCCGGCGTTCTGCATGCGCGGTTTGCTGAAATCCCGCTCCCGTTCGCGGCGTATCTTCCGTCATACTCCGCGAGCGACGTGCGCCGCAGCATCCTTGGCGGCGACGTTCCGCATTTCTCGGTCGCTTTCCCCTCCTTGCCTCGGCACGACCCGAACCGGGTCCGGCGTTCTGCATGCGCGGTTGGCTGAAATCCCCTCCTGTTCGCAGCGTATCTTCCGTCTTATTCCACGAGCGACATGCGCCGCAGCATCCTTGGCGGCGACGTTCCGCATTTCTCGGTCGCTTTCCCCTCCTTGCCTCGGCACGACCCGAACCGGGTCCGGCGTTCTGCATGCGCGGTTTGCTGAAATCCCGCTCCCGTTCGCGGCGTATCTTCCGTCATACTCCGCGAGCGACGTGCGCCGCAGCATCCTTGGCGGCGACGTTCCGCATTTCTCGGTCCCTTCCCCTCCTCGCCTCGGCACGGCACACGGCCCGGGTCCGGCGTTGCGAACGTCAGCCGCTCCCGCACCTGCGGAAACCCGGTATGCAAATCCGCGGAAAAGTCCGATCCGGACAGCCCGGACCGACGGTTTCGAGCTCCTTTCCCCGTTACCCGGCCATTGACCTGAACGAAATCGGTGCGGGCCTTTCCGCGCAACCGCCCTCCGGACGGAGCGAAACGCTCGCGCGCTACTTTCCGTCGATCAACGACCGGATGTTCTGGATGAGCATCGACACCGCCACGGAGTTGAATCCCCCTTCGGGAATGATGACGTCGGCGTATTTTTTCGAAGGCTCCACGAACTCTTCGTGCATGGGTTTCACCGTATTGAGATATTGCGTGATGACCGATTGCATGGTGCGGCCGCGCTCGCACACGTCGCGCACGATGCGGCGGGCGAGCCGCACGTCGGCATCCGTGTCCACGTAGACCTTGATGTCCATCAGATCGCGCAGCTCCTTGTTTTCGAAGATCAGGATACCGTCCACGATGATGACGCGCGAAGGCTTCACCTGCACGGTTTCGTCCATGCGGTCGTGCTCCACGAACGAATAGACGGGGCGGGCGATTGCGACGCGCTCTTTCAGCGCTTTGATGTGATCGACGAGCATCTGCGTGTCGAATGCCTGCGGATGGTCGTAGTTCAGTCGGGTCCGCTCCTCGTAGGTCAGCTCGGGGTGGGCCTTGTAGTAATAGTCGTGGCACAGCGTTACCACGTCGTCGCCCTCGAAAGCCTCCTGCAAGCGCTTGACGAGCGTCGATTTGCCCGATCCGGTTCCGCCTGCGACACCGATTACCGTTACGTCCATAATTTCTCCGGTTTGCTTGGGTTGTGATACGGAACGAAGGACCGCTTCCTCCTCTCGGCCGGAAAACGATCCTTCGTCCGGAAAATCTATGCGTCGATATTCGCGTAATGCGCGTTTTTCTCGATGAACTCGCGGCGGGGCGGCACGTCGTCGCCCATGAGCATCGAGAAGATGCGGTCGGCTTCGGCCGCATTGTCGATCGACACCTGCTTCAGGATGCGCGTGTCGGGATTCATGGTCGTCTCCCAGAGCTGATGGGCGTTCATCTCGCCCAGACCTTTGTAGCGCTGCACGTGCAGTCCCTTGCCTCCCCACTCTTCGGTGATGGCGTCGCGCTCCTTGTCGGTCCAGCAGTAGCGCTCCTGCTTGCCTTTCTTGACCAGATAGAGGGGCGGGGTAGCCAGATAGACGTGGCCGTTCTCGATGAGCTCCTTCATCTTGCGGAAGAAGAACGTGAGCATCAGCGTGGCGATGTGGCTGCCGTCGACATCGGCATCGGTCATGATGATGATCTTGTTGTAGCGGAGCTTTTCGAGGTTCAGCGCCTTGCTGTCCTCCTCGGTGCCGATCGTAACGCCGAGGGCCGTGAACATGTTCTTGATCTCCTCGTTCTCCCACATGCGGTGCTCCTGCGCCTTCTCGATGTTCAGGATCTTGCCGCGCAGCGGCATAATGGCTTGGAAGTTGCGGTCGCGGCCCGACTTGGCCGTGCCGCCTGCCGAGTCGCCCTCCACGAAGAAGATCTCGGCGATCGAACGGTCGCGGCTCGTGCAGTCGGCCAGTTTGCCGGGCAGTCCGGCGCCCGAGAGCACGGTCTTGCGCTGCACCAGTTCGCGGGCATGGCGGGCCGCATGGCGGGCCGTCGCCGCGAGGATCACCTTCTGCACCACGGCCCGGGCGTCCTTGGGATTCTCCTCCAGATATTGTCCGAGTGCCGCCGAGAGCGCCTGATCCACCGCTGCGGCCACCTCGTCGTTGCCGAGCTTGGTCTTGGTCTGTCCCTCGAACTGCGGCTCGGCCACCTTGACCGACACCACGGCCGTGAGGCCCTCGCGGAAGTCGTCGCCGTTGATGTCGAACTTGAGCTTTGCGAGCATGCCCGAGTCGTCGGCGTATTTCTTGAGCGTGCGGGTCAGCGCCCGGCGGAATCCCGTGAGATGCGTGCCGCCCTCGATGGTGTTGATGTTGTTGACATAGGAGTGTACGTTCTCCGAGTAGGAGTCGTTGTACTGCATGGCCACCTCCACCGGCACGCCGTTTTTCTCGGTATCGAGGTAGATGATCGAGTCGATGATCGGCGTCCCGCGCGTGGCGTCGAGGTAGCGCACGAACTCCTTGAGCCCCTCCTCCGAGTAGAACCGCTCCGTGCGGCATTCGCCCGTTTCGTCCTTCTGGCGCCGGTCCGTGAGGCTGAGGTGTATGCCCTTGTTCAGAAACGCCAGCTCGCGCAGACGGTTGGCCAGAATGTCGTACTTGTATTCGGTCGTGTGGGTGAAGATTTCGCCGTCGGGCTTGAACGTTACGGTCGTACCGCGGTCCGAGCATTCGCCTACGACCTCCACCGCCGACGTGGGCGCTCCCTTGCAGTAGGTCTGCCGGTAGATCTTGCCTTCGCGGTGCACCTCGGCGATGAGAAGGGTCGAGAGCGCATTGACGCACGAGACGCCCACGCCGTGCAGACCGCCCGAGACCTTGTAACTGCCCTTGTCGAACTTGCCGCCCGCGTGCAATACGGTGAGCACCACTTCGAGCGCCGACTTGCCCTCTTTCTCGTGGAAGTCGGTCGGGATGCCGCGGCCGTTGTCGCGCACGGAGATCGAGTTGTCCTCGTTGATCGTTACGTCGATATGCGTGCAGTAGCCTGCGAGCGCTTCGTCGATCGAGTTGTCCACGACCTCGTAGACGAGGTGGTGGAGTCCCTTTTCGCCGATGTCGCCGATATACATGGCCGGACGTTTGCGCACCGCTTCGAGCCCTTCCAGCACTTGGATATTGGATGCGGAGTACTCTTCGTCCCGCTTCTTTACGTTTTCTTCTGTACTACTCATTGGTCCTGATTAAATATCGTACAAATATAGGGATTTTCCCCGAAAAAAACAAATGCCGCCTCCTCGGAACGCTTTTTTCCGAAGGGCTGAAAACGTCCGGCTTCCCGTCGCGGCGGCGCCCCTGCTGCGTCCGTTTCGGGGCCCGCCTTCTCCGTAAGCGTTCGGCGCGTTTCGGATGTTTCCGCTTCTCGGCGATTTGCGTGCGAAATGCGGATCGCGTCCGGTATCGCCGGATACGTTCTGCGTTTCTCGGTGGCCTTTGCGTCCCGGCACATCGCGTGCGAGGTCCGAAGACGCGCCCACCTTCTCCGGAAGCCTTCGTCGCGTTTCGGATGTTTCCGCTTCTCGGCGCATTGCGTGCGAAATGCGGGTCGCATTCGGTATCGCCGGATACGTTCTGCGCTTCCCGGTAGCCTTTTCGTCCCGGCACATCGCGTGCGAGGTCCGAAGACGCGCCCGCCTTCTCCGGAAGCGTTCGGCGTGTTTCGGATGTTTCCGTTTCTCGGCGCATTGCGTGCAAGGCGCGGATCGCGTCCGGTATCGCCGGATACGTTCTGCGCTTCCCGGTAGCCTTTTTGTCCCGGCGCATCGCGTGCGAGGTCCGAAGACGCGCCCGCCTTCTCCGGAAGCGTTCGGCGCGTTTCGGATGTTTTTCGCTCCTCGGCGCATTGCGTGCGAAATGCGGATCGCATTCGGTTTCGCCGGAGACGCTGCTCTCCGTCCGGCCGTTTCCCGGGAAGTCCGATATCGCCCCTCCTCCGATGTCGGCCGTTCGGCGCCGCCCCACTGCGGCGGAGTGCACCCGCCCGAGATTCGGGCCGGTCCCGCCGCCGGCGCCGATCCGCGGCTTCCGCTCCCTGCGGCGGCACGCAAAAATCCGTCCTGTGCAGGGCGATTTTCCGCTCGGCACGCTTCGAATCCCGTTCGGCACGGCGCTCGGCCGCACCGCTAACGCAACCTGTTTCCGTCGGGAGCGAAATAGATATATGTCCGACGATGACATCTTCCCCTTCTCTCCTCTGCGGTCCTTTCGGACCGTGCAGCCCGCCGCCGTCCGGGGCTCCGTGTCTTCGCGCCTTCGGAGCAGGCGGCGCTTCCCCCCCCCTCTCTGTTCCCCGAGCTTGTTTCCCGCCGCCGGGGAAAGCGTGAAAAATCCGAGATGCAGACGCCCGGATGCAGTCGCGGTCGACGACACGGAGCTCCTGTGCTGTGGCGGCCCGGATATTCGCGCAAGGCACGGCGACACCTGTCCGCAACGAAACCCCGCGAACGGACGTCCGTCCCGCACGGCGGCCTGCTTCCGGCTTGGGGGGGGGCGACGGGAAAGACGAGTAATGCGATGATTCGATTCTCGAAGGTGGAGATTGTTTGCGCCCCCTCCCTCCTTGCCGCGCCTGCCTTCGCGGTGCGGTCCGTTCGCGCCCCTTGCGGCGGAGTGCGCTTCGCCCGCACCGGCAGCCGGCGCCGCACCGCTCCCGGACTGCGGGAAAGAGGCGAAGATGCCGCATGGAGCGTCGGAGGTCGGGTCCGGGAGTGTCGTCGGCCGCATCCGGATCGGCGGCTGCCGGCCGTTATTCCGCCAGCTGGGCCGCGAGATTCATTTCGCGCACGCGGCCCTTGGCGAAGAGCAGAGCCCGGGCCGGGAACTGTTCGATGAGCGAGGTGTTGTGCGTGGACATCACCACGGCGCAGCCGCGCTGCGCGATCTGCTGGAAGAGCCGCATGATCCCTTCGGCCGTAACGGGGTCGAGGTTGCCCGTCGGCTCGTCGGCCAGCAGCAGCTTGGGATCGTTCAGCAGCGCACGTGCGATCACCAGACGTTGCTGTTCGCCGCCCGAGAGTTCGAACGGCATCTTGTAGCTCTTGTTCTGCAACTCGACCACCCGCAGCACTTCGTCGATGCGGCGGCGGATTTCGCCCTCGTTTTTCCACCCCGTCGCCTTCATCACGTAGTAGAGGTTCATGAAGACGTTGCGGTCGGTGAGGAGCTGATAGTCCTGAAAGACGATCCCGAGCTTGCGCCGCAAATAGGGGATGTCCTTCCGGCGGAGGCTGCGCAGGTCGAATCCGGCCACTTCGCCTTCGCCCGTAACGAGCCGGTTCTCGGCGTAGAGCGTCTTGAGCAGCGTGCTTTTGCCGCTGCCGACGCGGCCGATCAGATAGACGAATTCGCCTCGGGCCACTTCGAAGTCTATGTCTGCGAGGACCATCTCGCCGCGTTCGGCGAGTTTGCGGGGCGAACAGGAGCCGAACGGGTTGTCGGCGTGGTAGATGGCGGCGTTGCGCAGCCGGACGACGATTTGCTTCTCCATTTGAGGTTGCATCAGAACTAAGATCCGGACAAAGATACGAAATTCCGGCGATAAAACGCGCATATGCCCGCGGAATTGTTGCCGGCTCCGGAGCCCGCCCGGCCGCGGTTCCGGCCCGGGGCCCGTTCCAGCTCCGCCGGGCGGGTCCCGCACGCAGCCTCCCCGCGCACGTTCCGCCGGATGCCGCATGCATTTTCCGCCGCCGGCGCCGATCCGCGAAATGTCTTCCGCCCCCCCCTCTTCGCCCTGCCCCGAGA